>CANRIL010000001.1 GCA_947630625.1 uncultured Clostridia bacterium
ACACACTGGGACGAGTGCAAGGATTGCCACTACGAAACGGCTCATGTAGATCACAACTTCGAGACGAAGCATGATGATACGACACACTGGAGCGTGTGCAAGGATTGCGACTATAAGACGACAACTGAAAAGCACGACCTTGTGGGCGACTACGATGAAACCGGTCACTGGGAAAAGTGCGAATGCGGTTATGAAACAGAGCATAAGGATCACACACTCGTAAGCAAGTTCAACGAGACAGGTCACTGGACAGAGTGCGAATGCGGTTACAAGACAGCGACTGAAGATCACAATCTCGTGAGCAAGAATGACGAGACGGGTCACTGGAAAGAATGCGAGTGCGGTTATAAGACGGCAACCGAGGAGCACAGCTTTAAGGATGGCGTTTGCGACTGCGGCGTGATAGATCCTAATCAGCCGAGCGAGAGCGAACCGGTTGAAACAGAACCGAGCGAAACAGAGCCGGACACGAAACCCGATACGCCGCCTCAGACGGGCGATGAATCATCGTTCATGGTTTGGGCTGTTGTAGTGGTTATTTCGGCGGGAGCGCTCGTGATGATCGCAATTGAGTTCACAAAGCGCGGCAAAAAAGCAAATAGATAATCCCCAATAACAAATGCCGGGACCGCTGAAAATGCGGCCCCGGCGCTTTTTATTATATTGTGCGGCGGGGAAAAGGTTTTCCTCCTGTCATATATTTTTGATCGTCTGTTAAATCATCTTACAGAGCAGTAGATTTTTTAAAATTTCGGTGGTATAATATCTTCGTGGATTTACTCTGTAAATCCCAAAAGCGTCGCTTTCAGCGCCGCTTTTGCCGCGGCTTGCGTCGCAGACTCGATATTGACGGCTGATTTGCATCGGCTTCGCCGCTGCCCGCCGCTTCGCGGCGCCGATTGAACTTACGTTCAATCGAAATCATGGTATAATATCTTCGTGGATTTACTCCGTAAATCCCAAAAGCGTTGCTCGCGCGTCGCTTTTGCTGCGGCTTGCGCCGCAGACTCGATATTGACGGCCTCGCAAAAATGCCCTTGCAAGCAAGCATTTTTGCTTCGTGGTTTAATATCTTTGCGGTTTTGCGGCGCAATTGCACCAATCAAATTGTTATCATTGGCGAACGTTCTCATTTGCTCTGAAGGAAATATTCGTTTTATGATTTGTGAATTCGAAGGAAAAGCCTGGAATTTATTATCGTTTGGCACGCTGGGGGCGGATTCGCCGTTTATTGTGCTGCTCGCCGGGGATGATGCGGCTGACACGGTAACGGACAAGCTCGCGGAGACGGGTGCGCCGCCGCTGTGGCTCGCGGCGCCAGTGAACGTAAACTGGGACGAGGATTTCACGCCATGGCGCGCCGATGTCGGAGGCGGGCGAGAATTTTCCGGAGGTGCTGATGCTTTCGGGCGGAGCGTTTGCGCGATGTGCTCACATGCGCGGGGCGAGCTTAGCCGAGGAAAGTATTTCATTGTCGGCTATTCTCTCGGCGGGCTTGCGGCGCTGTATCTTCATTCGAAGCTGTGCGAAAAAACAGAAGAAACCGTGAAATTTGACGGCTGCGGCAGTTGCTCCGGCTCGCTTTGGTATCCGGGATGGGAAGAATATCTGAAACTTCATCCTCCCGGCGGCAGGATATATCTCAGCCTCGGCGGAAAGGAAAAAAACACCCGCGACGCGCTGATGGCGACTGTGGCGGACGCAACCGAAAAGACCCGACAGATCGCCGCGAAAAGTGCTGACGAGGTAGTTTTAAGACTTGAACCCGGCGGACATTTTCGCGACCCGGACGGCAGGCTTGCCCGTGCCGTTGCCTGGCTTTGCCGTTGATTTTGTCATTTTAAATTTATGGGGTGATAGATAAGATGGAAGCTGAAAATATTCGGACAAAGGAAGATATTTTTGCGACGATCTGCAGGGCGTCGCGCGCGGAAACTCTCGGTCTGTTCATCGGGTCGGGATTCAATAAGGCGCTCCTTCTGGACAATGGGCAGGATGGGTCGTATGATTGGCGCGGGATGCTGTCTGAGGTATGCGGACGGCTCGGCGTTGATGCTGAAATTCTCAATCGCGGTATGCCGTATCCGCAGGCGGCGACAGCGATTTGTGAGGAATACGCACAGGAAAACGATGTCACATACAGAGACGCGGAGCGGATGCTCAAATACATAATCGCCGATATTGTCGATGTGTCGCCCTCAGCCGAGATGATCTTGAAGTACGAAAAATTCTTCGATGTTCTCTCTCCGAACTGGATCGTGACGACGAATTACGACCAGATAATCGAAAAGATCCTGCACGAAAAGGCGTTTCCGATAAATCCGCGCGACAGCTACTTCAAAACGAAGGACTTTATTCCCGTTTACCACATACACGGAAGCAGGTCTGACCCGGAGTCGATAGTGATCACAAACGAGGACTACACGCATACGCTGCGGGCGTCCGATTACAGGCACGCGCGGCTCCCCTTCCTTATAAAGGAATCGACCGTTCTGATGATCGGCTATTCGCTTAACGACCTCAATGTCTTGTCTGCCGTCGATTACTGTCAGAACGTGTATACGAATGTTTCGCTCGCATATGAAATGCCCATAATACAGCTGCTGTACCGGGAAAACGCGAATTCAGCCGTTCCGTACCGTGACAGCAACGATATAATAATCGAGGAGATCGGGAGTCTTGACGATTTTCTTTCAGAGCTCGCCGAATTTGCGAAGAAATACAAAGGGAATATTGATATACAGAAACAGCAGGTGAACGAGCTTATAGCGAAGTTCAGCGGCGCGGACGAAGATTTTTTCAAGCGTTTTACAGACGACAGGGAAGAAAGGCTTGCAATAATCAGACAAGTGAGGGGCATAGACTACGAGTTCCGGTATATTTATTCGAGCTATATTTCTTTTCTCAACAATGTGATCGGCAAGCTGCGGAACAAGGCGCGCGAGCCGAACGCGTTTGATGTTTACGATAAGATATTGAATATAATTCTCGATTTGGCTGAGAACACGCAGTATTCCGCCGCTCCTGTCGGCTATATTGATTTTCTCGCGGCGAAGTTCAAGAGCATCGCTTTCTTCATAGGTGCGGAAAAGGGAAAGTCGTGGGAAGCGTTTCGCACGTGGAAAAGGCGGATGGACGATATTCCGGGAGAATTCAAGCGCGAGATGCGCAAGCGCTGCAAAAATGACGCAAACTCGATCGCGGTTGAGCGGCTGCTTGATATGATCGGTGTTCCTGAGAAGTTGGGCGTATGAAAGTCAATGCGCGGGCGCGCTTTGATGCAATCGCTGCATAACAAAAACGGGGTGCGTATCATTTCGCGGTACGCATCCCGTTTTTAAATTAAGCATATTCGCTCATCTTGCCGTGAGGTCGGCAATTTTTGCACCCGTAAACGATGCAAGCTCGGTCGTTTTGACCTTCATTTGCAGTCCGCGCATACCGGCGCTGACGTAGATCATGTCATAAAGTTCAGCCGCCTCGTCGATAAATGTGGGAAATCGCTTCTTCATGCCGACAGGCGAGCAGCCGCCGCGTATATATCCGGTAACGGACAAAAGATCGCGCACGTGTATCATCGAGGCGCTCTTGCAGCCCGCGGCAGCGGCGCATTTTTTCAAATCAAGCTCGCAGCCGACGGGTATACAGAAGACGAGGTATTCTCCGCGTTCGTTTTTGGCGACAAGCGTTTTGAACATCATATCCGGATCGATGCCGCTCACTTCCGCCGCGTGCGTTCCGGAAAGGTCGTCTTCGTCGACCTCGTACGAAACCGTTTCATATTTTATTCCGGCAGCGTCGAGCATGCGCTGCGCGTTTGTCTTTGTCATAAAAATGTCCTCTTTCACTAATGCTGCAATCAGTATACCACACTTATGCCGAAGTTTCAAATATAATCGCAAAAATCCGAGCGGGAGATTTTTTAAACGAAAATGCTGCCGCCGCGCGGCAATACGCAGTTTGTCCGGATTTATTAATATTGACGGCGGTGAGACGTTGTGATACAATATATCAAGGCGGGGAAGCCGCCGGGAGGAGTGAGATTTTCTTTGAAAACGGATGTTATAATTGTCGGGGCGGGTCCTGCCGGGATTTTTACCGCGCTTGAAATGATCCGGCGCGGGAGCGGCAAAAAAATTACGATAGTTGAAAAGGGAAAACCGCTCGAAGAACGTGTATGTCCGAAGGACAAGACGCACGTCTGCGTAAACTGCAAGCCTTACTGCAATATTACGACCGGATTCTCCGGAGCGGGCGCGTTTTCGGACGGGAAGCTTTCGCTTTCGTATGAGGTCGGCGGTGATCTGCCTGATCTGATAGGGCCAGAGCTCGCGCAGCAGACTATCGACTACGCTGACAGCATCTACCTCGAATTCGGTGCGGATACAAAAATCGAAGGCATCAACAATTCCGATGAGGTCAAGGAGATCAGGAAGCGCGCCATCAGCGCCGGGCTCAAGCTCGTGGACTGCCCGATCCGTCATATCGGCACAGAGCGGAGCCACGCTTTATATCTTTCGATCGAGCATTATCTTGCCGAACACGGCGTTGAGCTTATATTCGGCTGGGAGTGCTCCGACTTGCTGCTTGAAAACGGGGCGTGCCGCGGCGTCGTCATATCTAAAAACGGGGAAGACCGCGAGATTCGCGCGCCGCGCACGATAATTGCCACGGGCAGGCGCGGGGCGGACTGGCTCGAACATATCTGCGCTGGCTACAACATCGCGCATCAGCCCGGCACCGTCGATATAGGCGTCAGAGTCGAGGTGCGCAACGAGGTCATGGAGACTATAAACCGTGCGCTCTACGAGTCAAAGCTGATCGGATATCCGAAGCCGTTCAAGAACAAGGTGCGCATATTCTGCCAGAACCCCGGCGGTTTTGTGAGCCAGGAGAATTACGACAACGATCTTGCCGTCGTCAACGGTCACTCGTACAAGGATAAGAAATCCGACAATACGAACCTTGCGATTTTGTGTTCGCACAATTTCAGCGAGCCGTTCAATCAGCCGATCGCATACGCGCAGAAGGTCGGCGAGCTGACGAACATGCTCGGCGCGGGGCACATCCTCGTTCAGCGGTTCGGCGATATCCTTGATGGCAAACGCACGTGGCAGAAGGAACTGACACGTTCAAACGTCCGTCCGACGCTGCCTGACGCAGTCGCCGGAGATATAACGGCGGCGATGCCGTACCGCTCGATGATAAACATCATCAACTTCATTCTCGCGGTCGACAAGGTAGTGCCCGGATTTGCCTCGAACGAGACGCTTCTTTATTCGCCGGAGCTCAAGTTTTATTCAAACCGCGTGAAGATGGACGCGGATTTCAACACGAACGTTCCGGGGCTCCACTGTCTCGGCGACTCCTCGGGCTGGACGCGCGGGCTTATGATGTCGTCCGTCATGGGCATTCTCATGGGCAGACGCCTCGCCGCCGAAGAATAATGATCCGGTCTTTAATAACTAACGCAGTTCGCGGGGAAAAGCTTCTTTCAGGAAAGCTTTTCCCCGCGATCGTTTTAATGTGTTGAATTCCCCGTTAACGGATGCCGGAAATCATTCCGCGCCGTTTGTTTCGGGGTTGTAATCTGCAAGAAAGCCCGCGATACCGTTTGTAATTCCGGTAGCCATTTTTGTGCGCCACGTGGGGTCGAGCAGATTTGAAGCGTCTTCCTGATTTGATATGAAGCCCATTTCGATCAGCACGGACGGCGCGTTCACAAGGCGCGTGATGTTGAATGCGTCCTCGCCCTCGTGCGGGTACATCTTCGGCCTTCTCGAGCCGCCGAACGATTCCGCTATCGCGCGCGTGAGCAGTTCGGAAAACTCTTCCGCGTTTTTGCTGTAATTGTTGTCGGAGCAGAAGTGGACGCGCGTCCCGCTGACATTTTCATCGTCATATGCGTCGCAGTGAAGCGAGACGAGCAGACCGCCGTCGTTTTCATTGAAATATGTCGGCCGTTCGTCGAGCGCGGAGAAGAGGTCGTTGCCGTCGTCGTTTGACGCTTTCGGAAGCGTTTTTCCGTCGTGAAGCAGGTAAGCCTCGTATCCCTTCGTATTGAGCAGCGCTACGACCTCCTTCGCGACGAGCAGCGTGATATCGGATTCAGTATAGCCGGTCAGGTATTTTGAGGTCGAGCCTGCGTCGCCGAAGCCGTGTCCGGCGTCTATGTATATCTTTACAGGGTCCGGCTTTTCCGGCTCATCCGTCATCGCGTCTGTTTGTGCGTTTGTCGCTGAAGGATCAACAGCATCGTTTGTGCCTGTCTGATCGGAGGAGTTTGTCTGCTGATCAGTATCAGCGGGTTTTCCGCCGACGCAGTTTTTGAAGCTGTTGCTCGTCAGAATGACTATCAAAAGTATTATTATGAACACCGGGATAAGGATCGCGAACGGCGTCAGCTTGCGGCGGCGTTTCGGGCGCTTAACGTTTACGGGTCTTTGCGGATATGTCGGCCGCGGCGACGTTGGCGGGACCGGACGCCTCGGCGGCGGTACATTCGGACGCTGTGCGCCTGTTGGCGGGACGTTCGGGCGCGGCGTGCCGTTTGGACGCGGTGTGCCGTTTGGCGGTACGTTCTGACGTGGCGCGCCGTTTGGCGGCATGCTACGCGGTGCGCCAGGATTGCGCGGTGCGCCTGTCGGCGGCACGCTGCGGGGGTCCTGGCGCGGTGCGCCCGTCCTCTGCGGCTGCGCGTTCTGCCTGTTTTGTGCGGGGCGTTCGGGTATATTGCTGCCGCTGCCTGCGTTATTTGCGTTGTTGGAGCTGTTGTCGACTCTTTCGTCGGGCATGTCGGTTGATCCTTTCTCGTGTTGTTTATTTTTTGCGCTTAAGCTTGTGTTCTTTTCCGTCGTCCCCGATGTAGTAGATCGAATCGAGCCCGGCGCGGAGGCTTTCGCGGAACCGGCAGACGTATTCCGCCCGCAGAGACGCACGTTCTTCCGTTTCCGCCTCCGTCAGTCCGACCGATCTGTTCTTCGCCGAAAGCTCGTTTATCCGTGCAATGATCTCGTCTGTGTTCATCTTCTACCTCGAAAACCGCAAAAGCGCGTTTATTTCTTCTTCCGTCAGATACCGCCACGCTCCTATGGGAAGTGAGCCGAGCGTGACTCCGCCCTCGGCGATGCGCGTCAGCCGCATGATCTTCACCCCAAGCATGTCGCACATTCGGCGTATCTGTCTGTTTCGCCCCTCGTGAAGCGTCATTTCGATAACTGTCCGCTCGCCGCTGCGAGAAATCAGCGTGACTTCGCACGGGGTGAGCTCATAATCGCGTCCGTCCGCCTCTTTGATCGTCATCGGCGAGCCGAGAGCTGAAAGAATGGTGTCATCCGCCTCGCCGCGCAGCGTAACGCGATAAACCTTTTCCTTGTTCCCGGACGGATGGCAGAGCGCGTTTGCGAGCGCGCCGTCGTCCGTCATGATGAGCAGACCGTCCGAATACATGTCGAGTCTGCCGACCGGGTAGACGCGTGCGGGAACGTCCGAGACAAGGTCGGCGACGGTGCGCCGCCCGCGTTCATCTTTCATCGTCGTAAGCACGCAGGGCGGCTTATTCAGCATTATATACGTGTGGCCGCGCGCGCGATTCACGACAACGCGCCCGCATATTTTGACGCGCGCCGTATCAGGGTTGACCCTGTCGCCGCGGCTCGCCGGCACGCCGTTTACAGTGACGTGACCGGCGGATATTTCCTTTTCTGCGGCGCGGCGGGACATGACCCCGCAGTCCGCGATATACTTTTGCAGCTTGATGCTTTCGCTCATAATGAGTCGATCTGTTCACGCAGCCACGAAAGCGTGCGGCAGAGCTTGTCTATGTCGAGTCCGTCTTCCGACATGACAGGGGACTCAAGCGTAAATGTGCCGCCGTAACCGACATTTTTAAGTCCTGAGAAGAGAGCGGGGAAGTCAACAGTCCCCTCGTTCGGGTGCAGGATCGGACGTATTGCGGAAAACTGGCGGAACCCTCCGCCGAAATCGCTGATGTGGATATGCGATATCCGACCCGATTTCATGTAATCCGAGTCGATGATTTTGCCTATCTGACCGTGAAGCTGACCGAAGCGCACGTCAAAAATGAAGCCGCAGCCGCATCCTTCAAGCTCATGCCAGCGGGAGAGCGGGTCAAGGCTGACGCACGGGATATTTTCGATCATAACATCTATCCCATATCCGGCGGCGTCTGACATTATCTCGTCCGCGAACGAGGCGTTATACGCAAAATTCAGGTCAGATTCCGTTCCGCCCCAGAGGTGCAAAACGACGCGGCGGCAGTCGAGCGCGCGCGTGTATTCAAGATTTTTGCGCCAGAGCCGCATGGACTCCCGCGCGTTTTCTTCGCCGCCGCGCGACAGGAGAAGCCCGATGTCCTTGTCGGCATGGACGACGGCGCAGCGCAGCCCGGAGCGGCGGATAATGTCAAGCTTTTCCGTGTCGCCGTCGTAAAACGCGGGCGTTATGACGTGCTCGATGCCGTCAGCTCCCGTGAGCTCGCAGACTCGCGGCAGCTCCCGCTCGATGACGGAGTGGTCAAAGCCGGTGACTCTGCCGATGACGGTGCCCGTCGAGCAGTACATTTCATTTCTTTTCCCGTTCATAGCGACTTAACAAACCCTTCTATTTTATGTAACGCCTTATCTATATGAGAAACTGAGTAAGCGTATGATATCCGCGCGAACCCCTCTCCGCACGCGCCGAACGCCGTGCCCGGAACGATCGCAACGCCTGCCTCATATAGCAGCCGCTCGCAGAATTTCTCGCACGGCAAGCCGAAGCGCCCGACTTGCGCCCAGACGTAGAACGCGCCCTCCGGCGTCCCGCAGTGAAGACCGATACTGTTCAGCCCGTCGACGATATAGCGCCGGCGTCTGTCATATTCGGAACGCATCATCTCGATGTCGCTGTCCCCGTTTTCAAGCGCCTCTATCGCCGCGTACTGAGACGTTGTAGGCGCGCACATTATGGCGTATTGGTGTATCTTGAATATTTCCTTTGATATCTCGCGCGGCGCGCACACGTAGCCGAGGCGCCAGCCGGTCATGGCGTATGCCTTTGAAAAGCCGGAGGCGAGGATCGTCCGTTCACGCATACCGTCGATCGAAGCGACAGAGACGTGACGCCCGCCGTATGTCAGCTCCGCGTAAATTTCGTCCGAAAGGATAAGGACATCAGTCCCGCGTATCACATCGGCAATTGCTTCGAGGTCGTCACGGTCAAGGATCGCGCCGGTAGGATTGTTCGGAAAGGGAAGAATGAGCAGTTTTGTCCGCTCCGTTATCGCGGCTCGCAGCGCGTCAGGCGAGAGCTTGAATCCGTTTTCAGCCGTCGTTTCGAGCAGTACCGGGACGCCGCCCGCCAGTCTTACTATAGGTTCATAGCAGACGAAGCAGGGGACGGGGATAATGACCTCGTCCCCTGGGTTGACGACGGCGCGGACGGCGCTGTCGATCGCTTCACTCCCGCCGACCGTGACCGTTATCTCCGAATCGGGAGCGTATGTAAGCCCGAACCGGCGGTGAAGATAGCGGGAGATCGACTCGCGCAGCGCCAGAAGTCCGCTGTTTGACGTGTAATAAGTCCGCCCTTCCTCAAGGCTCTCGATTCCGGCGACGCGGATGTGCCACGGAGTCACAAAGTCGGGCTGACCGACGGTGAGCGAGACGACATCCTCCATCGAATCCAAAAGGTCAAAATATTTTCTGATCCCCGACGGTTCGAGTTTGCTGACCGTGCGGGAGATCAGTTCGCGATACGGCTTCATATGAAGTCGCACCCCCGCAGATCTTCCGTGACCGCGCCGAATACGATCCCGTCCGACTTATATTTTCGCAGGACAAAGTGAGTTGCCGTTGAGACGACATCCTCAAGCGGCGCGAGCTTCTGCGCGACGAAGTACGCGACCTCCTTCATCGTGCGCCCCTCGATTATGCAGGCGAGGTCGTAGCCGCCGGACATGAGATAGAGGCTCTTGACTTCGGGATAGCGGTATATACGTTCCGCGATCCGGTCAAAACCGCGGTCGCGCTGGGGCGTGATCTTTATCTCGATGAACGCGGTACAGTATTCGCGGTCAGTCTTGTCCCAGTCGATGACGGCGCGGTATCCGAGGATCACGCCGTCCTTTTCGCACCGTTCGATCAGTTCTCGCACGTCCCCGGTCTCTTTGCCGAGCATGACGGCGATCTGTTCTGTTGTGAGGTGCGCGTCGTTTTCTATAAGATGTAAAATTTCATTCATAAATATGTCTTTCGCGTTTTGCGGTATGAAGGTTATTATTGTGAGCGCGCGTTTGCCGCGCGGCGTCGTTATTTTTTCAGCCTGTCGCCGAGCTTTGCCATGATCTGGTCAAACGAGAGGTTGTATTTTTCGGCGATATCGTGCGCGTAGCTCTTCCCGTCGGGGCGCTGACGCAGTATCTTGAAGCTGCGTCTGCCGTCGTCTATTCCGGCGACAAGATTGTCGACATGGACGCCCCCGCGCGCCGCGGAATCGGCGTTGATATCGTCGACCTTTGCGGCAAGCTCGTGCAGATGCGTTGAGAACAGCGCGTGACAGCCGAGGACGGCAAATCCGGTCAGAACCTCGGCGGCGATGTATGACGCCTCAAACGAACCGGTCGACGAAAGGGATTCGTCGAGCAGAACGAGGCTGTGCCGCGTCGCATGATTGAAAATTTCCTCAAGGCGCGCACATTCTTCACCTAACCTGCCTTTGTCGATCGTGTCGTCACTGCCTGTCGGGAAATGGGCGAATATTCCGTCGCACGGGGAGATCACGGCGCTTTCGGCAGGGACGGGAAGACCGAGCATGCAGAGCGCGACCGCCTGACCGAGCGCGCACGTGATGACTGATTTTCCGCCGCGGTTTGGGCCTGTAAGGACGTAAATTCCGGCGTTTTCGTCGAAGTCGAGATCGTTTGTGACGATCTCGTCCTCGATGCGAAGCGCGACGACGGGATTTGCGAGCGCTTTAAACGACAGCGCCTGCTCTTCGACCGGGCGCACGTCCGGGCGGCAGAGCGTGATCCCGCGGCGGCGCAGCGCCGAAATTATGCGGGAGCTCTTTACAACGAATTCGACCTCAGGCAGAAGCGAGAGCAGGAAATCCGTATTTTCAAGGACATATTCGGAAACGAGATGACGCCACGAGCGCACCGAGCTGCGGAAAACGTCGTTTATTGCGGCGTAAAACGCGTGCGTCGTCGCGTACTGCTGATTCTCGGACTGACCCTTGATGAACGGGGACAGCGGCGCGATGCACGTATTCTCGTCGTTCTTGAAATTGAGCCGAAGAATTTTGTCGATCACCTCTCCGCTTTTGAACGGGCGGGAATTGATCGAGAGCACGCCCGCGTAGACGGGGCGAAGCTGAGAATCGAGATTGACGCCGATGGTGACGCTCTTTATATCGCGGACGCGCTGGGTCAGCGCGTTGAGTTTTTCGTTGAGATCGCGGTAATAGTCGCTCTCGGTCAGCTCGGTTATGCGGTCGCAGAGCGCCCGGAACGCGTCGCTCTTTACGCGGTCGCGGCAGCCAGAAAGCCCCTTGTGCATGATCGAGAGGCACGATGTATAAAGCTCTATCTCGGAAAGCGAGAAAAGGTACGATTCGGTGTCGGTACCGCCGGCGGAAACGGCGTTTGACGCGAGGCGGCGCAGCTCCTCAATGTCAAGAAGCACGGGCACAACCTTTGAAAGCGTCTCGGCAAGCTCCGGGCACGCTTCCATGTCCTCAAATATGTCCTGCCTGTACCTTATGACCTCGGGCGAGGTCGTGAAAAATTCTTCGAGAGGCGCGTTGTTGAGCTGAAAGAGCAGGTCGAGCTCAAGCTGCTCGATAGTGTCCGCCGAAATGTCCGGGGCGGGGTCGTGTCCTTTATAGCCGGACGGGTACAGGAGCGAAAAATCCGAAAGATCCATGATTATATAAAAATGCCTCCTTAGCTCTTCTTTAGGTTAGCCGGAGAAATCGCTTATGCTTACATAACTCCATATTAATCATACCACAACTCCCCGCGGTTGAAAAGATATATTTTTGATTTTTTTGCCGTCAACCGGAATAAGTCGCTTCACATTGTTGTCTCGGAGCGCGATTTGTGGTAAAATTCATAAGTGAAAGGGCATTTTCCCGGAGGTGAAAGAAATATCATGAAGGACTGCACAAAGCTGCCTGATTATTATGTTGAAACGGAATACGGGCGCGTTCCCGTGCGCGTATACGACGCCGTGATCGTCGGCAGCGGGGCTGCCGGATTCGGCTGCGCCGTCGAGCTTGCGGCTCTCGGGTGCGAAAGCTTTGCCATCGTGACGGAGGGGCGCAATATGGGCACCTCGCGCAACACGGGCAGCGACAAGCAGACTTATTATAAGCTCGGCGACGGCGACCGCGCCGTTGATATGGCTGTCGGAATGGCGTCGGGCGGCTCGATGCACGGAGACTTAGCGCTCGTCGAATCAATAAACTCGCTGCGCGGATTTCACCGGCTTACCTCTCTCGGCGTGCCTTTCCCGCATAACGAATTCGGCGAATACACGGGCTATCGCACGGATCATGACACGTCTTCACGTGCAACGTCCTGCGGGCCTCTCACGTCAAAGTATATGACGGAAGCTCTCGAACGGGAAGCAGATGCCGGAAATATTCCGCTTTATGACGGGTTCCGCGCCGTCTCGATTTTGAAAGACGGAGATCATGCGGCGGGGATTCTGACCGTATGCCCTGATGCGGCGGACGAGAGCAACAAATTCGGGCTTTCAATATTCGCGGCGGAAAACGTCGTCTGGGCTGTCGGAGGACCTTCGGCGATATATGAGTCTACGGTTTATCCGGAGAGCCAGACGTGCGCGCTCGGCGCGGCGCTTTTATGCGGGGCGCGCGGGATCAATCTGACCGAGAGCCAGTACGGAATGGCGTCGCTGTCGCCGCGCTGGAACGTGTCCGGCAGCTATCAGCAGGTCCTCCCGCGGTATGTCTCAACGGACGCTGACGGAGGCAATATGCGCGAGTTTCTTGGCGATTACATAAGCGACCCGGGCGATTTGCTGGCGGCGATCTTTAAAAAAGGGTACGAGTGGCCGTTTTCGGCTGCGCGGATATATTCGGGCGGACATTATCTTTCAAGCGCCGTCGATCTTGCCGTCTTTTCGGAGCATTTGCGCGGCAGGCGCGTATTCCTCGATTACAGGGAAAACCCGCGCGAGCTGCTGAAAAACGGCGCGCCCGATTTTTCGCTCGCGGGGGAGGAGGCGCACGCATATCTTCAAAGCTGCGGCAGCGTCGGGGCATCGCCGATCGAGCGGCTCACGGCGATGAATGAACCGGCGATCGAGCTATACCGCTCGCGCGGCGTCGATCTTTACCGAGAGATGCTTGAAATCTCCGTTTGCGCCCAGCACTGCAACGGCGGGATAGAGGTCGACAAATGGTATGAAAGCGCGGTTCCGGGATTGTTTATAATCGGCGAAGCGGCCGGAGTTTTCGGCGTGACCCGCCCGGGCGGAAGCGCGCTCAACTCGACTCAGGTCGGCGGGATACGCGCGGCTGAAAAGATCGTTTATAAAATTCGCCGGCGTGGCGCGGGAGATCATACCCGCATTGACGGCGGGATGATCTCCGGGCTCGTTTTCACCGGGGAGGACGAGCCGACGCTCAAGCGGATATTTGAAATGCGCGCGGAGTACGGCAGGCGGATGACGGAGTGCTGTTCGTTTTTGCGGGACGAAAAAAAGATCCGCGGCGCGCTCGAAAGCGTTTTATATGAGCTGCGCACGTTTTCGCGCTTCGGCGCGCGTTCGCCCCGCCAGCTTTCGGAGCTTTACATAAATCGCGATATTTTGCTGACACAGGCGTCAATGCTTTCGTCTGCCGGATTTTATATCGCCGACGGCGGCTTGTCGCGCGGTTCGTATCTTGTCACAGACCGTTCGGCGGAGGATGTCATCCGCGACAGGCGCGAGATCAAGACCGACACAGAGCACGCAGGCGTTGTTCTGACTGCATCTATCGAGGCGGATGGCTCATTCCGGTGCGCGTTTGAGCCGTGCCGCCCGATACCGGGAGGCGAATACTGGTTCGAGACTGTTTACCGCGACTACAGAATGGGCGAAATATACGATAAATGACCGAATCTCAAGGAATAATTTACACTTTGTTTACAAACGGCGCGCCCTTTTTGTGGTACACTATATATAATGGGCATTGTGCGTAAATCAGCGGCACAAATTATGACTGATTTATAAAAAAGCCGGAATATTAAGGAGAAAGAAAAATGGAAAACGGGAACATGGGACAGTTGACATTCAAGGAGGCATACGATCTATATAAGTCGATAATTGCCGAGGTCGACAACGTTGTCATTGGCAAACATTACGAGGTTACCCTCCTGACCGCGGCGATGCTCGCCGGAGGTCATGTCCTGATCGAGGATGTTCCCGGCGTCGGCAAGACTACTCTTGCCGCGGCGCTCGCCCGCGCGGCGGGGCTTTCGTTCAAGCGCGCCCAGTTCACGCCGGACGTTATGGCGTCAGATATAACCGGCTTCAACATTTACAACAGAAAGACTGAGAGCTTCGAGATGCGCGAGGGGCTTGTCATGTGCAATCTGCTGCTCGCCGACGAGATAAACCGTGCGTCGCCGAAGACGCAGTCGTCTCTGCTCGAAGCGATGGAAGAGGGCAGGGTCACGGTCGACGGCGTGACGTACGACATCCCCGACCCGTTCTGCGTCGTGGCGACGCAGAATCCGTCTGGCTACGTCGGGACGTATCCGCTGCCGGAGGCGCAGCTCGACAGATTCATGCTTAAGCTGTCGATGGGGTATCCGACGCTCGACGAGGAGATATCCATAATTGATACGCGAAGCCGCAGAAACCCGCTTGACGATGTTAAGACTGTCGGCAGCGTCGACGCGATCCATGAGATACAGCGCGTCGTCCGCGATGTCCGCGTCGATCCTAAGATATATAAATACATCGTGAGCCTCGTCAGCGCGACGAGGACGCATCATGCCGTCTCGCTCGGCGCGAGCCCGCGCGCGTCCGTCGCAATGATGAAGCTGGCGCAGGCGTTCGCGTTCACGCATTCGCGGGACTATGTGATCCCGGACGACGTTTCGGCGATATTCTCGCCCGTCGTCGGGCACAGGCTTATCCTCAAGCAGGAGGCGCGCCTCAACCGCATCGCGGCGGGCGACATTCTGATGGAGATCCGCCGTTCGGTCGAGGTCCCGTACATCGAAGTGCGTAAAAAATCATGAGGTCGGAAAAAGGTGAGGGGCGCGCAGCCCACAGGACGTTTTCGCTTGGGATCGGCGCCGCGCTCTATGTGCCGCTGTTTTTGTTCGCGGTAGTGTTTACACAGGCGCTGCGCTCGCCTGTATCTGTCGTTTTCATGTGGTTCGTCGGCATGCTGCCGGTCATCTCGTTTTTCTATGCGTTGATCGGGCGCGCAAACGTCGGCGCGTTCGTGCTGTCGGATGAAACGGTGGCGGAAAAGCTCGTTCCGGTCGGATACGAGTTCCGCGTGTCAAACTATTCGATCCTGCCTTTGCCGTTTACCGAGGCTGAGATATATCTGCCGACAAAGGATGGGGTAAGCTGCGAGAGCAGGCTCGTCAGGATGTCCGTTTTGCCGCGCGGGGAATATCATTTTGAAAGCAGCGTCACGTTCATGTACCGCGGGAGCTACCGCGTCGGCGTCGGCTGCATTTACGTTTCGGACGTGCTCCGCATATTCAGGCTGCGGCGGCATGTGAATATATACAGTAAAATTTACGTCATGCCGCGCCGCATACCTTTTATGCGCGATGAGGACAATTCTCCGTCTGATTCCCCGACGGACAGCCGTCTGACCGACGGGGTCGAGTCGAGCGAGGCGAACCTGATCCGCGAATACCGCAGCGGCGACTCGCTCAAGCACATACACTGGAAGCTTTCCTCGAAGATGCAGGACCTCCAGGTCAACGATTATAAGCCGAACGCCGGTAAAAACGTCTATGTCTTCGTGGATTTCGCAACTTTATACGATTCTTCCGCCCCATCTCCCGCTCGCCGCAAAAGCAAAGGGAAAAAGCGGGTAAAGAAAAAAAGGCGCGTCGTCGCCGTCAAGCTCAACGGACATTCGCGCGAATCAAGGATGACGGCGGAAGAGAAAATGGAGGCGATCGCCGCCTCCGCAAAGGACAGGGCTGAGGCTGCCGCCGCGACCGAAAAGGGAAGGCGCTCCCTTGCCGACGGCGGAAACGTTCCTGGCAAGGAAAATGTTCCGGGTGAAAAAAATCCTGCCGCAGCGTCCGCAGATTTGGCGGAGCAGAAGAGCATTGACGCCGATTTTGACCGGGCAAACGAGGTTTTGCCGGAGGCTTTATACGATTTTGAAGAATACTGTGCCGACGGCGTGTCGGAGGTTGCGATCGGCGCCGTGATGACGGAGCTGTCGCACGGCAGCGTCGTCACGCTGATGTGGTTTGACGAACGCGCCGACAACGGCTTTTTCTGCTACACGATCAGCTCATTCTCGGATATAGACGCATTTTTCAGGCATTTCGGGACCGCGCCTTTCTGCGACTATGACAAGAAGGTGACGCTCTTGTCCTCGCTTATCGACGACAGCGACAGCCCGACGCTCATCTACGTTACGGCGAACGCCGGGATAAACAACCTCGGCGACTATATATCGTCGTCGCACAGCGCGGGAGCCGAGAGGACAGAGATACTTCTGTTTGATCCGAAGGATAAATTCGCGAACATCGCGCTGCACAACGAATACGTTGATTTTTGCCGTGTCCGCTTCGCGGAAAACAAGCTTAAGCTGACGACGGTCGATCCGTCGTGGACAAAAACTAATTAAAGGAGAAGACGGCGTGAACATAAACGCGGCGCCGGAAGCCGGGGCAGCGCTGCGCCCCCGCGGACGGAGAAAAAAGCAGCGCGACATAATATATTTGCCGACAAAGCAAAGCCATGACAGAACGACGTTCATAATCGGCTACGCGTGCCGCGCGCTGCTCGCGGCACTGTTCGTTTTCGGGCTCTGCTTCTTTGTCGCCGACGCGTTTTGCCTCGTTCCGGACAGGGCGGGGGCTGACACGATCTTTTTCTCTGCGCTCTTCTTTTCCGCCGCGCTGTCGCTTTTGTGCTGCGGCGGCGGAATTTCTGCCGTCGGCGCGGCTGCGCTCGTCGGCGGAATTTTTGCGCGGCTCGCCGTTGTTTCGGTAGATTTGATCGAGGTCGTGCGGCAGGCCGTCGTTTCCCAGCATAACGCGATAATCGACAGGATAATATTTGCCGGACTCACAACGGTCCATACGCTTTATCTTGCCCCCGGCGGGGAGACGATATATCCGGAAGAAGAGATCGCAAAGGTCGGTCTGTTTCTTCTGACGCTGCTTATTGCGTTTTTGATCGTGCCTGTCATAGTCAAGCGCGTGTCCGCCCTATATGTCGCGCTTGTGACGGCTGTGTTCGTCGTTCCTGCCTCGCTTTATAACATTATCCGCGAAAACTGGGGCTTTTCGTTCCTTGTGACGGCGATCGCCGGCGTGTTCGTGTTATGGACGTATGACAGGAGCTACACAAAAAATTCAAGGAAAAAGCGATTCGTCACCGCGGACGAGCCTGTGGGCATACTTGAAGACGAAGCGGACGGCAAACCTCGCCGCAAAAAAAAGGATAAAAAAGCCAAAAAGGAGCGCGTCGGAGGCAAGGACAAGGTCGACGACAGCATATATATTCTTGAAAGCAACGCCGACAAACGCAAAAGGATCCGCGCGGAGCGCGCGGCCGAAAAGCGTATTTTAAAGGTTGAAAAGCGCGAATACAAGCTGCGCGCGAAGGAGAAGCGCCGGTCGGAAAAGCTTGACCGGAAGACTGTTTACGAAAACGCCGCGCTCGGCGGCATAACCGGTATCGCGGCGGCGGCGATGGCGTTTTTGATAATCGTTTTACCGGCGAACTTTGTCAAGGAGAGCAACGGGGGGATACCGTATCTGAGCGACATCGTTTCCGGGGTGCGCAAATATGTGAACGCATATTTCTGGAGCCAGGAGGTCGACCTCAATCACGTGTCGTCGTCCGGTCTTGACAATTTTTCCGGCAATATGTCGGGTCCGCGCCCGACGGAAACGGTTTATCCCGAATATCAGGATGTCGTGATAGCCACGGTCGAGGTCCCGTACAACGCGCCCGTGTATCTGCGCTCATGGCTCGGCACGCGGTATGAGAACGATCATTGGTATTCCGCGACGCTTTCGGAAATTGACGATTATAAGGAAAAATTCGGCGAAACCTTCACGCCGGAGAAGATAACGGAGAACTATTATCAGGCGATGTATCCGACGTATGCGAATTACGCAAAATCGTCGGCATACGGCGACAACACGATGCTCGGATTTTTGATCGAGCGCGTCAGCGTCACCCGCAAAAACGGGGGAACGACGCTTTTGTATCTCCCTTCGTTTGTCCGTCCGTCGACGGGGATACTCGCGTACAATTCGGATTCGAAGACAATTCTGCCGTACAGCTTATATTATGACGGCATATGGACATCGAATTTCTTCTTTGAAGGGACGAGCTACACGACGGAATCACTTGTGACGACGATGAGATATCCGGAAATCGGTTCTGTTTATGCGAGAGGGACATCGGAATATCTCAAAACGACCGAGCTCATTGCGTCCGGCGAACCCGACAACATGGTCGGTCAGGACGATGCCATGATACTGGCTTATGTCGGCGAATATGCGAGTGAGCTTGGGATCGAAGACATACAATCTTCGCTCTTATATAGGTATATCACATCAATGACCGACGAGCAGCGCACCGAGGTGCGCGAAGGGGCGAAGCTCGAACGCGAATATGCGGAGTACGTCCGCTCAACTTATCTCGGCATGGACAGGCGGGACGAGGGACTAATCTATAACCTCGCAAAGCAGGCGCTGGCGGACGCCGGACTTACGCTTACGCCCGGCTCGATCGGCGAGGAAAGTTACCACGAAACGGCGCTCGCGATCATAGATTATCTCAGAAACAATTATAATTATTCGATAACTGACCCGGAAGCTGAGGGAACCGATGAAACAGCGACAGGAACGGAGCCCGGGACGGAGGCAGAAACTGAACCGGAAACAGAGGCGGACACGTCAGATGAGCTTGAAGAATCCGGAAAAACGGCGATTAACACGTTTTTGACGGAGACTCACACGGGGTACTGCGTTCAGTTCGCGTCCTCGCTCGTGTTGATGCTGCGCTCTCTCGGAATACCGGCGAGGTATTGCGAGGGCTATATCGCGACCGATTTTTCATCCGGCTTCGGAACAGACCGCGAAGCGGCGCTCTACTATTCGACAGACATACTTGACAGCAACGCGCACGCGTGGGTCGAGGTCTATTATGACGGGCTCGGCTGGGTGCAGTACGAGGCAACCCCGTCGTATCACGACGCGATGTACGGAAACGGGCTTTCCGAGCCGCCGATCAATTCGGTCGACCCGCGCCCGCCTGTGCAGGAGCAGGAGCCGCAGCAGCCGGTGGTCGACCCGACGGAAGAACAGCCGTCCGAGCTGCCGCAGGAAGATCCGATCGACGTGGCAAGGCTCGCGGCGATCATATTGGCGATCGCGGCGGCGGTGCTGCTCGTCATAGGCTTGACGGTCTATTTCATTCTGTTCGCAAAGCGGAGCCGGCGCGCCGTTAAGGCGAGAAACGAGCTGATTGAAAGGTGCCGCGACAAGGCGAGCGTGAACGCGATGACCGAAGAGGAGCTGCGCGACGTTGCGCACAGGCTCGACCTCGGAATATTTGACGTTTACCACGCGCTCGGACTTTCGCCGGAAACGGGCGAGCTTTCTGACGAATACGCGGAGCGGCTCGACAGCTGCATCGGCGGCGCGTCCGACACGGGCACAAAAACGGTGCTCGACCTCGTAAGCCGTGAGGAATTCGGTCATTCGCTCACGCGGGACATGTTGGGAACGCTTGCCGGATACTACTACGACCTGACAAAGAACGTGTATGAAGGGCTTTCGCTGAAGGACAAATTCGTCCTGCGCGGGGTGTTTCACGTCGTATAAATGTCGGCGATATCGGGGTGGATGATGAATACGGTTTACAGCAAATACACGCGCGGCGCGCTCACGGTAAAATATATTAAGGACGACAGCGGAAATGTCGGGCTGTCGATATTGCCGTGCGGCATGCACGGCGACAAATACGACGGCAGGGAAATAGAACCGCTCGTGCAGCTTCATGTGCGCGGCGACATGCTACCGGGCGGTTATGCAAACGGCGCGACGATGTGCGGCTCGCAATCGAGCGCGTCAATGAAATTTAGCCGCCAATATGAAGACAAAGATTCGATCGTGACCGAGCTTACTGACGGCGGTGGCAGATTCGCGCGCCATACGCTCATATTTCGTCGCCGCGCGGTCGAAATAAAGACCGAATTTGTAAACAACACATGCGAGCCGCTGACGCTTGAAATGATCTCGAGCGCATCTTTCGGCATGCTGTCGCCGTATACGGAAGGGGAGCAGCCGCGCGCGCTCCGGATAATGACGGCGAGGAGCCATTGGAGCTCGGAAGGGCGCATCACCTCGGATACGGCGGAGTCGCTTGACCTTGAGGTGAGCTGGCAGCGGACAGGCGTGCGCGTGCACAAAATCGGGCAGACGGGCTCGATGCCGGTGCGCGGTTATTTTCCGTTTATCGCGGTTACAGATACAGAACATAACGTCACGTGGGCGTCGTCCGTCTCGGCGTCTGCATCATGGCAGATCGAGGCAAGGCGGCGAGACACAGGGCTGTCGGTCAGCGGCGGGCTTGCAGATTATGATTACGGACATTGGGCGAAGACGGTCATGCCGGGTGAAACTTTTTCCGCCCCGCCGATGTATGTCACCGCCGTTTCGGGCGACCTTGACGACGCGTGCGACGCGCTGCTTGACGCTTCGCGGCAGAAAAAGCCGGACAATACCGGCGCGCTGCCCGTCATGTTCAACGAATTCTGCACCACATGGGGTAACCCGTCGCACGAAAACATAAAGAGCATAATAAAGGCGCTTTCGGGGCGCGGATTTGAATATTTCGTTATTGACTGCGGCTGGTTCCGCGACAGCAAAAACGGATGGTGGGACACTGTCGGTGACTGGAACGCGGACACGGACAAGCTTTTCCCCGGCGGGTTCGGAGAAACTGTCTCGATGATAAAAAATGCCGGCATGGTGCCGGGCATCTGGTTTGAGCCGGAGACGTGCGGACGTGCGTCCGAGTTATGGCATCATGAAGAAATGCTCCTGCACCGTGACGGGCACGTGATAGACACTGGCTCGCGCCGGTTTCTCGATATGCGGCTGCGGCAGACGAGGGAATATCTGTGCGAGAAGGTCATAGCGCCGCTCCGCGATAACGGATTCGGTTACGTAAAGATAGATTATAACGACTGCACGGGCATCGGGTGCGACGGCGCTGAATCGCTCGGAGAAGGGCTGCGGCAGAATATTGAATCAAGCCTCGATTTTTACGGCGAGCTTCGCCGCGAGTGTCCGGGGATCATAATGGAGAACTGCTCCTCCGGCGGACACAGGCTCTCGCCGGCGTTCATGGAGCGGTTCGACATGGCTTCCTTCTCGGACGCGCACGAGTGCGTTTACATACCGATCATCGCCGCGAACCTCCATAGGCTTATATTGCCGGAGCAGTCGCAGATATGGGCAGTGCTTCACGGGTCTGACAGCCTAAGGCGTATACATTATTCGATGGTGAACACATTCCTTGGCGTGATGTGCCTTTCGGGCGATATATATACGCTTGGGGATGACGCATGGCGCGTCGTGGAGGATGATATCGCATTTTACAGGCGCGTGCGCCATATCATAAAGGACGGGCGCTCCCGCATTTACAGGGGCGGTCTTGCCGATGAATATGACGCCGGATCATACCGCGACCCGAAGGGGTGGCAGGCGGTCGTAAGGACGTGCGGAGATGAAACGCTCGCCGTGCTGCATGCGTTCGGAGGCGAACACAGCGGGGCGATAAAGCTGTCGGTCAACGCCGACGATATTGACTCCGTCGCTGCAATTGACGGCGAGGCGGAGGTCACGCTCAGCGACGGGATGCTCTCCGTCCTTATGCCTGAGGATTTCACCGCCGTTGCCGTATATTTAAAAAAGCGCGGTTGAAACTCTGACACTGTAAATGGCGGTCACGTTTTGGCTTACGAAAGGTTGACAGACAAAAAAATACCCCTTCCTTGACGGATGAAGTGAACTTGCAGCGGTTTCGCTTTCATCATTTAAAGGGAAGGGATAATTTTATTAAAAATAAGTTGTTCGAATGATTTCGGTTTGCTTACTCGGAGGGAATTATTCGCCTATACGGTATTCTTCTCCGTTATAAACGGCGACGCGGACGGAAGAGAAGCTCTCCCACAAATCCTTCGGGAAATATGCGGAAAATCCGTTGTCACCGAGCTCTGCCGTTTCGAGCAGTTCCTGCTCGAAGATCGGGAACGCCTCGTATGCCTGCGTTTTCCCGTCGACCTCGGCGAGCAGATAAATGCGGTTTGATGTGCCGAGATATTTTTCATCCACTGTCCCGTAGACGTGGACGTTTCCGTTTTTCACTTCCGTAAATATTTCGACCGACCCCGGTTCCATGCGCTTTGCAGAGACGGAAAGCTCCGTCTTCACTGCTTCCATGACCGGGGCTTTTGCTGCGAGGTTCGGAATATTGCGCTCAACGATTTCAAGGATACATACGTCGGCATCGTATCTCTCGACGAGCCCGGTTTCAAAAGGGTATGCGCGTGAGAATACCGCTTCTTTAAAGCTGTCGGCGAAATATACGTGCATCGTGTTGCAGAAGGAATCGCGGTACATTACAAGATTGCCTTCGCCATTCGGATTTCTTGTGCGGAGCGTTATCGCGTCCGGCGCTTTTTCGTGTGAGACGATATCGTAGCCGAAATCCGTGTCGGGGTAATACTGAGTGTCCGGCGCGGCGGAGTCCGCATACAGCATGACGGCAAGGTCGCCGCTCCAGTCATCTCGCGCCGTGAACGTCAGGCCGTCAAAAACCTTGTAGGGGAAGTTGGCTTTTTCCATGATCGAACGGTATCCTGTGAGCGCGCCGCGGTAATCCCAGTGGCTGTCTGTGCGCTGATAGAGCGTGTCCTCGTCAGTCTCGATCGCCGACTTCACATCAGCGTAAGTGATCCCGCTTTCTTTGAGCGCCCCGGTGAGCAGCTCAAGATTTCCGTCATCTTTTTGAGGGATGTAATAAAACGGCATTTTGTCGGGGTAAACCGTGTTCTTGTTCGGTATTATCGCGACTGTAAACGTCGCCCCGTCAGCCTCGGCTTTGTCGCGCCACAATTCGAGAGTATGTACGATATTGTTTATGTTCCGCCGGGAAAGCGTCGGTGCGTTTAAATAGTCGTTTTTGGTTTCGGCGTAAAACAGCCACCCGTCCTTGCCGACGATGATTTTTTCTTCGGAAGACCTGCCGAAAAGGGAAGACTGAATTATACTGTTTGCGCTGGCGAGCATCCGGCGGAACCCGATGTGATCGGATATATAATCATCAAGTTCGTCCGTATAATTTTCGTTCAGCCCGCCCTCTGACTTGATAAGCGACGGAAACTGTGCCAGCGTCCGGTTTTCGGTCGAGCCGTCGTCTGAAAAGAGCGGCATTGTGAGCGACGGCAGGAGAAGCAGCGCTATAAAAACAATTACATAAGCGACTGTAAGCTTTTTCATCCGCTGTTTTCTCCTAAAATCTGAAATAAATGAACGGGCTGTAGCTGCCGGATGCAAGTGACATATAGCAGAGCACGAGCACCGCGACGCTTGCCGCCATCATGATCGGTTCGAGCCTGATTTTAGCAGTGCTGCCGTCTTCAGTAGTGATGTTTGCAGCGCCGAAGAAACGCGTCCAAAGCATATGCGGGAGCGGGGTAGAGCCGATTATCGCGACTGCGAGAATGAATATGTGATACGGTGAGAGAAACGGAACAGCCGCTGCGTATCCGACGCCGCCGTCAGCGCCGAATCCGAACATCGCTGCCAAAAATTCACCCGCCTGACCTATAGTGTCGGCTCTGAAAAGGACAAAGCCGATGAGCACGGCGAATATCGTATATATGCGTGAAAGCGTCTTCCACAAGACGGAGAGAATACGATTTGAGCCGACGGCAGCCCATACGCCTTTTTCCTGCCTTTGCTTGCTGTAAGCAGGGATCACGCCTGTTGATTCGGCGACGAGCAGCGCACCGTGATATGCTCCCCAAAAGAGGAACGTCCAGTTTGCGCCGTGCCAGATACCTGTTGCCAAAAAGACGATGCAGCGGTTGAGAAGCGTCCGGACTTTGCCGCGCCTGTTGCCGCCGAGCGGTATATACAAGTATTCGCGGAACCACGTCGACAGCGAGATATGCCATCTGTGCCAGAAATCCTGTATGCTGACGGCTGTGTAAGGATACCGGAAGTTTTCGGCGAATTCGAACCCAAACATGCGCCCGAGCCCGATCGCCATATCGGAATAACCGGAAAAATCAAAATAAATCTGGAACAGATACGATATCGAGCCGACCCAGGCGGCAAGCACGCCGACCTCTCCGGGTGCAAGCGAAAAGACCGTATCCGCCGCGAGCGCCATCACGTCCGAGATGAGGACTTTTTTCCCAAGCCCGCAAATAAAGCGGAAGCTGCCGCGCTTGATGCCTTCAGCCGTAACACGCCTGTCCGTTATCTGGTCGGCGACGTCGCGGTACTTGATTATGGGTCCCGCTATAAGCTGCGGGAAAAACGATATGTACAGTAAAAGGCGCGGAAAGCTTCGCTGCGATTCCGCCTCGCCGCGATATACGTCAATGACATAGGAGAGCGCCTGAAACGTGTAAAACGAGATACCGATCGGAAGCCTGATCTCCGGCACCGGAACATGCAGGGAGGCAGGAAGCGCCATATTCAGCGCCGTGGCGGCGAATCCCAAATACTTGAATACGAACAGCAAGGAAATATTCAAAACTACCGCCATGCCGACAACGCGCTTTGATTTTTTCCTGCCGAGCATGAGCCCGAGAAAATAGTTTACAGCGACCGATACCAAAAGCAGGATCACATATAACTGCTCGCCGTAAGTATAAAACAGTATGCTCGCGATGATAAGAAGCGCGTTTTTCAGCGCCATTGACCGCTTGCCGGGCAATACTGTATGAAGCAGCAGTACGGCAGGCAGAAAAAACGACAGAAAAGCGAAGGAGCTGAATTCCATAAAAGCTTCAGACGGCCGCCGGATATTTCGAGTGGTCCCACTGATATGTAAGGTCGGAGCGCTTGTCCCACTCTTCAAGCTGCGCATCTGTAACGAGGCAGACTCTGATCATCCGCTTCTGCGTGTCCATGTGCCGCCAGACGCCATCTTCAACTTCGATGAGCACCCAGTTATGCTCGGAATAGTGATGTCCCTTTCCGACAATGAACATCGCGTTGTAGCCGAGCGCTCTCACCATCTTGCAGGTCAGCGCGGCGTAATCCCAGCATGCGCCGAGTCTCGTGTTGAGGAAACGCACGCAGTAATCATCGCAGTACTCGTTGATATCCCCAAGCTTATTGTTCATCTTGTACTTGAAATTTGACTTGGCGTTAACAAAGTCAAACACGCTGTCAAGGTCGCGTCCGTAAGTGTTCAGAAGGATCTCGATATATTCGTCAAGATTGCTTTTTGAGATCGTTTTGAATTTTGTCGTGACAGCGCCGTCAGGTCCGAGAACTTTATTGTCAACGATGATGTTCACAGCCATTTCGCCGGTCGACTTGTCGAAATAATACTCCTTGCCGTCGACCTTCTGCCATCCCGTCAGCATTTTGCCGTCGGAGGAGAAGCACATCTGTATGCCGTTGAGCTTTTTGAATCCGGACGCGGGCGTGCCGTCGCTCTCAAAATAATATTTGCTCTTTGAGATCGTCTGCCAGCCCGTTGCCATTTTGCCGCCGGTGAGAAAATACTTCTTTGCGCCGTCGACTTCAAGCCAGCCGGAAGCGGCCTTGCCGTTTTTATCGAAAAAGTATTTGCTGCCGTCTATCGTTTTCCAGCCGCCGGAGGGAAGACCGTTGGAAAGATAATAGTAAACTCCGTCGACTTTCTGATATCCGGAGAGCCGGAAACCGCGGGAATAGCAGACGCCGTTGACCCAGCCTTCATAAAGCTCGCCGTTTGCTTCAAAGTGATACTTTTTCCCGCTGATCGTTTGATCGCCCGTCACCATGGCGCCGTTTGAGCCGAAGTAACGGCGGGCGGAGCCGTCTCCTAACCAGCCGGTATACATTTCGCCGTCATCGCCGAAATAGTAAGTATTTCCGCTGATAACTGTAAGTCCTGAGACTCTTGCGCCGTTATCGCCGAGATAATATGACTTCTTGCCGAGCTTCAGCCAGCCGGTCGATATTATTCCCTTATTGGCGATATAATATGATTTGCCGCCAATCTCATACCAGCCCGCGTCGACGCTTTTGCCGTCCGGACCGAAAATATATTTGACATCTCCGACTGTCTGAAGACCGGTTTGCATTATGCCTTCAGTCCCGAAGAAGTACGCTGCGTCGTCTATCTCCTGAAGTCCGGTCAGCATTATGCCGGTGCTGCCGAAATAATATTTCGCCTTGCCGAACGTCTGCCAGCCGGTCATCGCCGCGCCGCCTTCGCCAAAGCAGTATTTCGCATCGCCGACCGTCTGCCAGCCGGTCAGCATCACGCCGTCTTCGCCGAAGCAGTATGTTTTCTCATCAACAGTCTGGAGTCCGGTCAGCATCGCGCCGTCATGACCGAAGCAGTATTCCTTCCCGTCGACAGTCTGGAGCCCGGTCAGCATTTTGCCGTCTTTGCCGAAACAGTATGTATCGCCGTCAGCCGTCTGCCAGCCGGTCTGCATTTTGCCGTCCGCGCCGAAGAAATATTTGTCGCCGCTATAGTTCTGGAGCCCTGTCTGAATGATGCCGCTTGCCGTCGAAAGGTAAGTGTCACCGTCGACCGTGAAAAGCCCGCTTTTGACCATGCCGTGATCGTTTCTGTAAATTTTGCCGTCCTCTGTTTCAACAAAGCCGACAATGAATCTGCCGTCCTCGCCGAGGTCGTAAGCCTCGCCGTCGATATTGACGATGCCAGTGAGAATGCCGTCAGCCTCGGTCTGATAGTATTTACCGTCATCGGCTTCGACCCAGCCTTCGCTGAACGATCCGTCCTCGTTAAAATAATACGTCCTGCCGTTTTCTTCGACAAATCCCGCCTGATGTTTCGCCTCGGTAGACAGCGACGTGCCGCCATCGGTCAGCGACGATGTATCTGAGTGAGTCGTTTCGCTCCCGGAAGATGAGCAGGAGCTTATGAGGGCTGCCGTGAGGATTATAAGAAAGATAAGTCTTTTCATTTCATTTTCTCCTGTCAGAACGGTGAAGTTTATTCTACGCCCGTATCAAGGACATCTATGCTCTCAAGCACATCGTCCGCATACGTGAAAGAGAGCGACACGTTGCTGTCGTCTGTCATATATTCGTCGAGCACCGGTCTTTCTGTCGTCGGTTCGCCGTAAAGCTTCGCGATCTCAGCCCTCGTTGTCTTTCCAATGACAGCGCCCTTTGCGGTCGTGAACCCGACTCTCGTCACATATATGTCATATATGATCTGTTTGCCGCCCTCGGCGTATGTGTAGACTGAAAATTCCTCGCCGTAATAATAGTTTGTATCATATCCGCCTTCAAGACACGCCTGACCTTCTTCTATACGCGGTTCGCCCTCGGTTTTGGCTATCTCATCCATGAAATCGAGGAAATTGTCCCCGATCGAAAGCGTTACTCCGGCAAACTCGATTTTCATGTCTGCCGCGGAAAACTCACCGATCTTGCTGGGAGAATCGTCAACAGGCTCGTCCGTAACGGGCGGTTCGTTTGTCTCGACCGGAACATTGCTGCTTTCGGGCGTTTCTGTCTCGTCTATGCTCGTTTCATCATTTGTTTCATCTATGCTTGTTTCATCAGTGCCCGCTTTGTCCGTTTGAGCGTCAGTGCCGTCGACGCCTGCGTTTATCGTTATTTCCTGACCTTCGTCGTCCGACTCCTGCGCGCTGTCTCCGTTGTCACACGCGCAAAAAGAGAGAAGGACTGCGAGAAGCAGCGCAAGAAGGATCGCTTTATTTTTCATCTTGATTTACCACTCTTTCATTTCGTTTTTTCTCAACAAAATACGACAACCTAAGCTTATATATCGGAAAGAATCTACATAATTATATAATTATATATCCGATATATAGAATAAGTCAATATAAAGTCAAATTTTTTGTCGCCGTTTGTCTTTTTCAGGAATATTACGGCGCCTCCGGCGGGATGCTCATTATATCGTTGATATAATAATCGCCAATATTCGGGCTGTCGTCGACAAGAGCCGCCGTGGCGAGGTCGTTGAAATGCCACCATTCGGAAGCGAGCGGCGACAGACCGACGCCGGTGCAGATCTTGCGGAGCATGAGTGCCTGAGCGTTCATCGTCGGCGCGACCGCCACACTTCGCCATGCCGTGTCGGATTTTGACGAAACGGGCTTGACCATGCTGATAGAAGCGATGCTCAGCTCGTGCATCGGCGTCTGCATCTCGCATTCGATATAAGATAAGACGCGAGGAAAGGTGTACCCTTCGATGACCTCATCCGTGACACGGGAGATCTCGCCTAAGCTGACATCAAACGCATATCCTCTTTGATGATTTGATACGCCGGTAGAAATGAACCATGTGAGCGACCACGGCGAAGTTGATATTCCGAGGTCGACGATCGGGACCTGATCCGCGAGCGTCGTGAGAGCCTGAACGACTTTTCTCTGTACCGCGCGAGGTCTGAATGTTTCGTATATTATGAGGGTGTATCCCTCTTCGAGCGCCGCGTGCTGAGCGGCGCAGACCTTCGGCGCCATCGAATACAGGATCGGCATTATGTATTCATTCTTGCCTAGCCGCTCGTTATAGTCGTAGGCGTCATAAAGCTTTTCGCCCGAAATATCCGGTATCATCTGACCGGAGGAGACGAATTTTGACGACAGGGCGTTTGAATCGTAATATATTGCCGACGGCACAACGTCCGGCAGGTTGATGAAGCAGTATCTGTGCGGTATCCATCCGGTGTAAGACGCGGAGGTGATCCGCCACCAGTCGCCTGACTCTTCCTCGATCCTGAAGCATTCGCCCGGAACAAGCGAACCGATCGAGCTCGAACTCGAACTTGCCTCGCTCTTTATATCCGTGTTGATCGAAGCGTAACCGCTTGCCCCGACGACGGGAAGCTCAAGCCTGCCGCCGCTTTCTTTATAATAGTCGATATTCTCATCGGAAGGAGGATCGACGCTCGGACCTGCCGTTTCGATCGGTGATGAAGTCGACGGCTCATCCGTACCAGGCGGCGAAGGTTCGTTTGTCGAGGGCGGTTCTTCCGTATTGCCGTCATCGCCCGATGTCCCGGTACCTGCATCAGTTTCGATATCGGCGGGCTCATTCCGACTTCCCGGCAGCATAGCCGCAATTATCAGAATTATACAGACAAACGCCGCCGTTACGATGAAAAGAAATTGATATGATGAAGATGATGATGAGGACTTTTTCACGCAGCGCCCCCTTTTATCGTTTCCTTTGTCATTAATCAAATTATATTTTACTTTTTTTGTCGCTCATTGTCAATATCAAATGTGTGCAAAATCATCAATCTACATTGACTCTTTTAATATCAATTTAACGCGCATTTTGTCATGTGGGACTTGATCAAAAAAGAATTCGCGGATAGAGTTAAGGAAATGTGCAAACTGCGCAAAACCCGATTTGTCGGCGATCAAAGCGTCAAGGCTCACAGCCGCCTCGTTTCGCGGTACTTCATAGGCGTTGTGCGCATATATTTTTTGAAGACCTTACCGAAGTAGTTGCCGTTGTCGTACCCGCAGAGGCGGGCGATTTTATCTGTGGGGAAATTTGTATCGACCAGAAGTCTGAGCGCGTGGTTCAGCCGTATTTTTGTCAGGTATTCAAGCGGCGTCGATTTGACCTCTGCCGTAAAAACGCGTGTCAGGTGGCTCTGCGAGACGCCGAGGGTGTCGGCAGCCTCAAGGATGCCGCTGATGTCCGCGTACCGCGATTGCAAAATTTCCATCGCCTGCCTTGTCAGATATGAATATGCGCCGCTTTCGTTTGGCGGCAGACACAGCTTTGTCAGAAAATCGAACGCGGCGGACGAGGCGATGAGGCTGTTGTCAAGCATACCTTCCTTCGCGCTTTCATAAAGCCCGACCGCTCCCTTAAGCGCCGGGTCGTTTTCTTCCATATGAAAAATATTGCCCCGCATGCTGAGTATTTTTCTGTAATAGGGTCCAAGATTATTTCCCATAAATAAAACGAATATGAATTTCCATTCGCCGCCTTCGAAATAATATTTCGTCTCGCTCGGTATATAAGTGAAGAACGCCTCACCGGGCGTCATGACCGATTTTTTGCCGTCGATTTCAAAAATGCCCGACCCCGCGAGCGTATATTGAAACAGATAGCTTTCGATATGGCGGTTTTTGTTGTCAAAATAATACGACGCGTCGTCTCTCACCTCAACTCCGACGCCCGTAAGCCGGATCAGCGGTTCGGATACTTCGTCGATGAATGGGAAACCGATCGTCAGCGGTTCAAGGTCGATCAAAATATTACCCTCCAAATCAAATAAGTACGATTGCAGCTATAGAAAAATGCTGATACAATAAAAATTGAAGAAGCAGTTCATGTGAGATGTGCCGGAATTCTGAATACATATGACCGGCACGGCTGAGATAATTATACCACATATTTGTGAAATAATAAATATTTTTTCGCATAATTCAAAATCAAAAAAGTGCTTTTTGAGCGTTTTGAGGAAAAAGCAGACAAATGCTGAACGCAAATATTGCGGAGTCGCCGCGATATTCAAATACGGACGCGGGAGCGCGGACTAAAACAAAGGAGAGAAGAGATTATGAAGCACTTGAAAAGGATCGGTGTGATCCTGCTCGCGGCGGTTCTTATGTGTTCTATGGCACTGATCGTGTCAGCGAAGACACAGACGCAGGACGGGATCAGCGTGACGCTTTCGACAGACAAGGACAAATATAACGCGGGTGAGTCTGTCACAGCCGTTTTGACTGTGAAAAACGAAAGCGGCGATGACATTGAAGACGTGAAGCTCACGGGCACTGCGCCGGATGGCTATAAGCCCGCGAACGGCGAGCAGACAGAAAAGTCTTTTAACGTTATCGCGGCAGGTGAATCCGTATCACTGACGGTTAGATTTGATGACGGTCAGGGCGGCACGCCTCCGAAGACGGACGACGGCGGCAGCATTATATTTTTTGTCTGCATGCTCGCGGCTGTGCTCGGCATTGCGGCTCTTGCAGTCGTGATCGTAAAAAAGAAGGGGAAGGGGTCGTCGCTCCTTTTGATGATTCTGTGCGTGGGGATGATTGGTGTTATGGCTACGGGAATTTCCGCTCTGTCAGATTCCCGCGAGGAACTGAAATCGGTCGAGGTATCGAGCAGGGTCAGCATCGGCGGCAAGGAAGCGACGGTCGGCGGCAGAGTTGATTATCGGCTCGTCGACATCGAGACGGAAGGCGAGGTCGTCAAAAGCTCTGACTATTACGTCGATGTTGCCGGAAACGACAAAAATCCCGGGACAAAGGACGCTCCGTTCCGCACATTAGAGAGGGCAAGGGACGTTGTCCGCAAATTCAACGGCGAGATGACGGACGATATCGTAGTACATATCGGAGCCGGCGTATTTGAGCTTTCGGATACGTTTGAGCTTACATCACAGGATTCGGGCACAAACGGCTATCGCGTCATATACGAAGGCGCTGGCAAGGAGCAGACCGTAATAAGCGGCGGCGTCGAGCTTGACGGCTGGACGCTTCATGACGCCGAAAACAATATATACAGCGCAAGCGTTCCCGAAGGGCTCAACTTCCGCCAGCTTTATGTCGACGGCGTTAAGGCGGTGCGCGCGAGAAGCGGACTGCCGGGCGCATACAGCACACGTATTTACGGCGCGGAAAGAATAAAGGACGGCAAGGTTTTACCGGAGCTTCTCGTTAACAACAGCGCCGCCGCGATGGCGAAGGCCGACGACGGGACGATATATTTAAACAAAAGCGACGGTACATTCAGCGGCGATTGGGGAAATCTCAACGATGTCGAGCTTCATATTTTCACGGCGTGGACTGTCAATATCCTTCGCGTGAAATCAGTTGAATCAGACGGCAGCCGTTACAGCATAAAGGTCGCCGACGAGGAGGCGGAGCTCGTATTCAACCGCCAGCACCCTAACATTGACGGTTACAGCCACAAGAATACAAGGAACTTCATCTACTATGTCGAGAATGCGTATGAGCTGATCGACGAGGACAATGAATGGTACCTTGACAGAGAGACGAACACCGTTTATTTTAAAGCGCCGAGCGGCGTTGATCTGAACAAAAAGCAAGTGACCGTTCCGAGACTTGAGACGATCGTAAACGTCAACGGAACGCTTGACAAACCCGTTTCGAACGTGACTTTCTGCAATATGTCGTTCCAGTATTCGAACTGGCTCTATCCGTCGGAGAACGGATTTGTTGACGGACAGTCGATGCAGTATATCACAAGGACGGTGTTTGCCGACAACGACGCCGGAGTCGGCAGAGCGGCGGCGGGCATACTTGTGACAGGGGCTAAGAATATCGTATTCGACAACAACAAGATCGCGAACATGGGAGCCACGGGCATTGATCTTTACTACGGAACAGACAACTGCGTCATATCTGACAACGAGATCGTCAACATAGCCGGAAACGGCGTTGCCGTCGCGAAATTCGCGCAGGACGACAAGGTTGACTATCACGTTCCGTATAACCCCGCGGACGAGCGCGAGCTTTGCACGAACGACATGATAATCAACAACGTGATCTCGCACGTCGGCACTGATTATGAAAGCGCCGTCGGCATAGCGGCAGGGTATCCGAAAAACATCCTGATCGCGAATAACACAGTATCCGACGCGCCGTATACGGGAATAACTGTCGGCTTCGGCTGGACAAAATCGCCGAACGCGATGAGCGGGAACCGCATAATCAGAAACGAAGTGCATCATGTAACGACAGTTCTGTGCGACGCGGGCGGAATATATACGCTTTCCGAACAGCCCGGCTCGAAGATGCTCGGAAATTATATCCACGATATAGTCCTGCCCTCGTGGGCTGATTATGAGACGTTCGGAATTTACCTTGACGAGGGCACGAGCGGCTACGTAGTGAATGAATATATCATCGAGAAGGCGTACGGCCTCAATCAGCATGCGACGGGCGAGAACCGCGTTTACGGGAACTATCTCAGCCCGAACGGCACCGTTTCATCCGAAAGGGCGGACGAAATAAAGAGTCTTGCCGGTGTGCAGGATGAGATCGACATCGAAGAACTGCTTACGATGACAGAATCGTCTGAGCAGCAGGGCGGCACGACTGAAACTCTGATGTCGGACGACTTTGAAGGGTATGAGACGGGCAAAGCGCCCTCCGGCGACTGGACGATCGAGGCGGGACAGGAAACTCTGATCAGCGTCGTTTCCGGCGGCGACGGGAACAAGTACGTCAAAATCGTCAGCACAGGTTCGAATACGAAGCTTTATTTCAAGAATTCGTTCGGCGCGAATGTGACGACGTTCGATCTGATGTTCCCGGAAAATCTGACGCAGTATGAAGGAATGTACAACGTCATCCGCCACGCGTCGATCGACTATACGTCAAATATAACGCCGGCATGGTGGACGAAGGTCAGACTTGAATCGAAGGGACAGGATGAGTCCGGCGTTGACAAGGAAGTTAAGTCCGGAGTCTGGTATACGTGCAAGACGATGGTACTCGAACACACGATGTACATGAAGGTCTGGGAGCGCGGAACGGCTGAGCCTGAGGCATGGGATGTCGTTAAGGACATGAACGACGACGTTAACAATGACTGCATGCTCGGCATCGAATTCTACGCATTCTCCGGCGCATCCGTTTACGTCGACAACGTAAAGATCGAGACGCTCAAATAAGGAACGATACTAAATCTGACAGTGCAAAAGGCGGCGCCGTAAGGGAGCCGCCTTTTGCGTTAGCCGTACAAACGCTGCCGCGTTGATTTGAAATTCTGCTATCTCAATTGTTTTCTTTGTATTGTGCAAAATTATATCATGGAATGACGGCGCGCGTCATTCGCTTTCGTTTCCGCATCTGCCGGCGGGAAAAGATAATTCGGCGCATGAGAGGTTGACGTTTTTTTTGATGTCATATGCCGAAAAAAGCAACTATGTACAAGGGAACATTAATATTGTGTAAGAACCGGCGGCAGCTTGGTGATATAATATTTATGTAAAAGCCGGACGGCAATTCGAACGTGAACCGGTTTTTGCAGTCCGATACGGACAAAATATTTTTAAAACCGGGAGGTTTGCTTATGAAAAAATCGGTCAGAGGCGCGTTTGCCGTTCTGCTCATGCTCGCGATGTGCGCCTCGTGCGCAATAACGTCGTCTGCCGCGGATGAGCCCACGATCTATTACTTTGTCGACTGCGGCGATTATCTTGTCGACACTGTTTCCGAGGGGGATTCGTTCGGTATCTATAATTCCGTAACCGACCAGTTCTTCGGCGCCGACCCCACCACAGGCAAGCAGTGGGGCGTTGTTGACGAAGGCCTGGACGAAGAGGGAAAAGCGCAGTACAGCGACTCCCGCGTTCTCACAAAATGGACGTGGGCGTACGAATACAACACAGAAGGCATGGATGTTCCGAAGGAGCAGTCGAACCGTTACTGCCGCAACATGACGGAGAACGGCCTTGACCGTGTGCTCACGTACAAGTTCGAGATGCCGGAGGACGGAAACTATGTCGTCGAGGTCGGAATGGCGTGCCCGTGGAACAACTCTTCGCCGGTCGAAATTTCGATCAACGGGGAGCTGCTCGAATCGCTGTTTATCATCCAGAATACGGTCGAATACTGCTATACGACCGTATCTCCCGTTGACGGTTACATCACCGTCGAGGCGACAACAAATCAGCCGACGATCAACATGGCTTATATCATCATCTCCGACGTGCTGACAAACGAGGAGACTAAAGACTGGAGACACCCGGAGACGACAGCTAAATCCGAAACGGACGGGAATAAAGAAACGGACGTGAAGCCGGAGGATAATGCCACCGCTAAGCCTGCCGACGGGAATGAAACGAATTCTCCCGACGTGACGACAAGCGCGCCTGCCGGAAATTCAGGCTGCGGCTCAATGCTCGGCGCAGTTCCCGTAATGCTCGCGGCGGTCTGCACGGTCGCTGTGACATTTAAAAAGAAGAGAAAGTAAGTTATAATTCTTCACCTAAATGTGTATGGCGGGAGTCACCTCGACTCCCGCCATGTCAGTATACCTGAAAAAGCGTGCTCACGTGGGAAGCGGGGCACACTTTTTTGATCAGGTCGGTAAAGCAGGCGACTGGGGAAAAATAGCAGCATCCAAGCGTAAACTAAGACCGGAGAACGTTTAAACCGCTCCCCGGTCAGATTTATAATGCGAGACTAAAAATTTTCCGTTGTCGGCGCTCGACAGCCGCGGCAATTAAGCCATGTTTTGTTTGTTTCGCGCGGACTGCTCGCCGACGAATCTGTATTTCAGCTCGTGTTTATATGCGGCGATGCCGGTGATTTTTTCCGTCAGCTCTCCGCTCATGTCATCATATATTATGCGCGTCATCGCAAAGTCGCCGGACTCGTAGCCATACCCGTCGCCGGAGTCCTCATAAAGCGTAAATTCACCGTCGTCGCCCCTGCATATGACGACATCGTAAGGTTCCTCTGGAGGCGTCGATGTTGACTGCGTGACGGCGGAGAAGGGGATCACGGAGCCCGCGCGGACAAAAACGGGGATACGGTCGATGCTCAGTTTTACCGTGAAAGTCCGTCCGCCTTCGTAGTATTCGTTCGTATAAAGATCGTACCAGCCGCACGGCGGGAGGTATATTTCGGCTGATTTGTCGTTGTTCATGATCGGCTTTGTCACCGGGCAGACGAGCAGCTCGTGACCGAATATGTATTCTTCCGTATGCTCGTGCGACATCTTATCAGACGGGAACGCGAGCGCAAGCGGACGTACCATCATCTCGCCCTTGAACGTCACCGAGGCGCTGAGTGAATAAATATAGGGGAGTAGGCTGTATCTTTGTCTGATCGCGGTTTCTATCGCGTCGTAGAATGTTGTCCCCGGCTCGCCGAAATTCCAGATCTCGCGCGGCGTGTCCGTCCCGTGCGAGCGGAACATCGGCGTGAACACCGCAAACTGCATCCAGCGCGTGTAAAGCTCGCGATAGCCGTTATCGCTTGCGCCGTCCTCGTACTCACCGGCGCGGTACCATTCGCGCCTGCATCGGACAAAGAATGCGCCGATATCCGAATTCCAGTACGCCAAACCGCACGAGCTGTAATTCTGTATGATGCTGACCTGCCGGCGGAGCGTTTCCCAGCTTGCGGAAACGTCGCCTGACCATACGACCGTCCCGTACTTGTGCTGACCGATAAACGCTGAGCGTGTCAGGTTTATGACGCGCTTTTTGTCCGTTCTTCTGCGTTGTTCCTCGTATATGCCCTTTGAGTGCATGAGCGAATACGCGTTTATGACGCTGTCGTCGATGTATTTTTTGAATTCGCCGACAGAGAGCGCCATGCTTTCGTCCGGCGGAAGGCGTTTTTCGCCGCGCCATACGGTATCGTAAGGTTCGGTGGAATCGCACCACCAGCCGTCGATCCCGAACGAAAAAAGACCGTCAAACGCCTGCTTTGCATAGAGGGCGCGTCCGGTTTCCGAGAACGCGTCGTATACGGAGCCGTCTCCGAGAAGAAGTCCGGCTTCTTCAAATTCGCGCCGGTCGGCAGAGTCACCCGTCATATTCGGCCAGATCGAGATCATGAGGCGGACGTTTCTTTCGTGCAGGGCGTCGGTCAATTTTTTCGGGTCGGGATACCTCGCAGGGTCGAAGTGCTTGTCGCCCCACATGCCGTCGCGCCAGTACATCCAGTCCTGAACGATGCAGTCGAGCGGGATCTTCCGGCGTCTGTATTCATCGGCGACAGCCAACAGCTCGTCCGCCGATCTGTACCGCTCCTTTGACTGTATGTATCCGAACGCCCATTTCGGCAGAAGCGGCGTCTCTCCCCAAAGCAGGCGCAGCTTGCGGCACACGTCGTCAAAATCGTCGCCCGCGATGAAATAATAGTCAATGGCGTCGACTGAATCAAAATAAATTTCGGCAGACGAACGCGGCCGCGCATCAAACGTCATGAGTGACGCGCAGTTGAAGACGTAAGCGTACCCCTTGGTCGAGACGAAAACGGGGATCGCGATGCGCATGTTCTCCTGATAGAGCGGGATAAAATGACCGCGCAGGGAAGGAAATCCTTCTTCATGGCTGCCGAGCCCGAAAAGCGTTTCGGATTCATCGAAGTCGACAGTCATTTTCGCATGGTTCGATTTGCGCACGAAAACGGTATCTCCGCCGACGGACGAGCTCCTTATCCCGTCGGCAGTCTCCCTGATTTTGGTTTTGCCGCCCGAGCTTCTGTAAACGTCGTATTCGCTGAGCGATTTTTCGCGCTCGCCCGAAAGTTGCGCGTCATGGGCAAAATATGTGACATCAAGCGTGCTTTCGTTGACTTTGAGCCTGACGCTTCCCGTGTCGATCGCGGCGTATTCGCCGGAATCATCCTCGACGAGCGGAATATCGGGCATATCATCATGCTCGCCGCGAAGCCCGGTCAATGTCAGGGGATGCGGTTCTTCGCCTTCTCTATAATATGTGACATGGACAGTCTTTTCGTCAATAAATGCGATCCGCAGGCTTTTTTGATCGCATGAAAATGTAAATTTGCGCGCGAATGCGGCTGCATCCGGATAGTTTATTTTTTCTGCTGAATCAGATCGTTTCGGCATGTGGGCGTCTCCTTTGGCGGTCGATATATTTAAAAGGATCGTTAAATTTAACGGCTTTTATATTTGTCCGATAGTAAAACGTTCAAACCCGGCGGAGCTCATTTCTCTGTATTCGCGAGGCGAGACGCCGAAACGCTGACGGAAGGAATCGGAAAAATAGTTCGGGTCGCGGAAGCCGGAGGAAAAACAAATCTCCTTTATGCTGAGGCTTGTGCTGTTTAAAAGCTCGCATGCCGCGTTCAGCCGGACGCTTTTCAGATATGCAGAGAAGCTTACGCCCATCACGTGAGAGAAAATGTGTGAAAAATACGCGTCGGACAGCCGAGCGTTCGCGGCGGCATCGTGAAGCGTTATTTTCTCGCGGTAGTGGTCTTTAATGTAGACTATTGCGCTGCGTATTATGGCGGAGTCTTCGATAGAACGCCCCTCCCGGCTGACGCGCCGCGCGATCAGTATACAAATGTTTTCGATGAAATTTCGGGCGAACTGCTCATAAAACAGTCCTTTCTCGGAAAAAGTCGAGATCAGCCTCTCAAACGAACGCGATATTTCGTCTATTCTTTCTTCCTCGACCTGATAAACGATCGGCTTCGGGCATGAATAAAGCAGGGATGAGATTTTTTCGTCAAGCTGATTCGGGTAAAATTGCAGACAGTAAGAGACAAAGTTTTCCCCATCCCTGAGGGAACACGCGTGAAAGTCGGCGGGCGTCATGAGAAAAACCGTGCCGCGCCTGATCTCGGCGACTTCGCTGTTTATCGTGTAAATGCCGCTGCCGGATATGATAAAATTCAGTTCCCAGAAGTTGTGGCAGTGCAGCCTGTTGTTGTAATAGTTATACTGGTCTGTGTAGTCCTTCGCGATATAGATCCCGGATGAATCGCGGCTGACCGTATTTTTTACAACGTGCGCTTCATCATATTTCTTTTTCATCCCGCACCCCCTCCGTTTGAGTTAATTTTACACCATGAACGGTGTTTTTTCAATATCGCAATAAAATAAACAGGATCGAATGAATAATGTGATGTTTCAAAAGGGATCGCATAGCATAATTAAGATGACCCTACTCAAAAGGGATCGCGTTGGACGAATCCGACATATATATGAGGGACAGAAGACTCATGACGCAAAAGCGCATTATCGGCACATTGAAATCGGGGAAGATACTCGTTTTTACGCGTAAACTTTTTTTGTTTAAAGCGGGCGATGAAAAATAAAAAATTGGTATTGACAAAGAAAATCCGATGTGGTATAATACAACACGCTGATGAACAAGATGCCGCTGTGGCGTAATCGGCAGACGCAGCGGACTTAAAATCCGCCGGAGTAAAATCCGTACCGGTTCAAGTCCGGTCAGCGGCAGAAAATATCGCGGAGTGGAGCAGTCTGGTAGCTCGTTGGGCTCATAACCCGAAGGTCGTAGGTTCAAATCCTTCCTCCGCAACTAAACAAAACGGTGTCCCAAAGGGACGCTGTTTTGTTTTGAAGTGAAAAATTTACACCTGCTGCCATCGCGTCATAAGACAAGCGAGCGTTGCTCGTTGGGACGCGTTGCCGAGCGCCGCCTGTGGCGGAGTCAGCGAGGCAAAAGCGGGCGCAGCGGTCGAAAAAGCCGAGGAAAAGACGCGGCAGCGTCCCGAGAGCTTTTTCGGGCACCGCAAGCGGCGCTTCGCGATAACCCGAAGGTCGTAGGTTCAAATCCTTCCTCCGCAACTATATCAAAGGGCATCCGGAAGGATGTCCTTTGTCGTAATTATCCGTTATTATTATGAATGACTTTATATCGGTCTTATCCGCTCGGAGCTTTAAATAGTTGCTTTACTAAAAAGACACAGACCGCTGCAAGCGGGAAAGCGTTGATCGACAAATTTGCGTTTTTTTCATTTGAACAATAAAAAAGTTTGAGCCTATATTATAGTCGGAGAAAGCATCAATAAAATCATAGGGAGGCAATGAGATGAAGAAGTTTTTGGTTGTCGTTGACATGCAGAAGGATTTTGTCGACGGGGCGCTCGGCACGGCGGAAGCGCAGAATATTGTTCCGCGCGTTGTTGAGAAAATCGCCGCGTTTGACGGTGAAATTTTTGTCACGTATGACACTCATTCTGAAAATTATCTTGATACGGCTGAGGGGAAAAAGCTGCCTGTTCCGCACTGTATAAAGGGAACTGACGGCTGGAAGCTCGATCCCCGCGTTGCGGAGGCGCTTTCTCACCGCCGCCATACAGACGTTGAAAAGAAGACGTTCGGCTCGGTCCTTTTGCCGGGGATGATAGCTGACGCGGCGAACGGGGAAGACTTTTCGGTTGAGCTTGTCGGGCTGTGTACCGATATATGCGTCGTTTCAAACGCGCTTATCCTTAAGGCGAACTTCCCGGAGGTGGAGATTTCGGTCGATTCCGGATGCTGCGCGGGCGTCAGCCCCAAAACGCATGAGGCGGCGCTTGACACCATGCGGTGTTGTCAGATCAATGTAAAATAGCAAAAACCGTGCTCCCGTGTCGGCGCATTCCGCCGCGCGGGAGCGCGTTTGTCGTTTGACGCGAATTTTTCGGAAAAAATAAAATTTTTCTGTAACGTTCCGGTCGTTTTTTTATCTGATTTACAAAACGAGAGCAGGCGCGCCTACATGCTGGACTTTGAAAAGCTTTATATTGATAACCGGGAATACGTTTATAGGTTTCTCTATAAGCTGTGCCGCAGCGAAAGCACCGCGGAGGAGCTGACGCAGGAGACGTTTTTCCGGGCTTATATGAATATATCATCGCTTCGGCATGAAGAGGCGGTGTCTGTCTGGCTTTGCCAGATAGCAAAAAACACGTATTTTGCGTGGTATAACGAAGAAAAAAGGCTGCGGCCTTTCGATGAAACAATAAACCCGGAAGCAGTAGATTCATCCGCCGACACGGAAAGCACAGTCATAAAAAATGAGCTCTCTTCGATCGCGTCATCGTGTCTTTCGCGGCTCGATGAACCGTACCGCACCGTTTTTACGCTCGCCGCTCTCTGGGAGCTGCCGCTCTCGGAAATAAGCAGACGATACGGGAAAAGCGAGAGCTGGGCGAGAGTCACATTTTACCGCGCCAAACAAAAACTCATTTCCATGATGGAGGAAACGACATGAACTGCGACGTTATAAAAGACCTTTTACCGCTCTATATAGACGGATGCTGCTCCCCCGAAAGCCAAAAGCTCGTGTCGGAACATCTCGGCAGCTGCCGTGAGTGCGAAAAGCTTTACAGGAGCATGAGCGAGCCTGTTGAAAACGCAGCCCCGAAAGATGACGGAAAATCTATATCTGATGAACGCAAGCAGGACAGCGAAAAAAAGCATCTTCGGGTAAATGAATGGAAAGCGTCGGTTATGCAGTCGCTGCTTTTATATATCTCGTTTCTGATAATAACGGTGGGTGTGGCTGCTGAGGCGTCGACTCCGCTCGGACTTGAAAATGATATCTGGGCGTTTTCCGTTGTGGTTCCCGCAGCAGGATTTTTGCTTTCTCTCGCTAATTTTTATTTCATCAGGCTTTACAAAAGCAAGCGCGCGTTTTCGATCGCCTCATGCGCGGCGACGTTCGGATTTACGTTTGTTTGTTTCATCGTTACTCTCATTCATTATGAAGGTACGGAGCTTATTTTTTCGCCGTCGCTTACGCTGTCCGAAAGATTTGAAATCTTTGGGGCGATGATGTCTATTTACTCGGTCGGTGTGATATTGACTGCGGTGTTCTGCGTGATCTCAAAGATCGCATCCCGCAAATACGCGGAGTTTTTGGGGAAGGAGTGACGGCGGACTTATGCAAAATGTGACAGGATCACATCGTTCCGACGGGATCGGTCGGAAATTATTGCCGGTATTTGTCGCTTTGACGTACTTTTTTATAATAGCGTTTCCCGTGTGCAAAATCGCGGCTTCATTTTTCGGTTTTGAGGTCGTGACGACAAAAACGCCGCTTTTACCTGTCCTGACGGCGGCTGTTTCAGTCTGTGCCGTCGTATCTGCCGCATTAGTTGACCGCGGCAGGCTCGGGCGCGGTCTGTGCGCCGCATCATCGCTTCTGCTTCCGATGTCGCTTCTGAACGCGGTTTTTTACACGCCGTTTGTCGGACATATAGTTGTTTCTTTGTCGCTGCTGATATGTTTCGGCTGCTCCATAGCGCTTCTTGTTTTGTGCTACGGGGTGAATATGATGATGTCCGTCACTTCAATTGTTGCGGCGGCGCTTTTGACGCCGATCGTGATCGTTTGGGTCCTGATCGGACAATTGGCGGTGAATTTCGGTTTCAATACGGTCGTCAAAACAGTCCGGTCGCCCGATGGGGCATACGTTGCCGAAGTCATAGACAGCGACCAGGGGGCGCTTGGCGGGGACACGATCGTAACCGTCAGGGAGAATAAGACGTATAACGCGTTCTTTTTTGAGCTCCGGAAAAAGTCGGAGAGGGTATATACCGGCGAATGGGGCGAATACGTGAATATGAATATCTATTGGCGTGACGGGCGGACGCTGATCGTAAATTCAAATACTTATACGATGAAGTGACTTGACCGGCAATAGTTTTTTAAAAGACAAAGGTGTTTTTGATGATGTTTTCCCCGCAGGAAGCGCGAATGTTGACGTTTCCGCGTTTTTCTTATATAATAATCGTGAAAACGACAGGCGGGGGAGGCAAGGATGGCATACAGCGAACTTTTGAAGAATTTCGACGCGGTGCGCGGATATTTGCGGGATTTCTACGTTTACGGCTTCAAGAGCCGCGACGATTTCAGCGAAAAAAGCGGGCGCTCATACGACGACGAACGCCGCAGGGTCGAAAGCTGGCTCGGAGATCATATCGGCACGCGGCAGACTCCGGACGGGAAAAACGTCTTTCTCAGCATCGACAGCCGCGCGCACTGTCATAATCCGCTCTACAGGGTGTGGCAGACGGCAAGTTTCACGGACGGCGACATAACGCTGCATTTTATTTTATTTGATATATTGTCTTCTCCCGACGTTTGCCTGCCGCTTTCCGACATCATGGACAAGATCGACGTTTACCTCAGCGATTTTTCCGACCCGCACACCCCGGACATTTCGACCGTGCGCAAAAAGCTCGGCGAATATGTCAAGGTCGGACTTATAGAGACGGAGCGGCGCGGCAAGACCGTATATTACCGCTGCGCGCCCGATTGCCATGCCGGTGGGCGGGACGCCGTGGCCTTTTTCTCTGAGGCGGCGCCATGCGGCGTCATAGGTTCGTTTATGCTCGACCGGGGAGATGATTATTTCTCGTTCAAGCACCACTACATAACGGGCGCTCTCGATTCAGGCGTAATGTGTCGGCTGCTTGACGCCATGAATAAAAAAAGAGACGTTATCATAACGTCAAGGTCGAAGGCGGGTAAGTCATACGTTGACAAGTTGACCCCGCTGCGCATATTCATAAGCGCGGGCGGCGGGCGCGAATATCTCATGGCTTACGATGCCAGACGACGCCGTGTTCAGCCGTTTAGAATAGACGGCATCCGCTCCGTTGCCGACGGGGAAGAGTGTCCCGAATTTTCCGAGCGGCGGGCGCTGCTTGATCGCATGATGAAGCACATATGGGGCGTCAACACGCAGGGAAGCGGCAGGCTTGAACACGTCGAATTTACCGTTTACCACGGCGACGACGAATCGTTCATATACAGCAGGCTCGAACGCGAAAAGCGCTGCGGGAGCGTTGCCCGCGTCGACGAAAATCACAGCCGGTTCGAGGCGGACGTTTATGATTCAAATGAGCTTGTGCCGTTCATTCGCTCGTTTTTATGCAGGATAACGGACATCAGCTTTTCAAATCAGTATAACGAAACGAAATTCAGGCGTGATATCGAGGCGATGTACGCGATATACGGCATAGGCGACGAGCGCGGCAAGTATATCGAATCGTCCGCGCCGACAAGAAGCGAAAAGAAAGTTCCGACGGAATCGGGCGTGTCGGTCAAAAAAACCGCGTCCGTAACGCCGTCAGTGACCGACCCGTCCCTGACGATACACAGCGAGCTTTACGGCGCGTATTACCGCGCCGTGGCGTCGATCCTGAAAGCCGCCGTCGACCACCCTGTAACGCCTCGCGAGGTTCGGTCGATCGCGCGGGAAGAGGCGTTTTCGGAAAGCGCGTCCACGATCGAATCCGCGCTTTACGGCGAACGTTGGCATCTTTTGCGCCGGAACGGGACGACGCCGATAAAAAATCCGCCGCGGACGATGCTGACGCTGCTCGAAAAGCGCTGGCTCAAATCTATCTCGCTCGATCCGAGAATAAAGCTATTTGATTTTGACACGTCCGGGCTTGAAGGCGTCGAGCCGCTGTTCACGCCGGATGATATATACGTGTTCGACAAATATTCCGACGGCGACGATTATGAGGACGAGGGGTATATCGAAAGATTCCGCATGATACTCGACGCCGTTAAACAAAAGACGCCGCTCGTTTTTGATGTCAAAAACAAGAAAGGGAACATGTTCAGCGTAGTTGCTGTGCCGCTTTTTCTTGAGTATTCGGAGAAGGACGACAAGTTTCGCCTTTATTGTTCCGGCAGCAGGCGCGGCAGGATAATAAATCTCGGAAGGATCGTGCGGTGCCGAAAATACACGGGTTCGCGCCGGTTTTTCCCGAATATGACAAGCCGCGCGGAACAAAGAACTGTCACGATCGAGCTTTTTGACAAAAGAAATCTGCTTGAGCGCGCGGTTTTGCATTTTGCGCATTTCGAAAAGCAGGTCATAAAGCTCGGAGGCGACAGGTTTCTTCTCCGCGTCAGGTACAGCGTTGACGATGAGACGGAGCTTTTAATACGTGTGCTATCATTCGGACCTTTTTTGAAAGTAACTGAGCCGGACGATTTTGTCCGGCAGATAAAAGAAAGACTTGCGCGACAAAAAAGCTGCGGGATGTGATCTCGCAGCTTTTTTTCCGTGATTTTGTATCTTTCGTGAGGTAAAATAAACCTGCAGGATGAAGGACGGGTGGTTGACCTTCACCGCGGTGCGCGAGGATGTTCCAAAGCGTATGCCGGTTCCTGATTTCTGCGTATGGCAATCGCTTTTGCGACGGGGTTCAACTCCCCACTTTTAACGCAGGTTCGAATCCTGCCGTTCATCCCTTTGTGGGTGGATGCTGGTGGATCAGATTCGCGTATGCGAAAAATGAGAGCTATGCCAAAGTGATGCGGTCCCCCAAAAGTAACTTATGCCGCTCGGCGGCGTGCGTTTCCGGGCAAGTGCGGGCGGGACCATGTACGGACGCGGATACCGCGCATGCGTGAGAATGAGCCGAATTTATTCCGCTCTTTGACCGGTGCGCTCAAGCGTTTGTCCGTCCTCCCCGCACGGGAGCCGCAGACGTATATTTTACCGGAAACGGAGGTTATATATTATGAAAAAAGTAGTCATCAATGAAAAGCAGAGAGGTTTTCTCTTCCGCAACGGAAAGTATTCGGGGCTTCTCGGTCCCGGAAAGTATTGGTGCGCGTTCGGCAGGGAGATCGAGGTGTCAAATAACGAATTTGTTGTTTCCTCGTCCGGCTGCCCGCTTGAAACGCTGCTTGCGGATGAAAAGATCGCAAGATCAGTGTTTGTCGCCGACATTCCGGACGGGAAGCTCGGGCTCCTCTTCCGCGACGGCAGGTACAGCGCGCCGCTGCTTCGCGGGAAGCATGCGTTCTGGAACGACATCCACAAGCATGAGATGATCGTAACTGACATCAGCACGCCTGAGATCGGAGACGACGTTCCGCGCTGCATCTATGACTTGATCGGGCAGAACATCTGCGAAAAGATCACGGTCGCCGAATATGAACGCTCAAGACTGTTCTTCGATAAAAAGCTCGTCTGCGTGCTCGAACCGGGTACATATTACTTTTGGAGTCGGGGCGTGACGGGGATCGAAGTGTCTGTTGAGAACGTCGATATGAGGCTCACGTCGGCTGATATCGTCGGGCAGGAAATAATGACTCAGGACAAGGTCACGCTGAGGATCAATTTCACGTGCAATTACCGCATCGTCGATTGCGTTCGAATTCTTACGGACGTTGACGACTACAAAGAGCAGCTCCATGTGGCGGCACAACTCGCGCTCCGCGATTATGTCGGCAGATATAGGCTCGACGAGATCCTTGGCGACAAGGAAGGCATTTCGTCGTATGTCCGCGACCGTCTCTGCGAGAAAGAAGCGGAACTGTATATCAAGATCGAGAGCGCCGGGGTCAAGGACATAATCCTACCGGGCGAAATTCGCGACATCATGAATACGGTCCTCGTCGCTGAAAAGCGCGCACAGGCAAACGTCATCACGCGCCGCGAGGAAGTTGCGTCAACGCGCTCGCTGCTCAACACGGCAAAGCTGATGGAAGAAAACGCGACGCTTTATAAGCTCAAGGAGCTTGAATATATAGAGCGCATATGTGAAAACGTCGGCAGCATCAACCTGAACGGCAGCGGCGACATTCTTACCCAGCTTCTCACGCTGCTTAAAGGACAGCATGTGAACTGATGCACATTTATTAAAATAAGGCGGAACGTTTCGGCAATTGAACGCTTAAACGTTCCGCCTTGACCGTAAAATCGGGTAAACGCCGAATCGTTTATTCTTTTTCGGGGAATAATAAGCGGCGGAGGGCTCGGTTAATTATGGAATATTTATGGACAGATAATGAAAACGCGCCGGAGTTTCCGGCGCTCGAAGGCGACGCTGAGACGGACGTTCTTATCGTTGGCGGAGGGATGGCGGGCATACTATGCGCACTGAGGCTGCACGAGGCGGGCGTCAATTATATGCTCCTTGAAGCATCTCGCATCGGCAGCGGTATGACGCGCGGGACGACTGCCGTTCTTACGGCGCAGCACGACACGCTTTATTCGGACATGGAAAAAAGTCACGGAAGCGAATACGCGCGCCTTTATCTTGAGGCAAACGTCGGCGCGGTCGACAGCTTCCGTGCGCTTTCCGAACGCTTTCCGTGCGACTTTTGCGAGGTGCCGTCCGTTATGTATACGACAAAGGAACCGGACGTGCTCAAGCGCGAGGCGGAAACGGTGCGTTCGCTCGGCGTTAACGCGGAGTTTACGCGGGACGTTCCGCTGCCGTTCCCGGTTTCGGGAGCCGTCCGTTATCCGGGGATGGCGCAGTTTCATCCGATCAAGTTTTTATACGGCGTGAGCCGCGGGCTCAACATCTATGAAAACACCTTCGTCACAAAAATTGACGGACACACCGCGCTGACGGAGCGTGGGCGCGTTCGGGCGAAGAAGATCATCATCGCGGCACACTATCCGTTTAAAAATTCGCGGGGAATGTATTTTCTCAAGCTCTACCAGAAGCGCTCATACGTCATCGCGCTTGAAGGCGCCGGAAATCTCGGCTGTACGATCGACAATTACGACGAGGGAGGCTTTTTCCTGCGTAATTATAACGACCTGCTCATCATCGGCGGCGGCACGCACAGAACGGGGAAGAACTACGGCTTTGAGGCTGTTCGAAAATTTGCGAAGAAATACTATCCCGACGCCGCTGAGCGGTTCGCGTGGGCAAATCAGGATTGCGTCAGCCTTGACGGGGTGCCGTATATCGGGAAATACAGCCCTAACACACCCGACATTTACGTTGCGACGGGGTTCAACCTTTGGGGCATGACGACATCCATGGTCGCCTCGCAGATCATTACCGATATGGTTTTAGGTAAAAAGAACGTTTACGCGTCCGTTTTTGCGCCGAACAGGAGCATGATGCACGGTCAGCTTCTCGCAAACGCGTGCGAGGCGGCGATCGAGCTTGCAAAGCCGCTGCCGATGAGGTGCCCGCACATGGGATGCGCGCTCTCGTGGAACGAGGCGGAGGGCAGCTGGGACTGTCCGTGCCACGGCTCGCGCTTCAACGCGGACGGGGAGCTTATATGCGGTCCCGCGATGCACGGGAAAAAGATAAAAAAATCACGCTGAAAGGTAAAAAATTTATTTTGCCCTATTGACAATCGCATGACTGCGCGATATAATTTATAAAAATTGAGCGGGCGTGATTCGATTTGCACAATAACTTTTTGCGCTCGCATAAAACGGGTATGGAGGTACATTATGATGGACCAGAGAAAACTCAGTCATGCCGAGTTTGTTAAATATTTCAGCCCGGCAAGCAATCTGCCGAAGATAATCGGCGGCGTTATAATCGCGCTCGGCGCGCTTATGTGTCTTATGCGCGGGATGATGCTGTTTCTCGGCGTCGTCGTTATGGCGATAGGCGCGGCGGTATTCTTCCTTGCGAAGGAATCGCGCGCTTCGGACGAAGACGTTGACAACGCGCTCGCGGACATGGGATCCGATCTTGACTACAAGGCAAAGCTCGATGTTGATGTGAGGGAGAAGATGCTCACCGCGTTCCGTCCGGAGGTGTTCTCGGAGTACGATTTCAGCGGAGCTGTCGAGTCGCCGGATTCGTTCAGGCTTGTCAGGGGCGCTGACCGTAAGTTCCGCACGAACAAGTTCACGGCGACGGAGATCGTCTTCACACAGACGAGGCTTCACATATATAAGTATTCGCTGAACCTGACGGAGGAAGGGGAGAACATCGAGAAGCTGATCGAAAAGTATGTCGACCTTGATTCGGTCGGCATCGACAGCGATACGCGCGAGTATTCCTGCGTCAACGGCAAAAAGAGCACGACGGAAAAGCTCGAAACGCGCACGATGTACGTAAAGATGAACGACGGCACGGTCGCGATCAGGTTCCCGGTCGGCTCGGGCGCCGACGTTGACCGCGCGGTCGAGGAAATAAACAGGCTCATCCGGACACGTAAGGAAAAAGCGGACGAGGAAAATCAGGACAAAGAATAAGCCGTCGTACATATTTTTGATCTTATCTCGTCGGCGTAGAATATTTGAAGCGCGTCTTGTAAAACAGGCGGGAGCAGATGTACGGCAAATAATAAGTTTTCTTCAAAGTCACATAAAAACTAAAAAAGGCAGCGAAAATTTCCCGCCGCGGGAGGTCGCTGCCTTCTTTTTTTTCGCAAATTCAGTCTTTTGTGTTCGGTATCTTTATACGTTTTGAGGCGAGCAGGGCGAGCGCGAGTTTGACCGCGTCCGGGATGATGAACGGGAAAACGCACCATGACAGCGCGGTCATGATCCCGATCGGTTCAGTCGTGCGCGCATAGACTAACATGAACCATGCCGTTCCGAACGCGTAGCACGCGAGCAGTCCGACCGACAGTGATGTTATCTCGACCCAGAGTTTTTTCCCGAACAAAGACATCGCGAGCCAGTATATGAGCCCGGTAAGTATGAAGCCGAGCATATATCCGCCTGTCGAGCCGAATATGATGCCGAAGCCGGAAGTAAATTCGGCAAAGACCGGGACACCGACCGCGCCGAGCGCGAGATAAACGATTATCGCCGCTGTCCCGCGTTTGCCGCCGAGAACAGACAATATGCAGAATACGGCGAACGTCTGCATCGTGAATGGAACTGTCGTCGGAATGCTTATCCATGAGCACACTGCTAAAATTACCGCGGCGAGCGCCGTATATGCAATGTCGACCGTTTTGATCCTTCGCTTTTTCTTTAATGATCCGGTGCCGTTCATATGAAATATCTCCGTTTTGTCAATAGTTTGTTTCCGTTTTGCAGCAGAGAGGGAACCATTCGCAGCTTTCACATATAAGATCAAATGATCCTCTGCCGTAGATCCGCTCGCGGACACCTTCTGTCAGCTCCGCCCAGTCGTAAGTACCGGCGGGGATGCAGAGCGCGTCAAGCACCGCCGCGTCAAGATATGTCACTTTGTCCTGCGAAGAACAGAGACTGCCGCGCCTGTTCGGGCATTTGTCGCAAAGGTCGTCGACGCCGCGGACGAGCGTGACCTTCACGTCCTCGCCGCTGCGAAGAAGTGAGACGATCTCGGTCATGTGGTTTGTGAACGCGCTGTCGTATCCGTGACCCGTAAACTTGCCGATGCAGAGCAGATGGTGCGGGCGAAGCGTCATGACGCACCCCCCGCCGGTCTGACGCTCACCTCGCCTGACGACAGCGCTTCCTCACTGCCGTCAGCGTAACGGACGATGAGGCGGCAGCGGTCGTCTATCGCGACGGCTTTTGCCGGGACAGATGTGCCCTGACGCAAAACGAGGATCGGGCGCCCCGGAAGAAAGCTGCGAATTCTGTATTCCTCAACGAACGAGCGCGAGGGAAACGTGTCATATATATCAAAGAAATGCCGGAGAAACGACGATGCGAGCCGACAGCGCATATCGTGTTCGCGATTCTGCAAAATTGCCCCGGCGATATCGGCGAGCTCCTGAGGGAAGCCTCCGTCCGACTCGGTCACATTTATGCCGACGCCGAGGACGGCGTAATCGAGCGCGCCCGATTCCATGTCAAAGCTCGCTTCCGTCAGTATGCCGCACACTTTTTTGCCGTTGACCAAAACGTCGTTGACCCATTTTATCGTCGGTTTATCAGGTGTCAGCTCCTCTATCGCGCGGCAGACGGCGACGGCGGCAGCCGTCGTTATCATCACGGCGTCCTCCGCCGACAGCTTAGGCCGCAAAAGCACGCTCATATAAAGCCCGGTCCCGCCGGGCGAGAGAAATGTGCGCCCGTACCGTCCGCGCCCCGCCGTCTGCTCGCCGGCGATCACGACGTGACCCTCTCCGAGCGTGTTAGCCTTTTCTTTTATGACGAGATTTGTCGAGCCGCAGGCGGGGAGAATTTCAAGCTCGACTCTCGACTCTTTTTCGCCGAGATATTTTTTTATCGCTTTTTCCGATAAAACGTCCGACGACTCGCCGAGCATGTACCCGCGGTTCGTCACGGCTTTTATATCGTATCCCTCGGCGCGGAGCGCGGCGATATGCTTCCAGACAGCCGCGCGGGAGACGCCGAGAATATTTGCAAGTTCGCTTCCGGAAACGAAAGTCCCGTCGGGCGCGCCTAAAAGCGCGTCGAGCAGTTTTTTCTTATTGTCCATTCTGATGCCGCCTTTTTAGAGTTTATCATAGTTTATCACATGGACGCGGGATTGTCAACATAAAATATGTGAAGCTGAGTTTACAATTGCACAAAAATGATGTAAGAAGCCGCCCGGCTGTTTGTCACACCTCGGGCGGCGTCTTTTTCTCGCGGCATCGCCTGTACTCGGTCGGAGTGCAGCCGGCGATACCGGCGAATTTTCTGTTGTAATAGCTGACCTGATTGAATCCGCAGAGTGAGGCGATCTCAGTCACCGTCATGTCCGTAGTTTCAAGCAGCTCCATGCTGCGGCGTATTCTGTAGTTGTTGAGATACGCGAACGGCGAGACACGCGTACACTGTCTGAATATATGCGAAAAATATTCTCGGCTCATATAGACGCTTGAGGCGAGCTCGCCGAGCGTGATCGGTTCGCCGTAGTGAGCGTGTATATATTCGATCGCGCGCCTTACGCGCTCCCGGTTCGCGCTGCTCGTTCTGCCGCCGGCGTCCGCCTTGCTTGCGTGGAGCATACATTCGTACCAGATCATGATGAGCGACGATTTTATGAACAGTTCCGGGCATTCCGCGTCCTCGCGCAGGAAAAGCTCGGGATACCGGCCGGAGTACGGGTCGTTGTCATACGGTGTGTAGTCGTAGAGGGACATTATCGAAATAAGCCGATCGAGCACCTCCGACTGCCACGGCACATCCCTTTTGAAGACGGGGGCGAAGACGATCTCGCCGTTTATTACCGGGGTGATGTATTTTTCGTTTATCGCGTCGGCGGCGCTGCCGGAGATGAGCTGCGGGGAAAAGACGACGGCGTAAAAAACGGATTCGTGCGCGGAGGAGAGGCGATATGCGCGGTGCGCTGCGTTTGAAGGGATGAACGCCGCGTCTCCGGGAGAGAGCTGATATTCGGCGCCGTCTATTACGATCGTGCATTCTCCGCGCGAAAGATAGAAAAATTCGAATTCCGAATGCCAGTGAGTATAAAGTATCTGATATTCGGAGAGGCCGCGAAGCGCGGGATTCGGAGGAAATATCGTCTTATGTATGCCTATCGGAAAGCGCGCGTCCCCGTGGGAATAATGCTCATAGCCGTCATTTGGCTTCCGCTTTTGTTTTCCCATGATGTTCACCTCCCGCATTTTTTTAAATTCTAATATATTTCGCGCTTCGTGTCAAGATTTGAACGTCAGAATGGCACAAATACGATACAATAAACTCAATATTGTCTTATTATTCGCTAATATTATAAAAGGCGCACATCGGCGCGCCATGATATAATATCATGGATTATACTGATCCGCAAAAAAGTAACGAGGTAAAAGTACATGACGACTAAAATACGTGTCATCGCGGCAATCCTTACGCTGCTCATTATTTTCCCGCTGGCGGCGGGATGCAGGAAGAACGGCGGCGACTCCGAAACGACGGGAGAGGACGGCGCGGGACTGAAGGACCCGGCGACGAACGTAACGGCGGAGGCGGTCGTTCTGCGCGACGATCTGCCGTCGCTCACCGTTGATGTCGGGGAGAGGGGACACGATATCCTTCACGGAAGCGCGGGCTTTTTGTACGGGATCAGCAACGAGGGCGTCCCGGATGTGAATACTTTGACGCCGCTCAAGCCCAAGGTACTGGCGACGAAGGGCGCGCTCGGAACGGAGCATCCGTATGGCGACGCGCTTGACGTGGCGCGCGAATTTTTCCTTGCCGGCGGCAGACAAGTTCAGATGTACTGCTCGAATTATTACGGCGTCTTCGGCGTCACCGCGAACGCCAACGATTACGGGGCGGTGCTGCGCGACATAATTGCGCCCGCCGTCGCCGAATGGAAGGATGGGATGCGGGCGGAATTTGCGGATATCGACGACAGGATCGTATACATACCGATAAACGAGGGGACGCCCGTGAACGGTGTTTCCGGATTTAATGCGGCGTGGAAGATATATTACGACGCGATAAAATCATCCGATCCCGGCGCGGTGATCGCGGGACCTAACGACGCGGTTTACAGGGGCAGGGACTCGATGACGGATTTTTTCAAGTTCTGCCGCGACAACGACTGTCTTCCCGATATAGTGACATGGCACGAGCTTCAGGTTTCATGCCTTGACACGATGGACGACCACATAGCCGATTACAGGCGCATATGCGATGTGCTCAACATAGAAGAGGCGCAGGTCGTTATAAACGAGTACGCCGATTTTGCTGACTGCGGCGTTCCGGGAAGGCTCGTCAACTGGATCTCAAGGCTTGAAGACAACGAGGTTTACGGATGTCTGCCGTTCTGGCACCAGGCAAACAATTTGAACGACCTTGCCGCCAATGCGAATCAGGGAAACGGCGCATGGTGGGTCTATAAGTGGTACGGCGACATGAGCGGGCAGACTCTCTCTGTCTCGGCAAAGAACACGACGCCGGAGGGATTTTACGGCGTCGCATCAGTCGACGCGAACAAAAACTGCGCAACGCTCCTCTGCGGCGGCGCGGACGGCGACACGGTCATAAGGCTGTCGGGACTTGACGGCAGCGATGTGTTTGACGGCGCGGAACGCGTACGCGTCGTCGTTGAGGCGACATATTTCACCGGGTATCACGGCGCGCTTTACGCGCCGGAGACTGTGCTTGACGGCGTTTTCGCCGTCAAAGACGGGGAGGTCGCATTCGGACTTTCGGACAATAAATTTTCGACGGCGTACAAGGTGACTGTCACGCCGACAAACGAAGAAGAACGCCCCGCTGTGTCCGGGCGCTACCGCGCCGTTTACGAGGCAGAGGACGCATCATTTACGGGCGAGCTTATCGTTGACGATCAGGAGAGCCCGATCGAATCACCGAAATATTACTGCTCCGGCGGCAAGCGCGTCGGCGGCATAGACAGAGAAGGGGACGGGATCGGATATCTCATCAATGTGCCTTACGACGGGCTTTACAGGCTCGATTTTATATACGGCAACGGCGTAGGGTCGACGAGAAACAACGCGGCGACGCATAAGCCGCTCAACATAACACAATCGCTCTTTATCGACGGCGAGGAAAGCGAGCTGTTTTTGCCGAACACGCTCTTTTATTCAATGGAGGGCATCGCGGACAAATACGTGAGCCTGAAGGCCGGTTTTCATACGGTTTCGATCGCATACAGCGGCGACGAGGGCGGTTTTCATGACGCGCTTTATGTGACATACGCGGGCGCTTACGGCGCTGACAAGCCGGATTTCAACCGTGTATATGAGGCGGAGGGCGCAGATTTTATCGCCGGTGTGTCGGCTTCCGTGAAGACGGACAGGGAAGGCAGCAGCGGCACGGGATACGTGAGCGGTCTTGAAAAATCTGGTGACGGACTCGGCGGCATTCGCTTTATCGTTGACGTTCTTGAGAGCGGATACTATGATCTGTCCTTCCGGTACGGGGCTGATAAAGACGGAAAGCTCAGGGTATTCGTTGACAACACGAACCTGACCGCAAGCGACCCCGCGGCGTCAGTTGAACTGAAAAAACAGGACGGCTGGGGCGACGTCGGCGTGACGCTGTTTTTGCGCTGCGGCATAAATATCATTGACATCAATGCGGATGAGCAGATCGCGCTCGACCATATGCGGGTCATAAAGAGCGGCAGGCAGCCGTCTGTAACGATCGAAGCGGAGGACGCGCAGGGCAAATTCGAGACGGCGAAGTCTGGAAATATAACATACGTAACCGAGATGCGCGCCAATGACGGCTACCTTGAATTCAAGGTCAACGCCGAGGAGGCGGGAGACTACCGCGTTCAAGTGTTCCAGTCGAATAACGATCTCTGCGGCACTCACAGCTACAATATCAAAATAATCGACAGATACGCGGTGTTCACCGTAAACGGGAAGGACGCGCGCAGATTCTTCTTCCCGAATAGTTTCTCGGATGATACTTTCCTTGAGCGCACCGTGACGCTCACGCTCGACAAGGGCGAGAACACGATAAGAGTTTATAATGACGACAGCTGGCAGGTCCTTTGGGGCGGCTCGCAATCGACGCCCGGAACGAACAGGCTCGTCAATTACACGCCCAACTTTGACAAGTTCATCTTCTCTCCCGTATCGCTCGGGACGGCGGGCGAAATATCTGATCAGATCACGTATCCGATCAGCGTATCATATACGGGCAGCGGATATGCGTACTCAGACAAAAACGACGCCGCGAGGGGCGAGCGTGTGACCTTATATCTGCTGCCGGACGGCGTGATCTCCCGTGTGATCGTCAACGGCGAGGACATAAAAGACAAGTTTACGACGAAGGACGGAGCTTTATATTCGGCTTCGATCGAGGTCGACGGAGACGTGACGGTGCTTGCGGAGTTTTTGCCCGCGCTCGCCGGTAAATTCGATCCGCCGGCACAGAACGTCTCATCGGGGACGGTCATTGTCGGCACGGAGAGCTATGAGCTGATCGGCGAAAATCTCTTCAAAAACGGCGATTTCAGCGACAACAGCGGCGCCGGTATGGATCATTGGTACGTTGGGACGAACAAAAACGGGCACCCGGTCAACGGGGCATACATGCGCCCGAAGATAAATCCGGACGGGACGCTTGAAAATCTCGTGCCGTTAGGTGAAAGCGGCCTGCTTATAAAGAACGCTTACGAGCCGCAGGCAAACGGGAACAAGTTTTATTTCGGCACGGACAACGGTCAGCCGGAAGGGATGAAGCATTACCTCGTCGAGGCGATAGGAGAGCCGTGGACGAGCAACGCCTGGAACGGCGCCGCATCGCTGCTCGCGTTCATACCGATAAAGCCGGACACAAATTATTATTTCACGTTCCGCGCATATACGGCGGGCGGTGCGGCGTCAGTCCGCTTCGGCTCGATCAGGATGGATTCCTTCGTCAAGGATACATACTCCGCGTCAGATTCGCTTGATTTCAGCGGCAGCGGCTATATGTCGTGCACGAACGGCGACGTGCAGAACGTCGGAGGCGCGTGGAGAAGATATGAGGCGATAATAAACAGCGGGGACGGGGACTATTTCCTCTTTAACGCGTACTGGCTCCAGATGGCGTCGTATCTCTGTCTCGGCGATTTCAGGCTGATCGAGGCGGGAGACGAGCCGCTCACAAGAGTTGCCGGTGCTGAAAGGCTGCCGACCGTGACGGCGGCGGGTGGCGGCGCGCTTACGCTGCCGTCGGAGATAAACGTCGTTATGGCAGACGGTACACGGACGACGCTGGCGGTCGAATGGCTCAATGATTCGGCTGTCGACACGTCGTCAAGCGGAGTTTATTCCGTAACGGGGAAAGTCGTGCTTCCGGAAGGGTATTATTCGACGGAACCCCTTCTTGTGACGCAGCGCGTGATCGTGAGATAGAAACGTTTTTCGCATAAAAGCGCGTGAAAACAAAGAAAAGAGGATGCAAAAAATCGCATCCTCTTTGTCTTATCTGAGTGACTGGACTTGAACCAGCGGCCTCTACCACCCCAAGGTAGCGCGCTCCCAACTGCGCCACACCCAGATGTGCGTCTTTTCGAACGCCATAGTATTATAGCATAACGATCAGGCGGAGTCAAGACAATTTCGGAAAAATGTTTGTTTGTTTTTGTATTTTTTATGCGCAGGCGTGGAATGATAATATCGAGGATAAGGACAGGGAAAAAGATAAACAAACATCAAGGATGGAGTATCCCGCATGGAAGACAAAAGCAAGTGCAAATGCAAGCCAAACCGCAACATCGAGTGCACTGTCGTACAGTGCGCAAATCACTGCGGATGGCAGGATTATTGCTCGCTTGACAAGATCAAGGTCGTGACTCATGAACAGAATCCGACAGTCGTGCAGTGCACGGACTGCGGCTCCTTCGTGCTCGCGAAGCCTGAGCGATAAGTGAAAATCGCGCCCGCCGCAAACGCGGGCGCTTTTCATTTTGCGTTTTTAGAGAGACGCGTCGATCTTTTTCGCCGCCGGACTTGAGAATGTGCGGATGAAAATTTTTCGGGGGCTGACAGGCGGGGCGCTTTTTGTTTTGCATTCCGGTTGAAATCGCGTCCGCTTTATGGTAAAATATCCGTATCACATTCTGATAACGGAGACAAGACTCAAATGGAAAACAAGAACACGAAAATCGTATTCGAGATCGAAGGATACGGGACGATCAACGCGGAGCTCTATCCGGACAAGGCGCCCGTGACCGTTGAAAACTTTAAAACGCTCCTGTCGCGCGGATTTTTTGACGGGCTGATATTCCATCGCGTGATCGAAGGCTTTATGATACAGGGCGGCGGATTTGACGCTGAGATGGAGCATCATGACGCCCCCTCGATAATCGGCGAGTTCGCGATGAACGGTCATCCCGAAAACGACCTTAAGCACACGCGCGGCACGCTTTCGATGGCGCGCACGAATATGCCTAATTCGGCGTCGAGCCAGTTCTTTATCATGCACAAGGATTCGCCCCATCTTGACGGCGCGTATGCGGCGTTCGGCCGCGTGACGGACGAGGAAAGCCTCGCCGTCGTCGATAAGATCGCATCCGTGCCGACGGGCAGATACGGTTATTTTGCGGACGTTCCGCGCGAGCCCGTCGTGATAAAGCGTGCATATATAGCCGAGTGATGAGCTTTTCGGGCTGTGAGCCGGGAGGGATAAACTCCCGCTCACAGCTGTTTTTATTTGCGGCGATACGTTCATTTTGCGGAGTCGACCTTACAGCGGGCGCAAAAGTCTTTCTATGGTCTGTTCGCGCTTTCGGCGGGATGGGAGCATTTTCGCCGAAAAACATCCGATTTTTTGAGCATTATATAGGAATGTCGGAATTTAGTTTGCAATAATTTATCTATTTTTAGTCGATTGCCTATTGCAAAACGGCAATATATGTTGTATAATATAGACGTATACCTAAAGACAGAGGAAGATGCTGGGGGTGGCTCCGTTTTGACGATAATAGGGCTGTCCGGCGGCAGCGGTTCCGGAAAGACGACGGCGGCGGCGGTCATGGCTTCACTTGGCGCGGCTGTCATCGACACCGACCGCGTTTACCGCGATCTGTGCGTTCCCGGCTCTCCCTGCTTATCGGAGCTTGCGGGAGTTTTCGGCAAGGAGATCCTTTTGCCGGATGGAGCTCTTGACAGAAAAAAGCTCGGCGCGCTCGTCTTTTCGGACGCGGCGGCGCGGCTGAGGCTGAACGCGATAACGCACGCCTACATAGCCGAAAAAACAAAGCGCCTGATCAAAGAGTACGATGCGTCCGGCATGGAGGCTGTCGTCATTGACGCGCCGCTCCTCTTTGAATCCGGATTTGACGCTTTCTGCGATATTACTGTCGGCGTTACCGCGCCGCTCGATGTCAGAATGGCGCGCATAATCGCGCGGGACGGGCTGACGGCGGAGGAGGCCGAAAAAAGGATCGCCTCGCAGCTCAGCGACGAAGAGCTTTCCCGCCGGTGCGATTTTATCATAGAAAACCGCGGCACGAATGAAGAGCTCGTGCGCGCGGTAGAATCGTTTTATATGAACGCCGTCGGCGGCATAAGGAGTTGAGTAAACTGAAAAAGGCATTGCTTCGAAGTATTGCCGTCATAGTTATCGTGGCGCTCTCGGTTGCATCGGGCATCGGGATAAGCTATGTTCTCGACAAAATGGACCGTGCCGGCCATCCGAGAGAATTTTCCCAATACGTTGAAAAATATTCGAAGGAATACGGCGTGCCAGAATACATAATTTACGCCGTCATCAAGTCTGAGAGCGATTTTGAGATCGGGGCTCTGTCGTCGGACGGGGCGCGCGGGCTTATGCAGCTCATGCCGTCTACGTTTAAATGGCTGGCGGGGCTGCTCGGTGAGCCGGACGATCCCGCGGTTTTATACGACCCCGAAACGAACATAAAATACGGCACATACTATTTATCATATCTTTACGGCTTATATGCCCGCTGGCCGACCGTTTACGCGGCGTACAACGCGGGGCCGAGCGCCGTTGACAATTGGCTCAACGACGGAAAATATTCGCACGACGGCGTAAATCTCGACACGATCCCCTACGAGGAGACGCGCGAATACGTTGCCGCCGTCAACAAGGCGTCTGAATATTATCAAAGATTATATTATTGATTTCTGAAAGGAAAGGTATTTACCAATGTCTGAAACGGTCAAGGAACTCAAAAAGGCTCTTTTTTACTCGAAGAAGAGCGCATATGAATCGGAAGGCGAGGAAGGCGTCGCCGCGGCATACGAATTTGCGCGCGGGTACGCAGAATTTATCGGCAAGGCAAAGACCGAACGTGAGGCGGTCATCGAGGGCATAAAAATTCTTGAGGCTCACGGATTCCGTCCGTATACGCTCGGAATGTCTGTCGCGCACGGCGACAAGCTCTATTACAATAACCGCGGAAAGTCTTTGATGGCTTTCGTCATCGGAAAAGAGCCGCTTGAGCGCGGGATCAGGATTTCGGCGGCGCACGTCGACTCCCCGAGGCTTGACCTGAAGCAGCATACAGTGTTTGAAAACACGGGGTTCGGCTACCTCAAAACGCATTACTACGGCGGCATCCGCAAGTACCAGTGGGCGACGATCCCGCTCGCCCTGCACGGAGTCGTTATAAAGGCTGACGGCGAATCCGTCAACGTCACTATCGGCGAGGACGAGGGCGACCCCGTATTCTGCATCACAGACCTTTTGCCGCACCTGGCAAAGGATCAGTCGCAGCGCACGCTTGAGGCGGCGTTTACCGGCGAAGGACTCAATATCCTGATCGGTTCGCGTCCGTATGCGACGGAGGAGGACCCTTACGACTCCTGCTCGCCGGATGAAAGAGTCAAGCTTGCGATACTCAAGTATTTCAACGATAAATACAGCATAACCGAAAACGACCTTATCTCGGCGGAGCTCGCCGCCGTACCGGCAGGAAAGCCGCGCGATATAGGTCTTGACCGCGCGATGATAGGCGCTTACGGGCACGACGACAGAGTCTGCGCGTATCCGATACTCATGGCGGTCGCGGAGCTTGAATCTCCCGAAAAGACGGCGATGTGCATCTTCGCCGACAAGGAGGAAACAGGCTCGCAGGGCAACACCGGCATGCAGTCAAGAGTTCTTGCGGATATCATTTCAGAGCTGTCCCGCGCGCTCGGTGCCGACGAGCATGTTGTCCGCGCTAACTCGCTCTGCCTCTCGGCAGACGTTGCCGCGGGATTTGACCCGAACTACCCTGAGGTATTCGAGACGAAAAACAGCGCGATCTGCGGATGCGGCGTCGTTCTTACCAAGTTCACAGGCAGCCGCGGCAAGAGCAGCACGAATGACGCTTCCGCTGAGACGGTCGGCAGAGTGAGACGCATATTTGACGAGGCAGGCGTCGTCTGGCAGACGGCGGAGCTCGGCAAGGTCGACCAGGGCGGCGGCGGAACTGTCGCGATGTTCATTGCAGACCACAATATCGACACAATAGACCTTGGCGTTCCCGTGCTCTCGATGCACGCGCCGTTCGAGGTGATCTCAAAGGTTGACTTATACGAGGCTTACCGCGCGCACGTCGCCTTCAATAAATAAAGAAACGGAAATCGGAAAAATATGCTCGACAAGCTGAGGGAAGCGGAGATAAGGTTTTGTGAAATAGAGGGCGCCCTTTCCTCGCCCGAGGCATATTCGGATATGGATGAATACAGGCGTCTGTCGCGCGAGCGAAAGGTGCTTGCACCGGTCATTGAAAAGTACCGCGAATACAAGTCATGTCTCGACGCAATTTCCTCATCCGAGGAGCTTTTGAAGTGCGGTGACGCTGAGCTTGAAGCGCTTGCGGCGGAAGAAATTTCGGAGGGAAAGGAAAAGCTTTCGCGGCTCGAAAATGAACTGAAGATCCTGCTTTTGCCGAAGGACGAAAACGACGACAAGAACGTGATGATCGAAATTCGCGCCGGGGCGGGAGGCGAGGAAGCGGCGCTGTTCGCCGCGGTGCTCGCGAGGATGTATACGATGTATTCCGAAAGCCGGCGATACGGCGTTGAGATAGTGAACGCGAACGAGACGGAGCTCGGCGGGTACCGCGAGGTGACGCTTCTGATCTCCGGCGAGGGCGCGTATTCGCGGTTTAAATTTGAGTCGGGAGTGCACCGCGTCCAGCGCGTTCCGGAGACGGAGTCGCAGGGGCGGATACACACGTCGACCGCGACTGTCGCCGTGCTGCCGGAGGCGGAGGATGTTGAGGTCGATATAAACCCCGCCGACATTGAGATCGACACGATCAAGTCAAGCGGCGCGGGCGGACAGCACATCAACAAGACCGAATCCGCGATACGGCTGCTCCACAAGCCGACGGGAATCGTCATCGAATGTCAGGATGAACGCAGTCAGTATAAGAACCGTGACCGCGCGATGAAGCTGCTGCGCACGAAGCTTTATGACATGAAGCGGCGCGAGCAGTCCGACAAGATAGCGGCTGACCGCCGTTCACAGGTCGGAACAGGCGACAGGAGCGAGCGGATCAGGACGTACAATTACCCGCAGGGGCGCGTTTCAGACCACAGGATCGGGCTTACTTTATACAGCCTCGAATCGTTTTTAAACGGCAGCCTCGACGAAATGATAGACGCACTTATAACGGCCGATACGGCTGAAAAACTCAAAAACGGCGACCTCTTGCAGATATGAACACTTTGATCACAGACGGGAGCTCGCTTTCCTGCGCGGCATCGATCTTGCGCGGCGGCGGTCTTGTCATTTTCCCGACAGAAACCGTATACGGGCTCGGCGCTTCCGCGTATGACGCGCGCGCAGCGTATAACGTATTTGAGGCAAAGGGGCGTCCGCACGACAACCCGCTCATCGTCCACGTCAGCGAGCCCGCGGATGCTGAAAATTTCGCATATACGAACGAGCTTTATTACAGGCTCGCAGACGCGTTCATGCCGGGCCCGCTCACGCTGATATTAAAGAAAAAAAAGATAATACCTTACGAGGTGACGGCGGGCGGCGAAACTGTCGGCGTCCGGTGTCCGTCACATCCGGTCGCGCACGAATTTATAAAGCTCGCCGGCGTTCCTGTCGCGGCTCCGTCCGCGAATCTGTCCGGCAGGCCGTCGCCTACGACGGCGGCGCACTGCATCGAGGACATGTGCGGCAGGGTCGACGCGATAATCGACGGCGGCGAATGCGAATTCGGGCTTGAATCTACGGTCGCATTGATCACGGGGGAGGATTCATTGAAAATTCTCCGTCCGGGAGCTGTCACGGCGGAGGCGCTTTCGTGCGTCTGCGCGTCAGTCACTACATCCGAAGGGCTTGCGCCCGGGGAGACGCCGCTGTCTCCCGGAATGAAATATAAGCATTACGCGCCGAAGTCCCCGCTCTTTTTGCTTGACGGGGAAAGAGATGACGTTATCGAATATGTAAAGCGGAGAATCAGCGAGGGCGAGGCGTGCCTATTTATCTGCTACGATGAAGACGCGGAGCTTTTCGGCGACAGGGCGATCTCGCTCGGCGGCGCCGACGACGACGCGGCGCACGCACACAATCTGTTCGCCGCGCTGCGGAAGACAGACAGCTACGGCAAAGAAAACGCGCTGACGGCGATATATACTTACATGCCGAAGCGGGAGGGCGGAATTTCCGCCGCAATATATAACCGCCTCATAAGGGCGGCGGATCACACGGTTTTGAAAGTTTAAGAAAACGATAAGGACGGGGGAGAGCTTTGCCCAGAAAGAAAAAAACGGCTCTGCCGGCCGAAGAGCAGACTCCGGCGGAAATACTCGATCAGCCTATAACGGAAACGATCGAGACGAATTACATGCCGTATGTCATGACCGTCATCGTGTCGCGCGCGATACCGGCGATAGACGGCTTCAAGCCCGCGCACCGGAAGCTCTTATACACGATGTATACGCACGGGTTGATGACGGGCGGTTATGTCAAGTGCGCGACGATAACCGGCGACATGATGCACCTAAATCCGCACAGCACCGATGCGAACTATGACACTCTCGTCAGACTGACAAGGGATTACGGCGCTCTGCTTCATCCGCTTATCGACTCCAAGGGATCGTTCGGCAAGCATTATTCGAGCGACATGAAGCCGTCCGCGGCGAGATATACGGACGCGAGACTCGAAAAATTCTGCGCCGAGGTCTTCCGCGGCATCGACAAAAACGCCGTCGACATGGTGCCGAACTACGACAACACAACGACGGAACCGACGCTTTTGCCGACCGCGTTCCCGAATGTGCTCGTCAGCCCGAACATGGGCATTGCAGTCGGAATGGCGTCAAATATATGCTCGTTCAACCTCGCGGAGGTTTGCGACGGGACGACGGCGATCCTCAAAAATCCGAACACGACGGCGGAGAAGCTGCTCGACATAATCAAAGCGCCTGATTTTTCGGAAGGCGCGCAGCTCATATACGATCGCGACCAGATGCTTGCGATATATAAGACAGGCGTCGGCTCGGTAAGGCTCCGCGCGAAATACAGGTTCGATGAAAAGGAAAACTGCATCGAGATATACGAGATCCCGTATTCGACGACGATCGAGCAGATTTTAAAAAAGCTGACGGAGCTTTTGAAGGATGGAAAAATACGCGAGGTCACGGACTTCCGCGACGAGATCGGACTTTCCGGATTCAAGCTTGCGATAGATGTAAAGCGCGGGACGGACGTTACGAAGCTGATGGAGAAGCTGTATAGGCAGACCCCGCTTGAGGACTCGTTCAAATGCAACTTTAATCTGCTTATAGACGGCGCGCCGCGCCAGCTCGGCATCGTCGAGATATTGAAGGAATGGATCAAATTCCGCATCGGCTGCTACCGCCGCGAGCTGATCTATGACTGCGAGCGAAAGGAAGAAAAGCTCCATCTTCTGCTCGGACTCGGCAAAATTCTGCTCGATATCGACCGCGCGATAAAGATCGTGCGCGAGACGGAGCAGGAATCAATGGTCGTTCCGAACCTGATGGAGGGCTTCAAGATCGACGAGACGCAGGCGGAATATATCGCCGATATCAAGCTCCGCTACCTCAACCGGGAATATATCATAAACCGCATACGCGAGATCGAATCGCTCCGCGCCGAGATCGCCGAGATGCGCGCGATCATTGAGGACGAGCTCAAGCTCAAATCGGAGATCATCAAGCAGCTCGCCGAAATTAAGAAGAAATACGGTCAGCCGAGGCGCACCGAAATAATCCACGTCGGCGAGATCAGCACCGTCACGGAGGACGATTTCGTTGAAAATTACAGCGTCAAGGCTGTGCTTTCGCGCGAGGGGTATTTCAAGAAGATAACAACGCAGTCGTGGCGCGGGAACGACGAGCAGAAGCTCAAGGACGGCGATTCCATAATCGCCTGCCACGACGCGGAAAACGTCGACGAGGTGTTGTTCTTCTCCGATAAGGCGCAGGTCTATAAGGCGAGGATGAGCGACTTTGAACAGTCAAAGGCGTCGTCTCTCGGAGATTATATTCCTTCAAAGCTGAACTTCGACGAGGGCGAGGGGACGCTTTACATGTGCACGGTCAAGGAATACAGGGAAGATGTAAACGTCGTGTTTATATTTGAAAACGGAAAGGGCGTCAGAGTCCCGCTCTCCGCGTATGAAACAAAGACAAACCGCAGACGGCTGACGAACGCGTACAGTTCCGCATCCCCCGCGGCTGCCGCGTTCATCGAATATGAACCGTTCGATATAATAATGTACAGTGACGGCGGGCGCGCGTTAGTCATATCAACGGAAAATATTCCGGTCAAGTCGACGAGAACGTCACAGGGCGTGCAGCTCTTTACGCTCAAGCAGGGACAGCGGATCGTTTCGGTGAAATCAGACCCCGCATCAGTCTCGGAAAATCCCGCACGTTACAGAAAAAACAAGCTCCCGTCGACCGGCGTCACATTGTCCGACGCTGATTCAGGCACGGCACAGCTCAAGCTGCTTTAATAAAGTTTAGGAAAATTTTTAAATAAGAAAAGGTAGGTTCGAAATGAAGATCAGAAGGAAAACAGTTACGCTTGCGGCGGTACTTACAATGTGCATGCTGCTCTCCGTCTTCGTGTTCGCGGCAGACAACTCGTACGACAGCTCAAAGGACCCGATCGCCGCACAATCGTATGTCGACGCTCAGGTTTCAGGCTTAAACTCCTCACTTGACACGCTGAGCTCTAAAATCGCGGCAATCGAGGCGCAGCTTAACGAGCTTGCCGACTCTGATGATGACGATAACGCGGCTTTGAAAAAGGATGTTGACCAGCTTAAGACAGAGCTTGCGGCGCTGAAGACCGAATTTGCGGCGCTCAAGACCGCGTTTGCGTCGCTGCAGGACGAGATCAAAAAGCTTGCTGAAGAGGAAAAAACGGGCGACACGTTTATCGCGATTCAGCTCAAGAACGGGCAGACGATATATGCAAAGGGCGGCGCGATCGAACTTATTCTTCGCACAGGGGCCGCAAAAGTCGTCTCTCCGTTCAACGATCAGTACACAAGACAGGGCATATCGGACAATACGAACGGCACCGAGATATTTAACGGCGGTTCCGCCTCGCTCAACCACCTGCTCCTGATCCCGCGCGGAGACGACGGACGCGGGCTGACGGTCACGTCTAACGACGGTGCGTTCTTGATGGTAAGGGGAAATTATGAGATCAAATAACACGCCGAAACAAAAGGTCGACAAGAGAAAGCTTGTCATCCGGGTCATCGCGTGGATACTCGTACTAATGACCGTCGTCACGACGCTTTACACCGCGATCTACTTTATCGTAATGGGCGTAAACGCGGCAGATGACACGAAGGGCGACCTTTCCATTGCCGTCGGAATTCTCTACGGCTCGAATATGGACGTTGCGCTGACGGCAGAGACGACGAACGGTTTTACGGTCGGCTCAGAAAAGCTCGAAAAGTATGATAAGACTTTTTCCGAGATTTGGTCGCTGCCCGGATATAAAAGAGTCACTGTCCTCTGTGACAAGAATTATGCCAAGGTAGGGGACGCGTACAGGGTAAACGATTCTCCGAATGTCGGCGCGTACCGCGTCGACGCCGGGGTGGAGTTCAAAACGAAGGACGAGCTTGAAGCGCAGATCGAGATCGTTTCCGAGGCGCTTGGAGAAAAAGATATCGACATCGTTCCGGCATACATAAACAAAACGTACCGGCTTCGTCTCGGCGGATATCTGACATCGGAGGCAGCCGAGGCTGCAATTGAAGAGCTGAAAGCGCTTTTGCCGGAGATGACACTCACCGTCAAGTCTCCGTCAAAAACAGGGACGTTTGCGGTCGACCACAGTTCGATGAAGGCACTTTTCGAATACGACTGCGGGACTGACGAGGTCCTTGCGTTTGACGCGATCGACGACAGCGACGGAAAAGAAGCATATCTGACGATGTATAACGGCAACCTTTACGATGGCGTGCTTGTGTTCAAGCGCGCGACCGTGGGGACGAAAGAGGGGATCGAGACTATCACTGTCGTCCCGCTCGAAAGATATGTAATGGGCGTCATCCCTTACGAGATATCAAATTCATGGCCGCTTGAAACGCAGAAGGCGTTCGCGATCGTGGCGCGCACGTTCGCGGTCGAGCAGCTTGGAAAGCACTGGAACCAGTACGGCTTCAACGTCTGCGCGGCATCGAACTGTCAGGTATACCGCGGCGTCAAGAGCGTCAACGACAGGGTAAGAGAGGCCGTCAATTCTACCGAAGGTCAGATTACGACATACAAGGGAAAGATCGCGGGCGTTTATTACAGTTCAAGCACGGGCAACTGCACGGCGGACGTTAAGAGCGTCTGGGGCGGAAGCATCGAATGGCTGACCGGCGTTGAAACGCCGTGGGAGGACTACCTCAATCACACAAACGCATTCTGGACGGCTGAGGTTTCGCCGAAGGAGCTTTGCGAGTATCTCAACAGCAAAGGGTATACTAAGCTTAAGGGAGAGATCGAAAGCATTACGATAACGTCAACAGCGGGCGCGAACTCGACTTACGTTTCCGGCATTACGATCAAGGATAAATCCGGCAACATCGAGACGATAAGCCGCTGCGACAAAGTAAGAAGCGCATTCTCAAAATATGTGAACAGCGCAAACTTTGTTGTCGGCAAGGGAGAAGTATCGTATACGGAGTATACGAAGACCGTTCCGCCGCAGACACCGGTTTTGCCCGGCGGCGATGACGTTGTTGAAAACAGCTTGTTCTCGATCATCACACGTTCGGGGCTTTCAGAGTTTGATTTCGGTGAAGGCGTGAGCGTCATTACCGGAAACGGAACGATTTCATATATGCCTGATGAAACTGTCACTGTGATCACGGCAAACGGTAAGGTTACAGCCAACATCACGGACGGCAGCACGACCGACGAAGGCGGGAGCGAGAATAATGAAGCCGTCATCGTTACAAAAACGATGAAAGCCGATGATCCCGACAACTTTATCTTTGTCGGAAAAGGCTGGGGGCACGGCGTAGGGCTTTCGCAGTGGGGCTTGCGCGACCTTGCAAACATGAACCTCGATTTCGTTTCAATGCTCGAAGCGTACTGTCCGGGCATAGAGTTAGGCAATTATAAGGATTATGTCAAATAAAAAATAGCCGGATATGACGAAACGCCGCGCAGCTTTTAAGCTGCGCGGCGTCCTTTTTTGACGGTGCCGTATAAGGTTTTTCCCAAGTGATTACATATCGTATTTGGCTGCAAGCCTTGCCGGCGGCATGGCGAGAAGCCTGATAAGTGGGATGAGCGAGACTGCGATATAGTATAAAACTATGAGAAGCGTAACGAGAACGGTTACAGGCAAGGGAAGAATTATCGCGATATCCACCGCCTCAGTCATACTCAAGATGGAGATTGCGGCTCCGACGATGACGGCTGTCGGAATTACGGTTTCAAGCGCCGTCAGCAGGGATTCCAAAAAGAATATGATGTGCGTCTTTCTCTTCGGGATGCCAAGCAGTCTATAGACGGCGAGAAGCTTGATCCGGTTGCCCGCCTGCGTGCGGCAGAGGATGTAAAGCATGACGAAGCACAGCACGATGACCGTTATAGTTACAATTGATCTTGCGTCCGTGCGGAGCCTCGCCGCCTCGGTGTATGCGCGCATCTGAGTTCCGTACGGGTCGGAAACGTTTACGACAATGTATCCGGCCTTCTCGTCGTCGCTTGGCGATAAAAGATGTCGGATCATTTCATCCTTGTCGGGACAGTAAATTGAGAACAGCCCGCTTGAAAAGCTCGATCTCACAATGTCTTGGACGTTTGAATCAGGGATGATGATCGACGCGGTCAGATCCTTGATGTCGACGCTGTCTGTAATGAGAAAATAGTTATTGCCGAAGCGGAATGTGGCTCCGGTGCCGACTTTGTTTTCCCATATATATCCGGCGGCTGGCAGGTTGATGATAGAGCCAGATTCATTAATTTCAAGATCGTCGTATTCGCCCGGATACATCGCCTTGAGTTCCGAAAGCGTTATGATGTTTCCTCCGCCCGAACAGACGCACGCCATCGTTGTCGGCAGCATGAACACAGACCTTTCGCCGCAGTCTGAAATGCCGACTATCTTCAGAGACAGGTCGCGGCTGTTGTACGAAAACGTCCTGTCGAGGAAAAATTCCGGATCGGTCACACTGTTCGCGTAGAGTTCGTTCGTTTTAAGCATCGCGTCGAGCACGATCCGGTCAACGACGATCTCTTCACGGTTCTGCGGCATTCTTCCGTACATCAGCGTGCTTTCGTCAAACCGCTCTATCGGAACGACGCTGAACGAGGGGGAACGGAGAGTGACCGATTCGAGCTGGACGAACAGCGCCGCGTCAACCGAGAACGGCGTTGAAATATTCGGCAGAAAATCAAATTCAAGCCCGCAGTCCTCAAGCGCGTCTATGTAATCGGAACGTATCTCGGCTGGGGAGCGATTCAGGCCGAGGCTCGGATCGCTGTCGTCCTTCAAGTCATAATTCGAACCCTGCTTCAGCTCGATATTCAGAACGTGTGAATCGGTTATGATAAAGTCCTCTGGGTTGATCGTCGACAGCTTTATATAGTCGCCGGTCATCCACAGTGTGAGGGCTGTCAGGAGTATGAGGAACAACCGTATGCCGATGCGCCGTGCGCCTTTCCCGCGCTTCAGGCTCCGCGCTTCGCGGAACATGATCGGCAGCGTGACTCCGCTGCCGGGGGCGGCATCATCGGCGGGAGGGGAATTGAAAAGCGCGAGCTGTGATTCCGATTCCTGCCGGTCGACCTCTTCAAGTGTCAGCACGGGCGGCGCGCCTTCAATTATTTTCGGCTCGTCGTCGGGCGTGCCGAGCTGAATATTCCGGCTGTCGGCGAGCTTGATGACGATACGGTCATCGAGGACGGCGACGGTCAGCTCGACCGGCGAGGCTCCCGGAGCCTCGATCAGGCGCAGCGTTACGCTGTCGTCCTTTGACGTTTTATCGTTCAGTCCCTCGGTGTAAATTGTCTGGTTCGTGCCGCACGGAAGCGCGTCCCTGTCCCAGCTTTCGGAATCCGAGACGATCTCACCGTCCCGCAATGAGATTATGCGGTCGGCGAAGAAGCGCGCGATGCGCTCCTCGTGCGTGACCATTATGACAAGGCTGTTTTTTGATGCGCGGCGCAGGAGGGAACAGATATTGAGCGTGTTGGCCTCGTCGAGGTTTCCGGTCGGCTCATCCGCGAATATAACGCGCGGTCTGCGCGCGAGTGCGCGCGCGATCGCAACTCTCTGCTGCTGTCCGCCCGAAAGCTCGCCAACGTTTCGGTTTATGTACCTCTCCATGTCGACCGCACGGAGCGCTTGCCTGACACGGCGCAGCTTTTCCGAATGCGTAAGCTTAAGGCTGTGAAGCCCCATATAAACGTTATAAGCGGCGCTGTGCTCGTCGAGCAGGTAATAGTTCTGGAAGATATAGCCGAAGTTGCGGTTGCGCTCCGCTTCGTATGCGCGCGTGCCGTAGCTGTGAATGCTGACATTGTCTGTCGAGAGCGTGCCGTTATCAAACCGGTCAATTCCGCCTATAACATTCAAAAGACTCGTCTTTCCGCAGCCAGACGGACCGAGGATGCAGACAAAACCGTGATCGGGAAGATCGAATGAAATGTCCTTTAAAACGTGATTGGCGTTTTTGCGGTGTTTGTCGTATGTCTTGTTCAGTTTTTCTGTCCTGATCATTTCGCATCCTCCTTTTCATCAATTACTAAATCGCGGTTCTTCCACGCCATGGGATATACGTGCTTATCAATGCTGCGGAGCACGAAGATCGCCGCCAGCGCCGACGCCGCAATATGAACGGCGGACAGCAGTATGACGTATACGGCCGGCAGATAGCGCAGCATTTCCTCAATTCGCTCGACTCCGTTATACCCGCATATGAAGATCGCGAGCGCGCCCGCCGCCTGACCGATGGCGGTGAAGATCAGTATCTGCCACAAAATCGACATGCGCGCGGTGCGTCCGGTCAGACCGATATTAGAGAGCGTTTTGAAGCTCTCCGTCTGCACCGCGAACATCGCTATCAGAAGCAGGACCTGAAGCGCGAATACGACGACGAGCGCGGTGACGCAGATCTCAAGCGTCTGCATGCGCTCCGCCGCGAGCGTTTCATCCTGGGTCGTTGCGCCGAGCCTGTACGGAGACGCGGCGACAAATCCAAGCTTGTGAATGTCGCCGAGCACCCTGTCCGTATACGCGTAATCGTCAATAAACACAGACACTTGCGAGGAGTTCTCCGTTCCGGCGAGCACGTCATAATCCTCAGGCGATACGATATACAGTTTGGACATATATTTTACCGTGTGATATTTCCGCGACCATGTGAGCGTCAGCGTGTCGCTGCCAAACGATTCCGGATCGGAGACATCGAACGTCCATTCAGGCGGAAGTTCGTTTTCGATCAACTGTCTGAATTTTTCAACGGCTGATTCGGCGCAGATGAATGTGCCTTTTTCAACCTTTGCGTCCGGTATGTACATGTTGTCCTTGTTCGCGCTCAGCGCGATGTTTGAAAACATTCTGCCGACCTGATCGCTGAAATAGAGCCCTTTGCCGACATCTGTCAATCCGACGACTTCCATCTTTACCTTCATGAAGACGCCGGCACCCCAGTGCTTGTTGTCGCAGAGGATGATGTCGATAATATCTCCGAGCTTTGCGACTCCGCGTTCCGCGACTACTTCAAAAAAAGTCTGCGGCGCGCGCCCGTCTCTTATAAATTCAGCGTTTCCGGGCAGAAGAGGTACTGTGCGGATGAACGGGGCGTTGACGCTTATTCTGTATAGCTCGGTGACGTTGTATTCGCCTGCCTGCGAGTTAGATTCGCCCTGGTATACTGTTTCAAAGTCGATCCCCTCACGGTACGCGTACCTGACATCGACCGCCATATCGTTTCGCTCAAGGTCCTTGACGTATCTGACGGAGAGCAGCTTTTCGTAGTCTTCATCAGTCATCGGCTCGCCGTCGACGGTTGAAACGACGATCCTTGACATGTCCCCGTTTTCGAACGCTTTTGAATTATATACGTACGTGCTCGTGTCATCGAGATTGATGATGAAGACGCCGAGGAAGGCGAATACGGCAAACGCCGTCAGGGCAAATATAAGCCCGACGATGAATGACCAGATCGGACGGCTGCCGATCTGAAGTCCGGCAACGTAAAGTCCGAGCTTTTGCTTTTTGTTCTTTTCCGCCATCAAGACGCTGGGCGTGTTTTCGGGCTCGGACGCTGGGCGAAGCGGAACGTCGGAAACGACATTGCCGTCCCGAAGAACGATATGGCGCGTCGCGTATCCTTCCGCCTCAGAAAACTCGTGCGTTATGAGCAGAACGAGCCTGTCCCGCGCGACCTTCGCAAGCAGCTCGATTATTTTCGCGCTGTTTTCCGCGTCAAGGTTGCCTGTCGGTTCGTCGGCGATGAGGATCGGAGCCGGTTTTGCAAGCGCGCGGGCGATGCTGAGGCGCTGTTTCTGACCGCTGGAGAGCTTTGCGGCGCGGCGTCTTCTGATCTCCCACAGCTCAACCTCGCGAAGTATGTCCTCCGCCGCCGAATGCGCGCTCTTTTTGTCCATCCCGGAAAGCAAAAGTGCGCTCGTGACGTTGCGGAGCACGCTGGCGCCGGGAAGTATGCCGTAGTTCTGCGAGATAAAGCTGATGTTGTCCCGGCGGTACTGTTCCCAGTCGAGCGCGTCATAGTGGGACGTGCGCCCGCCGTTAAAGAACATCTCGCCGTTTTCGTATGGCAGAATGCCGCCGATAACGTGCGCGAGCGTCGATTTTCCGCTGCCGCTTTCACCTGTGATCGCGACAAATTCACCGCGTGAGAATGAAAGATTGATCCCGTCAAGCCCCATGACTACGGATTGGCTGCCGGCGTAATATTTCTTTATGTCAGTAAGCTCAAGTATCTTGCGTTCCATTGATGATGCCTCGATCTCCCGCCGCGGGCGGGGAAGTATTTGCGGTTTTTTGTGCGTGTCACACTTTTTTGGCGGATATGAATATGACGCCGTCAGGTTACACGACCGGCGGCGAGACGCTGCCGCTGACCGTTCCACGTATCCTTTATAGATATAGTATAAAAAAACGGAAAAAACGCAACACGAAATTCGATATAAAAATTGATTATGGGACTTTTTATTCTATCAGTTCATAGTCGCCGGATGAAAGATACGACAAAAGCTCCTCGTTATTTGTGATCGGCGTTTTTGTCACGATGCCTCCGAGCGGCATATGCTCCGGATTGTGGAAATCCGTTCCCGATATGCCGCGCAGTCCCGTGGCTTTCGCCCACGCTTTCGCGATGTCGTTGTGCGACTCGTGCCACGGGGACATGTTCGCGACCTCGATCCCGTCGAGAAGGCGCGGGTCTGTCACCATCATCGTGGGACGGAACGGGTGCGCCTGAAATATCATGCAGCCGTGCTCGTGAACCGTGCGCGAGAGCGCGTCGATCCCGCCGCGCATCTGGCGCGGGTCGCCGAGGTCGGCGAGAAATTCACGCGTCAATCCGTAGACAAGGTAGTCGCTGTTGTTTTCGCGGAAGAAGCGTATTTCCGCGCCGAGCAGGACGTGGAGTTTGCCCTTTGCCGCGGCGAGAAAATGATCGTATGCGTCCATGAAGTAGTCAAGGCGTCCGCGCCATGTGCCTTCCTCAAGCTCGCGCGGGAATGTCCACGGGTTGATGTGCTCGGTGGATACGATCGTATTATACCCGGCGGCGACGTATTTTTCAACTATCTGTTCGTGCGTCGCGTGCGCGCATGTGCTGACATGGACGCTGTGGCAGTGAAGCTCTGTTTTATAACCGTTCATTTTTAAAAGGACTGCTCTGTGCGCTCAATTATTTCGTCCTGGAGCGCGCGGGAGAGATTGCGGAAGTGGTCTGAATATCCGGCGACACGGACGATCAGGTCGCGGTATTCTTCGGGGTGTGCCTGTGCGTCGAGCAGCGTCTGTTTGTCAATGACGTTGAACTGTATGTGGTGCCCGTCCATCGAGAAATACGTGCGTATCAGCGCCGCGAGGTTTTTCTTTCCGGCGTCGCCAGCGAGCACGGCGGGGGTGAATTTCTGATTCAAAAGCGTTCCGCCCGTGCGCAGATGGTCCATCTTCGCGCATGAACGGATGACGGCGGTCGGTCCGTGCGTGTCTGCTCCCTTGTCAGGGGAGATGCCCTCTGACACGGGCTTTGCGGCGAGCCTGCCGTTCGGGGACGCCTGCATGACCTCGCCGAAATAGACGTGGCAGGTCGTCGGCAGCATGTTGACGCGGTATTGTCCGCCGCGCACGTTCGGGCGGCCTGTTATTGTCCGCTGGTAGAAATCGAAGACGGACTGCATGATGTCGTCAGCGTAATCGTCATCGTTGCCGTAAAACGGTGTTTCGGTGCGAATTTTGTGGTACATGTCACCGTACTGCTCGCCTTCAAAATTCGCCTCCATAGCTCTGGTCAGCTCTCTGAGCGTGAAGTCCCCGTTTTCGTAGACATGGCGCTTTATCGAGGAAAGCGAGTCCGTTATCGTGCCGATGCCGACGCCCTGAATATATGAGGTATTGTAACGCGCGCCTCCGGCGTTATAGTCGCGACCGGTGGCTATGCAGTCGTTTGTGATGATCGAGAGGAAGGGAACGGGCATATAATCGGCGTAGATGCGCTCGATGATCGCGCTGCCGTTGATCTTTATATTTATGAAGTGTTCCATCTGGCGGCAGAACGCGGAATAGAGCTTTTCATACGAGTCAAAATCCTCCGGCTCGCCGAGTCTTAGTCCTATCGTTTTGCCCGTGTAATGGTCGTAGCCGTTATAAAGAGTCAGTTCAAGTATCTTCGGGATGTTGAAATATCCTGTCAGAATGTAAGCCTCGTTTCCGAAAGCGCCCGTCTCAACGCAGCCGCTCGTTCCGCCGCGGCGGGCGTCCGCAAGCGATTTTCCGGCGGCGAGCAGCTCCTGCACGATCGCCTCCGTGTTGTAAAACGCGGGCTGCCCCCACCCCTTTGACGCGATCTCGCACGCGCGCATGAGGAATTTGTTCGGCGTTTTGCGGCTTATCTGCACGTTGGAGCTCGGCTGCAAAAGCTTCATCTCGTCCATGCAGTCGAGGATCAGATATGATACGGGGTTGACGCCGTCTTCGCCGTCAGGCGTGATGCCGCCCGTGTTGATGTTGGCGAAATCCGTATATGTGCCGCTCTCCTTAAGCGTGACGCCGACCTTCGGCGGCGCGGGCTGATTGTTGAACTTGACCCACAGGCATTCGAGCAGCTCAAGCGCCTGTTCGCTTGTGAGCGTGCCGTTCTGAACGTCCGCCTTATAAAACGGGTACACGTGCTGGTCGAGCCTGCCGGGCGAATATGCGTCCCAGGGGTTGAGCTCGCTCGTGACGCAGAGATGAACGAACCAGTACATCTGGAGCGCCTGATGAAACGTCCTCGGGGCGAATTCCGGCACGACTGAGCAGTTCTCGGCAATTTTCAGGAGGTCAGCCTTCCACTCCTCGTCCGTTTCCGTTTCGGCGAGCGAAAGCGCGAGCTCGGCATATCTTCTCCCGAGCGTGATTATCGCGTCGCACGCGATGCTCATCGCAGAAAGCTCTTCGCGGCGGCGGTACGCCTCCGGGTCGTTTTGATAGTCAAGCTTTGATATCGCCTCTGCGATGTCGCGCTTGTAATCGGAGAAGCCCTTGTTGTAAATTTTATCTGAGCAGACCGTGTGGCCGGGGCCGCGCTGTTCCATGAATTCGGTGAATATCCCGGCGGCGTAAGCGTCGCGCCATTCGTCGGACATTGCCGAGAGGATGCGGTGGCGGATCGAGCGGTTCTCCCAGTAGGGGATGATCTCCTCGGCGTGCCACTTGCGCTGCTCTTCTGTATTTTTGAAGAAGATGATCTCGCGGTCGTTCATTATCTTTAAATCCTCGACCGTATGGCAGCAAAGTTCGGGGAACGTCGGCGCTGCCTGCGGCTTGTCGCCCTTTTCGCCGACAATGAGCTCGCCGCGCTCGATATAGAGCGAGCGGTGCTTCATGAAGTGAAGGAGCGCGAGCGCCCGCATCTCAGGCGTCGAGACTGAGCCCTCCCATTTTTTATACGCTTCGGTGAAATATTTTGCGCGCTCCATCGAAATGGACGGCGTTACTGTCGTGCTGATGTCGCGCAGCCGTTTAACTCTGTCTGTCATTATATTGATTCCTCCAAAGTTTAGTCTTATTTTCAGCCGCCGATGAATACGGGTCCGACCCCCGCATCGGTGAGCGCTGTTTTTATTCTTTCAAGCTCGCCTCCGGACGGAACCGCGAAGCGGGACGCTTCAAGACCGAGCGAGGCGCGCTTGTATTCGCCGGTGTTATGATAGGGAAGAAGGCATACGCGGCTGTATTTTATCCCTAAAATTATAGAGATCAGCCCAGATATGTCTTTTTCCGTAAAGTTGGCTCCGTCAAACTCTTTGTCGTTCGGCGCGGGCGCGATAACGGGCACGCGTATGTAAATTTTAGCCCCCAAGCCTGAGAGGCGGCGGAGATTATCGATTATAAGCTCATTTTTGACGCCTGTACAGTATAAGTGTTTTTCGGGATCGGCAGATTTTATATCATAAAGGAACGTGTCTGCAAACGGGGCGACGGCTTCGAATTTTTCAAACGGCACAAAGCCGCACGTGTCGATATTCACCGATATGTCCTCGTCCCGCAGCGCCTTCAGCAGCGAGAGCAGAAAATCAATGTCCTGCGCCATGACCTCGCCGCCAGAAAGCGTTACGCCGCCGCCCGACTCCTCGTAAAACATCCTGTCGGCGGCGCATAATTTTACGAGCTCGTCTACGGTATACCGTTTCCCGGCGACAGCCCTGGCGTCCGCGCGGCAAACCTGCACGCATGCGCCGCACGCCGTGCATTTCGCTCGGTCTGTTTCGGTGCGCCCATCGGACAAAGAAACGGTGACGGCCCCCGCCGGGCACACAGCGGCGCAGCGGCCGCAGCCGGAGCACTTTTCGGCGTAATAAAGCAGGCTCGGGCGAAAGCTCTCTCCCTCCGGGTTGTGGCACCATAAGCAGCGGAGCGGGCAGCCGGAAAAGAAAACGGTTGTCCTTATTCCGTCCCCGTCGTGGACGGAAAACCTCTGAATATTGAATACGTTAGCTGTCAACAGGCGTCCCTCCGGCGCAAATAAACATTTTATCTTTATACATTATTATATAATCGCCCACGTCCTTTGTCAATCGCACATGAAAATTTATATGGGGCATATTGCACAAAAATGCCGTCAACGTATAGCGCTGACAGCATTTCTTGTGTATTTGACGGGCTGTATTATCTGAATTTGCATTAACGATGATGCGTTTAATGCAAAATCTGTCAGGTAACGGCGTCGGTGATTATCCTTTTGATAATTTCGCAGCAAAGACTGAGCTGGTCGGTCGAGACAAACTCGAATCTTGAATGTCCGTTTACGCCGCCTGCCGGCAGGTTCGGGCAGGGGAGCCCCATATATGAAAGGCGTGAGCCGTCCGTGCCGCCGCGAATCGGAACGTCGCGTATCTGAAGACCGAGCTCCGTCATCGCTTTATGGGCGAGCTCTATAACGTGCGCGTTTTCGGGCTTGCGGAGCACGTCTCCCATATTGTAGTAGCTGTCCGTCACCGTGCATTCGGCGACATTCCCGAATTCGCGGTTCAGCTCGTTTACCGCCTCGGCAAACTGCGCCTTGCGGCGTTCAAACGATTCCCGTGAGTGGTCGCGGATGATGTAGGAGAGTTCCGCGTGTTCGACCGTAGAGGTGATCGAGATGAGATGGAAAAATCCCTCGTAGCCTTCCGTCTTTTCGGGTACCTCGTCGGGCGGCAGGAGCGACGTGAAGCGAGCGGCGATCATGTTGGCGTTTTTCATCTTGCCTTTTGCCGAGCCGGGGTGAATTGATATGCCGTTTATCCTGACCTTCGCCGCGGCGGCGTTGAAGCTTTCATATTCAAGCTCGCCCGCGAGCCCTCCGTCGACGGTGTACGCGAAATCGGCTCCGAAGCCGGGGACATCAAAGTGATCGGCGCCGCGGCCGATCTCCTCGTCAGGCGTAAAGCCGAGCATAACGCGCCCGTGCGGCACGCCGGATTCTTTCAGCTCCTCGACCGCGGTGATTATTTCGGCGATCCCAGCCTTATCGTCCGCGCCGAGCAGCGTCTTGCCGTCGGTGGCGACAAGGCATTGACCGCGGAACAGGTCAAGCACCGGATAATCGTCGCGGCGCATGAGGATCATCTCATCCTCGTTTAAAAGAACGTCGCCGCCGGAATATATGACGATCTGCGGGTTTATGTTTTCGCCCGGACATGCGTCAGACGTGTCCATATGCGCGATAAATCCGATCGTCGGCGCTTTTACGCCCTCGGTCGCCGGAAGCTCGGCATAAACGTATCCGTGCTCGTCGAGTCTGACGTTTTCAAGACCGAGGGAGATCAGTTCGTCGTGCAGATGGCGGGAAAGCGCGAGCTGGCAGTCCGTGCTCGGCGAAGTCTCCGAATCCTCAATTGATGTTGTCGGGAATGATACGTAATCGAGAAATCTTTCGTATACCTTCATGTTCACAGTGCTTCAAGTTCCTCCTTCGCACGTTTCAGGTCGTTTATAATGCTAATCCCCTGCGGGCACTTCGTCTCGCATGTGCCGCATTCGAGGCAGACATCCGGCTTCGTTTCCGGTTTCATGCGGCGGTAATCGTGCGCCGTATGTACGTTTTCGTATCTCGCATAATGATTCCAGATCGAGAAGACGCGCGGGATATCGACGCCGCCGGGGCAGGGCATGCAGTAACGGCAGCCGGTGCAGCCGTTTCTGACGCGCGAAAGAATTATGCGCTTCGTCTCGCTTACGGCGTCAAGTTCAGCCTTGTCAAGCGGCTCGAAATTGTCAAACGTCGCAAGGTTGTCCTCAAGCTGCTCTTTTTCGTTCATGCCCGAAAGTATGACGCATACGCCTTCGTGTGAGCCGACCCAGCGCAGCGCCCACGACGCGGCGGACGCATCCGGTCTAAGCGCGCGGAGCGGAGCCATGGCGTCGTCCGGCAGCCTTGCGAGTGTGCCGCCCTTGACAGGTTCCATGACGATGAGCGGAACGTTCAGTTTGCGGCAGAGCTCGACGCCCTTCGTTGTCGCCTGATCGTGTTCGTCCATGTAATTATACTGTATCTGGCAGAAATCCCACTTGCGATATGACAGGATGTGCTCGAATGCCTCATAGTTGTCATGGAACGAAAAGCCCAGGTGACGAATTTTTCCTTCCGCCTGCCATTTTTCGCAGAGCTCGATGACGCCGAGCCCCGCAACGCGGTCAAAGATGCCTCTGTTCATTGCGTGCAGGAGGTAGAAGTCTACGTAGTCCATTCCGAGCCGTTCAAGCTGCTCATTGAAGAGCCTTTCGGCGTCCTCCGGAGACTTAAGGTCCCAGCAGGGCAGCTTTGTCGCGACATAATAGCTGTCCCTCGGATACTTTGCCAGCGCCTCGCCGAGGATCTTTTCGCTCTCGCCGCCGAGATAGACGTAAGCGGTGTCAAAATAATTGACGCCCGCCTTATACGCGCGGTCGATCAGCGCGTATGTCTTCGGTCTGTCGATTTTGCCCTCGGCATCCGACGTAAATCTCATGCAGCCGAAGCCGAGCAGGGACGTTCTCTCCCCGATGTTTGTCATGTTGCGGTATTCCATTTGATCCTTCTCCTTCTTTCGCGTCCTTTATGCGTATTTTTTATTTTTTAATATGAATGCGGCGGCAGGCACAAAGACGGTGATGATGAGCATCTGTGCCGCGCCTCCGCTTGACCCGCATCCGCCGCTGTCTTCCTCGGCGGGCGCCTCGGTTTCGGCTTCCGTTTCAGGCGGGGGAGGCGGGGTGAGCGCTTCCGCGTCCGCCTTGACGGGGGCGGAGCGCATTGTTATGTCCGTGCGCGAGAAAAACTGGCTGCTCGTATAATCTATGTACGCGTTGTTGTTTCCGGCGGCGGCGCAGAAATACAGTCTGCCGTCTGACGGCACGGTGACGGATTCCGAACGGTTATTGAAAAGTTCAAATTTGGTCGGGTCGCCCTCGGTCAGCACGTACCATGAATAGCTCCCGTTTGACGTTCCGCCCGTGTCCGCCTCCATCGTTATCGTGCCGTCGTCGTTGACCGTTGTCTTTATATCAAGGTAGAGAAGATTATCTTTGCCCCAGATGCGGTTGAACCACACGTCGTATCTATGATTGACCGCAGATTTATATTCGTTCGCCGCGTCGCTGTATCCCATGTTTCCCCAGCGCCTGGCGCTCATCTCCTGAGACGCGTTTACGTCTGAGATCATCGTGTCCATATCTGCTATTACACCGTCGAGCACCGACATCATCTTCTGATTTTCCCGGTACATTTCAGCCATGAAATCGCCGTGCTGCCATAGCTTTTCCGACCATGTATATTGCTGTTCGTTATAGTACGTGAATGTCGTATCAAAGAATGTGTTCGAATTTAAAAGCTCCCACGATGTTGTCTCAAAATCCCAGACGGGGCCGAATGTCAGCTTGTCGTGCGGCTCGCCGTCGGCGTCTTTGTAAATATATGTGCTCGTGCGGAAGTATTCGAAGTTATTGTAGAACGCGTAAACGAGCACCATGTCGGCAAGGCTTTTCATGTCGGCATAATCGGTATAATGAAGCCCCATTTCGTCATATCCCGTCTCGGAGCTGATCGCGTTCTCGAATCCCTGCACCTTTTTGGCGATGTACTGCACCATTTCCTTTGTGCAGAATTCGGGGGACTTCACGCTGAAATAAACGCCCGCTTTGGTGACGAAGCCGCAGCCCTCGTACATTCCGAACATGACTTCGAGCACATACCCGCCCGTAATGTCCGTGCTGTCTGAGGAGAGGCTCGCGTCGTCGCTGTATGTATACTCCCTGACTCCGAGCTTGATCGCCGGGTCGTCCCGGTCGTTGACTGTCCTGAGATTTCCCTCTCCTGTGACTTCTTCGTCAAGGTCGGTGACATCTATCGCCCCGCCGTCATTCATGCGCTCGCAGAGAACGTACGCCCCGCGGTAGTCGCCGTTCACGTATAGGTCAACGTATTCGCCCTTCATCCCGAAATATTCATCTCCGGCAAGCCCGGTAAACGTGTGGAAAGCGAGCAGCTGCGAGAGACCGGTGCTGTCACGCGAACCGTCATACATACGGGGGGAGAGAAGCACCCATTTCTTTATATTGCCGGAACCGGGTATGAGCTCCGCCTTGCTTTCAAGCTTGATGTTATACGAATTTTTGTTGTTCGTGTCTCCGGACGCTACAAACGAAGTGAATCCGTGTCCTTTGAATTTTTCAAGTCCTCCGGCGTAAATGACGCCGCCGTCCGTTGACACCATGTATAGATCGCCCGGCTCCTCGTGCGATTTGTCTGCGCAGACGGCGCGAAACGCGTCGTCGCCGCCGTCAAGGTTTATGTAGACGGACGGGATGCTGCCGCCGGTCATGACGCGGAGGATATACTGCCCTCGGCCGTTTATGTTGAGTTCGACCGAGCCGGACGAGGCGTCGACGCTGAATTCGTCGCCGTCCATGTACTGCTCGCCCTTGTATGTGGCGACGCCGCTTCCCTGATATGTCAGCGTCAGATCAGACAGATCGACGGAGGAGGGAAGAAACAGACAGTTTTCGCCCCAGCCGCCCCAGCCGGTGCTGCTCGCGCCGATAAGATACGAAAAGCCGTCGCATTTAATGACGGCGCTGACCGTGCCGTCACGGTTCGCCGCCGTCAGCGATAGCGCGGTAAGCGCGGCGGACAGGGCGAGAAAGGCGGTGAGCAGCACTAACTTTTTCGGCAGTGAGAGATGTTTTTTCATGCGGATCCACCTTTAGGTCATTGTTTTTTGCACGGTGATATTGTATAATATATGCCGGTCATGGCAGAAATGAGGTTGCATCATGAAAGCGATAGCGCATATAATTTCCGATTACAACGAAAAGTTCTGTATCCCGCGGCAGAGCGGCATCGTGCCGGAGTCGCGCGCAAGCGTCGTGTTTCTGCCGGAGTACCGCAGCGCGGAAGCCGTGCGCGGGCTTGACGGGTTTTCGCATATATGGCTTTTGTGGGAGTTTTCAAAGACGGCGGGCAGAGGATGGAATCCGACCGTGCGGCCGCCTCGCCTCGGCGGGAACACGCGCGTGGGCGTGTTTGCGACGCGTTCTCCGTTTCGCCCGAACCCGATCGGGCTTTCATCCGTCAGACTGCTCGGAATTGATATGGATCGGCCGGAGTCGCCTGTACTGATCGTAGGCGGTGCAGACTTGCTCGACGGGACTCCGATATATGACATAAAGCCGTATCTGCCAGCGTTTGATTCGCATCCGAACGCCGTCGGCGGCTTTGCCGAGAGCGCGCCGGAGCGGACGCTGCGCGTTATCGCCGATGACGATGTGCTCTGTCCGATCCCGCCGGAAAAGCGGCAGGCGCTCATAGGCGCGCTGTCGTGCGACCCGCGCCCGCCGTATCAGGACGACCCGGGGCGCGTTTACGGATTCGGATTTGCGGGATTTGAAGTAAAGTTTCGTGTGAGCGGGGACGAACTGACCGTTATATCCGTGTCGTCCCCGACAGCTCACGCATCCCAGTAAACATCAGCGTCGCGGTCGCAGTAAAGGCGTTCTCCGTCGAATTTGAGTTCTGCCGCCTGTATTACAGTCCGCAAGTCGAGCTGTTTATCCTCGATCGGCGATTTTGTGCCGGATGTCGAACGGTACGGGTGCGTGAAATAAACGATATAGGCGCGCTCGCCTCGAACAAGTACGTCCGCGTGCAGACCGACGCCGTAATCGAACGGGCGCGTGCCGTTTCCGGTCAGAAGGTTATCTTTCTGCCGCGTCCAGTGCGTGAAATCCGGGGAAGAGTACACCGCCTGACCGTGCCATGTGTCCGTTATCATCCAGTTGATACCGCAGAAACGGAAAACATTAGGTCCCTCGTGCGAACAGTCTGTGATCTCGGAGCCGACAAACTCCCAGTTATAGAGGTCGCGGCTTATCGCTGCGTCCGTATGGCTGCCGCCGCGCTCATTTTTGTACCACATTTTATAAAGCCCGTCGTCGATCTCAAAGACGCAGGCGTCGATCACCTTATCTGACGACAGGGGAATAATGCCGCAGTATTTCCATGTCCAGAGATCGTCTGAAACATAATGGACTATATGCCGCTCCCAGCCCCAATCGGTCGGGATGCCGCGCACGTAGCTGCAATACATATGATATTCGCCACCGGCGTATATCACCTCGGGCGCCCAGAATGTGTTGTGCCCATGCTCGAAATGAAGCCCTTCGGCAGTGCCCCGGTAAAGCCAGCGCGCCCCGTCGACCGACGTGGCGATGCCGATCTCGCTGCCGTGAACTGTCGAGACGCCGATATTAAACTCCGCTGCGCGGCGCTGCGTATATAAGAGAAACCAGCATCTCTCGCGGTCTGACCATATGATCAGCGGGTCGGTAGGGCTGTCGTAAAGCGGATCGCGGAAAAGGGGAGACGGCAGCTTAATCTGTGTCCTCTCCTGTTCTTTCGTCGTTATCGTTGTCGGCATCGTTTTCATCATCCTCCGATATATCGTCCGCCTCGTCTATGCCGTCATCAATATCTGCCGGAACTGATTCCGAAGCGGAACGGTTCGGCTCCGTCAAAGGCTTTTTCGTCCGGATATAATGCGCCGCGAATGATACGGCGGCATAGAGCGCCACATATATTATATAGTTTAAAATCACGTGCACACCGTTCGCGGCAAGGGCTGTGTGCGGCAGGATAAGGCTGCCGAGAAAGCTGCCGCCCTGTGTGCCGGGGATCGACGCGATTATATTCGGTATAAGCGCGAACACGGCGTAAACGGACGTTTCGCGAAGCGTAAATTTCAAAAAATATCGTGCCGACAAAGAAACATCGTCCGGCACGCGTATCTTTGACTGAAAGCTGTATATGAACGCGAAGAATACGGCGGTCGGGACGACGCCGGTCAGCAATGCGCGAAGGGACGCGTCCGCGGACTCCGGCAGAGTCAGCGACAACAGAAAAGCGACAAGAAAACCTCCGACTGACGCGAAAAGTACAAGGATAAGTTTAACAAGGAAAAATCTGGTGTATTTCACAGCCATAACATCGTCCCTTTGCTTTTTTGTTTGTGTATATTATATCAAAATATTTCGCGGTATGCAACAGATATTATATATAAAACATAAATTCGTCTTTTTGTTGTGACAGGATATTTAATTTTAACTTTTTTTATGGTATAATATCTTCACGGATTTGCTGCGCAAATCCCAAAAGCTCCGCATGCGCGTCGCTTTTGCTGCGGCTTGCGCCGCAGACTCGACATTGACGGCTGATTTGTATTAGCTTCGCCGCTGCTCGCCGCTTCGCGGCGTCAATTGAACGTACACGTTCAATTGAAATCATGGTATAATATCTTCACGGATTTGCTGCGCAAATCCCAAAAGCGCGGCTTGCGCGCTTTTGCTGCGGCTGTCGCCGCAGGTTCGATATTGACGGCCTCGCAAAAATGCCCTTGCAAGCAAGCATTTTTGCTTCGTGGTTTAATGACCCGACAGTGGGTTCGTTGACGGCTGATTTACATCGGCTTCGCCATTTCGCGGTGTCAATTGAAATCGCGGTTTAATATTATTGGGGATTTGCTGCGCAATCCCAAAAGATTCAATTTTGTCGAAACATTTTTACGTACGGCCACGGCGGCAACCGGCTGCCGGAACCGGCGCATACAACAGAATATCCTTCGGAGGGGGAAAGACATGAACGCTTGTATCAACGGAGAACTCAGCCTCATCGGCATGAAGGGATGCGAAAAGTTCACAAAAGAAGTGGACGAATGGATCGCAACATGGCGGCAGGGAACGGAGGGCGAGCGCTCCGGCTACATCGTCAGAACGGACTGCCCGAGATTCGGTTCGGGCGAGGGAAAAGGACTCATATACGAGTCATTGCGCGGGCATGATGTCTATATCATCTCCGATATGTTCAATTACGGCGTTACGTACAAGATGTACGGCGTTGAAACGCGCATGAGCCCGGACGACCATTTCCAGGACTTAAAGCGCATTATCGGCGCAATCGGAGGCAAGGCGCACCGCGTCTCGGTCATAATGCCGATGCTCTACGAAGGAAGACAGCATAAGCGCACCGCGCGCGAATCGCTTGACTGCGCGATGGCGCTGAACGAGCTTGTCAACATTGGCGTTTCCAACATTATCACATTTGACGCGCACGACCCGCGCGTTCAGAACGCGATCCCGCTTTCGGGATTTGAAGACGTTCATCCGAACTATCAGATGATAAAAGCGCTTCTGCGCGAATTCCCCGATATTTCCCTTTCTCCCGATGATATAATGCTCGTGTCCCCGGACGAGGGCGCGATGTCGCGGAGCATTTATTACAGCTCCGTGCTAGGGATCGATCTCGGCATGTTCTATAAGCGCCGCGACTTCACAAAGATCGTCAACGGTAGAAATCCCATTCTCGCTCACGAATATCTCGGCCGCGACATACGCGGCATGGACGTTATCGTTGTCGAGGATATGATCGCATCGGGCGACTCGATGATCGACGTATGCCAGCAGCTCAAGGCAAAGGGCGCGGCGCACGTTTATGTGTTCTGCACGTTCGGTCTGTTCTGCAACGGGCTTTCCGCTTTCGACCGCGCGTATGAGGAAGGTATATTCACGCGCATATTCACGACCAACCTCATCTATCGGACAGAGGAGCTTCTTTCCCGCCAGTGGTATTCCGAGGTCAACATGTGCAAATATGTCGCAAACATCATCGACACGCTCAATCAGGACGAGACGATAAGCGGTTTACTCGACCCGGCGGCGAAGATACACGCCCGCGTTGAACAGCATAACACGCATCTCGCGCAGCAGCAGATGAAGATCGCGCACGACTGAACAAATTATATTAATCCTCAAGGACGTTTATAAATGACAAATATTAAAAAGCTGATCGCCGACGCGTGCGCATCATCGATCGGGACAATCAACCCGTCCGCAAGCGTTTCGTCCGACACCGTTATGTCTTATCTTGAATATCCGCCGGACCGCGCGATGGGCGACATTGCGCTCCCGTGCTTTAAATTCAGCCGCGAGCTGCGCATGGCTCCGCCGAAAATCGCTGAAGGGCTGTCCGCAGCGATCAATAATTCCGGCGCGCTTTCCGGTAAGGTCGACATGTCGGTCGTCGGCGGGTATCTGAATTTCCGCGTAGCGGAAGAATATCTCAGATCGTCCGTGCTGCCCGTTATATTGGAGCTTGGCGAGGACTACGGGGGGAGCGACGAAGGAAAGGGGAAGACGGTCGTCCTTGACTATTCATCCCCGAACGTCGCAAAGCCGTTTCATATAGGTCATCTCGGCTCCACCGTGATCGGTCATTCGCTCAAGAAGCTGCACGAATTCTGCGGATACAAATGCGTCGGAATAAATCATCTCGGCGACTGGGGGACGCAGTTCGGCAAAATGATCGTCGCTTACCGCAAATGGGGCGACAGGGAAGTGATCGAGGCGGGCGGCGTCGATGAACTCGTCGCGCTTTACGTCAGGTTCCACGAAGAAGCCGAAAAGGATGCGGCGCTCGAAGACGAGGCGCGCGCGGAATTTCATAAGCTTGAGGAAGGCGACCCCGACAATCTTGCGCTCTGGCGCTGGTTCATAGATGTAAGCTTTAAGGAATATAACGTCACATATAAACAGCTCGGCATCGAGTTTGACAGCTACGCCGGGGAGAGCTTTTACACGGATAAAATGCCGGAGCAGGTCGAGCTTCTGCGCGAGAAGGGGCTTTTAAAGCTCGATGATGGCGCATCGATCGTCGATTTGTCCGAATACGGCATGCCGCCATGCCTGATCTTACGGTCAGACGGGTCGACCCTTTACCCGACGCGCGACATCGCCGCCGCCGTTTACCGCGCCCGGACGTATGATTTTGATAAGTGCATATATGTTACCGCGGCGGCGCAGAGCCTGCACTTCGCCCAGTGGTTCCGCGTCGTTGAGCTGATGGGATATCCGTGGGCTGACAGGCTCGTTCATGTTCCTTACGGCATGGTCAGCATCGGCGGTGAAAAGCTCGCGACGAGGACGGGAAACGTCATTTTGCTGAAGGACCTTTTAAAGACGGCGATAGATAAGGTGTCGGATATTATCACCACCAAAAATCCGTCCCTTGAGGGCGAGGAGAAGCGTGAAATTTCCGAGGCTGTAGGCGTCGGGGCGGTCATTTTCCATTACCTTTTGAACAACCGCATCCGCGACATGAGCTTTTCGATGGAAGACGCGCTCAACTTTGACGGGAACACGGGTCCTTACGCGATGTACACATACGCGCGCACGTGCAGCATAAAGCGCCGCGCGGAGGCGGACGGAGTCGTCCCGTCATGCGGCACGATAACGACGGAAGAAGAGCGGCAGCTTCTCATAACGCTTTCGCGTTTCGGCGAGGTCGTAAAGGGAGCTGTCCAGGAATATGAGCCGTCGCTCGTGACGAGATATATACTCGACGTTTGCGCGGATTTCAACCGCTTCTACCACGACTGCCCGATACTGAACGCGGAGGACGAAGGCGTGAAATCGACGCGTCTTGCGATCACGACGGCAGTCAATTCCGTGCTCGGCCGCGCGCTCTCGCTCATCTGCATCAGAAAGACAGAAAAAATATAATTCTTTAACATATAACCGGAGGACAGTATGTCAGGACACAGCAAATGGAAAAACATAATGCACAAGAAGGAGAAGACCGACGCGCAGCGCGCGAAGATCTTCACCAAGATCGGCAAAGAGATCGCCATCGCGGTGCGCGAGGGCGGGGCTGACCCGACTTCCAACGGCAAGCTCCGTGACCTCATCGCAAAGGCGAAGGCGAACAACGTACCGAACGACAACATTGAGCGCACGCTGAAAAAGGCGTCCGGTGAGGACGGAACTGTTTATGAGGAAGTGACCTATGAAGGCTACGGTCCATCCGGAGTTGCCGTTATTGTTGAAACGGCGACGGACAACCGCAACCGCACAGCCTCCGATGTCCGCCATTATTTTGATAAATACGGCGGAAACATGGGAACGACCGGATGCGTCAGCTATATGTTCCAGAGCCGTGGACTTGTCGTTGTCGCGAAGGAGATCGAGCCGGATGCAAAGGCGCCGCGCGGGACGAAGCCGAAGCCGGTGAACGAAGACCAGCTTATGGAAGACGCGCTCGAAGCGGGCGCGACGGATTTCGTTTCAGACGAAGAATGCTTTGAAATTTCGACGGAAGAAAACGACCTCACCTTCGTCCGCGAAACGCTTGAATCAAAGGGCTATCCTATAGTTTCGGCAGACAGGGAAATGGTCCCCACGAGCTATGTGACCCTGACAGACGAGGACGATATAAAAAACATGAACCTGCTGCTCGAAATGCTTGAAGACAACGACGATGTCTCCGAGGTGTGGCACAACTGGGAAAACGAAGAGGAATAATTTTCTCCGGAGCCGTTTTGCCACAATAAAAAAACGAGATCGTTTTTAGAATTTTCGCATTTCAAAAACTATATACAATCAAAAAATACGAAAGTCCCTGAGCATCAGCCCGGGGACTTTTCATAATATCGGGATCTTTAAATTTAACTCGACATGCGGGACATCTGGCGCTGCGCCATGACAAGACCGTAGTAAATACCGCGGCGGCGCATGAGCTCGTCGTGGGTGCCGACCTCGGCGACCGTGCCTTTGTCAAGGACGATGAGCTTTGTCGCATTGCGAAGTGTCGAGAGGCGGTGCGCGATCGCTAAAGTTGTGCGGTTTTTGGAAAGCGTCTGAAGCGCGTCCTGGATCTGTTTTTCCGTCTCGGTGTCAAGCGATGCCGTGGCCTCGTCGAGGATCAGAATGCGTGGGTCGTGGAGCAGCGCGCGGGCGATCGCGATCCGCTGGCGTTCGCCGCCCGAAAGCGTGTGACCGCGCTCGCCGACGCGGGTGTTATATGCGTCAGGCATTTTCATTATGAATGAATGCGCACCGGCGAGCTTTGCGGCGGCAAGCACCTCGTCGCGCGTCGCCGACGGCTTTGCGTATGCTATATTTTCATATACCGTCCCGGAGAAGAGGAACGTTTCCTGAAGGACAACGCCGATCTGAGAGCGCAGCGACGATTGCGAAATATCGCGAATATCGACGCCGTCTATCTTTATCGAGCCGTCGTCAACGTCATAGAGCCGCATGACGAGGTTGATGAGCGTCGATTTTCCCACGCCGGAGCGCCCGACAATGCCGACAAAATCACCCGGGCTGACGGTCAGGTTTATATTGTGCAGGACGTTATTTCCGCTGTCGTAGCCGAACGAAACATCCGTAAATTCGATATTGCCCTTGATATCGAGTTCAACAGCGTCCGCCTTGTCGTCAACGTCAACGTCTTCATCGATTATGTCGAATATTTTGACGACGCTCGTCATTGTGCGCTCATAACGGCGCGGGAAGTTCGACAGCCAGCGGAGAGGTCCGTATATGATCGAAACGTACGTCGTGAAGAGCTGCATGTCGCCGAGTGTCATTTCATGCGAAAGAATTTTTGCGCCCGAATAATAGAGCAGGAAGAATTCGCCTATGCCCATCAGAAAGCTCATGAGCGGGGAGAATTTGGCGAAGAACGTCTCCGCCGTGATCTGCGCGTTGCATTCGTCGCGCGTCGCTTTGTCATAGCGCTCCATTTCGCGGTGCTCTGAGCCGTACGCCTTTACAACGCGTATCCCGCTGAAAATATCGTGCAGTATCGTGTTCGCGCGCGAATTCATGACCCACTGGCGGTGGAAGACACGACGCATGTACGTGTGGAACAAACGATTCGCGATCATAACGATCGGGGCGGGCAGAAGGATCAGGAACGCGAGCCGCCAGTCATACGCGAAAAGAATGACAGAAACGGCGAGGAAGATGAGTATCTGTTCAAGCGCGCTGCCGATATCGTTTGTTATGAAATTCTGAAGCTGGTTCGTGTCGTCGGTGACGCGGTTCATCAGCTCGCCCGCCGTGCGCTTCGATATTTTTGACACGGAAAGGCGCTGAATCTTATCAAATACCATTCCGCGCAGCGCGACCATCATTCGCGTTCCCGCTTCTATCAGCGTCAGCCCGCGGACGACGCCTATCGCGCGCGTCAGGATATTGACTCCGAGCAGCGAGACGATCACACCGATAAATCCTATTATAAATTCGCTCGTCTGTGAAAGCTCGTATGCGCCGTCGACCTTGATGTAATTGTCTATTAGGAGTTTATTCAGATATGCCGGCAAAAGCTGCACTATCGCCGAAATGAAGTAAAGCCCGATTGAGAGGAAAATGAAAAACTTATACGGTCTTGCTATTTCCCATATGCGCTTAAAATAGCCGGTCTTTGCCGTACAGTGCGGGCAGACGTGCGAGCCGGACGGATATCTGATCCCGCATTTTGGGCAGGTGACATCTATTTCATTCTCATAAGCGTAGCTGTATGTGCCGCGCTCGCGGCGGCGGTTGAGCTGCCAGATCACGGATGAGATCAGGTCGCGGTGCTCCATCGTCGCGCGGCATAAGAGCATATGCTCGCCGTCATAAACGCATTCGGCGAAAACGCAGCCGACGCCGTTTGTAAAAATATATTCCGATATCTTATCCTGATCGAAATCGGCGGCGAGCCTGTCGTCCTCGTATACATAGACGTGCGTAGAGGTGACGGCGACAAACCCGTCAACGGGCGAATTTTCGTCCGGGCAGAGGTCAAAGCCGAAGGCAACAACAACGTCGTCCGGCTTTATACTTTGGTTTATGCGGCATAATCGCGTTGTAAGTTCAGCCCTTTCGCTCACGTCAGCAGCCTCCTTTATAGTCGTTTATAGTCGTTATCAGAGATAAAGCTCGATGCGCTTGAAGCTCTTGCGGTCGAGCGCTTCCGTGTCCTTTATCTCATATCTGTTTGAGTCGTTGTCCGTCAGGAAAATATGCTCCTGCGTCACCTTGATTATCGAGCGGAACGTGTCGCGCACCGTGAATGAGAGGCGGCGTCCGTCATCCGTTATTACATCCCAATATGAATAACCGTACCGCTCCTTGACCGAGAGTATCTTCGTTATAACGGGAGCAAAATACTTCCGGTCGAGCTCGTGCCGGAGCATTTTCGCCGTCTCCTCGTCAAATTCGGCGACATCGGCTATAATGCCGATCTCAGCGCTGTCGCGGTCGAGCACGGAAATATATTCGTATGGGTGCTCATACGGAAACGAGCGGTGAAGATATATTCGCTCATAATATTTTTCGCCGCCTGTCGGCTCGCCGTCGAGCCCATTGCCGACGGGGAGATCCACGCGAAGGGAGAGAAAATCGCCCTCTTTTCGGAACTCGGCGTTTTCCTTCGTAATATATGTGATAGATACGACATCAGAGAGCGCCGTCGTTTTAAGTTCTGACATGTGTATATTTCCTCCTTCGCTTTATTCCTGTATACCGATGTTGCGCAGCGCGTCGAGCTGCATCTTGTAAAGCCCGTAATATATGCCTTTTTTCTGTATGAGTTCCGCGTGCGTTCCGAATTCCGGCATCTTGCCGTTTTCGATGACGATGAGATGGTCGGCGTCGCGCAGGGTGGAGAGGCGGTGGGCTATCATGATCGTCGTGCGCCCCTTTATAAGCTGTTCGAGCGCGGTCTGTATCTGCCGCTCCGTCTGCGTGTCCATTGCCGCCGTTGCCTCATCCATGATGAGGATTCTGGGGTTAAGCAGTATAGCACGCGCGATCGAGACGCGCTGGCGTTCGCCTCCGGAGAGGTCCTTGTAGCCGAAGCCGATCATCGTGTCATAGCCGTCCGGCAGCTTGATTATAAAATCGTGCGCGCCGGCGAGCTTTGCCGCCGTCATGACCTCAACGTCTGTCGCGTCCGGCTTTGCGTATTTGATGTTTTCCTTGATCGTCCCCATAAAGAGGTACGTTTCCTGAGATACGATCGCGATATTGCGCCGCAGCTCGGCAAACGGGATATCGCGGACGTTTACGCCGTCGATCTTTATTTCGCCGGAGATCACGTCGTATAGGCGGATCAGAAGATTCGCAAGCGTTGATTTTCCGGCTCCCGTGTGCCCGACGATCCCGATGATCTTGCCGGGCTCGATATCAAAGCTGACGCCGTCTATTATCTTGCGGTTCTTCTCATATGAGAATTCGACGTTTGAAAATTCGACGTGTCCTTTTGCCTCGCCGATAGATACGGGGTTTTGACTTTCGACAACGTCCGGGATCGCGTCCATGATCTCGGAGAGCCTGTTCATCGAATTAAGGCTGTCTGTCATCGTGTATACAACGTCGATGAAAAATCCCATAGGGCTATATACCATATTCATATACGCCGTAAACGTGGCGAGCATGCCGTATGTAAAGCTGCCGTTGCTGCGGATCACCATCCAGCCGCCGGCGCCGAGCACGATGATGTTGCCGATGAAGAGCAGGAAATTGACGACGGGAAACGCGGTCGTATTGTAGACGGAGGCTTTTTTGTCTGCCTCAGCGACGCGCCTGTTTCGCCCTTCAAATCTCGCGCTCTCCTCGTCCTCCTTCGAGAAAGCTTTGACGACGCGTATGCCTGTCAAAACGTCCGAAAGGAGCGAGTTCAGAGAGCGCGCCGCAGAGAAGCGCTTCGCGTGATATTTGTCCATCTTGTCAAACAGCTTCTTCATTAAAAAGCCCATGAGCGGGAGCGTCAGGAACGCCAGCAGCGTCAGCCGCCAGTTCATAATGAGCATTATGAAGATCACGCCGATGACCTGGAAGATGTTGACGAGAAAATACGGGACCGTATCACAGAAAAAGCGGTAGATATTGTTCGCGTCGCGGTTGACCTGCGTCATGAGCCCGCCCGTCTGCCTGTTGGTGAAATAGCTGATCGAGAGTCGCTCGATCGACTTGAATATCTCTTTTTTGAGGTCGTATGTGACTTTTGCCGCGATGACGGACGTGATGTAGCTGTTCAGCATCGTGACGAACATCGAGATGACGCGCGTCGCAAAAATAATGCCGATGACGAGCATGAGCTTGCCGTAGAACATGCCGTCCTCCGACAGGACCTGATCGTAATAGAATCCGCTCGAAATATACGGCGAGAGGACGCCGAGGCCGCTCGTGAGCAGCAGCGTCAGCATGATCAGCAAAAGGTGTACCTTATATTTCCAGAAAAAGCCGGAAAAGCGCTTTAAAATATGGACCTTGTCCATGCAGTGCGGGCAAATTTTGCGTTCCGGGTCTGCGTATCGCTTGCCGCATTTCGGGCAGAAGAGCTCTTCCTTCTCCTCGTCGTCATCGTATTTGTGAAATTCGCCGTGTCCCTCGTCGCCCCCGTTCAATGCGACGTTTAAAAGGCGTACGAGCTTATATGCCTCGGACTTGAACGTGTTCGAGAGATTGGCGATCAAAATCGTATACGGAAGGGAATCCGCGGTCGGTTTTGCGTGCGCGACGATGCGCGCGGAGGACAGCATTTCCTCTACGTCGAATCTGTCAAATTCCGAGAGCTCATGGTAATCGTACGAAAGCTCTTCAAAGCCGCGTTCGAGCCGCGGACGGCGCCACGGCGCCGTCTTCGGCGGCACGTCCGTCATTGTTCCGCCGAGGATGATGATCTCGTCCTTCGTGACAAATATGTAATTGTCGCAGGGAACACAGTCGCGGTCAAGATCAGTCTTTGCGGCGATCTCGACTGACGCGTAATCTATCCCTTTGACTTCTAACGCCGAGATTACTTTTGAAGGTATATCAAAAAGCTCTGTCACGCCGGGATCCTCCTTTTTTGTCGTGTTATGCGCCTTACGCGCGCATATTACATTATAATTTTGTCCTTCAGTGAAGTCAAGTTAATTTTATATTAAATTTCGTCCTTTTGTTCACAAATAGTTCATATTTGACCGCGCCGCAAGCGACAAGGACGATAAATTGCTGAAAAAAGTTTTGAGAATATTCTTGACAGTCACGCGATTGCATGCTATAATTACAGATAAAGAAGAATGTGCTCGCTTTAATACATCATGCGGAGGGGTAATATGGATCATACCGGAGTATCAGTTATCGCAGGAAAAATCACTGAAAACATCGAAAACGTCATATACGGAAAGCGCGCCGAGATAAAGTATATCGTGGCGGCGCTGCTGTCGGCGGGGCATGTGCTGCTTGACGACATCCCCGGAACGGGGAAGACAACGTTGGCGAAGGCGCTCGCAAAGTCGATCTCGGCCGATTTCAAACGCGTGCAGTTCACCCCCGATCTTCTGCCGTCCGACATCACCGGCATCAATTTCTTTTCGCAAAAGGAGAACGAATTCATATTCCGCCGCGGTCCCGTCTTTACGAATATCCTCATCGCCGACGAGATAAACAGAACGACGCCGAGAACGCAGTCCGCGCTGCTCGAATGTATGGGCGAGGCGCAGGCGACGATAGACGGCGTCACATATAAGCTCAACCCGCCGTTTTTCGTCATCGCGACGCAGAACCCGATCGAATCGCAGGGAACGTTCCCGCTGCCCGAGGCGCAGACGGACAGATTCCTGATGAAGCTCTCGCTCGGCTATCCCGACCGCAAAAACGAGCTTTCGGTGCTGAGCGAATATACGGTTTCCTCGCCGCTTGATACGCTCGGCTCCGTCTGCACGAGGGCGGACATTGTTGAAGCGCAGACTGCCGTTCGTGCGGTGAAGGTCAGCGAGCTTGTCAAGCAATATATTGTTGACATCGTTTCGATGACGCGCGAATCCGACCGTGTGCGCCTCGGCGTCAGCCCGCGCGGTACGCTCGCGCTGATGCGCGCATCTCAGGCGTGGGCGGCAATGGACGGCCGCGAGTATGTCCTGCCGGACGACGTGAAGGCGACGGCGGTCCCCGTGCTCGCTCACAGGATCATTTCGCGTTCACAGGGTACGATAAGACTGACGGAATCGAACGCAAACATCATCGAGTATATAATCGACACCGTGCCCGTTCCCGTGGCATGACGCGCGGTGTGGCGGAGGAGAAAAGATGCTTTTTGTCGCAATCCTCATTTCAATTTTCATAATTTATATCGCGGAGAGCAAGCTTTTTGAGAAAAGGTCGTTTGACGATATAGATTACTCCGTCCGTATCAGTACCGAAGAGGCGTTTGAGGGCGAGGATATCTTCATATTTGAGGAAATAACGAACGGGAAGACGCTTCCAGTGCCTTACGCGAAGGTCGATACGACTCTGCCGCAGGGGCTGATGTTTCGCCTGATGGAGTATGAACACGGCAAGCTGCGTGACACGATGAAGCCGCACGTTTCGAGCATTTTCATTCTGAAAAGCCGCGAGAAGATAAGCCGCCGCTGGCGCGTCAACTGCATGACGCGGGGCATTTATACTGTCGGCAGCGCCGTCGTTGTGGCAAACGATTTGTTTGGCACGAATCCGATCTCGAAAGGGTTTGCGTGTGAACCGAACAAGAGCAACACGATCGTCGTTTTGCCGAGGCCGGTCGATCTTGACGCGCATTTTACCTCATCGTACTATCACAGCGGGGATGTAATAGCAAATCACAGCATGCTGTCCGACCCGCTCCTGATCGAGGGCGCGCGCGATTATACGACGTTTGACCCGATGAACAAGATAAACTGGAAGATGACCGCGTCGCACGGCAAGCTCATGGTCAACCGGGAATCCTACACGCGCCGCCACCGCTTCAATATAATGCTCAACATGAATTCCCGCGATATCGAGCGCGACAGCGTGAATCCGAGCGACCCCAGAAGCGTTGAATTCGCGATAACCGTCTGCGCGTCGCTGCTCGACAGGATATCTGTCGAGAACGTCCCGGTGCGGATAATTTCAAACACGCCGCCGGAAGCCATATCCGAAGAATACAGGGCGGACAGCGAGGGGATCGGACACGATATCCTGTTTACTCCGGCTTTTGAAGGCAAACGCGACATGATAAACGCGCTGCGCATGCTCGCCGCCGTCAGGGCTGAGATGTCATGCCCGGTCGAGCGGATGCTCGATTTTATACTTGAGCACAAGGAAGTATTTGCCGAGTCCGGAAATCTCATCGTTGTTTCGGCGTATATAAGCGAGAGAATGATCGTTTTTCATGACGAGCTGGAGCGTGCCGGCGTCAAGGTGATATTCTATGTTACGACGACGCACAGGAACGCGGAGATAATCCCGCCGAACGTGGAAGTCTATTATAAGACATATTTTGACTGAAAAGCCGCGAAAAAAATCACGCATCTTGACGTGGCGCACGCATATATGTTATCATTAGTAGTATAAAATGAAAAGAGGGGTTGAGCATGTCGGCTGTACGGTATAATATGATATGTAAGTTCCTGTCGGTCATCGCCGTTTCGTCCGTGATCGCCGAGGTGCTGTATCTGCTTTTCGGATACACAGCGTTTTTGATGTGGCCGATACTTTTGCTGCTTTGCGGGATCGGATACGCGATGCAGGCGATATACGGAAAAATAACGGGGCATCGCGTCGGGCTGCGCGAGGGTTATACTGATGAGACGGGATATGAGGGGGCGGATAATGCGTTTAAGCCGCTTTACGCCGCAGGTCCTTTGACGGTCGCGGCGATCGCATCTCTGCTGCTATATAAGCCGTTTGACGCGCTGTTTTTAGCCATAACGAAGATGATACCGGGAATGATATATTCCGAAAACTCGCTCTTTCCGATAATAATGGTCATCGCAGCCTTCATCGGATTCGGTTCTGGCATAGTTCTCTGGTTTTTCCCCGCGCACCGGATCATCTCGATGCGCACGATGCTCGCGTTTCTGCCGGTCATGTTCGCCGTCTTCCTGCTTGCGATTTTTTCAGGAAGACAGACGGGACCCATGGCGGTGTTCCTCATCGTGTTCGCGCTCTGCTCGATGAACGTATTGAACCAGATCCACATACAGCGCAAGGTAAACGACACGCTTACTGCGATAAACAAGCGGGGCAGAGTTTATAATTTCAAACTTATCCTGTTTGTGATGCTGATCGCGGTCGTTGTCGTGACGGTCGTTTTGGCAATAGATGTCGGCGTCTCAAAAATTTTCGGATTCCTGTCTATACTCGCGATCGTCACGACGTTAAACGACAGAGCCGAACAGAGCGGCGACCTGAGCCAATATGACAACGCTCAAAACGCATCTTCGGAGCTTGACAATATTTTCGGCAAAGGCGCGCCGTTTGGGGAAAAGCTGCTTTTCATCCTTTCTATCCTCCTCTTTATCGGCGGTATAATATTCTATATAACGCGCGCCTCAAACGTGACAAAGCGTTTCATAATGCGCGTGAAGGAGTGGTTCCGCGAGCTGTTTCTGTTTTTTATGGACGCATGGCATTATAACGGGGCGGGCGATGAAGATTCCGGATACGGTCTGCAAAATTACAAGGACGAGGAAATAAAGCTCCAGAACGCCGACATTAACGAGTACGGACGAAAGGCGCAGCCGAACGCGTACAGCTATCGCGATTTTCTGTCAAAGCTCAATTCGTTTGAGACGACGACAGAGCGCATAAGATTCGCATATGTGACGATGATGTCCGTGTACAGGTCGCGCGGCATGGGCAACCGCGTAACGGAAACGCCGCGTGAGACGCGCAAAAGGATACTTTCGCGGACGAACGAAACGGCAATAAAGAGCGCGACGGACGCGATCGAGACTGTAGATTACATTGAAAAGGAGCTCCCGGAAGACGAGGGCAAACGCGCCATACTTGACATGTGCGGCGTGATTGAAAAGCATTATAATTCATAAACATAATCAATCTATGAGGAAGGGAGTGCGCGAGCATGAGAGGAATTGACATACCGACGCCGTTTATTGTACTTTGCTTTGTATTCGGGGCGTGGCCGGTAGGCGTCGTGCTCGCGATACTCAAGTCGATCAACAACGACTATAAAAAGGAGCAGAAGCGCCAGCAGGAGCGTTTCGGCAGCTTCGGCGCAGCCGGGACAGCGCCGGGGCAGAACGGTTTCGGCAGTGCGCCCGGTCAGGGCGGCGCATCCGGACAGAACGGAATGCCCGGACAGGGCGGCTTTCCCGGTCAGGGCAGCGCACCCGGGCAGAGCGGTTTCGCCGGGCAAGGCGGCTTCGCCGGACAGGGCAGCGCACCCGGTCAGAACGGCACCCAGCAGCAGGGCGGGGGCGCATATTATGCCGCATCTACCGGATACAGAGCGCCGGAGGAACCGGAAGGACCTAACGGCACGACGTATCACTACAGCTACGTGAAAAACAAACAGAACAGTGGAGGTGTCGGCAGCGCGCCTCCGCAGACCGGCGCGTATACAGGTTACGGCAGACCGAGCCGACCGGCTTACGGAATGCCCGGAGCGCAGGGAGCTTCCGGAACCCAAGGCGCGCAGGGCGCGCGCGGAACGCAGGAAACGCAGACGGCGCAGGGAACGCAGACGGCGCAGGGAGCGCCGTCGCAGCCGCCCGTGGATAGATCGGGCGTGCGCTGGTCGGGACCTTTTCGCCGTTCGGGCGCGACCGTTTTTTCGACCGTTTTGTTCGTTATTTCGCTCGTTGTCAGCGTTGTCCTTTTCCTTTCCGCGATCTTAAGCATACCGTCGCTTGGATTGGCGGAAGCAAGCGGTCACATATTGACGGCGATGATGTCATCGAGCATCACGGCGGTGGTCTATCTTTTCCGTCAGTTCTATAAATCGCGCGATTACAGGATCATCGGTTATCTCTCGGCGCTTCACGGCGAGAGGTACTGTTCAATTGCAAAGCTCGCCGACATGGCGGACGTTTCGACGGGGCGCGTCATCAAAGACCTGCACTATATGCAGTCAAAGGGGCTTCTGCCCGCAGAGGCGGTGATCGACCGCGGGCTCGGCTACCTCGTGCTTTTCAAAAGCGCGAGAGCGGAGGCGGAGGCTGACAGCCGGGCGGGGTCGACCGGTAAAGCCGAATCCGACAAGCAGAAGGCGAAGACAGAGCAGAAGACGAGCGACGAGATCAAAACCGAAATGTCCGAGCACGAGCAGATACTGCACCGTATCAGGGAGCTGAACAACGACATCGACGATGTGACCGTCTCCGAAAAAATCGACAAGATCGAATCGCTGACGCGGAAAATATTCAAGCTCGTGGAAGAAAAGCCCGAAATGGAAAAGCAGCTCGACTCGTTTTTGTCATATTATCTGCCGACAACGCTGAAGCTTCTGAACGCATACGCGTACTTTGAAGATCAGGGCGTCCGGGGAGAAAACATCGACATGGGGATGAGGAATATCGAGGAAACGCTCGATATGCTCATTGACGGGTACAAAACGCAGCTTGACAAGCTGTTCGAATCTGACACGCTTGATGTCACGACCGATATAAACGTTCTCGAACAGATGATGAAGGCGGACGGCTTTACGTCGGGCAGCGATTTCACGGTTTCGGACGGATTCGGAGGCGGCGCTGCCGCGGCGGAAGCGCCGACAGAGGACAAAAAGACGGAGGACGAATGAGATGTACGAATACAGCAACGGCAACATTTTGACTGACAGGCTGACCCTTCGCCCGTTCACGCTCGACGATGCCGACGATGTCACGGAAATGTGCGCCACAGGAACGATACAGCGGACGGCTCCGCTGCCGTACCCGTATACGAAGGAAAACGCTGTCCTTTGGATATCGGCGCACGAAGAAAACAGAAGGAGCAGAATTTCATACGATTTCGCCGTGACAGACAGGGAGAGCGGGAAACTCTACGGCGCGATCTCCCTTATGATGCGCGTCAGAAATTCGCCGACGGCGGAGCTCGGCTACTGGATAGGCGAAAAATACTGGAATCGCGGTTACGCGACCGAGGCGGCGCGCGCGATGATCGAATACGCGTTTTCCGAACTCATGCTTCACCGCGTCTTCGCGCGCCATTACGGCTCGAATATTGCGTCAGGACGCGTCATGCAGAAGGCGGGGATGAAGCAGGAGGGAGTGATGCGCGATCACCTCTTTGTCAACGGGCGGTATGAGGATTCGGTCATATACGGCATCGTCAGTATGGACTACGACACATACGGCTGATGAAAAAAGCGATAGTTATAGGCAGCCCCGGGTCGGGAAAGTCCACGTTCGCGCGGCGTCTGCGCGACGCCGCGGGGCTGCCGCTTTTTTATCTTGATATGATCTGGCACCTGCCGGACAAAACGAACGTCACGCGCGAAGAGTTTGACGCGCGCCTTGCGGATATCCTCGCACGCAATGAGTGGATAATCGACGGCAACTACAACCGCACGCTTGAGGTGCGGCTGCGCGCGTGCGACACTGTTTTTCTGTTCGATCTGCCGACAGACGTATGTCTTGAGGGCGTTAGACGCCGCATCGGGACAAAAAGGGAAGATATGCCGTGGGTCGAGGAAGAATTCGATCCGGAGTTTTACGAATGGATAACAAATTTCCGCCGCGACAGTCTTCCGCGCGTGTATGAGCTGCTCGAAATGTACGGGGAGGGGAAAGACGTTGTTATTTTTCATTCGCGCGAGGAGGCGGACGCATGGATCATGAGGCTGTCGGGTCGTTGAAACGCGGCTTTGACATTAAAAGGCAGTAGCATCATTACATAATAAAAAAAAGTCCGCGGGCAAAATGACGCGGACTTTGTTTATTTAAGCGGGGTATTGCTCATCTGTGCATCTGTTGTTGAATGCGGAAAGCTTGTTTTTTGCTGCCGGATGGGGAATTGCCGGGAGCTTCAAATGATTCAAGCGCCTCGGTCAAACGATCGAGGCTTTCCTTATACAAAAGTTTCAGCTAATTGAGAAAAGCGAGGGAGAAAAACTTCTTTCGAAAAGTTTTTCTCCCTCGCAAAATTACTTGATCTATCTCATCACACAGGATGGACTTTCAGTTCCTTGTCGGCGTGTTCGGCGTCGAGATGGTACTTCGCGGCTTTTCTCGCCTCGAAGAACTTCGTTGCGACCTGACCGAACAGTGCGTACGAAAGAACGTCTTCATCCTGCTCGATGTACTGCGGGATCTCGGCGCGGAGCTTATCGAGCTCGGGCTCAAGGTCGTCGGCAGGGCGGTAATCCTTCGGCTTGACATCGCCGATGATGGAACGGCGGAATTCGGGATCAATGGGCGCCGGCGTTCTGCCGTAGTCGCCCTTGAGTATGCCCTTGAATTCGTTCGTGCACATCTTATAGCGTTCGCCTGTAAGGACATTCATGACCGCCTGTGTTCCGACTATCTGAGATGTCGGCGTGACGAGCGGGATATATCCGGCGTCGGCACGGACGCGCGGGACCTCTTCGAGAACATCGTTTAAGAGCTCGGACTTTCCGGCGTTCTTGAGCTGCGAGATCAGATTCGAGTACATTCCGCCCGGTATCTGGTAAAGCAGCGTGTTGACGTTGACCTTGAGCACCTTCGGGTCGAGCAGACCTGATGCGAGGTACTTCTCGCGCAGAGGCGTGAAGTAGCGGTTGATCTTGTCGAGCTGATTGAGGTCGAGCCCCGTGTCATATTCGGTTCCGGCGAGCGCCGCAACGATAGGCTCCGTCGGCGGCTGGGATGTGCCCATTGCCATCGGGGAGATCGCGCAGTCGACGATATCAACGCCGGCTTCGACCGCCTTCAGCACTGTCATTGACGCCATGCCGGACGTGTAGTGCGTGTGCAGCTCGACCGGGAGCGAGCATTTTTCCTTTATCGCCTTGACGAGCGAGTACGCGTTATACGGAAGGAGCAGACCTGCCATATCCTTGATGCAGATGGAGTCTGCGCCCATCTCCTCAAGTTCCTTCGCGTAGTTTGCGAAGTATTCATTGTTGTGAACGGGGCTCGTCGTATAGCTTATCGCCGCCTGGACGTGACCGCCCTCTTTCCTCGTCGCGTCTATTGCCGTCTTGAGGTTTCGGGAGTCGTTGAGCGCGTCAAATATACGGATTATGTCGATGCCGTTTGCGATGGACTTCTGAACAAAGTATTCGACAACGTCATCTGCATAGTGACGGTAGCCAAGGATGTTCTGACCGCGGAAGAGCATCTGCAACTTCGTGTTCTTCACGCCTGCGCGAATCTTGCGCAGCCTGTCCCACGGGTCCTCGTTGAGGAAACGGAGGCAAGAGTCGAATGTCGCGCCGCCCCATGCCTCGAGGGCGTTATATCCGACCTTATCAAGCTCGGACAAAATCGGCAGCATTTCTTCCGTCGTCATGCGCGTCGCGATCAAGGACTGATGCGAATCGCGCAGGACTGTTTCGGTAATTTTAACCTTTGCCATATTGTTATATTCCTTTCTGACTGATTAGAGAGCGTAGAGGGAGAGAAGAACTCCGGCAGCAACTGCGGAGCCGATAACGCCCGCGACGTTCGGCCCCATTGCGTGCATGAGCAGGAAGTTGGACGGGTCCTCCTTCTGGCCGACCGTCTGCGAAACTCTCGCCGCCATAGGAACGGCGGAAACTCCGGCGGAACCGATGAGCGGGTTGATCTTGCCGCGCGTGACGACGCAGAGTATCTTGCCGGTGATAAGTCCGCCGATAGTTGAGAAGCAGAAGGCGATAAGGCCGAGGACGATAATTCCAAGCGTCGTCGGCGAGAGGAAGCTCGACGCGTTAGCGGTTGCACCTACGGAGACGCCGAGGAAGATCGTGCATATGTTGATCAGCTCATTCTGCGTCGTCTTGGAAAGGCGGTCTGTAACGCCGGTGACCTTGAAAAGGTTGCCGAGCATCAAAAATCCTATCAGCGGAGCCGCGGCGGGAACGACCATCGTGACGACAAGCGTGACTATGATGGGGAAGATCACGAGCTCGATTTTTGAAACGGGGCGGAGCGTAGACATTTTGATCGCGCGCTCTTTCTTCGTTGTCAAAAGCTTCATGAACGGCGGCTGAATGAACGGGATGAGCGCCATATAGCTGTAAGCCGCGATCGCGATCGCGCCGAGCAGCTGAGGCGCGAGCGTCTTAGTGACGAGGATCGCCGTCGGTCCGTCAGCGCCGCCGATGATGCCGATAGCGGCGGCTGCCGCGGGAGCGAATCCGAGGAACAGCGCGCCGAAGAACGCGAAGAATACGCCGAACTGCGCGCCCGCGCCCATCATCAGCGAAATCGGGTTAGAGATAAGCGGTGAAAAGTCTGTCATGGCTCCGACGCCCATAAATATGAGCGACGGATATATGCCGAGCTTGACTCCGAGATACAGGATATCGACGAGCCCGCCCTCGTTGACGACCTCTTTAAGTGTGTCGACAAGCGTGTGGTTGGGGTCATCGTTTATAAAGAAATCCATGTGGATCAGATCGGCGCCCGGCAGGTTTGCGAGCAGCATTCCGAATGCGATCGGCACAAGCAGAAGCGGCTCAAACTGTTTAACGACACCGAGATAGAACAGCACGCCGACTATCACATACATGATCAGAGTCTTATAAAACTCCGGATCGGCGATGAGCTGGGCAAATCCCGTTGTCTCAACGAAATTTTTTACGAATTCCAAACCGGTCACACTCCTTAAGTATAGTTATATCCGAGATAAATATGATACTTATGAGAGCGCGACGAGCAGATCACCGGTCGAAACGGATGCGCCGGACGAAACCGCGACTGTGGCGACCGTGCCGTCCTGCGGGGCAAGGATCTCGTTTTCCATCTTCATCGCTTCGAGCACGCAGAGGTTGTCGCCCTTCTTGACCGCGTCGCCGACCTTGACGTTTACCTTGAGAATGTTGCCGGGCATCGGAGCGTTTACTTTGACCGCGCCTGCCGGAGCCGATACGGGCGCTGATTTCGGCGCCTCTTTGGGAGCGGCTGTTTCTGCGGGAGCTTTTGCGGGAGCGGGAACTGCTGCCGCGGGTGCCTGTGCGGGCGCGGATGCGACGGCGCCTGCCTCCTCGACGGTTACTTCATAAACTGTACCGTTGACTGTTACGTTGTACTTTTTCATGGTGGTTATTATCCTTTCCGAAAATTACTTGGATTTGTTCCACGGGGAGGCGTGCTCCGCGCGTCTGAATGATACTACTCTGAATCCGGATGCGAACTCTTCATCGCCCTCCGTATAGGCGGCGATCGCCGTCGTTATCGCCGCGACGAGAGCGCCGTTTTCCTCAGCATCTGCTCTGGGCGCTTCTTCAACCGGGGCGGGGACGCGGACCGGGATCTGTGTCGGGATCTGCGGCGCGGTTACCTTAGGCTCGGCTTTCTTCTCGCGATAGAATATGACGCGGAATAAAAGCAGAACGAGCCAGAGGATCAGGAGCACCGCGAAGACCGTACACATTCCGAGCGCCATCACCGTAAGACCGGTCGAAAGCTTATCACCTATGGTAGGAAGCTCGCGCAGGCCATCGGCGTTCGCGTCAAGTAAAAAGTTGTAAAGTCTCATTTATGCTCCTTTCATCAGAGCGGAAGATTTGCGTGACGCCTGCCGGGTTCTTCCGCATTCTTCATCGAAAGCATTTCGAGCGCGGACGCAATGCGGGCGCGCAGCTCGGCGGAAGGAATAACGTCGTCGATCTCGCCCTTGTAAGCTGCCTCGACAGCGGAACCGAACGTGGAGTTCCACTCGGAGACGAGCTCCGCGCGGCGGGCGGCTGGATCATCTGCGCCGGCGAACTTTTCATCCCAGAGCAGGGCGACTGCCGCCTCTCCGTCGAGCGCGGCGATCTTCGCGGTCGAAAGTGCAAGCGCGACATCAGCGCCGACGGATTTGCTGCCGAGCACCGTATAAGCGGCGCCGTAAGCTTTGCCGACGACGACCGTGATCTTCGGGCAGGACGATGTGGCGTAAGCCGCGGCGAGCCGTCCGAGCTCGGACGCGTAGCTGACCGTATCAGCCGATTCGTTTGCGACGCCGGTCGTATCGACGAGGGTAACGACGGGTATGTTGAAGCTGTCGGCGAAGAGAACGGCGTGCGCCGCCTTTCTTGCCGCCGCGGGCGTAAGCGCGCCGCCTTTTTCCGCTGGATTTGACGCGACAACGAGCGCGACCGTCCCGCCGATGTGGGCGAGCGCCGTCGTAAGTTCGGGGGCGTACTTGCCGGTGAGCTCTACGAAGCTGCCGTTGTCGGCGACTTCAGCCAGAAGCTCCGCCGAAGTATAACTGCCGGACTCGACGAACGAAACGTCCGCCGGGGATGCGCCGGTGTTGTCGGTGCGGACGGTGCCCTCGCAGTTATTGTCGGGGAGATAGGAAAGTAGTGTCTTTGCCGAGACGATTGCCGAAATCTCGTCCGCCGTATAAACGGATGCGGCAGCGCATTCGGCGTTATCCTTGTTTACGTAAAATTTGCCTTCTGCTTCGGAGACGACCGTGAAATCGAACATCGAAGCGACAGCGGCGGAGGTGCCGACGCAGGAACCGGCGATCACCGCGATCTGCGGGATGACGCCGGAGGCGGCGGACACAGCCGACATCACGCGGCCGTACCCGGCGAGCGCGGAAACGCCCTCAAGCACGTAAGCGCCGCAGCTGTCGAATATGCCGACGACCGGCGCGCCGTTTTTGACAGCCATGTCGTAAAGCGCGCATATCTTCTTCGCGTGCAATTCGCCGACAGCGCCCTTCGCGCGGTAATAATCCTCGGCAAAGGCGTAAACGAGCCTGCCGCCGACGGAACCGTACCCGGTGATGACGCCCTCAAAGTCGTCGTTTTCGACGGCGCCCGAGTCAAATTCGGTCGGACGGCGTCTGATGAATGCGCCCGTCTCAACGAATGTGCCCGCGTCATAGAGCGCCGCGATGCGCGCCCTTGCCGTCAGGTGCTTTCCCGCGAGAGAGGATTCTTCATTTCTTGCATCCATCTCGGAAAGAAAGTCTTTGATCGCGGCGGTCGACTTATGCTTGACGCGCTTGAGCGCCTCAAGGACCGCCTCGAAATCTTTTTTCTGCATATAGAAACCTCCGGTCATTATATAAGATCAATGCGGCGAAAAAAGAGTGAAGATACTCTTCCAGCCCCATTATAACCCATTATAAAATATTATACCGATTTCGCGGATTTTTTCAAGGGGATTTTCAAATGTTTCAACGCCTCCGGGCAAATTTCGTCATTCTACATAATAGTATAAGCTCAGATGCGCGCAAAATACAATTTTTTCGCCGCGCAAAAGCGCCCCGGCGCGCGGCGGCACCGAGGCGTACTATAAAAAATCTGATGTATAGGCATCTTTTCACGCGCGGTCTTTTTGTCGGTGCGTTGGCGTGAAATTTTCACCTGATCGCATACTTCAGCTTTGCGCGCGCGGCTTCGTACGCGCCGCGATAATCGTCCGTCTTTGTGCAGCATTCTTCAAGGTCATTATAAATCATATAAGAAAGCATCGGCTCGGTGGATGATCCGATTTTGTCCTTTGCAATGCGCAAGATCGCTGCGGCTTCGCTGAAATTGCCCGCCGACATTTCCGCCTTCGCCGCGATGTGTAGCCCGAAAATCGTGTTTCGGCGCAGCTCGTCGTCGTCCCGGCAGAACTTCGCGTTTGAGAGCAGGAACATATAGAAATTCGCGGACATCGCGCGGTATGACGGGAGAGTTGCCGAAGAAAATTCATATGGGTCGGAGTCAAACGTCTCGTCTGACATGCGAAAGATGCTCATGACGATGTTGTATACGGTGTCCGTGATATCTGAAGACTGCTCGCAGTTCTCCTTTGCAAGCATTAAAAGCTCGCGCGAGCCGTTCATCGACAAAAGCGAGCTGACTGCCAGATTCAGATAGCAGAGCGCAAGAATTCCGCCCACGTCGGACGCCGGCAGCGACGAACCTGCGGAGATGCACTTTTCGTATTCGCCGTCGTTATAAAGAGATGAAAGCATGCTTTCCACCTCGCTCTGCGGTTTCTCCGACTCGTCGAAGAAATACGCGGGCGAAACTTCGAGCCTGTCGGCAAGGTACAAAAGCGAACCGATAGACGGCAGCGCAGCCCCGTTTTCGATGCGGGAAAGCATGTTGCGCGTGATCTCGTCCCCCGCAAGCTCGCGCTGCGTCATCCCTCTCGCCAGACGGAGCGAGCGTATCTTCTTGCCGATATTCAAGCGTCTTCACCGTCCTCTTTTTTGTCGGGCCCCTCATCCTCCACCGCAAGTTTTTCTTCCGCCTCCCGGAGCAGCTCGTTCAGCTTCGCGATCAGACTTCCGACCTCGCCGCGCAGCGTGGACATCGTGCATGTCAAGGCCGCCCGAACCTTTTCGTCCGCTTCGCGGACGGTGCGGGACGCCTCCGCGTTTGCGTTCATCAATATTTCGCCGACCTGGCGGCTTATCTCATCGTACCGGCGCGATTTTTCCGTAGCCTCAACATCGGAGACTGCGGCGATCGGCGGCTGTCCCTTCGGCGGCAGCATAACGGTCGGCTTTCCCTCAAGCTCCTGGCGCAGACGGGCGTTTTCCGCCTCAAGTATCTCGATTTTCTTCTCGTAATCGCGCTTCGTCTTTACAAACGCGCGGTTCATGTCCGCAATATACTCGTCGACCTGGCGCTTGTTGTAGCCGCCGACTGAATTTGAAAAAACGGTTATGGACATATATTCCTCCGGACGGTAAATCAAATTTACTTATAGATATAATATATCATAATCGGGGACAAATTGCAAGTGCGTTTTGTCGTCGGGCGCAGGGTGCTTTTTTTCGATATGTGCCGTTGACTTTGATGTATCAATCGGATATAATCATGTTGGAAAATTATTTTTTTTTGTTTTGGTACTATAAGCGCCCGCGTTTGTTTTGGCGCGGAAAAATTTTATGGTGGAGGCAGACATGTTTTTCAAAAAGAAGAATCGGGGCAAAGACTTGCTCGAAAAATTTTCTGAGGCGACAGAGTGCCGCTTTGAGGCGCTGCCTGATGATATCGAGCCTGACGAGGTGATGAAAATTTATGTACGCGAGCTTGAAAACGGCAAGGCAGCGGGATACACTCCCGTTATCGTTGTCGCGGACGATGTGTTTTATAACCTTATAAATGATAGAATAAAAGGGGGAGGCGGGGCTCAGAACTATAATCGCGCTTATCTCTCAACGGACGTGTCTGACGGCGAGGAAGTTTTACGGCGGCGGTATGAAAATGCGTTTTTCCCGGATGAATCAGAAGAAATGCCGGAGGACGAGCCGTTTGATGTGCCGTCTGTGAAATCTTTTATCGGCATATCAAAGGAAGAGCTTTTTGACGGCGAAAAGCTTCTGCTCGTCCGCTTACCTACGACCGAGCCGTGGAGGATATTTGCATGGATACCGTTCGGCGGCTGGAACGAGTGCCCGCCCGACACGGAGATAATGTCCGTCGCCAAATATTGGTATGACAAATACGGGGCTGTCCCCGCGCTGCTCTCGCGGGACACGCTGCAATTTTACGTTGCCGCGCCCGTGACCGACGGGACCGTCGCGAACGAGCTTGCAAAGGAGCAGTTTTCGTTCTCCCCGGATATCGTATATCAGGGGGGCGTCGGGAGCATTGACACGCTCGCCCGGTCAATACTATATTCGAACGTGTGGTTTTTCTGGTGGGACTGACGTTTTGTCAGATTTATAGTTGAAAAAATCGTTTCCGCGTGATATAATTACAATTCGTAAAACCGATACTCAGTACGGAGGCAAAATCTCAGTGTCAATAGATTATAAATACCTCTCAGAACTGCTTTTCCCGGACGTGACGATGACGGAAGAGGAGCTTCTGGCAAAATATCCGCCGCGAAACCTGCCGGAGGGCGCAAAGGTGACGCGGTTCGCGCCGAGCCCGACCGGGTTCGTACATTTCGGCGGACTTTTTCCGACGTTAGTCAGCGAGCGCCTCGCGCACCAGTCAGGCGGCGTTTTCTATCTTCGCATAGAGGATACGGATTCGCGCCGTGAGGTCGAGGGCGCGGCGGGCGCGCTCGTAAAGACGCTCGCGCATTACGGCATACATTTTGATGAAGGCGTGACGGTCGACGGCGAGGCGGGCGATTACGGCCCGTATAAGCAGTCGGAGCGCGCCGATATATATCACGTATTTGCGAAGCGCCTTGTCGCCGAGGGCAGGGCATATCCCGTTTTCTCAACGGACGCGGAGCTTGAAGAAATAAAGACCGCCGACAAAAAGGCGGAACTCAAAGCCGTCAACTGGGAAACGGACGCCGACTCGCGCCGCGAGGCGATGCTGGCGCGCAGAAATTTCACGGTCGAGGACGTTGAACGCGAGCTTGCGGCAGGGCACAAATTCGCGCTGTTTGCGATCGCGGAAGGCGACGGCACGCGCAAGCGCAAGGTGAACGACCTTGTGCGCGGCGATCTTTTGCTGCCGGAAAATGATGAAGATGTCGTCCTTCTCAAATCGGACGGCATACCGACATATCATTTCGCCCACGTCGTCGACGACCATCTGATGGGAACGACGCATGTTGTCCGCGGCGAGGAATGGCTGCCGAGCCTGCCGAAGCATTTGCAGCTTTTTTCGTATATGGGATGGAAGCCGCCGAAATATATCCACATCTCGCAGATAATGCGCCAGGACGCGGACGGCTCGAAAAAGAAGCTTTCAAAGCGCGACATGGGCGCAAATCTCGACGATTACAGCCGCCTCGGATACTCTCCTCGCGTCGTCATCGAATACGTCATGACGCTTCTGAATTCGAATTTTGAAGAATGGCGCGCGCAGAATCCCGACAGGGACTATACCGAATTCCCGTTCAACGTAAAGAAAATGAGCTCCTCCGGGTGCCTCTTCGACATGAAAAAACTAGACGACGTTGCGAAAAACGTCATATCGCGCATGTCGGCGGAAGATGTCTACGCGCAGCTTTGCGGCTGGGCGGAAAAGTTTGAACCTGATTTCGCGCGGAGGCTTTCGGATAAAGACTACGCGCTTCAGATAATCAGCATCGGGCGCGGCGGGAAAAAGCCGCGCAAGGACTATGGCACGTGGGTCGAGCTATATAACTATATGAGCCCGTTTTATGATGAAACGTTTGCGGTCGAGGATGAGTACCCCGAAAATGTCAGCCGCGCGGATATAAAATCGGCGCTCACCTCGTTTGCCGACAGCTACGACGAGAACGACGACGCAGGCGCTTGGTTTGAAAAGATCAAGTCTATCTGCGCGCCGCTCGGCTACTGCGCTGATATGAAGGAATACCGCGCGAACCCGGACGCATACAAGGGAAGCGTTGCCGACGTGAGCATGATGATCCGCGTCGCCGTGACGGGAAGGCTCAATTCACCCGATTTATATACGGTCATGCACATTCTCGGCAGAGAGCGCTCGATTTCCCGCATCCGCGATATGATAAATAAACTTTGACTCCGGAGGGCACCATGGCAGAAAACACAAACTTTATACATGAGATAATCGACGGCGAGATCGCGTCCGGCAAATACCGCGCGGACGAGATACACACCCGCTTTCCACCTGAGCCGAACGGATATCTGCATATTGGCCACTGCAAGGCGCTGATGATAGATTTCGGCACTGCCGAGAAATACGGCGGGCGCTGCAACCTCCGCATGGACGACACGAACCCCGCGAAGGAAGATACGGAATACGTCGACGCAATAAAGGAGGATATCCATTGGCTCGGATTTGACTGGGATGACCGCTTTTATTACGGCTCCGACTATTTTGACGAAACGTACAGGCTCGCGTGCGAGCTCATAAAGACGGGCGACGCTTACGTCTGCGAGCTCTCGCCGGAGCAGTTCAGCGAATTTCGCGGCGACCTCACGCATCCGGCTGTATCACCGTACAGGGACCGCCCGTGGCAGGAAAGCCTCGATCTGTTCGAGCGCATGCGCGCGGGAGAATTTCCGGAAGGGAAATACACGCTTCGCGCGAAGATCGACCTTGCCTCCGGCAATTTCAATATGCGTGACCCCGTGCTCTATCGCATACGCTATATCGAACACCACAGGCAGGGCACAAAATGGTGCATCTTCCCGATGTACGATTTCGCGCATCCGATCCAGGACTGCCTTGAGGGGATAACGCATTCGCTCTGTTCGCTCGAATATGAGATACACCGCCCGCTTTACGATTGGGTGCGCGACCATGTTGCGCCTTTCCTTGATCTTAAGGTAAGACCTCGCCAGATCGAATTCGCACGGCTCAATCTCACGTATACGGTCATGTCAAAGAGGTATCTGCGCCGCCTCGTCGAAGATAAGCTTGTCGACGGCTGGGACGACCCGCGCATGCCGACGCTCTGCGGCCTTCGCCGCAGGGGATTTACAGCCGATTCCGTCAAGGATTTTCTGACGCGCGTCGGCGTCGCGAAGACTGATTCGATGGCTGATGTCGAGCTGCTTGAACACTGCGTTCGGGAAGACCTCGGAGCCACGGCGCCAAGGCGTGTAGCCGTCGTTCGCCCGGTCAAGGTCGTCGTTGACAATTTCCCGGAAGGCAAAACGGAATATTTCGAACTGCCGAACAATCCGTCCAACCCGGACGCCGGTACGCGCCGCGTTCCGTTCACACGGGAGCTCTATATCGAGGAAGATGACTTCGCTCTTGACCCGCCGCCGAAATTCCACCGGCTCAAGCCGGATGGTGAAGTGCGCCTTATGGGCGCGTATATCGTCAAATACGTCGGCGCTGAAATTGATCCGGACGGCTCCGTCCGAAAGATACACGTGACCGCCGATCTTGATACCGGGTGCGGTATGCCTTCAGACGGCAGAAAAGTAAAAGGGACGATACACTGGCTCTCTGCCGATTACGCGAAGGACGCGGATATAATCTATTACGACAAGCTCTTCACGGAGCCCAACATGAACGATGTGCCGTCCGACAAATATGACGAATATTTGAATCCCGATTCGGCCGTCACATATAAGGGCTGCAAGCTCGAGCCGCAGGTCGCAGACGATCCTGACGGCGTACACTATCAGTTTGTGCGCCTTGGCTATTTCATACGCGACACAAAGCGCGAGAATACGTACAACCGCATCGTCGGTCTGAAGGACAGCTTCAAGGCAAAATAAAACAGAGCCGGAGAGGGCAAAAAGCCCTCTCCGGATAAAACTTATGACCCCTTCTGCGGGGAAATTTTAAAGAGGTCACACGTTTAGAAATGTTTAAGTTTACCGAGGAACAGATCTGCGGGATATTTACGCCGACTCATTTTGTCGCGATATTCGTATATTTTGCGTTGCTCGCCGGGGCGCTTTATATGCTCCGGAACATAACGGACGCGGGTATACATACGCTGACGCTTATAATCGCCGTGACTGTAACGGTGCTTGAGATCATAAAAATAGCTGTCCGCGTGTACCGCGGACAGCCCGGGGACGACTATATACCGCTTTATTATTCGAGTTTGTTCATATATGCCGCCTGGCTCTCGCTTTTTAAAAATAAGGTGCTGCAAAGGATCGGCAAATGCTTTCTCGCTTACGGCTGCGTGATCGGCGGGTCGCTGTTTGTGCTTTATCCGTCAACATCGCTGCCAAAATTTCCGATATGGCATCCGGCGGCGCTGCACAGCCTGTTTTATCATTGGCTGATGCTTACCCTCGGACTTACCGTGCTTATAAAGCAGTATAAGCCGAAAATCAAGGACTTCTTTTCTTATTTCGCGCTGACGGGAACGGCGTGCGCCGTCGCCGCCGTGCTGAATGCTGTGCTTCACACGAATCTGATGTACCTTGACAACCCGTTCGGACTCAGTTTCCTTGTCGCCATGCACGACGCCTCTCAGCTATTTTATTCAATGTTCGCGTTCACCGTTCAGTCCGTTGTCCTCTTCTTCGTCGCATATTTCGTGCACACTTCCGTTTTGCGGCTGATAGTGAAGAAGAGAGAGGCGGCTGACCCGTCAGGTCGCGGCGACTAAGACCGAACCCGAATCCTCGCGCCTGATAGCGATGACGGCGCCGCGTATCATGTATGCGGATGGGTCGCCGAACGGCGACCTGCCGACGCATTTGACTTCCGTATTTTCAGTAAGTCCTATGTCTATAAGTCTGCGGCGCATCGAGCCGCGCGTCAGCAGCTCCTTTACGGTGACGACCTCGCCCGGCATCGTGTCCGAAAGCGCTTTTAATTCTTTCATGTTGATCATCCTTTCACGTTGGGAACGCCGCTTTACGGCGTTTTTCCTTTGTATAAGAAAGTTGCCGTCCGGAAACTTTCCATTGTCATAATATTCGCGCCGTCTCATATGTGATACAGTGTTCATCTGTTTTCGGTATGGGCAGACAAAGGCGAGCGTATGACGTTTGTGCGATCGATAATATACTTGACAAACTGCTTTTTTGATGTTAAACTTGTATCTGTAATTTTGGTGCGGGTATGTGCGAATTTCGTTCAGCCCGCTTCCGCGGGTATGTATTGCCCGCAAAGCGGGCACGTTAATATTCCGCCATACCCACTCATATACGTTCGCGGGTATGGCGGAATTGGCAGACGCGTCGGTCTTAGGAACCGATGGGAAACCGTGCAGGTTCGACCCCTGTTACCCGCATTTAAAAAATTGTCTTATGGGAAAATGCGCCCTTGCGGGGTGCATTTTTCCGCTCGGGACAAAAACGAACACCGGAGCGCCTGACAAAAAATCGCGGTTTATTTATCCGTGCATCAAAGAGGAATAAACGATATGAAAGAAAAAATGATCGACTTTTTACTTGCCAATGCAAATCCGTCTATTCAGTACCGTGTTAAAACAGAGGTCTTGCACGAGGAATTATCTGCCGCCGAAAAAGATCAATTGCAGGCAAAAATTCTGGAGGAGCCGATCATAAAGTCAATCATAGCCTGCCAAAAGGAAAACGGCTGGCTCGGCAACGGCTTTCACGGACCGAACAAAAACGCGGGTCCCTTTGAAAATCAGGAGGTTGGAACAAAATATTTAGGCGAAAAACTTGTATATAAAGATACGCCTGTCCTGAAAAGAGCCATGGAAGCCTTTGTAACGACGGAGCTTACAGACCTCTGCTACCGCACAAAGGGGAAATACTTCGATGAGTTCCGCTATGCCGCGAACGGTCAGAATATCATCCGCTGCGCCTGCATCGCCCGAGCCGGTTACGACGACGTGATAGATATAAAACCGCAGATACAGTTAGCGCTCGATTCGTTCAGACGCGTGCTCGAAGTCGATTCCGCGCTTGACATAACGAGAGTGCGGAAGAGCGGCGGGAAAGAAAAACGCGTTTTCAACGACTACGAAAAATGGCCGTGCTATTATCACTTTGATATTTTAGCGCACACAAATTCATGGAAAACCGACGAAAATATCCGGATGCTCGCCGAATCGTTCAGAAAGCTGATGCGCACCGACCGCCCCGAAAAGCAGGTCGGCGGCGACTCGTGGGTCGGCTATGTGCTCGGTACGACCGGCTGCCTCAAAGAGGGCTATCAGCTCGGATATGACGAAAACGGGATTCACTATACATATTTTGACAGAGTCGAATGGCTGTGCCGGTGCGGATGCGCGCCTTATCTCGAACAGCTGCAAAATGAGATCGAGCTCCTTCTGAGCTTCGTTGACGGTGACGGCATATGCAAAGCGCCGATCGCGGAGAATCAATTGAAGGGATTCAGCACATACGGCGGGCAGCAGCTTGAAGTCGACTGGAAAACGGAGACGAGAAGATTCTGCGACATCACATTCAGGGCGCTTTTGATTTTGCATTATTCGACGCTCTATTGATGTTTTTCGGATATGTCCGCACGGTAAATCGTATTTAGGGGGATTTGATCATGAGCGACAGAAAAGAAATAGTGAGAGGCTTTTATGAACAATACGATGAAGACGGACGGCTGAGCAGGACCCGGCACGGTCAGCTCGAGTACAATATCACGATGACATATATTCACCGATATGCGGCAAAAGGGTCAAAGATACTTGAGATCGGCGCCGGGACGGGCAGATACTCCATGGCTCTTGCAAAAGAAGGAATGGATGTCACTTCCGTTGAACTGGTTGAAAGCAATCTCGCGGTCCTGAGAGAAAGAAGCTGTGGGATTGAGAATATTAAATCATATCAAGGGGATGCCGCCGATCTCAGCCGGTTTGCAGACGACTCATTTGATGTCACGCTGTCCTTCGGACCGATGTATCACCTCTATGAAGCGGATGAAGTGAACCGTGCGATCAATGAGGCGATCCGGGTAACAAAGCCGGGCGGGGTGATGATGTTTGCGTTTATTTCCGTATTTGCGATCATGTACGCAAACTATTTTTACGGGAACTGGGCAGCGGGACAGAAAGAAAATTTTACGGATGATCATAAAGTGAGGCATTTTAAGGAACAGCTCTTTACGGGTTATGATGTGACCGAGTTTGAGGGACTGTTTCGGGATAAGCCGGTCGACTGGATCACAACAACGGGCGTGGACGGTCTTTTGGAGCCGATCGAAAAGCGCCCGGATTTTTCCGTGTCGGATGAGGATTTCAAGGCTCTTGCAGAATGGTATTTGGCCTTTTCGGAAAAGCGAGAGCTGTTGGGAAATACAAACCACCTTTTGTATATTTGTCGGAAGAGGTCATAAGGTGTAAAGGGAAATTTTGTCTTGTTGATGGAAAGGCAAAAACATATAAGGAAAAGAAATCATGGTAATCAAGCGAGCCGCAGAATCGGAGACGGCAGATTTGGCAGCACTGGCTGCTGAAATGTGGGATAGTACTGTTTCGGAATTGACAGTTTCATTCGTGGATTTGGTGAGCAGTGAAAATTGTGCCTGCTTTATTGCATATCAGGACGATTTGCCCGTCGGATTTGCACAGTGTCAGCTTAGGCATGACTATGTAGAGGGCACAGAGACAAGTCCCGTTGGTTATTTGGAAGGAATATTTGTTAGAGAGGGATTTCGTCGGTTGGGGATTGCGTCCCGGCTTTTGACCGAATGTCAGAGGTGGGCAAAAACAAAAGGCTGTGCAGAATTTGCAAGCGATTGTGAAATAAATAATGAGGACAGTTTGAAGTTTCATTTAAAGATGGGCTTTGCGGAAGCGAATCGCATTATCTGTTTCAGCAAAAAGCTGTAAGATAAGCACGACTCTTTTCAGCTCGATTAAGAAAGTTTCGAGATATGGAAAAAAACAATATATGCGATATGATTGGATAGATTATTCTTCATCATACAAGGAAACTGTCGATTCTTGGCTCGACGAGGATGCGGTGCGGTTTACCGGATGCGATGAAGGTTTTGATGAGTATTATCAATACTGGAAAACTGTACCGACACGGATACGATCTTGCGCAGTTTGATACAAGGTGCAGGAGAATTAAAAAGTGCGCCTTTGCAGTATAGGTTTAGGGGTATATGTTGTGAGGCGGCATTTACTTTGGCGCTTATTATGATTATTAGGGGGAACGGTAATGATCGATCGATCAATAATAGGTAAATCTATCTTTAAACTTGAACTTGAGGATACGGAGTGGCAATTTGAATACATAGATCATGACAGGGAGATAGCAAGAGCGATCGTTTTTGATACGGAGGGATATTACTATTTTGTAAGGGCTGTTCGTGATGACGATTTCGGGAAAGCGACTCTGATCGAGACGGCGGGAGGCGGTGTGGAAAAAGGCGAAGATCTCACCTCCGCCATCAGAAGGGAGCTAAAAGAAGAACTGGGAATAGAAGTCGATATCCTATGTAAAATCGGGGTCGTCAGCGACTACTACAATCTGATTCACCGGCATAATATAAACAATTATTTTTTATGTAAAATATCTTCCTTTGGAGAAAAGAATCTGACACAAGATGAAATGGAGAGTTTTCATTTATCAACGCTGAAGATGTCTTATATTGAGGCAATCAAAGAATATGAAAAACGCTCGGTGACAAGGTTGGGAAAGCTTGTTGCAAACAGAGAATTGCCCGTTTTAAAAAGGGCAAAGGAGATTATCGATAAAATCGGTTAGTGTTTGATAATCCCTGTTTGTATCAAGACCGGCAGAAACATAGATATGATCTTGCGGAGTTTGATACGAAACCGATAAAAGAACGAAAAGTGCGTTTTGCAGGGGAGATAAACAGTGAATATTGCGAATAACATTCTTAAGCACTATCTGAAAAATGTATATTTTATCACGGGTACAGCCTATGCCGGAAAGTCAACAACGGTAAAAATGCTTGCCGACAAATTTGATATGATCTTTTGCGGAGAAAACTATCACAGCGCAGTATCTGATATTGTGGCAGTACCAGATTTACAGCCGGATATTTGTTATCTCAATAATCTCACTGACTGGAAAGATTTTGTAACCCGCTCTCCGGAAGAATATGAGCGATGGGTGTTCAGCGTAGGAAGAGAAGCCGCAGAATTTGAAGTCGCCGAGCTTATCTCAATATCAAGAGATAAGAAAGTGATCGTGGATACTAATATTCCGATAGATGTATTAAAAGAAATATCCGATTATAACCACGTCGCCGTTATGCTCTGCCCGCAGGCCATGAGCGTTGAACGCTTCTTTGATCGGAACGACCACGAAAAGCAATTTATATTAGATGTTATAAAAAGCTGTGACGATCCCGAAGCCGTTATGGAAAACTATCGGCGCGGACTTGCCCTTATCAACAGCAAAAAACACTATGATGAATTAGCTGACAGCGGTTTTTTCACGATAGTCAGAGAAGATAATGGGGTAGATACCAAAGAAGAAGTCTGTGATTTAATAGCAAAGCATTTTGGTTTATACAAATAAAGTTTCCGTTTATCAAGGAAAAGCAGACCGAAAAACTTATCACCGCTGGTGCGGTAGCGAGGAATATCTTTTTATATTAAAATCTGCCGGGACGCAGATATCATCTTACAAAGTTTTACAGAACATCGAGACATCATTATCGAGGAGGGGAAGCGCATGGAAATATGGGACGCTTATGATGAAAATTTCAATAAGATCGACAACGTGACGTTGATACGTGGGGAAAAGCTCCCCGAAGGGCTTTTTCATTTAGTCGGCGAGATCATCGTTAAACATACAGACGGCAGTTATCTGCTGATGCAGCGTGACAGACGCAAACATTTCGGCGGTATGTGGGAGGCAACCGCGGGAGGTTCGGCATTACGCGGAGAGACTCCGATCGAATGTGCGGCAAGAGAACTGCGGGAAGAAACCGGAATCGTATCAGATCATCTCGTTGAAATAGGTAGAGTGAAAAACTACGAAAAAAATACGTTATATGTTGAATTCTTATGTGTGACAGACTGCAAAAAAGATTCTGTCACCTTGCAGGAAGGGGAAACAATAGCGTATAAATGGGTGAGCAGAGATGAACTCGTCTCTATGAAAAAGAGCGAACTTCTGACCGAGTGCATACAGGATTTCGTTGAAGAATTAAAATCATAAATTATCATTTTTATAATCCGCTCGAGTCATGACCACCGGCCGTGCCGGTGGCTTGCACAGGCCCCCTTAGGGCCTATTACCGGCTGAGCCTATAGGCTCGTCGAAAAAGCTTTCGCTTGCGCATCTTGCCCTACTGCTATTGAAATAGCGGTTTCTCTCTATTTCTCGCATGGATGTAATCGAATGATTCTCCATGATAGCAGGTTCCTCGCTTCGCTCGGATAGTTTTCTGTGCAAAGCTAAAGCTTTTGGAGCCACCAGCACTGCTGGTGGTTTTCATAGGACAACATAACCCCGGCATGCGGCAGATACGCATGCCGGGGTATTTTTTGTCTGCTCCTGCGGGACGCGGATGTGTGCTGCGCGTTCACATTTGAGAACGGCTTATCATATAATGTCTCCGTGACGATCAGGCGCACGCTTTACGCGCGTCTTTAATGGGGTGATATTATGTGCGGCATAGCCGGTTTTTCTGATTTTGAAGAAGATTATACATTTGACAGGGCAAGATGGGCGGGAGTGCTCGTCGACATGAGAAAGTCGCTCGCTCATCGCGGTCACGACCAGACCGGAGAATATCTTGACAGGCACGTGGGGCTTTCGCATACGCGCCTTTCCATCCGCGATATTTCCGGGGGAATACAGCCGATGCGCCGCTTTGCGGGCGGACGCGAATATGTCATTGTCTATAACGGTGAGGTTTATAATATGGACGAACTTGTGCCCGAACTGACGCGGCGCGGATACGTCTTTGAAACGACGAGCGACACGGAGGCGATTCTTTACGCTTATATGGAATTCGGTCTTGACTGCGCCGCGATGCTGAACGGAATTTTCGCTTTCGCGATCTGGGACGGCAGACTTGAACGGCTGGTTTTGTGCCGTGACCGCCTCGGCGTCAAGCCGCTGTTTTACGCCGAGCGCGGAGGCGAGCTGATTTTCGGCTCTGAACCGAAATCCCTTTTCTGCCATCCGGATATCTCGCCGGAGGCTGACGACGAGAGCTTCCACGAAATCTTTGCAGTAGGTCCCGCGAGGACGCCGGGAGTCGGAGTTTTCAAGGATGTTTACGAGGTTTTGCCCGGCCACATCATGATATATGACCGCGGCGGACTTTCGGGGTTCTCATATTGGGATCTGGCGGCGCACCCGCACACCGACTCTTATGAAGAAACGGTCGAGAAGACCGGATTTTTAGTCCGTGACGCAATAATTCGGCAGATGGTTTCTGACGTGCCTGTATGCAGCTTTTTGTCGGGCGGGCTCGATTCAAGCATCATAACGGCCGTCGCGTCAGAATATATGCGCGAAAAAGGCGCTCTGCTTCACACGTTTTCCTTCGATTTTACCGAGAATGACGAGTATTTTCGAGCGAACAGCTTCCAGCCGACGCGCGACAGACCGTTTGTCGACATGCTCCTTCAGATATTAAAGGTCGATCACACATATCTTTACTGCTCGGACGAAGAGCTTGCCGATATGCTGCCGAAGGCTGTTTTGGCAAAGGACCTGCCCGGAATGACGGACGTTGACGCGTCGCTGCTTTATTTCTGCGGGCTCGTCAAGGAACACAATAAGGTGGCGTTGACCGGCGAATGCGCCGATGAAATTTTCGGCGGATACCCTTGGTTTTATAGGCCCGAACTGCTCTACGCAGACGGGTTCCCCTGGTCGCATGACATCTCCGCGCGGACGACGCTTTTGCGCGACAGCGTGGTCGAGCGGCTTCAGCTTGACGAATACGCAAAACAGCGTTACCGTGACGCGCTCGCCCGCGTTCCTAGACTGCCGGGGGAGGACAGGGAAGCGTCTCGACGGCGCGAGGTTAGCTGCCTTAACATCCGCTGGTTCATGCAGACGCTGCTTGACAGGATGGACCGCACGAGCATGGCGCACGGGCTCGAAGTGCGCGTTCCTTTCGCCGATCACCGCATTGTCGAATATCTCTATAACGTCCCGTGGAGCATGAAATATCGCGACGGCAGCGAAAAGGCGCTTCTGCGCGACGCGTGCGAGGGGCTGCTGCCGCCGCCTGTCCTTCGCCGGAAGAAGAGCCCGTATCCGAAGACGTATAATCCAGCATATGAATCTATTCTCGCGTCGAGACTGAGGGGTGTGCTTGACGACAAAACCGCCCCGGTAAACGCTTTTCTCGACAGAGAAAAGACGGAGAGGTTCCTGTCATCCCCCAAGGATTACGGCAAGCCGTGGTTCGGTCAGCTCATGGCGGGCCCGCAGATGGTCGCCTACATCCTCCAGATAAACGACTGGATGAAAGATTACGGCATATCATTCTGATCCCACTTTAAATTTTTACCTCAAATAAAAACAAAACTTCCTGCGCGCAGGCACCGCCAAAAAAATTTTGCGCGCGGGAAGTTTTTGTGATATACTTTATTTGCAGCATAATAAAGCCGGGGGGCGAATGAGATGTACAGAGTTTTCGTTATAGAGGATGACCGCGGGATCGCCGAATCGATCAAAATGCAGCTCACGATCTGGGGGCTGGAAGTGATTGTTGCGGACGACTTTTTCAATATAATGGCGGAGTTCGCGTCCGCCGACCCGCAGCTTGTGCTGCTCGACATCGCGCTCCCTTATTTTAACGGATACTACTGGTGCTCGGAGATCCGCCGCGTCTCAAAGGTGCCGATCATATTCATTTCGTCCGCGTCCGACAGCATGAACATCGTCATGGCGATGAATATGGGCGCCGACGATTTCATTGCGAAGCCGTTTGACGGCAGCGTCCTGACGGCGAAGGTTCAGGCGCTTCTGCGCCGCGCTTACGACTTCGGCGCGAACGCGACGATAATTGAGCACCGCGGCGCGCTGCTCAACACGTCCGACTGCACGCTGACGTATAACGGGGAGCGTGTCGAGCTGTCGAAGAACGAATACAGGATACTTTCAACTCTGCTTGAATCAAAGGGACGTGTCGTCAGCCGCGAACGTCTGATGGAGCGGCTTTGGGAGACTGACTCGTTCGTGGACGACAACACTCTGACCGTCAATATTAACCGTCTCCGCCGCAAGCTGTCGGAGGTCGGGCTGAACGACTTCATTGTGACGAAGGTCGGCGTCGGCTATATTATAGAATAACGGAGGCGGACGGACGATGAATTTCTTTCGCTATCTGAAGGACAGGCGCGGCGTCCTCCTTCTGCTTTTGTCATTTGCCGTGATATTTGCTGTCGTGTTCATCTTTTATTCTCTGCCGTTCGCCGCGGTCGTTTATCCGGTGCTGCTGTGCGCGCTGATAGGGATCATATATCTCGGCGTCGATTATTACCGCGCAAGCCGAAAACACATGGAGCTTTTGCGCGCGGCGGAGGACATTGACTGTATCGTCTCGATGCTCCCCGCCCAAAGGACGGTGACGGATGAAGACTATCGACGGCTTTTAGACCTTGTTTCAGAGGCGAACGCCTCTATCGTTTCGGGCGTTGAGGCAAAATACGACGACATGATCGAATATTACACGGTCTGGGCGCATGAAATCAAGACGCCTATAGCCTCGATGCGCCTTATCCTCGAGGAGGAGGACAGCGAACGCTCGCGCAGGCTCTCGGAGGAGCTTCAGCGGATTGAGCAATATGTCGAGATGGTGATGACGTTTCTGCGCCTCGATTCGGATTCGACAGATTATGTCTTCCGCGAATGCGCGCTTGACGATATAATAAGATCGTCCGTCAGAAAGTACAGGACGCAGTTCATCCGTCGGCGGCTCGGTATCGCATATGAGCCGACTTCGGCAAGGATCGTTACTGATGAAAAGTGGCTCTCGTTCGTAATCGAACAGCTTATTTCAAACGCGATCAAGTATACGCGCGAGGGCGGCGTCACCGTGAGCGTGAAGGACGATGACGACGCGGCGACGATTTCAGTCACCGACACGGGCATAGGCATTTCGCCGGACGATCTGCCGCGCGTATTCGAGCGCGGATATACAGGGCTCAACGGCAGGGCTGACAAAAAGGCGAGCGGACTAGGGCTTTACCTCTGCCGCAGGATATGCAATCGCTTCGGGTATGAAATATCAGCCGTCTCTCGCAGGGGAGAGGGAACGACAGTTTCTGTCAGAATGCCGAAGGAGCACGTCGCGGCTGAATAGCGGTCTTACAAAAGTGTAAGATACGAAGGGGGAAATGTAAGCCGAAAAGATGGCGGCTCGTCCCCCTTCTTTGATATAATCATGAACAGAAATTCGAAAAACGTTTTCGGGAGGAATTTTTGTTATGAGTATGCTTGAGGTCACACACCTTAAGAAAACGTATACAACTCGCTTCGGCGGCGATAAAGTGGAGGCTCTGCGCGATGTAAATTTCACCGTTGAGAGCGGGGAATATGTCGCGATCATGGGCGAGTCGGGAAGCGGTAAAACGACGCTTCTGAACATTCTTGCGGCGCTCGACAAGCCGACAGGCGGCAAAGTCGTTTTAAACGGGATAGACTTATCGACGGTAAAAGAGTCGGCAATGGCGGCGTTCCGGCGCGACAACTTGGGATTTGTGTTTCAGGAATTCAACCTTCTTGACACGTTTTCGATCGAAGATAACATTTATCTGCCGCTCGTCCTTTCGGGAAAATCTCACGCGGACATGAAGCGCAGGCTCGTCACTATCGCAGAGCAGCTTGGGATCACCGACATACTTAAAAAATACCCTTACGAGGTTTCGGGCGGACAGAAACAGCGCGCGGCGACGGCGCGCGCGTTGATCACTTACCCGCAGATAATTCTCGCGGACGAACCGACCGGCGCGCTTGATTCGAAAGCTACGGACGAGCTTTTGAATCTCTTCTCCGACGTAAACAAGTCCGGACAGACGATCTTGATGGTAACGCATTCCGTCAAGGCGGCGAGCCGCGCCGGACGCGTGCTGTTTATCCGCGACGGCGAGGTCTTCCATCAGATCTACAGAGGCGAGCAGACGAGCGAGGAGCTTTTCGCCAAAATATCTGATACGCTTACAATACTTGCCGGAGGCGGTGAAATAAAATGAGCGTATCTATGTACCCAAAACTCGCCTTCCGCGGTATATGGAAAAACAAGAAGCTTTATATTCCGTATATCCTGACAGCCGTCGGCATGGTCGCGATGTACTATATCGTCACGTCCGTCTCATATTCGGACGGGATCAGAAATATAAGCGGCGGGGACACGATAGTTGAGATATTGTCGTTCGGTTCCGTCATCATGGCGATTTTCGCGGCGATATTCCTCTTTTATTCAAGCTCGTTTCTGATGCGGCGCCGCCAGCGCGAATTCGGACTTTACAATATCCTCGGCATGGGCAAGCGGCACATCGGCATGATAATGCTGATCGAAACAGCGTTCACTGCGGCGATCTCGCTTGTGTTCGGGTTTATTTTCGGCATAGCGTTTTCAAAGCTGGCGGAGGCGGGGATACATTATATAATGAAAACGGAGGTCGGATACGAGCTCACGGTGTCGTTTGAGGCGATCCTTTCGGCTATCCCGATTTTCGCCCTCATATTTGCCGTCATCTTAGTTTTCACGCTCCTTCGCGTGCGCATGTCAAATCCGATAGCGCTTCTTCACAGCGAAAACGCCGGAGAGCGTCCGCCGAAGGGAAACCCGCTTATCGCGATCATCGGCGTCATACTTATCGGCGCAGCGTATTATATCGCGCTGACGACGGAGAATCCGATATTAGCGCTGGCGCTCTTCTTTGCCGCTGTCGTTATGGTCATCGTCGGGACGTACGCGCTCTTTATCTCAGGCTCAGTCGTGATGTGCCGGCTGCTCAAGCGGAACAAAAAATATTATTATAAGCCCGAAAATTTCATATCCGTTTCGTCGATGTCCTTCCGCATGAAGCGCAACGGCGCGGGGCTTGCCTCGATCTGCATTCTTCTGACGATGGTCCTCGTGATGCTCACGGCAACGTTTTCGCTTTATTCGAGCGAGGAAGACATAATAAGGTCGTCTTATCCGCGCGCGCTGATGTGTGAGTCCGCCTTCTGGACGTTTGAAGAATTTGAAAACGACAAAACGGCGGAATCGTTCCGCAAGGCGGCATTTGCAGCGCTTGAAAATGCCGGATGCGAGCCCGAAAACGAATATTTCTTCCGCATGGCGTATATGATCTCGACAATGATCGACGGCGAATTTTATTCATTTAACGACGTTGAAGCCGGCGTAGATATTGAGGATTATTACCAGGCAAATGGAACATACAACTTATATATGATGCCCGTTCGCGACTATAACGACATGTACGGAACAGACTATAAGCTCGCCGACGACGAGGCGCTCATTTATTCTGTTTATTCGATGGGCACCGAATATAAGGACGACGTGGTAAAGATCGGACACATTGGCGAATATAAAGTCGTCGGCCACGTAGATGAAATGCTTGACTGCGACAGGATAACGATAAGCGCTTTTCCGACGCTTATTGTGATAATGAATAACGTCGGGAAAAATTTCGAACCGCTGAGCGGCTTTGCTACGAGGTATTATTATTACGGCTACGACGTTGCCGAGGGAACAGAGAGGGCGGCTCAGGAGGCGATATACAATATCGAATTGACAAAGGACGGAAATGAAAATTTCCCCGGACTGTCAACGCTTTCAACCTCATCAAGAGAACGCGACCGGATAGATTTCTTTTCGATGTACGGCGGAATATTCTTTCTCGGTGTGATGCTTTCGATCATGTTCATGCTCGCGGCTGTGCTTATCATCTACTATAAGCAGATCTCCGAAGGATACGAGGATTCCGGCAGATTTGAAATAATGCAGAAGGTCGGGCTGACAAAAAAGGACATCAGGCGAAGTATAGACGCGCAGATGAGGACGGTGTTCGTGCTGCCTATCGCGGCGGCGGCGCTCCATCTCGCCTTCGCGTTCCCGATGCTCAAGCGAATGCTTTTGATGTTCAATTTTAAAAACTGTCCGCTGCTCCTTTTGACGGCGGCGATGTGCGTGCTGATATTCGCGGCGATATACCTCATCGTATATAAACTGACCGCGGGCGCGTATTACCGCATCGTCAGCGGCGGCGAAAGAGAATAAATTTAATATAATATCGTTTGTCTCGGCGGGACATGCCGGGGCGGAGCCCCACGGAGAGCGAAACATTGCAATTTCCCCGCACACACCTCCCGTGGCGACACCTCCGCCCCGCCATGTCCCGCCGAGCCGCAAAAACGCCGAAATTTCCGGCGTTTTTTTATTTTCCGCGAAAGATTGGCGTCAAAAACGCGAGTATTATAATAGGCGCGCATATCGGGGGCGCCGCTGGGAGGTGGAGAAATGAAAAGGATGACAGCGCTGTTTCTTGCAGCATTAATATTGACTTTTTGCGGATGCTCAGATGGAATGCACGGGGCGGCGGAAGAGAAGCTGATCGAGTCAAATAAATCAGCCGTCATATGCGGAGATATGCTTTATTATAACAAGAGGGCAGCTTCTGGCAGAGGCAAATGGTCGGGCTATTTGCAGCCGATAAGTTTTCTATATCAGGATTTATCTAATATTCGCGAGCGCGGGCTGCCCGTGTTCGGAGACGAGCTGACGGATATGAGCGAGAATCCGTTCCGAACGCTTGACAGCTTTAATATGCTGATCGACCCGACGGCGACGGCTGAAAACGGCGGGGAAGCGGTCATAATTTTCGAGCAAAGTTGCGGATTTGTCGGGGACGACCCGGATCATCCGAACAGGGCGATCGAGCTCACGCGGCTCGTGTCGTACAACACGCGCACGGGCAGATTCAAGATCATCTGTGACGGGATAGTCGGCAGCTTTATTTCGTTCTGTCTTTACGGCGAAACTCTCATATATGAAACGCTCGATCCCGATCTCGGCGCGACATTTTATTCGGTCGGAAGACAGGGCGGAAAGAGCGTATCGCTCGGAACGGTCGACAGCCCGGAGACTTTGTTTTTGTCGGTATACGGCGGCAAGATATATTATGCCGTGCCCGAAAGCGGCGGCGTTTCGATATATACGTGCGATATAAAGTCGGCGGAGCATGAACGCATTGACACCGTTCCGGTCATGTTTCCCGCCCGCTTCCTCGCTTTTATAGACGGTGCGATTTATTATGGCGCCGCGCCGAGCGATCATGACGACTACGGTATAACATATGACATCGTTAAGCGCGATGTCGGCGGGGCGAACGAGCAGACACTTCTTCGCGGTGTAGAATCGGCAATTTGCTGCGGCGGGGAAATATTATATGTGCCACACGGCGATTCTGTGTCCGGGGATGAAAACATGACGATATCATATTACAAATACGATATCGAGAGCGGCGAGAGCGCGATGCTTTTCACATATACGCTTGAAGACGCGGAAGCGCGTATTTTTTCGGTAACTGCATTTTCGGATAAGTATATTTTCTGTGTAGAGAGAGATATCGTAGGTGGGTCGGCAGGCAGACAGATGTGTTTTGACAGGCGGACAGGGGAGATTTTATATATCCCGACGGAAGAAATCTAAAATGGGAGGACGATGTGTTTACAAAAATTTTGCGCCTTATACCGTATGAGCTAAATAAGGCTGTATCCGCGCCGTTTATCAGGCTGACGGCAATTCTTCTTTTGGCAGTAAATATCGTTATGTGCGCATATTATTATGAAAGCTCATATTCAAAATCGGAGAAGATGTACGAGGACGCCGTATATCAGCTGTATGTTGACGACTCGGATGAGTTCTATTCGGAATATGACCGCATTAAAAAAGAATATGCGGAGCTTGATTATTTTGTAGACAAGGAGCCGTCGAAATTTTACGGCGGAGGGAAATACTACGACATATCGCTTTTCGACAGCGTTTACAGCATAATCACCGCGGATGAGTCTTACCATGAGCGCATGAAAAGTATAGTCAGGACGGCTGAGGACATACGCGACAGCTATAAAGAGATGGGGAAAACGGACAGCTTCATATATAGGTATGAAAGCGCCGAGGCAAAGCTGTACGCGGATCTCGACCGAAGTGTTAAGCTGAGCGGCAGCCAGGTCGAAGGCTGGCGGGAATATTTTGAATACAGGGCGGAGTTCTTTCCCGCGATGATACTTGTCGCCGTTATATGCGTATATATCGCGACGGAGGACAGGTCGAACGGATTTCATTTTATTTCGATGATATGCAAAAACGGGCGGACGCCTGATGTCGCGGCAAAATTCGGTTCCGCTATGATACTGTCGGCTGCCGTGACAGTGATCTTCACGTTTTCGTCGTTTGTAACGGTCGGATTTTTTGCAGGCGGGTATTCCGATTTTACGGAGGCGGTTCAGGCGGTGTATGCTCAGACGGGCGTCATGCCGTTTGAGCTTTTCCCGTTGAAAATAAATATGCTCGGCGCTGCCGCGAGTGGGCTGATTTTAAAGATCGCGTCGTCGTTAATATTCTGCGCCGTCGTGTTTCTGCTTTCGTCGGTTATCAAAAACAGCGCCATAAGCCTCGGCGCGGGCGCGCTCGTTGTCGTCGGATGCTATTTCGGCTTTGAGCTGACGGAACCAGTGTTTTCAGGTCAGTGGAGGTATCTTGACATCTGGTCGGTATATGATCTCAGCACGTTCGCCGGACATTACCGCGCGGTGGATTTACTCGGGCAGAGCGTAAATATCGCATATATATTGGCAATAATCGCGGTTTTAGCGGCGACAGCGGCGCTTATTGTTTCCTGCGCGGTTTGCTCGGTGAAGGTCGTGCGGATGAGGCAGCGTCGGAAAAACGTCTTTTCCCGCGTTAAAGCTATATTATCAGGGAAAAGAAAGCCGCGCGGATGCACGTCGTTGATGTTTTACGAGTTTTATAAGCAAAAACCGCTCATTTTGCTGCTCGGCGCGGTCGTGGTCATAAAGCTGTTCGTTTCAGCCGGATACTATTCGCCCGAATATACGCGATATGACGACGTGCTCCGTGAGTATATTTATAAGATAGGCGGCGAATATACAAAGGAAAAAGCGCAGTTCATAAAGGATGAGTACGAAGAATGTCTTGAAAGCGTAGACATGTTTGACACGGTCGAAAAAGATTATTGGCAAGGGCTGATATCAGACGAATATTTCAGCAGGCTCTACGAGCAGTACAAGGAATCGTCCTCAAAACTACCGGTGCTCGAAGACCTGTCTGAACGCTCGGACTATCTCGATAATTTATACAGTTTGCGTGGGATTCGCGGATCGTATCTATATGACAGCGGGTATTATATGTTAGTGTCACAAGGAACGGATTTTATCGCGATCGTCTTTATCGTTGTTTTTTGTTGCCGGTCATACATTTGCGAGCTGTCGCCATCCGGCGGAGGGGTGACTTTGATTTCAGGGGCGACGGAGAGGGGAAGAGCGTATCTGTTCCGCATTAAACTGTTGTCATGTACGCTCACGGCGCTTCTTATAAAAATTTTATCTATGATCATTGACGTGTGTTTGTTTGCCCGCTCATACGAGCTTCCCAAAGATTTATCCGCTCGGCTTCTGAGTATGCCGAGATACGGAAATACGGCGGTGAATTTTACGGTCGGCGGATACCTTGTGTTCTGCGCTGTTTTAAGTTTGATCGGCACTGCAATGATCGCGGCGATTTGCCTTTGCCTGACGGTGTGGCTCCGGCGGGCGCTGCTCGTGTATTCCGTTTCCGCGGCAGCTGTATTTATTCCGTATTTTATTATCAGATCGGGAGTCACGGCCGCCGGATATATCGACGTTGCAGTTTTAAGCGACTTTGACAGGCTGTATATTATGTCGCCGCCTTTCTGGTGGGCGATATTCTTCCCGGCGGCAGCGCTTTTGACCGTTTTGACCGTGATACTGACAGACCGGCGTGTCGCACGCACGGTGATAAAATAGCGTTGATCTGGCGGATCGAACGTGTGGGGGTAATATTTTGTGTTCTCACGCAGATCCACGCGGCGCTTCATATTAAAAAAGAGGAGATCATCATGAAACTTTCAATTAACGGCATCTCAAAGAGTTACGGCAAAAAGTGCGCACTTGCATGTTTTAATGCCGAATTTGAGCCGGGGATATATGCGCTTCTCGGACCGAACGGGAGCGGCAAATCGACGCTTATGAACATTATCGTCGGAAATCTGAGTGCGGATTCCGGAAACATAACGTTCGAATGCGACGGTGAGACGGAAGATACTCTTAAAATGGGCGCAGTATTCCGCAAAAAACTCGGATTTATGCCCCAATATCCCGGCATGTATCCGAATTTTACGGTGGGGCGGTTCATGTGGTATATGGCGGCGCTTAAAAACATAGGCGCGGAGCTTGGCAGAAAAGAACGGCGCGAATATATTTCTTCTGAGGTGAGTCGGCTGCTCAGTGCCGTTGAGCTTGACGATGCTGACGTATACGGCAGGAAGATCGGCGCGCTGTCCGGCGGGATGAAGCAGCGGCTCGCGCTTGCCCAGGCGATGCTCGGCGACCCGTCCGTCATAATACTCGACGAACCGACTGCCGGGCTCGACCCGAAACAGCGCATATCGATCAGAAATTATATCTCAAAAATTGCATTTGATAAGATCGTAATTATCGCCACACACGTTGTCTCAGACATAGAATATATCGCGAAAGACGTTATTATGCTCAAAAAAGGCTTGATCATCGACAGCGGTACGCCGCGAGAGCTGACTTCAAAAATTGAAGGGAAGGTCTGGCAGATCGACGTACATGAAAGCGAAGTTGAAAAGGTCGGAGAAGAATGCAGTGTTACAGGCATAAGCAAAGATGAATCTGACATAGCGCGGCTGCGCGTTATATCGGAGACGCCGCCGACGTGTGACTCGATAAACGTTTTGCCGACGCTTGAAGATTATTACCTTTACGTTTTCGGTGACGATATTCAGCGGTAATCAACATCCGCAAAAATAAATACACAAAAAAACACGCGCTGCGACGGCTCGTGCTTTTTTGTATTAATTCCCTATAAATGGACAATAGAAATCGGATAAATGTACCTAAAATTTACAAAAAAATATTGACAACATTTTTAGACGCGCGTATAATATATACATGCCTAAAATAAAGTAAGTGATTTTAGAGGAATGTCTATGGAACTTGATGTCTATAAAAAATTGCCGGATGCCGAATTTGACGTAATGTGCGCGATCTGGAGCGTACCCGCACCGACGACGACGCCTGTTCTTATGCGAGTTGTCGGCAATGAAAAGGGCTGGCGCGCGCCGACGCTCATTTCATTTCTCGTCAGACTTGAAGACCGCGGGTTTATCCGTTCCGAGAAAAACGGAAAGGAGCGCCAGTATTATCCGATGGTCGACAAAAAATCATATATGACTGAATTCACGAGGCGTTTCCTCAATCAGTATCACGGCGGTTCGCTCAAATCATTCCTTGATACGCTCGCGGGTGACGGCAATCTCAATTCCACCCAGTTTGACGAGCTGCTCGGCTGGCTCCAGTCAAGAGCATAATGCCTCAGCCGATAGACCCGACCTCGGTCGTCAACCGCGCGCGGTTTCTGAATATTTGTTACGAGCATAACCGCAGAAAGGACGCGGGAGAAGGGATCGGAACGCTGAATGAAAAGCGGATACACCTTGTTTTGAAGGACTATTTCGACCCCGACCGAACGCATCATGAGATACCTTATATGGGGTATATCGCGGATATAAAGAATGACGACGGAATTATCGAAATACAGACAGGCGCGCTCAACCCGCTCTTTGCGAAGCTGGGCGCGTTTCTTCCAGGTTCGAAGGTGACGCTCGTTCACCCGCTTATATCAAAAAAGACAGTCTCGTGGATCGACCCTGAGACGGGAAAGATTTCTCCGAAAAGAACATCCCCGCGCCGTGAAACGCCTCTTGACGGGCTTATTGAGCTGTATAATATCAGAAGCTACGTCGGGGACGCCAATCTTCGCGTCCGTTTTCCCTTGATCGAGGCGGATGAATACAGGATGAAGGACGGCTGGAGCCGCGACAAAAAGCGCGGTTCTCACAGATACGATCGCATTCCGATCCAGCTTTTCGATATTATATCCCTCGATTCGCCGCTTGATTATAAGCTGAAATATCTTCCCGAAACGCTGTTTGAAACTGAATTTACAACGGCTGATTTCGCGCGCGAGGCGCGCACGAGCAGGAAGGCGGCGTATTACGCGCTTACGGTGCTGAGTGAGGCAAATGTAGTCTCAAAGGTCGGCAAAAAGGGAAGCAGTTACTTATACAAATGCCTTTTATAGTCTTGCCTAAAATACTGTCCGGCGATTTTCGCTCAGGACAGTGTTTTTCTTTTTGTGATACGATCCGCTGCGTCGCAGAATCTTTCTGCCTCGCTCATCGTATTGAAAGCGCCGAATGATGCGCGGACGGCGCCGGACGGAAATGTTCCGAGCGTCCTGTGCGCGAGCGGCGCACAGTGCAGTCCGGCTCTGAGGCAAATGCCGAATTCGTCAAATGTCGAAGCAATTTCGGAAGATGTCTTACCGTTTATATTGAAGAGAAGCGTCGAGCCGGGCGTGTCGTTATAGACGTTTATGTCATCATTTTCGCAAAAGCGGTTTATTATATATTCACATATCCGAGTTTCATGCGCACGTATATTGTCGATCCCTTTCTCACGGACAAATCTGATCCCGTAAGCGAGCGAGGCTATCGCCGGTGAGGGAAGCGTTCCTGCCTCGAACCTGTCGGGGAGGTGTTCCGGCATGACGAGCGGGATAGATTCGCTGCCGCTTCCGCCCTCGATCGTTGTTTTAAGCTCCTCCGCCGCGACATCGCCGAATATGATCGCGCCGCACCCCTGACAGCCGTAAAGCCCCTTATGACCGGGCACGCAAACAGCGTCTATTTTGCAGCGGCTCATGTTTAGAGGAATGCTCCCGGCTGACTGCGCGCAGTCAGCGATCATATATATGCCGTGTTCGCGGCAATATTCGCTTATTTCTTCTATCGGGAGGATTCTCGGAATTATATTTGACTGATGCGTACAGATGAGCAGCCGTGTGTTTTTCCCGCGCTTGCGCTCGATGTCGTTGAGAATGTCTTCCGTTGTGCCGGAGCTGCGGAATATATCATACGTCGCGCCGAGCCTCATTGCCGCCTGATGCACGGGACGCAGAACGCTGTTGTGCTCCATATCGCTTATCAATATGTGGTCGCCGTGATGCGTCATCGCCTTTATTGCAAAATTGAGCGCGTACGTTGTGTTCATCGTAAACGCAATGGACTCCGGGGAAGCGGAAAACAGCTCCGCCAGTTCCTCGCGTGTGCGGTATACGGCCTCGGCTGCCGCTAAAGCGAGCGAATGCGAGCCTCTGCTCGCGTTTCCGCAGCTGTTTCTCTGATAATTGTCCGCCGCCCTGTAAACCGCGTCGGGTTTGGGGAACGTAGTCGCGGCGTTATCAAAATATATGAGTCTTTTTTTCATAGCGATATTATGTCTCCGTATCTGATCCTCGCTCTTTTCAGCGCTCTTTCAGCCGCGTCGGCATAGAGCGGCGCGATCTCGATGCCGTATGCGCATCCGCGCCGTGTCAGATTTGATTCGATTTCAACGATCTTATGCGGTATATTTGATTTTGTCAGTACGCCGCTGCCGCGCTGCGCCGTTGTCATCGATATGAACGGCAAAATACATCTCATTTCATAAACATCCTTTGATTGTGCCGACGTTTCACGTTAGTACCATTATATGCCGACCACCACCCGGCCGCAACAAAATCGCCCCGGCGCTGAAAAGCGTCGGGGCGGAGCATAAAGCTGCTTTTATTTCTTTACATCGTAAAACGTGACGACAGGGCTGCACATGACGCCCATGTCGCGGTATTTGTATTCATAGCACCAGCCTTCGCCCGTTGTGCGCCATTTGTCGGGGCCGTACCAGTCGTTGCCGTAGTCGGTCGCGTGCAGCGCGCCGAAGCTGTTGTGGCGCGTGCCGAGCAGCGTTACGCGGAGCGTGTGCTCGCCTTCGGGAAGCTCGCCGAAATCGGCGGTATACGGCTCATACGCGATGATGCGCTCGTCTCCCTCGTCAATTTTCACGGTGACGGCCGCGCCGCGGTATGCGTTTACGCGGACGACGCAGTTCCCGCCGGGCGAGGTGAACGGGAGCTCGTATGTAATGTTGCCTGAGTAGAACGGCAGCCCCTGGCTTGTGACGGCGCCGAATCCGAGCGCGTCTTCTTTGGCGATTATGGTTTTTCTGCATCCGCGCACCTTCACGCCGAAATCGCCGAGAACGTAACACCATTCAGTCGCCGTTCTGTCGCCGAGCGGCAGCGTCACATCTATGACGTTTTCGCCTTTGCGGATCGGCGGCAGGGAAACCGTTTTTATCGATTTGTCGGTGAAATAGCCGCGGGGCGTCACATCTACATCGGCTCCGTTGAATTTTATGACCGAAAACTCAGGATGTTCGATCGCAAACAGCGCGCCTTCATATTCTATCTCCGAATCAAACGTGAATCGCAGGTTGATTTTATGTTCAGGCGGCTTTTTAACGATAGTCCACGGCTGCGCCGGCCTTGGATTGCGGCGACCCATGCCGAGGGCGAGGCGGCAGATGTTGTCGGCACGCAAAATCTCTTCTTCAACAGGGGAAAGCTCGCCTTCATCGACTGAATACCTCGCCGTGTCAAGCAGCAGGACGTTCGGCTCGGAAAGCGTATATGCGGCGGGTAGGCGGAAATCCGTCTGCGCCGTGACCTCATAGCGAGGACGGTCATTTGTGTCGACGGTGTTGATGTCGAGGCAGCGGTCGAGCCGCAGAAGCAGGGAATCCTGCGCGTAGATTATGCAGTTTATGTACGTTTTTCCGCCGGATATGTGAAAATCGATGCTTTTTATCTCTCCGTTTACGGTGTCGTAAAGCACGGGGGAATATTCGTCCTCAAGCTTGATCGTTATGCGGCGCGGATGGGAAACGTCCGGGCAGACCGGCATTGAAATATGTGCGATGAAAAGCCAGTCGCAATCATTATCGCGGCGCATCTGATATATAAGGTCATTTGTTTCATTTCCGTTCGCCTCGGAAATGCTCAGCATCCGCACATCCGTAAGTGCGGAGAGAACAGCGGCGCGCGAGAACTGCACGCGGCGGCAGCGCAGGGAAAGCCGCTCAGGTTCGTCCGAACGCTTTGCGTCGACATATTTGGGCGGGTCACCCGCAAATATGATCTCGCCGCCCTTGTCGGCAAAATCAGAAAGTATTGAGAGCGTCGTGCCGCGTATCGTTTCGGGAGCCGGAACGACGACGACATCATACGTCATCTCGCCGACCCTGAGCCCCGCTTCCGTTTCTATGAACTGATCCGGCAGTGTGGACTCGCATATGAAATCAAAGTCGATGCTGCCGGTTAGCAGCCAGCGCGTGATATTTGCGAAATTTTCTTCAAGCTGAGATTTATAGCGCGAACAGAGATCGTTCGGCCCGAAGCGCAGCCAATAGCTCTCGACGGGGTGAATTACGCCGACGCGAACGACAGGTTTGCCGCGTGTCATCGCGGTGTTGACGCGGGCGAAATGGTCTTCAACGTATTTGTATTTATCGTACCACGGCGATTGATAATTGATCGAGGCGGGGTAATCGCGCTTTGCGTCGCCCTCCATTGATACCCACGACAGATGGTGAACGCGCACGGTCACACCGAGCGCCGCCTGCCAGTCGCCCTGGAACTTGTGCCCTCTGAAATCGAAGTCCCAGTTCGTAACGCCGTAAAGCTCGCTCGTCATTCCTTCGCGGCCGTACTGATGAACGGCGGACTGCGCCTGCTTCGCCGTCGTCAGTTCAACTCTGTTGCAAAGCATATCTATGCCGGGCAGCTGCATGTTGCGGTATGAACGCATGGCGTCACCGACGGCGTGTGTCTGCGATTCGAGCGTAGGCTCTTCCATCAGGTGCCCGGTGAAAAGGATGCCGTTTTTTTCGCACCATTTGCCGCACCTGTCGTTATATCCGCGCGTGAACATCTCGGCGGCGCAGTCGTGGAAGTGATATCGCGCCTGCGACACCTCGCCGTTCGGGAGTTCGAGAATTAGGCAGGGAAGTTCATTTACAATGTCGTATCCGTAACGGTCAAGGAAAAATTCAGGTAAACGCGGCGTCCACGGGAAAACCGCGCGTGAACGCGCGTCCGGCTGACTGCGCGAAAGCGTCCTCTTTGAGGCGAACTGCGGCTCATCCGTGAAGATCGCGGGGATAAGACCGCCGAAGTCACTGCCGAATCTTTCACGGTATACATCGTATGTGAGCCTGATAAACGAGTCCGCCGCGTCGGGATCAAGCGTATCAATATATGCGGAATTGTTGTACCATTCGGAAAAGCCCTGGCAATATGAATTGAAATACCATCTGACAGCGCCCGCCGTCAAATCGTCCGTCGGTTCGACGCGCGTATATTTTTCCATCTCGCCGCGTTCGTTCGCTATAACATCAAATACGGCGACGATATACGGCGCGCCCTTGCTGACGGCTTCGTCAAAATCGAGCGCGCCGTCCGGAGCGTGGAGCTCGGCGGTCAGCGTGCGCTGGCGCAGCTCCGGATGATCTTTTGTGACTTTGCCGCCGCATGAACCGGACGGCCATCTGTCCTCATCGTAAAGCCACGCCTTCATGCCGAGTTCCCTTGCGCGTTCGACACAGGCGCCGACCAGGTTTAGGAAATCGTCGGACAAATACGGCGTTGCCATTCCCGTGCGCGAGTGCATGTGGAACCCGCCGAATCCCATCTTAAAAAGGCAGTCTATCTGCCGCAAAAGCTCGTCCCGCTCGAGCTCGCAGTTCCAGCTCCAGAAAGGCGCGCCCCTGTATTCAGAGGTCGGATCCCTGAAAAGCTCATCGTCAAGGCGATATTCCGTATTTTTTTTGTAAAGCATATTACACCTCGAAAAAGCGTCTGATTTTTTTGATTTTGCGATAAAGACCGATATGTTTTGTCCATTTCGGATTATATCAGATGAATGATAATAAGTAAAGAAAAACTTGTAATAAACACACTTGAAATTTTTCTGACAATTTCGTATTGACAAGCGGGAAATAATGTGGTATTATAATTGAGCGTTCAGAAAGCGCGGTACTTGCGGGTGTAGTACAATGGTTAGTACGCCAGCCTTCCAAGCTGGATACGTGGGTTCGATTCCCATCACCCGCTTTTACAAATGTACCTGTAGCTCAGCCGGATAGAGCAACTGCCTTCTAAGCAGTAGGTCGCGGGTTCGAGTCCCTCCAGGTACGGTAATACGGTGGGTGTAGCTCAGTTGGTTAGAGCGTCAGGTTGTGGCCCTGAAGGCCGTGGGTTCGAGTCCCATCATTCACCTTTTGACCGTGTCGCCATTTAATAGGCGGTACGGTTTTTTTGCCGTCACTATTAAAAGGCGTGATTCTGCCTGAAAACTTCAAAGGCGATGATGGCGGCGGATGATTGTGCCGACAGCGCCGCTTTGAAATCACGGCCGTAGTCGATCCTGACCGTTTCGTCGACCTTCGCCATGAGATTTTTTGAAATTCCGCGCATCTCGCCGCCGACTATTATGAATATCGGAGCTTTCAGCGACACGCCGTACATCGAGACGGCGTTTTCCTTTGCCGCCGCAATTATCTTGTATCCGCGGGCTCTGAAAATATCTATTGCCGCCGATGGGTCGGCTGAAAACATCGGCGCAAGCTCGGACGCGCCGGCGGACGAACGGCAGACGACGCCTGCAGCCGACATCCAGTTTCGCGGGGGAAGTACGATCCCGTTCGCGCCCGCGGCGTAAATAGAGCGCACGGCGGAGCCGAAATTATACGGGTCCTCGATCCCGTCAAGCATCATATAAAAGCCGTTGTCAACAATGTCGTCGTCGGTCAGCTCCGGCAGAGTGCGTTCACCGCACAGCGCCACAAATCCGCCGTGGCTCGTCCCGAGCGTCAGTTCAGCTATTCGGTCGGGATCGGCTTCAGTAAGCGTAAATCCGTGTTTGTCCTTTATTTTTTGCAGCCATGAAAGCTCGCGCGCGTATTTGTCCTTTCGAGATGCGTCATACAGTATCTCGTTTATGCGCCGCTCCGATATGCCTTCATCGCGGGATTTAATGATTGCTCGTATTGAGGTAAGTCCCTCAAATACGTTTGAGGGGAGATATTTTTCGGCTTCGTTTTTCATTTTTTATAAACCACATCTTTCATGAGTTTCATAATACCGCTCATTTCCTCATAGGATTTACTAAACAATCCGCAAGCAAGGAAGAGAGGAAAAGCGGCAGCAGTGAAAGCAGTAAGGTCGAGGATAAACCTCGGAGGCAAAGACAGGGAAGAGTTGATAGGGGAATACATAATCGAGCACGGTGCAACGGTCAGGGGCGCCGCCGCTTATTTCGGCATATCAAAGTCGACCGTACATAAAGATGTCTCGCTGCGTCTGCAGGAAACAGATTATGAGCTGTACCGCCGCGTCAAAGCCGTCCTTGACAGAAACAAGGCGGAGCGCCACATCAGAGGCGGCGAGGCGACAAAGCGCAAATACATGATAAAGCGCAGTCTCAGCGCAAAACCTGATTGTGCCGGATCGTAAAATAACCGAATGTCGCAGGCTTAATTGTGCGATTTATCAGTTTTGTATAATAGTCGGGATTCCCGTATGGACCGACGCCGAATTTCATGCCTGTGCCGAAAACTACTGTTTTGCCTTGCGTCAAAAGCTCGCTTGCAAGCGTGCGCACCGACGGCAGGTGTAGATTGCAGTAATTTATCTCGTAGACGGCACGCGGTATCTTATATAGCGATTGAGCGGCGCGATCGGGTATCCACAGCACCGCTTTTTCGGTTTCGGTGATTACAGGAATAAATTTTAGGTCATAAATTATGCTGTGCAGTTCGGAGATGATCATGTCTGCGTCTTTCGTGGGCGGGACGGTGATGAAAATGTACTTTTCGCCGTTGCTGACCGTCACAAGCCTTGAAAGTCCTCGCATTTTGGAGACGCCGGGAAAAAGCGGAACAACGGAAACAGCGCGTATCCGCGGTTTACATTTTATATTTTCGCGGAAAGTTCTTTCGAAAGTTCGCCGTGTGTCAAGATGTATCGGAACGGACAAGGACGGATCAAAAAAGAATGCGAAATAAATGAGCTTGACTGAGTTGCGTTCGTATGCGTCGATTATGCTGCGAAGCCTCAGGCGGTCATTTTCTTTATCGGGGTGAAGATATGTCCGCGCGAAATAATCATTCAGCGAAAATAAAGCCATGAACAGCTGCCTCTCGAAAAGACGATTTTGACTGTACCAAAACATTTAACTTATTATAACACAAATTTGGCCATAACGATATTGCAAATTCAAATAAAGTGGGATATAATTTGAATGTGATAAATCAACAAACTCGCGGCCGTTTTATCGGTGCTGTTTCGCATGCGGAATACGGGGGAAGACCTCGCGTTATTGGATTTGCGGAATCAGCAATTATACAAAATGCAAATTTTGTATAATTCAGAGAAGTGATTTTAGGTGGGGGATCGTATGCTGCTTGCTATTGATATCGGCAACACGAGCGTCGCGTTCGGGCTTTTTGATATGCAGGCCGACGCCAATATGGATGCGCCGCTGGAGCCGGTCGTTCTTTCGCGCGTCGCTGTTCGGAAAAACGCGAGCGCCGATGAATACGCTGTCATGATGCGTGAGATCCTTCGGCTTCGTCTCGGCGTGAATGAACCTGAGATCGACTCAGCCGCGATCTCCTCAGTCGTCCCAAGCACGTCGCTCGCCGTATCCGAGGCTGCCGTGATCTTATCAGGCAAAAAACCGTACATGATCGGTCCCGGCGTTCGCACGGGCTTCCGTATCGGTATTTATGATCCTGCGTGCCTCGGAGCCGACATCGTATCAAACGCGGCAGCATCACTTGATCTGTGTCAGCCTCCGCTCGTCATATTTGACGCCGGTACGGCAAACACTATCACTGTCATCGACAGTGACCGCACATTGACCGGAACGGTCATTTCGCCCGGTCTGCGTATCTCGGCGGCAGCCTTATCTGAGCACGCTGAGCTGCTCGATTCTGTGCCGCTCGGCGGCGGCAAGCTGCCTATGATCGGCCGTGACACCGAGGAATCTGTCAGAGCCGGGCTCATATATGGAAATTCCATGATGCTCGACGGCTTTGTCCGCAGTATTCGCGAGAGTCTTTCATCGAAGGACAAGCCTCAAACGCTCAGTCTTATCGCGACCGGTGAATTCGCGCCGGTCATAATCGAGCATTGTAGAAATAAATTTACATTTGATGAGGCGCTTACACTCAAGGGTGTCGCATCACTTTACAGACGAAATCGCCTCTCATAAAGATTTTGTATAATTCCGGCTACGGCCGTAATTATAAATTAAACTGCGCCACACCGCTGTATTCGCGGGCGGCAGCACGGGTTTGAGTCCCGGAGGTGTAAAATGAATACAGTAACGAAAAACCATGAGCGCACTCGCAAGCTCGTGGGAACCGCCATCCTGACTGCCATCGTAGTCATACTTCAGTTTATAAGTCTGAATCTGCGATTCACAGCATTCTCGATCACGCTTGTACTTATGCCGGTCGTCCTTGGCGCCGCGCTTTACGGCGTTGCGACTGGTGCGTGGCTCGGATTTGTCTTCGGCGTTGTCGTCCTTGCCACCGGCGACGCGGCTGCTTTTCTCGCGGTCAGCATTCCTGCGACGGTTGCGGTCGTTCTCGCCAAAGGAACGCTTGCCGGGCTTGTATCCGGTGCGGCTTATAAGCTGCTTGAACGCTTCAACAGATACGCGGCGGTCATCACGGCGTCGGTGCTCTCCCCTGTCACAAACACCGGTGTTTTCCTTATAGGCTGCCGGCTGTTCTTCTGGGATACGATCAAGTCCTGGGCATCTGATAATGGTCAGAGCGTGGTTGTGTATGTCATTCTGGGGCTGGTCGGGATAAATTTTATAATCGAACTTGCGATCAACCTGATTTTAGACCCCGCCATCGTCCGCCTTATAGATATTGTCAAGAAGCCTAAAGCAGCCGATTGATCGAATATCGCTCACATTATGGGAACCGCGATCTTGTTTTCGCGGTTCCCGATGTTTTTTTGCTTAAAAAAATTTTAAAAAAATTTTGAAAACAGTTCAATTTGCTGCAAAACTATGGTATAATGTTGATATGGCGTAGCTGCGAGCCTTTCGCATTGGACTCGTCACGCCGAAATAATTACTTATTCGGAGGAATATTCCACATGAAAATGCGTGTTCTTTATTCATCGGGCAACAAGAAGGTCGTTGCTTACGCCACAGCTCTCGGTGAGGCTCAGGACGATCAGAGATCGGCTGCCGATACGATTCCGCCCGCCTATTCCTGCGACCGTGAACGTCTCGTCGTTCTCGTGCTCTCGGTAGGCGCAAAGCTTGAGGACAAGGTTCGCCTCTTCATCGGTGAGCTTACGCCCGCAAGAGCGCAGAACGTCGCCTTCGTTTTTGAAAGCAAGGACAAGACAAGGACTCCGGCGATGGATCAGGCGATCGACATTATAAGACAGGCAGGCGCTAACGTTTTGGTAGACAATATTTATTATGTTGCCGGCGGCGGGCTCTTCTCTTCAAAGCTCTCCGTTGAGGAGCGCCGCGATATCGTTGAGTGGTGTGAAGGAATAAAGGCTTCGTTAAAGTAAGTTCGACAAAAATTGAAGAAGCTTTTTATCTACACAGACGGTTCCTGCAAAAAAAATCCCGGTCCCGGAGGCTGGTGCGCCATACTTGTATACGGGAAAACCGAAAAGGTCATCTCCGGCGGCGAGGCTGACACGACGAACAACCGCATGGAACTCATGGCCGTTATAAAGGCTTTGGAGGCTCTGAAAGAGCCGTGCGACATTGAACTTGTTTCGGATTCACAGTATGTCATAAACGGACTCTCAAAGGGCTGGGCGGCGTCGTGGAAGCGCAGAGGATGGAAAAAGTCGGACGGCTCGCCCGCGCTTAATCCTGACTTGTGGGAAAGGCTACTTGAGCTTATCAGTGTCCACGAGATCAAATACGTCTGGACAAAAGGCCACGACGGACATGAATATAATGAACGCTGTGATTCGATCGCGCAGAGCGAGGCTGACAAATATAAATAAAAATCAGAGGAATTGCCGATAAAAACGGCTTTTCCTCTGTTTTTCGATTTATAACGCCTTTGTGGCATCGCTGTTATAATAATAGTATTCGATCCCGCAAAACCGGCTCGATATCAGCTTTTCAAGCGAATGAAGAACGGGCGCTTCCGTGTTGTAATGACCGGCTTCGATCACGTTGATGCCGTACCCGGCGGCGTCTATGTCGAGGTTGTAACCGCATCTGCCTGTAACGAATGTGTCAGCGCCTGCACTGATAGCGTTCATCAGGTAGTCCTTCCCGTCGCCGCCGAGAAGCGCGACTTTGCTGACCGCTCTCCCAGAGTCAACAGTGATCAGCATGTCGGCGCTGAGCGCAGCTTTTACTTTTGAGCAGAATTCGGAGAATGAAAGCGGTGCGCACAGCTTTCCGATCCTTCCGATCTGTTCTCCGTCAGGTCCGAATGGCTCAGATTTTTCTATTCCAAGCAGACCCGCGAGCGTGTCATTGACGCCGACTTCAGGCAGTGCATCAAGCCGTGTGTGATACGAAAGGACGTTTTGCCCATGCGTTACGGCGTAAATCGCCGCGCGGGATGATGGTGTACCTTCCGAGAGCGAGCGGAGCGGTCTGAATATAAGTGGATGGTGCGAGATGACCGTATCACAGCCTACCTCGTTTGCAAATTGAAGAGCGCCGACGGTCACGTCGAGCGTAAAAAGAATTTTTTTGACGTTTGCCCCGCTGTCGGCGCACACCATGACCCCGTCGTTGTCCCAATCACATGAGAGCGAACGCGGTATCATTTCGTCAAGATACGATATAAGCTCACCGATTTTAATTTCCATTTTATTATTCTACAACCCGATCATCCGCGAGCAGTTCAGAGAGCCGCATAACGATCGCTCGCTCATCTGACGTGTCCGCCCCGGAGATGTCCTTCCCTCTTATTATTCCATTATATTTTGAAATCTCATGTTCGAGATATTCGCGCCGGACGTTTTCGGACTCAAACTTTTTCAGCCTGAAATCCCCGTAAAACGCCGTAAAATCATCTGCGGCGCGCGCTGCTTTGCCCGTGCAGCCCGTGTAGTCGGCGCAGATAACAGTATAATATTTTCCCTCTTCGCACACCGTAAGCTCAGAGATTATTAGAAATCCGCTGTCCCAGAGCGCGCGGCGCGCGGCGTCGTGCTTCGTCATTGGCTGGATCACAAGGCGAAACCCGTCCGACCTTATAAAACCGGCGCGCAAAATTATATCCGCTATCAGCTCGCCGCCCATACCGCATACGGCGGCGTCCGTGATCCCGCACGCATCAAGCGCGTCAAACCCGGACGTGAGAACGCATGTCACGCGGCTTTCAAGGCCGTGAGCCGAGATATTTTCCATCGCGCGCGCCAATGGCATTTGATTTATATCGGCGGCATATGCGCGCACGGCGAGCCCGGTTTCGACCGCGTATATCGGAAGAAACGCATGATCCGTACCGATATCGGCAAATATCGAGGACGGTCTTATGTATGACGCCGCCGCCGAAAGACGGGAGCTCAGAACTATATGTTTATTTTCCATAAAAAGAAAGCAAGAGGGGCAAAAAGGTGTGCCCCTCAAACGCGGTTGCTTTATTTGTTCTTGCTTTCAAGGAATTCGTTGATCTTGGCGACGAGCGCGTCCGGGTCGGTTGCGTGGACAGCGCACGCCTGCTCAATCGTTTCGCCGGCGGATGCGGGGCAGCCGAGGCAGTGCATGCCTATCTCGAAGAAGAATCTTGCGGTTTCACGGTCCATTTCGAGCACGTCTGTGATTATCGTATCCTTTGTTACTTTCATTTTGACCTCCGGAAATATTTAAAGTTTTTTATTAACCTGCTTTTTCGTTTATCTCGCCGACGCTGTCGATCTTGTCATCGACGATCGGCACTTTCTTTATGATCGCTCCGAGCCCGGTCAGTTTTTCCACGATGTCTTCATATCCGCGCTCGATGTATTTGATATCGTAAATTTCGGTGACGCCCTTCGTCATAAGCGCCGCAATGAGCACTGCGAACCCTGCTCTTAAATCGACGGCTTTGACGCGCGCCGGATGAAGCGATTCGACGCCCTCAATTATCGCTGTCGCCGTCTCTTCATTTACATTGATTTTTGCGCCCATCGCGCGAAGCTCGTTTACATAACGGAATCTTTCAGGCCAGATCGTCTCCCTTATATTGCTTATTCCGTTCGCAATCGAGAGCAGAGGCGCCATCTGCGGATGAAGGTCAGTCGGAAATCCGGGATAAGGCAGCGTTTTGATAGATGTCCGCCTGTAATTTCCCGAGCCCGTGACGATCACGGAATCGTCAAGCATTTCGACCTCGGCGCCTATCTCTTCAAGCTTCGCCGCAATTGATTCGAGATGCTTTGGAATGACGTTGTTGATCTTTATATGACCGGATGTTGCGGCGGCGGCTATCATGAACGTCCCCGCCTCGATCATGTCAGGAATAATAGCGTATGTGCAGCCGTGCAGCTTTTCAACACCGCGTATCTTTATCATGTCCGTTCCGGCGCCTGTTATTCTCGCGCCGCACGTATTCAGAAAATTGGCGACATCAACGACGTGAGGTTCCTTCGCCGCATTGTCTATCGTTGTGATCCCCTTGGCGAGAACTGCCGCCAGCATGACATTTATTGTGGCTCCGACGGATATTCCGTCAAAATATACGCCGTTGCCGCGCACGCCGAGAGGCGCGTTTATCGTTATGTATTCTTCGTCAGTCCTTACTTCACCGCCAAGCGCTTCAAGCCCCTTTATATGGTAATCGATCGGTCTTACGCCGAAATCGCATCCGCCGGGATAGCCGACATGCGATTTGCCGAATCTGCCGAGCTCCGCGCCGAGCAGATAATATGACGCGCGCATCTGACCGACAAGATTGCGGTCGGAAGTCGACCCGACGAGGTTTTCCGTGTCTATCTCGATCGCGGAATCGCCAATGACCGTAATTTCCGCGCCCATTCCGCGGAGAATATCGAGAGAAGTTGAAACATCGCTTATATCCGGTATATTTTCAAGCCGGCATTTGCCGGAGACAAGAATTGTCGCATATATTATAGGCAAAGCGGCATTTTTCATGGCGCTTACGTCTACGCTGCCACGTAAGGGTATTCCGCCCTCTATGACAAGCTTATCCATAATGATTATCCCTCCTTCGGGAATATGTATTCAAAAGCGCGTTTAGAGCGCGCGGAAGAAATATTCTGAGCCTTGAGCGTCAGGCCACAGACATGGCATGACCATAATATTATAGCAGACAACGGAAAGAAAAGAAAGTGTTAATTAAAAATTTTTATTTTTGTTCATAATTTCGCACCTTTTAGATAATTATATAAGGCCATTTTAGGCAAAAGTATACATAATGCACACGAGAGTTTCCTGAAACTGAAGGCTATTATGATTATATTCGGTGCGTATATTTTGTGTGTCGGATTTCAGGGTTCAAATGTCAGGACGCCTTCTATATAGCATATAACGGCGAGGTCGGCGACGAGCCCGTAGCTGCGCGTACCCTGTGTGCCCTGAAGCGTCAGATATGTGTTGTTTATCGTTCCGGACACTGTCGCGGCGATATTTTCTTCGTATTTTTCGAAAAATTTATTATATGAGCGCATCTCGTTCACGACATGCGCGTCAAGTCTTGAGTAGCAGTCGCTGTAAAGTTTCCGGTCTGCGCGGGAAAGCGCGGAGTAAACGTATTCAAGCAGCCCCTGTGTGCCGCAGTATCTGATATAGGCGTCGTCGCTCTCCATGCAGATGAGGTACGCCATAAAGTTTGCTTCGTCTTCCGGCGCGATGCCGCGCTGATGGGACATTTCGTGCGCCATCGTATAGACTATCGTGTAATCCGGGAAATTAATGTTGACGTTTGCTTCCCCGGTAAAAAACGTGTAAACGCCCGCGATATGCGTATACGTCATCGGCTCGCTCAGCGCGATCGACTTCACGCGCGAACGCAGCGGCATAATGAAGCTGTATTTCTCGCTCGCCTTTATATACGCGTCGTTGAGTTTGTCGTTGAGTTCGTTCATCGAATACGGCATGACGGATGAGCCGTCCCTGTCGAATTCGACATCTTTTGCTTCGAGGTTGACCGTTTCCGTGAGGGCGACGGCAGTCTCATATATCTCATCCGCGGAAATGCCGCGGCGCTGCACGCCGAGCTTTTCCGTCACAGAGGAGCCCTGATATCCTGTGCCGAGCGTGAACACAAAAATGATGTAAATATATGCGATTATGGACAAAAGCGACGTGATATATCTGACGCTCCCCGCCTTTTCCCCCGCAATTTTCGGAATAACTCCGAATATGACGATTATAAGCAGCGGTATCAGAAAAAGTACCATCGTCTCGGCGAGCGAGAACGGGAGCCATCCCGTCAAAAATGCGTAGACGGCGCGGAAAAAGGACGCGATATAGATATTGAAAAAGTCCGCAAAGCGCGGCGAAAAAACGCTGATTATATGGATCAGCGCTGCTATCGGAAGGATCGCGAATATGACCATCGGCACGGCCGGAACATATTTGTTTATCTTCTTCAGTGTCTCTTTCATATCAAAAATCTATTTGCTTTCCTGTAAGTTTCAGAATATCATCTGGTATCGGTGCCGTCACGGTGACGGTGCCGGATGATGCCGGAAATGTGAGCCTGTACGCATGGAGCGCCTGCCGCCCGATAAATTCGCGGCTGCCGCCGTACAGCTCATCCCCGGTGATCGGATGTCCTATGGAAGAAAAATGAACGCGGAGCTGGTGCGTTCTGCCCGTAACGGGTTCCGCGGCTACGATCGTATGGCCGCCGCATTTATATAGGCACGTATAATTCGTTTCGGCAAAGTCCGCGCCGACCGTGTATTCGGGGACGGACTCGCGCAGGATTATTGTGTCCGCTCTTCGCTTTATATATGAGACGATTTTGCCGCTCTGTCCGCATGGCAGCTGCAGTATCCCGTCAAGCACCGCGATATATGTCTTTTTTATGTTTCCCGCCGCCATATGACGCGCAAGGATTGACGATGAAAGCTTGCTTTTCGCGAGCAGCACTGCCCCGCTCGTGTCCGCGTCAAGCCGGTTGACGGCTCTGAAAACGAACGGCAGCCCTCGTCTTCTGTATTCCGCGCAAAGCGCGTTCGCGAGTGTGTCAAGGTAATGACCGTGAGACGTATGCGTTGGCATGCCGCTCGGTTTGTTGACTACAAAAGCTCCCTCATCCTCATAGATAATATCGACTATATCCTCCGACGGAAAGATATAGTCGTTTTCGTCTTCATATGTATCAGCGTCATCAGCGACTATTATGTCGCCTTCACGGACAACGGCGCGGACGGTAACGTCCGCCCCGTTGAGCGTTATGCCGTGCGGGCGCGCCTTGAGGAGCTTTATAAGAGTTCCGGACGCGCCGCACGTGCGAAGGACGCTGTATATTGTTTTGCCGTTTAAATCGGCGTCCGCGATTATTCTCACTCAGCCGAGAAAGAAAATACGGTCGTGTAGTCGTAGACCTCGCCGGGGGCGAGCTCCGTCGACGGAAATTCGGGATGGTTCGGGCTGTCGGGATAATGCTGCGTCTCAAGGCAGAGCGCGGCGAATCTGCGTTTCGGCACGCCGCCTTTATACGGAGCCTCCGTAGTGTCGATGCAGTTGCCTGTATAGAGCTGGATCGCCGGCTGGTTCGTATAAACCTTCATGACTCTGCCCGATTTCGGATCGCGCACCGTTGCCGCAAGCTCGCACCTGCCGCCGTTGTCGAGGATGAAGTTGTGGTCATAGCCCTGTCCGTATCTGAGCTGGACATCGTCTTTACCGATATCTCTTCCGACGGGCTTCGGCGTCCTGAAATCGTGAGGCGTGCCGTCGACCTTGATGATCTTCCCTGTCGGTATCAGCTCCGCGTCAACTTCGCCGTAAGCGTCTGAATTGATCATCACCTCATGGTCGAGTATATCTCCGACCTCGTATCCGGCAAGGTTGAAATATGAATGATTCGTCAGGTTCAGCACTGTCCGCTTGTCTGTCTTCGCCGTATAGCGGATCGAGAAATCGCATGAATCTACCGGGAGCGTATATATTACGTGCAGAGTTAAAGTTCCCGGATAGCCCTCCTCGCCGTCCGGCGAGACGTAGGAAAGATCGAGCGACATTTCCTTTTCGTTGTCGGCTAAGACCGTGACCTCCCACATGCGGCGGTCAAATCCGACCTTTCCGCCGTGAAGGTGGTTATGTACGTTATCGTTTTTATAAAGCGGGTATGTAACGCCGTCAAGCGTGAATTTCGCGCCGCCAATGCGGTTGCAGTACCGGCCGATTATCGCGCCCGGATATCCTCCGCACGTGAGATATGAATCGGGGTCGTCGTATCCGCACACAACGTCTGCCATAACGCCGTTTTTGTCGGGAACGTTTATTGAAACAATCGTTCCGCCGAGGTCGATGAAGCGGACGCTCATTTTACCGTTGTCCATCGTGTAAGCTGTAACGGTAACTCCGTCGCGCGTCACGCCGAAAGTTGATTTTGTGATGCTCATATTTCAGTCCTCGTAGCCCTTAGGATTTTTGACGACGAAATTATATGAATCACGGCACATATCGTCGAGCGTTAGTTCGGATTCCCATCCGAGCACTTCTTTCGCGCGAGTCGGGTCGGCGTATGATACGGCGATATCTCCCGCGCGGCGCGGCTGGATGTTGCGCTTGATCGGCTTGCCGCACGCGCGCTCGTAGGCGTCGATCACTTCAAAGACGGAGTACCCTCTCCCGCAGCCGATGTTGTAAGTTTCCCAGCCGACGACATTGGCGGCGCGCCTGAGCGCGGCGATGTGCGCCTTCGCGAGGTCGGTCACATGAATATAGTCGCGGATTCCCGTTCCGTCAGGCGTATCGTAATCCGTGCCGAAGACGGTTATCGAATCCCATTCGCCGAGCGCGACCTTCTGGATGCGCGGAATTATGTTGTTCGGTATGCCCATCGGGTCCTCTCCGAGCAGCCCGCTCTTGTGCGCGCCGATCGGATTGAAATAACGCAGACATGAAACGCTCCATTCCGGGTCGGAAACGCAGAGGTCGGCAAGAATGCGCTCGATGATTATCTTCGTCTCGCCGTACGGGTTCGTCGCGTGCGTGATCGGGAAATTTTCCTTCATGGGCACGCTTTCGGGCTCGCCGTAAACCGTGGCGGACGACGAGAAGACGATGCGCTTTACGCCGTGAGCCGACATGCTCTCGCAGAGCTTGATCGTTCCTGCGATATTGTTGTAGTAATATGTGAGCGGTATCTTTACCGATTCGCCGACGGCCTTCAGCCCGGCAAAATGTATCACGGCGTCGATCTTATTCTCGTCGAATATGCGGTCGAGCGCTTCGCGGTCGAGCATATCGGCTTCGTAAAATTTAAAATCCTTGCCGGTTATCTCTTTTATTCTGCTTATGACACACGGCTTGCTGTTGTAGAAATTGTCGAATACGACAACGTCATAACCTGCCGTCAGAAGCTCGACGACTGTATGCGAACCGATAAATCCTGTGCCGCCTGAAACGAGTATAGTCATTTTTTCAGCCTCCGTTTCTTATGCCCAGAGGTCATCCGGGTATACGCCCGCCTCAACGAGCGAATTGATGCCCGCAGCGACCGTCGGCTTGTCCTCGCGGACGGTGACGCCGTACCAGTGCGCGCTGCTCGTGAGCATGTCGACCTCGCACTTGCCCGCCGTTATCATCTCGAATACGGCCGTCGGCAAAAGCGCCTCGCACTTCATGGGGTCGCGGTCAGGGTTTGTAAGCGTTTTCAAAACGTTTTCACGCAGCGCCGGGAAAATATCCTTCGTCATGCCCCAGCAGTTCATTGAAACTATCGAATTTTCATCGAGCGGGACCCAAACGTCGTTTTCAAGCGACTCCGCGCCTTCCGGTATCTCAGCGTTCGGGCGGATCTTGAACGTTTCGACGATCGAGGTGAGCTTGCCCGCTTCGTTTGTCTTGCATATGCCGCGCGTGACAGTTCCGTTCGGCGACATCGTGTTTTTGAGCACGTATCCGACCATGCAGTAATGTCCGAAATCGCCCGTCGCCTTTGCGTCGCGAAGGAACTCGGCAATTTTTTCGTACATTTCCCTGCCGTAGAAATCATCGGCGTTGATGACGGCAAAAACGTCGTCTCCTACAACGGATTCAGCGCAGAGCAGCGCGTGCGACGTGCCGAGCGGCTTCGTTCTTCCTTCGGGGACGACAACGCCTTCTGGAACGTTGTCAAGCGTCTGATACGCGTATTCAACCTTGATCTTGCCGCGCAGACGAGCGCCGATCGTTTCTTCAAAATCGCTCTCGTTTTCGGGCTTGATGATGAACACGACCCGGTCAAACCCTGCTCTTATAGCATCATAGACGGAAAAATCAATGATGAAATTCCCATGCTTCGTGATGGGGTCGATCTGTTTGAGTCCGCCATAACGGGAACCCATGCCTGCTGCCAGTACAACGAGTGTCATAATAAATACCTCAGTTCGTTTGAATTATATTCTTTGCCGCCGTAAGTGTATTTTGCAGCAGCATAGATATCGTCATAGGGCCTACACCGCCGGGAACCGGCGTTATGTAGGACGCGATCGCGGACACGGATCCAAAATCAACGTCTCCGCAGAGCTTGCCGTTTTCGTCTCTGTTCATGCCGACATCAATGATGACGGCGCCCGGCTTCACCATATCGGCAGTTATAAATTTTGCCTTGCCGACGGCAGAGACAAGAATATCGGCTTCTTTTGTGACGGACGCGAGCTCTTTTGTCTTCGAATGGCACACGGTCACAGTTCCGTCTGCGGCGAGCAGAAGGATCGCCATCGGCTTGCCAACAATGTTGCTCCTGCCGACAACGACGCACCGCGCACCGCTGATTTTTATATCGTAATAGCGCAAAAGCTCCATTATCCCTGCGGGAGTGCACGGCAGAAGCGCCGCCTCTCCCTTCAATATTTTGCCGACGTTTATCGAATGAAACGCGTCAACGTCCTTTTCCGGGACAATGCGTTCCGTTATATGCGATTCATCAATATGACGCGGCAGCGGCAGCTGCACGAGAATTCCGTGAACGTCCTTTTCAACGTTAAGTCTGTCTATCAGCGACAAAAGCTCGTCTTCGGTCGTATTTTCGGGGAGCTCGTATACCCATGAATTGAATCCGACCTCCTCGCAGCCGCGCTTTTTGTTGCGGACATAAACGGCTGACGCCGGATCATTGCCGACTATAATGACGGCAAGCCCCGGCTTGGTTTCCATGCCGGAAACCTCCGCCTTTATCCTTTCACGCACCGACGCGCTGACCGCGCGCCCGTCAATTATCGCCGCCTGCATCTTCCCCGTCATGTCCTTCCTCAGCATCTGTCCAGTCGTTGTCGTCATACGCGCTGTCCGTGTCCTCAACGGCTGTATCTTCATCGTCGGTGAAAAGCTCGCCGTCGTCCACATCAGACGTGCCGTCCGCGCCGTCAGCCAATCTGACCGACGCGCCGCGGCGCCTGATCCCAAGCACCACAAGCGTCACAGCGCCGCCGATAAACAGGCAGAACGCGAGAAGCTGCGACACGCGTATCCCGGTGTTTCCGATATAAAGGCTGTCCGTGCGAAGCCCCTCGATCAGCATCCTGCCGAAACCGTACCACGTGACGTACCACAAAAACGCCTGCCCGTCATATTTTTTATGCTTAAGGAGCCGGAATATGAGGGCGAACCCGAGAATGTTCCAAAGGGACTCATAGAGGAACGTCGGGTGATAATAATGCGTGATGCCGAATGCGTTTTTGATGCCCATGCGGCAGAATATGTCAGTTTCAACGCCGTGCGCCTCCGCGTTCATAAAGTTGCCCCATCTGCCTATCGCCTGACCGAGCAGCGCCGCATGGCCAGCCATATCGAGTATCTTAAGGAATGAAATATGCTTTATGCGCGAGACAACGACGACCGTGATCGCCGCGGCAATGACGCCGCCGTATATCGCAAGCCCGCCTTCCCAGACGGCGACAATATTGTAAAGCGTCCCCGTCAGCTTTTCCCAGAACGAGCCTTCGGTGACGGTGAAATTGCCGATTCCGTGGAACAGCACGTAATAGAGCCTTGCACCGATGACGCCGAAAACGATCGAGAAGATAAAGTAGTCAAGAATATCGTCGGTGCTGATGCCGGCTTTTTTTGCCTTGATAAAAACAACGGCGCAGACGGAGATTATCGCAAGCGTCACGATGATGCCGTACCATGCGACGGTCCTGCCGAACAGGGTGAACGCGATTTTATTTACCTGAAATTCCCCGATCCCAAGGCCGGGAAATGAGAGCGTATTTACCTCGGACATCCGGATCCTCCTTTTCCGGCGCAAACAAAAGACGCCTTATATATTGTACAATACTTCGGCGTCTTTTGCAAGAGAATAGTCGATTTACTTTTCTACTTTGAGTAAAATTTTTGTTTTTGCGCCCGTCGGCATGAAGTTCACGCGTTCGCCGGCGCGAACCGTTTTTTCTATGATATCAACTCCGTCAACGTTCGCGTCCCCGGCGTCATCTTCGCAGGTTGACGCAGCTCTGACGCATATCTCGACTTCGTGCTCGCCGGCGCGGACGCGGGCGTTAAATTCGGTGTCCCCGTAGGCGGTCACCGAAACCCCGCCGCGGTCAAGCTCGATGCCGAGATAATACTTCATCGTGATCCTGTAAAACCACGCGGCAGACCCTGTATATCCGCTCCAGCCGCTTTTGCCCGTTATCCCGTCGCCGTAATAAATATCGGCGGTGAGAAAATACGGCTCCGAGGTGAATGCTCCGCCTATACGCCCGCGCTCGTAAATGCTGACCGGGGAGATGGAGGCAAGCAGCCGCCTTCCCGTTTCCCTGTCGCCTATTGCAAAAAACGAGGCGGCGCACCAGACGGCGGCGTGCGTATACTGTCCTCCGTTTTCCCTTATCCCGGCGGGATACCGGCAGATATATCCGTGCACCTCCGTTTTGTCATACGACGGCGCGAAAAGCCTCAATATTCCCAGCTGCCCGTCATAAAGGTGTTTTAGGACGTTTTGAAGCGCTGTGCGTGAGCGCTCGCGGTCAGCGTCGGCAAATACGGAGAACGACTGCGGCAAAAGGTCGATTTTGCATTCGGAGCATTTCACAGAACCGAGAGGTTCCCCGTCGTCGTCAAACGCGCGGACATACCATCCGCCGTCCCACGCGGAAACCTCCGCCGCGGACACAAGCGCATCGGCGTCGTACATGAGCCGTTCGGCAAGCATCGGGTCGATGCCGGCGCACGTCAGCATTTCGGAAAATCTGCGGTATACGACCGCAAAGAAGAACGCGAGCCAGACGCTCTCGCCGCGTCCGCGGACGCCGACCTCGTTCATGCCGTCGTTCCAGTCGCCTGAGCCGATCAGGGGCAGCCCGTGCTCACCTCTTTGAAGAGATGCGTTGATTGACGCGATACAGTGTTCAAGCACGGTCGCGCTGTAATCCGTGACACCCGCCGTCTCGTATCTGTCGCCCTCGTCATCCCTGAGCGGCGGCGAGGTGAGGGACGGCGTGCGCAATGAGAGTATATCCGCGTCCCCGGTCGCGAGCACGTATTCAGCCACTGCGTATGGCAGCCACATATAATCGTCGCTGCATCGCGTCCGCAGCCCTCCGCCGTAGGGCGCGCCGTGCCACCAGTGCTGGACTCGTCCGTCCTCATACTGCCGCGCGCAGCAGCGAAGTATCTGCAATTTTGTAAGCGCGGGGCAGAAATAGAGCGCGGCAAGGCTGTCCTGAAGTTGATCTCTGTACCCGTAAGCGCCGCCCGACTGATTATATCCCGACCTTGCGAGAATCCGTACAAACAGAGCCTGATACGCGGCGAAGTCAAGAATTCCCGAAAGAAAGCTGTCGCGGCTGCCGTCAAAGACGTGTCTTTGCAGGATTTTATCGGCGCGGCGTCTGTATTTTTCAAACGATGCAAGGATAAAGTCAGATCGGCGGAATGTGTCGCGAATGTGGAATACGCATTTTTCGCCCGCCGGAAAAGCCGCGACGGCAAATCCGCACTCGCCCGCTGAAAATGCGCACGGAACTCTCAACATGTCGCCGAGATTTTCTACGGAATCGTGTATTTCGTCGGACACGGCGAACAAAGAGACGCGCGCCGCGGCGTCCGACAAAAGCGACAGGATGCCGCCTGAATAGATCGACGGCGCGGACGGACAGAAATAAAGCGCCGCGCGGACGTGTTCCACTGCAATCTCCGTCTCCGGACGGATGCGGATGTGGTAGAGCTTTACGGGCAAAAGCGCATCGACGCCGACACGCAGCTCATACGATATGCCGCCGACAGTGCCGCAGAAAAGACCGCAGTCCCTTCCCCACACGACCTTATCCGCCGAACGCGCAAGATCATACGTCACGCCGTCCGCCGTCAGGCATATCGTCTCGCCCGGCGTTCCAAGCAAAGGATCATTGTGGCGGCGGCTGACGGTTGACATCGCGGAGTTCGCGTACCAGCTGTAGCCGCAGGAAAGATTCGTAAGCAGCGTGCCGAAAACGGTGTTCGCGTATATCATCGAGTACGGCGATTCGTTATATCCGTTGGAAATCTCTGCCGCACCAGAAACGATTTCGCACGAAATACGATTGCTTGAGTGCGTATTATAAACTATTTCCGTGACCGCCGCCTTCTCCGGCTTGACGACCGTGAACGTATGCGACGTTCCGATATCGACGGTGCGGCAGGACAAAGCGATAAACAAAAGCTCGTCCTCCGGCGAAAGCGGTTCCCTGTCAAGGATGAAGATGCCGTTGTTTTTCCCGATCAGCCGTTCCGAACCGCTCTCCTTCACCATCTGCCGCAGCTTTCCCGTACCGCGCGCGAAATATCCGGACGACGGCGCGATAAATACAATATCAAACCTCACGCCGGAAACAAAGAGGAATCGCTTTGCCGCGATCAGCTCCGATACCGCAAAAACGTCTGCTGATGACGTAAGCTCGCAGCAGAAGACCGTGACGATCGGCAGATCTCCCGATATGCCGTACCGCCACAGAAAATCGCGCCTGTACCGCGGGCTGATGTTGTCTCCGCACTCGATGATTTTTACCGGGTCACGGCATACGGCTCCCGCAAGTTCCATAGCACATCTGACGGCAGCCATATCAGCGCCGGCGAGCGCCGACAAGGCGTTGAGATGCGTTTCCATTCCGATCCGAGCCTCATCCGCCGAAATAACCGTCTCGCCGTCAGAAGATAGAGAGACGCCGCATTTGCGCGGGCTCCCGGACGACATACCGGACACGACGGCCGCAAACACGGGATGAACGCATGCTCCGTCCTTCACATTTTCATCGGCGGACTTGTCGAATATCTTCTTCACGTCCTCGAAATCATACCGAAACGGAAGGATCGTGTCCTTGCGCGTGTGTATGCGGACATTGTCACCGCGCGATGGTGTGACCCTGACCGTCAGCGCAGTCTTTTCTTCGGGCGCGGTCTTTCTTTCATATCTCACGGCAAAGTCGTCGATCATTTCCGAGGTAATGAACAGATCGGAATACGACGGCGCGCTCTCATACGACTGCCGCTTATTCATCACCGGGTCAAACATGAAAAGAACGTCGTAGTTCCCGTCGATCCCCGAAACGGTCAGTTCGCACACGGCCGTCGGAGACGAATGGGCGACAGTCAATATGAGTTCGGTTTTGATGATGTGCTCGCCGAGCACGAATTCGTTCACATATGAGACGGCTGCGCCGTCTGTCGAAAACTGCACGCGCTGACCGGACGTACACGCAGCCACTGTGTCACCGACGCGAAGAAGCGCTGTAAATCCGGAGCATCCCCGAACAGCGGGCTGAGAAATCAGCGTCTGCCCGTCGTAAATCACAATTTCACCGGACTTTTTCGCGAATATCTTTTCCCTGCCGTTTGAAACGACGGCTGAATCTGAAACGATCGCGGTGCCGTCGATCTTCCCCGTTACAGGCACGTGCTCCTTCGCCCGTATCTCCGCCTTCTGCTCGGAAACTCTTCTGTTTATCCCGATGTTTTCAAACAGCATCGGCAGCGCCGCGCGGATCGACGGCTCACGGCAGAAGCGACTTCTGTTTATTCCCGAAAGGCAATAGTTTGCCGCTGATGTGATGCTCATCCCGATGTGGTGCGACATATATATCATCGCGACGCCGTATTCTTCCCCGACGCGGAAATCGGTCATGTCAAGCGACTCGTAAAAGCCGTATTTGCCGTAAAGCCTGCCGTCGCGGTGGTCGGCGAGCACATATGCGGCGCTCGCGTCAAACTGCGAGAGCAGATAGAGCGAATAAGGCGCTATGACGTTGTCGTCCTTGATGTCGGGCGAGATCGCGAGCGAGTCGCAACCGTGCGCCTTATATGAATAGTTGACGCTGTCGTCAAAATCGTAAAACGACGATTCAGACCTGCCGTAAATTCGTTTCCCGTCGAATAAAACGGGGTCGCCGCTCTGGAAAAAGTTCGCTGCGGCGAGCGCTTCATACCTCGCTGTTCCGGGGACTGCCGGAAGAAAAATCGCGGGCATGAAATATTCAAACGCGCTTCCGCTCCAGGATAGCATCGCCTCTATCCCAACCTCGTCGCTGTACACACGTCCGAGTGAGGCAAGGTGTTCGCCAGGGACTTGTCCCGTCGCCGCCGTATAAAAGCTTGTCGTCAATATCTCTCCGGCGTAGAGGTCGTATACGTTTTTGTCGTATTCCTTTGCGGCTGAATTGTAGCCGATATAGAATAGACCGCGCCGCTTGTTGTAAAGCGCCGAGAAATCGGCGTCCCCGATCAGCTCAGTTATCTGTTCCGTCAGCTCTTCCGCGCCTCCGTATTCGAGCAGCGCGTTTTTCACCGTAAGGAGGCAAACGATGAAATTCCCGCTGTCGACCGTTGAAACATACGCCGGATAAAGCACTTCAAGCGAGCGGATATCGTACCAGTTATATAAATGCCCGTGCCATTTTTCAAGATGCGATACAGTCTCAAGAGTGTCTTTGATCCGCGACTTCATCTCCTGATACGGAATAAACCCGAGATCGTATGCGTTTACGGTCGACAGCATGTATAGACCTATATTTGTCGGCGAGGTGCGCTCCGCGACCTTTGACTCGGGCTGCAGCGTTACATTGTCTGGCGGGAGAAAATGATATTTCTTTTTTACATTGTCAGCGAAAAAGCGCCACATACGCTCGGCATCGAGCATTATGCCCGCCCGGCTCTCCTCGTCTCCCGTGTCAATGTGACGCGCGGCGGCAGAGCTGCAAAGCCTGTGTGTTAAGATCGGGAACAAAAACCAGAAGACACCGTAGACGGGCAGTATAAGCCTGCATATGCCGTCCGAGATCAAAACAGACGCGAGCGCGAGAGCCCCCGCAAGCAGCGTTATCCACATGCGCCGGACATATGAAAGCGCGCTCCCCGTATTCTCCATGTCGGATGACGCTGCCGTTTTCCATTCAAGGAGCTTCCGCTTTGAAAATTTCATTCTGTAAAACGCGCGGTAAACGCCGTCCGCGGAGTTTGCTGCAATATCGACCGCCGACGAGAGCCCGAACCAGACTTCAAACAGCGCAGCCTCGTAATAATTCGGGACGCCTGAAAAATACCGCCTCCAGGGAATGCGATACGAACCTATAACGAGTGTCGCCGCCTTGAAAATGTGGTCTGATACGGACAGAAGATAGATCAGAACGCCGAGCGGCGTCGAGCCGATAAGCGAGAGCAGGATCGCTGCCGGACGAATTATCGAGGTCAGCGCGGACATGACCGGCTCGAACATTATGAGCCTGTCGGTTATCCCGACGGGATTTTTGTATTTTTCCCCGGTCTGCGACGGTATCCCCAGCCGCAAAAGGCACGTCGCCTGTACGTCGCCGCGTATCCATCTATGAGCGCGCGAGCGCTCGCGAAGATAATCGCGCGGCACCCCGTCGTATACGCGAAGGTCGGACGCGTGTCCGCAGCGCAGCCGTATTCCTTCCGCCGTGTCGTGGCTGAGGATACGCTCGTTCGGGAACGCGCCGTATATCGTCTTCATATACGCGTCGACCGATATAAGTCCCTTGCCGCAAAATGAACCGGTGCCGAACAGATACGAATAGACTGAAAAAGACGATCTTTCATATTCGCTTCTGCCGCCGTATGCGTATCTATATGAGGTGTACCGGCAGCGCCGGTCGGCGTCACTCAGCGAAACATGCGCCTCCGGCGCTATGACGCCGTAGCCGTCCGACACTATTGGGTATCCGCTGCTTCGCGAAATCGTCGGCGCGCAGCACGGGTGAAGCGCCGTTGCGATAAGTTTTTTTATGTCGGAATAAAGAATTTCGGTGTCCGCGTCAAGCGCGAGCACGTATTTATATCCTGTTGGCTCCCCGCCGTGTACGGACAGATTCGTTTTTTCGCCGCTGAGAAGCGAGAACAACTCCGCCTGCGCGCCGCGCTTTCGCTCAGCGCCTATATAGCGCCGCTCGCTTTCAGACCACGTGCGCCCGCGCCAGAATAGATACGCTTCCCCGCCGCCCTTGTTTATTTCATCGATGCGGCTGACCGCGTACCTGATTATGTCATCATCTCCGTCAGCCGCCTCCGTATCCGCGTCCGGCAGGTCGGCAAGAACGGCAAAGCCGAGGCAGTCGCTCCTGTACGCCTTCGCGTATGTCGCGAGCCTGTCAAAGACGGCTCTGTCGCCGCCTTTGCCGGAGAGGGACACCGTGTAGACGAGCATTGTTTTCCCTTCCGGCGGGATCACATCGAGCGAGAGGCGCGGCAGGATGTCCGGAACGTCCGCGCGCGAGTATATCCATTCAAGCAGCAGCTTCAAAAACGCCCGCATCGGCAGATACGACGCGAGCGCGCCGAAAAACAGCGCCGTTCTGTCGCTGCCGTAAGCGACGGCGGCGAGTGCCGCCGCCGTCAGTGCCGGTACGATATAAAGCGTCGGGAAATAGAGCGCCGCCGCCATGCCGTGGCGCGAATATTTCATTATGTGCCAGCCGACGTGCCGCGCTTTGCTGCCCGGCTCCGATTCTTCGGCATTTTTTAAAATCAGCTTTGATGTCTCGTATTCTCCCATGTGGAAGCGGCGGCTGATCTCCGCCAGTTTGCGCCTGTACATGCTTTTGGTGTCGCTGTCGCAGCGCACATACACTCCCGCCGGGTCGCGGATGAGCACGGATTCCGAATATGACACGGTTTCATATATATGCTCAAAATCTATGTCGCGCAGCCCGAATATAAGCCGGACGGCGTCTCCGACGCGGAAGAGCGTCCCTGCGCGTATTCCCTCGGCGATCATATCAACGGCGACGAGATGAAAATATACGCGCAGGTAAAATAACTCGCCGACTGTCAGATATGAATGTTCGCGCTGATAGTCGTTTATCCTCGATATAAGCCCGGCTTCATCCAATGTAAAGACGCACTCCTCCGTTATGCGGCGGCAAAGCTCCATGATGCGCGGCTCGCCGTGCTCCGTCGGCAGCGATTTTACTTCCTTAAGCGTCGATATCGCGGATTCAGTCAGCTTTATAATAAGGAGCCTGTTTTCAAAAAGCCATCGTTCATCGGGAGCGGATGAGAATGACAGCGGCGACGCGCGCCTTATCGCCGACAGATTTCCCCTTACTCTTCTTTTCAGCTTTAAAACGGCAGATGAACTCATAATAACTCCAGTGTGATGTAATATTTATATTATCATCCACATACTGGCGGTTTATTCATGCGCGTCAGACGCGCGAAAAAGGGCTCCCGCCAACCGGGAGCCCCAATAAATTCGATTATTTTCCGCCTGCCGCTTTCCATTTGAGATAAGCGTTGATGAATCCGTCAATATCGCCGTCCATCACGGCCTGGATGTTGCCGTCCTCGTATCCGGTGCGCGTGTCCTTCGCGAGCGTGTACGGCATGAAGACGTATGAACGGATCTGAGCGCCCCATTCGATGTTCGTTTTAACGCCCTGTATATCTTCGACGCGCTCAAGATGTTCGCGTTCCTTTATTTCGAGAAGCTTTGCCTTCAGCATTTTGAGCGCCGTTTCCTTGTTCTGAAGCTGGCTGCGCTCAGTCTGACAGCCGACGACGATGCCGGTCGGCTTGTGTACGATCCTTATTGCAGATTCGGTTTTGTTGATGTGCTGTCCGCCCGCGCCGCTCGACTTGTGCGTTGTGATCTCAAGGTCGGCTTCGTTGATCTCGATCGAGCCGTCGTCGGTAAATTCGGGCATGACCTCGACAGAGGCGAACGAGGTGTGCCGCCTGCCCGACGCGTCGAACGGGGACACACGGACGAGGCGGTGTACGCCGTTTTCGCTCTTGAGGTAGCCGTAGGCGTTAAGTCCCTCTATCATGATCGTCGCGCTCTTGAGTCCGGCTTCTTCGCCGTCAAGCCAGTCGATGAGCTTTACATTATATCCGTGACGCTCGCCCCAGCGCGTATACATGCGGTAGAGCATGAGCGCCCAGTCCTGCGCCTCGGTCCCGCCCGCGCCCGGATGGAATGAGAGGATCGCGTTGTTCGCGTCGTACTCGCCGGACAAAAGAACTTCTATGCGCATCCTGTCCTCGTCGCTTTCAATCGCCGCCGCCTCGGACGTGATCTCGTCTATCATCGACTCGTCGTTTTCCTCGATAGCCATTTCCGCCATCATGATCGCGTCTTCAAGCCGCTGGCACAGCGTCTCATATTCCGCGACCTTGTCCTTGAGCTGCTTGATCTCTTTCAGAACGCGGCTCGAATTTGCCTGATCAGACCAGAAATTATCCGCATAAGTCTGCGCCTCAAGCTCCGCTATACGTTCCTTCACGCTGTCAATGCGGAGCGCCGAACCGAGATCTCTGACAGGCTCTCTCATCGAGATGAGCTTGTATTTTGCTTCTTCAAGTGCTATTATCAAAACCGTTACCTCCGGGCGTTAAAATATTTCGTCCGTATTTTTACTATAATTTATGCCGTTTGACTTCCCTTGTGTGCGGCGGAGCCGAAAGCTGTGCTTGAGGGGATCAAAATCTGATGATTTCGATTGAACGCAAGTTCAATCGCCGCCGCGCAGCGGCGAGCATCGGCGGAGCCGATGCAAATCATCCGTAATCTTTTTGGGATTTAAATGGCAAATCCGTGAAGATATTATACCACGAAGCAAAAATGCTTGCTTGCAAGGGCATTTTTGCGAGGCCGTCAATGCCGAGTCTGCGGCGAAGCCGCAGCAAAAGCGCGTAAGACGCGCTTTTGGGATTTGCAAAGCAAATCCACGAGGACATTATACCACGAAGCAAAAATGCTTGCTTGCAAGGGCATTTTTGCGAGGCCGTCAATATTGAACCTGCGGCGCAAGCCGCAGCAAAAGCGCGCGCAAGCGCGCATTTGGGATTTACGAAGTAAATCCGTGAAAATATTATAACATGATGAGATAATTTTGTAAAGTGCTTTTCTGACTATGCCGATCTTGTGAGAAAATAAAAAACATTAAAATTCGAATGCGGCTTGACATTGCGGGCGTTTTTGTTTAAAATCAAACCGTAAAGTCTATATACTTCTGAAAGGATGGAGGAAATATGAAAAAACTGACCTCCCCCGACATTCGCAGCATAAAGCTTGACGATGCGGGCTTTTTCGGACACTTCATCAATATCGTGAGAGACAGCGTTATCCCGTACCAGTGGGAAACGCTGAACGACAGAGTGCCGGACGCGGCTCCGAGCCACTGTGTCGAAAACTTTAAAATCGCCGCCGGTGAGGCGGAGGGCGAATTTTACGGCTGCGTGTTCCAGGACAGCGACCTTGCAAAATGGCTTGAAGCCGTCGCCTATTCGCTGATGAGCAAACCTGACGCGGCGCTTGAGGCGACGGCGGACGATGTGATCGAGCTTATCGGGCGCGCACAGCAGCCGGACGGATATCTCAATACATATTATACAGTCAAGGAGCCGGGACGCCGCTGGACAAACCTTCGCGACAACCATGAGCTTTACTGCGCCGGACATATGATGGAGGCCGCCGTCGCATATTATTATGCCACGGGCAAGCGCCGTCTGCTCGATATCATGACGCGAATGGCGTACCACATCGACTCCGTTATCGGTCCTGAGGAAGAGAAGCTGCACGGTTATCCCGGACATGAGGAGATCGAACTCGCGCTCGTGTCGATGTACCATGCAACAGGCGACCCCCTCATGCTGAAGCTCGCCAAATATTTCATCGACGAGCGCGGACGCGAGCCGAGATTTTTTGATATCGAGGCAGAAGCGCGCGAAGGCGCCCGCCGCAATCGCCGTTACCGTGACCCGGGAGACTACGCGCAGTGGCACCGCCCAGTCCGCGAACAGGACGCGCTTGAGGGGCACAGCGTTCGCGCCCTTTATCTTGCGACGGGAATGGCAGATGTCGCGCGCGAGACAGGCGATGAAACGCTCCTCGACGCGTGCCGCAGATTATATGATAATCTTGTCCACCGCCGGATGTACATAACGGGCGGCGTCGGCTCATCGCCGGCGGGAGAACGGTTTACTTTTGATTACGACCTCCCGAACGACACTGTCTACGCCGAAACGTGCGCGTCGATCGCGCTCTGCTTCTTCATGCGCGCCATGCTCGGAAACGAGGCTGACGGACGTTACGGCGACACGATGGAGACGGCGTTTTATAATACGTGTATCGCCGGGATGTCGCTTGACGGGCACAATTTCTTCTACGTCAACCCGCTCGAAGTCCGCCCCGAGGCGAGCCGCAGAAATCCCGAACACAGACACGTCCTGCCCGTGCGCCCGAAATGGTTCGGCTGTGCGTGCTGCCCGCCGAATCTTGCCCGCCTCATAATGAGCATCGGCAGGTATATCTACACTGTCGACGGCAGCACGATCTATACAAACCTTTACGTCGCCGGCGACGCCTCGCTGCATACGGCGGAAGGCGATGTCACGCTCAGGACGGAAACGCAGTATCCGCTCGACGGTACTGTTAAGGTTATGGCTTCTGCCGGAAAATATTCACTCGCTCTGCGCATCCCCGCATACTGCGGCGGGAAATACTCGGTCACGCTGAACGGCACGCCGCTGAATGCGGAGATCAGAAACGGATATGCCGTAATTGAACGCGAATGGGCTGACGGCGACTGCGTTATTTTGACGATAGATATTTCTCCACGGCGCGTTTACGCGCATTATAAGGTGCAAAACGATGCCGGAAAAGTCGCCGTCGCGCGGGGACCTATCGTTTACTGCCTTGAAGAAGCGGACAACGAAACGCCTCTCGGCGGCGCTGCATTGCCGCAGTCGTCGGAGCTTTCATGCGAATACAAACCTGACAAGCTCGGCGGGATCTTCGAGATAACGGCTGACGGAACTGTCGCCGTCGACGACGGCGACGACTCGCTTTACCGCAGCACACCTCCGGCGAGAAAAAATACAAAGCTCACCTTTATCCCGTATTACACATGGGCCAACAGGGGCGAAGGCGAAATGACCGTGTACGTCCGAGAGTCATGATGGTTCAGACTGTTTAAAAATTTCATATCCGAAAAAGGCAGACGCCCGATGATGGGTCGTCTGCCTTAGTTTTTTTAGTATTCAGTATCTGTTTTTACGCGATGTCGGGGATGTTGTTGAGCTTTTTGGTATCGACATTGACTTTGTAATCCGCCGTGTAATCCTCGGCAAGGTCGCTGTATTTGTCAGACACGAGCTCGCTGAATACGGTCGCCTCCCATGCGGGTCTGCCGTCACCGACGTAATACATCACGTGATATCCGTAAGACGTTTCAATTACATCGGTGTCGCCTGCCTTGCGGTCTTCGTCGAATATCCAGTCCTCGAATTCTTCAACCATCTGACCCTCGGCGACGTTTTCATAAAGACCGCCGTTCATAGCGGAACCTGTATCGGATGAATAACGGTTCGCGAGATCGGCAAACGCCTCCTCGCCTCCGCCGTCCTTCTTGAACTGTTCAAGGATCGCGTCGGCAGCCGCCTTGCATTCTTCCTTTGTTTCGTAATCGTCAAACGAATAGAGGATGTGACGCACGTTCTTTGTCTCGGATTCGTCGAGATGAGCCGGTTCGGTCACAAAATATACGGAAACGTTGCCGGAGTCCGCTTTGATCGTCTTTACATCGTTTTCTTTTCTTCCGTCCTCAAACAGCCACTTGCTGTATTCGGCGCTTTCGTTGTACGATGCGTTGTTGACGACGGAATTTTCAACCGCGGAGTCGATGTTATCGTTGCTCATCTTGTCCTCTGCGAGGATCTTGCGGAGCGTTATGTCGAAATCCTTAAGGCTCTTTGCCGATGCGAGCTCTTCCGCCTTTTCGTCGGCTGTCTTTCCCTCGGTCGTCTTTCTGAACGTATAGACCTTATAGCTTACCTTGAGATAATCGTTTTCGTTTTCCTCATACTGCTTCTTTATCTCGTCGTCGGTAACTTCGATCTTGCTGAGCGTGTCATAGTAGAACTTCTGATTGAGATAATAGAGCTCAAGCGCGTCGCGTATGTCGCTCTCTTTTACGCCGAGGCCGTAGTTGTTGTGGATATACTTCTCAAGGCTGACGCCCGCCTCGTCGGCGTGCTTCTGCATTGCCCTGATCGTCATGTCTATCCTTCCCTCCTCAACGTCGGTGATCTCCATTCCGGCGGCATGCGCGGCTTCGGCAAGGATGAGCATATTGGCGATGTTGCTCGACGTGCTGTTCATGAAATAGTCAAACCATGTCATGCTGTCGTTGTACTTCTGCTCGCGGAGCGGCATCGAGGTGTTGAGATTATAATAGCTCTGATAATATTCGAAATACGAACGCTGTGCGTTGAAGCTGTCGCGGAAGAAATATGACACCATCGCGTTGTTCACTTCAAAATGTTCGCTCGTGATAGAGACGCGGTCGCGCAGATAATTTCCGGTGCTTCTGATCGACAAAACGATAAGGCAGCACGACGCGACAAGGATTGCGATTACAAGCAGGATCGACACCGCAATTACGGCGATCTTCATCGTGTCGCGGCGCTCAGCTTTTTTCTGCTCGCGCACCTTGTCGAGACGAGCCTGTTCTTCGGCTCTTTTAAGTTTGGTTCTTTTGGCTTTTCCCATTTCCTAAGTCTCCAGTTTTTTATTTGATCTTTAAATTTTTATCGTGGATTTAAGTATCGCTCACGGAATCTTTGTCCGGTGAGGAAATAGTTACCGTCAGCCTTTCGGGCATTTTGTCGTCGACCGTTTTTACGGTGAACGTCAGCCCCTCAAATGTGAAGCTGTCGCCAACATTTACGGACAGACCGAGCATTTGCGCGCACCATCCGCCGAGGATCGTATATTCGCTCTCGATCATAGACGTATCGCTCCCGGGCAAAAGCTCCGAAAACAGCTCGCGCAGACGCAGCTTGACGCTAACGTCGTATTCGTTGTCGCTTATTTTTATGATGTTCGGCTCGATCTCGTCCGATTCATCCCAGATATCGCCGACAATGACCTCGAGCGCGTCCTCCATCGTCATTATGCCCATGATGCCGCCGTAAGAGTCTACGACGAAAAGAAGCTGCTGCTGCTTTTCACGCATCAGCTCGACGGCGCTATGAACCGGTGTCGTCTTCGGAACGAACAGCGCCGGGCTCATCAGCTCGCGCAGATATGCGCCCATGTCCGATTTTTCATTGATCTCGCCGGATTCTATCCTGAAGAGCAGCTTGTTGAGATGGAGCACGCCCAAAACGTTGTCGGCAACGTCATCGCAGACGGGCAGACGCGAATGTCCGGACGCGAGCGCCTGACGGATGATCTTCTCCGCCGGGTCGCCGATGTCTATGTATTCGATGTCGACTCTCGGCGTTATGATCTCGTATGCCTTTATGTCCTTATAACTTATAGCGCGCTTTACAAGCTGCGTGTTCGCCTCGTCAAGAACGCCCTCGCTCCCGACAATGTCCATCACGCTTGAAAGCTCGCCCTCGGATATCGCTTCCTCTTCATCCTGCCGGAAACGCGCCCAAAGCCGAGAAAGAAGATCCATCAGCTTGTTTACGGCGAATATCAGCGGATAAAATATAACGGACAATACCTTGAGCGGGACTGCGGAGAAAAGGCAGATCGACTCGGCGCGCGCTTTGCCGATCGTTTTAGGCAGAACCTCGCCGAAAATGAGCACGATAACCGTCATTAAAACGGTTGCCACCCATGAAAAGTGCTCGCCAAGCAGAGAAACGACGACTACGGTCGCCATTGACGATGAAAACTGGTTTACGACGTTGTTCCCTATCAGGATCGCGGCAAGCATATTGTCAAAATGCGAGAGAAAATAAACCGAGAATCTTGTAGAGAGCGACTTCTTTTTTTCGTGTCTTTCGTATAGACGCCCCGGCTTTACGGACGTGTATGCGATTTCAGTCCCCGAAAAGAACGAGGAAAACACGATCAAAATCGCGATAACTGTCAGGTACAGAGGATAATTCATACGTTTTCCTCCGTATCGGTTTCATCGTCCATATCGCCGACAAGGTATTCGAGGATGTCCTCGACCGTGACGATGCCGGACACCTCGCCGCCCTCACGCGTGACGAACGCGATGCTCGTCTTTTCCCTGCTCATCTCGGACAAAGCTACGTTTGCCGGAGTGTCCGCCGGGATGAAATACGGCGGCGACATTATATCGCGTATATCGGATACGCCGTGCCTGATCGACGCGCGCAGATAAATGCGTATGTTCAAAACGCCGACGGGCGTTCCGTTTTCAACGACCGGGAATCTCGTGTGCTGGACGGAGCGCGATATCGCTATCACTGTGTCGCGGTCAGCGTCACACGGGAGCTTGACAGTGTTTTTCCAGCTCGTCTCAATGTCTGAAAGCGGCGTGCCGGAGATGCCGAACGCGGATTTGATCAGGCTGCCGTGTTCGGGCGGCTGTTCCTCGTCGACGGCAACGGTGTCGACAAGCGCCTCGACCTCGTTCTCCGTATAAGTGACCTCGGCCTTTGATTTGCCAAGCAGGATCCGGGAAAACAGCCCCGTCACGAACGTTATTGCAGCGATCAGCGGGCGAAGCAGCTTTATTGAAGCGAGCATCACCGGGGAAAGCGCCTTTGCGGTGACCTCGGGGCAATCCTTCGCGAATCGCTTCGGCAGCATTTCCGCCGTCAGGAATATGATGACGGTCGAGATCAATGTAGCCGCTGTGATCGCGAACGACCCGCCGACGCGCATGGCGATCAGCGTCGCGGCGGTGGCGCAGCCGATGTTGAATACGTTATTGCATATGAGTATAGCCGAGAGCGCCGAATCAAAGCTGTCAAGCACACGAACAACGCGGCGCGCGCGCTTGTCACCCTCGTCCGAAAGGCTCATCATCTTTGCCCTGCCGACGGAGGCAAACGCAGTTTCAGCGCCTGAACACACCATCGAGCCGAAAAGGCACAGCACAAATACGATTATACTCGGCAAAGGACTGTCGTCCAAATATTATCAACTCCCGGAAAACTAATATTAGATATTATAGCAGAAAACGCCGAACACTGAATTTATGTTCGGCGTTTAAAAAGTTATTTCGAAGATGAACGATCAGTTCTCGTCTGCGCCGTCCTCGGTATAAACGCTGTCATTCGGAGAATCGGTTGAATAAACCACGCCGTTGCCGTATGATGAATCATCATCCTCAGGCTTCTCTTCCACAGCAGCGGGAGCCGCGGGTTCGGAAAGCGCCTTGATCGAAAGGCTGACCTTCTGCTTCTCCTCGTCGATAGCGATAATCTTCGCGTCGACTTCCTGACCGATCTCAAGTACATCGGCAGGCTTTGCGATGCGCTCACGGCTGATCTCGGAGATATGGATAAGCCCGTCCTGCCCGGGAACGACCTCAGCGAATGCGCCGAAAGGCGTGAAGCTGACGATCTTGACTCTCGCGGTGTCGCCGACAGAATACTTCTCATGGAGCAGTCTCCACGGATTCGTTTCCTCTGTCTTGCAGCCGAGGGAGATCCTGTGCTCGGCACGGTTCATATCGATTATGTATGCGTCTATTGTGTCGCCGACAGAAACGACCTCGGAAGGATGCTTCACATGCTTCCATGTGAGCTCGGAGATATGTATCATACCTTCGATGCCGGGGGCGATCTCGACAAACACGCCGTAAACGGTCATATTCTTGACAGTACCCGTGTACCACTTGCCAATTTCCGCCGTAGACCAGAACGCCTCTTCGCGGGCGCGCCTTTCGGCACGTGCGGCATCACGGATGGAGCCGTACGCACGCTTGCCGCGAACGTCGACTTCCTTGATCTTTACCTTCTGCGTCGTCCCGACGAGAGCGGACAGGTCGCCGTTTCTCGGAACGCCGGAAAGGGACGCGGGGATGAAGACGCGGACGGAACCGACCATCATCACGAGCCCGGACTTCACAGCCTCGGAAATTTTGCCCTCGATGATGGCTCCTTCCTTCGCTTTTTCCTCCATTGTGAGCCAAGCGGCGTCGGAATCGACGCGGCGCTTTGACAGCATGGCAATACCGTCAATGTCGCTGTTCTTGATGACGAACGCTCTGACCTGGTCGCCTACCTTCACGAGCTCGGAGAGCTTCGCCGACGGGTCGTCGGTAAACTGTTCGAGCGTGATGATGCCGGTCGTCTTGCCGCCGATATCAAGATGCACTTCGGTTCCCGATACGGATGTAACGGTGCCCGTGACGATATCTCCCGAATTTATAGTTTTCAATGACTCGTCGATAAGCTCCTCGAATGATTTGTTGTTTTCGAGTTCTGCCATTTTGGTTTTAACCTCCTCAATTAGCCCGTCGGGCGTTGACGCTCCGGCGGTTATTCCGATTTTATATGTACTTCCGAAAAGCTCGGTCGGAATATCGTTTGCAGTCTCTATCATGTAAGTGCGGGGACACAGCTCACGGCACACATCATAGAGCTTCTTTGTGTTGGAGCTGTGAGAGCCGCCGATGACGAGCATCACGTCGACTTCCGGCGCGAGCTCGGCAGCTTCTGATTGACGCCGCTCCGTAACACTGCATATTGTATCAAAAATCTCGACGTTTGTACAGTGTTTTTGAATAATTTCTATGCAAAAAATCCACTCTGACAGCTTTTGCGTCGTTTGAGCTGCCATTATAAGGCGAGATTCCCTCCATTTGCTTATATCATGTGTCGAAATATAGCGGGAAAGCTCATCCTTTGAGGCGAAAACGTGGCATTCGCCGCGCGCCCAGCTGACGATCCCGCGCACCTCCGGGTGCTCTTCAGCCCCGATCAGGATAAAAACGGAATCCTCGTCCGTCTGCTCGTCCGCGATCCTATGGACCTTCGAGACGAAAGGACACGTGCAGTCGATCACCCGAAAATTCGGATTTCCCGACTCAAGCTCCCGCAGATGCTCTTCTTCCGATTTTGTTATCCCGTGCGCACGTATAACGACGGTCGACGGCTCGTTTTCGGTCGAATCCGCGGCGATACCGTCAACTTGTTCGCTATTTATAGATTTTACACCCATCCGGGCTAATTTGTCAAGATACTGACGGTTATGAATTATGTCGCCGTAGGTGTAAATTTTACTTTTTTTTTCGGCGATGGCCGCTTCAAGCGTTTCCGTCGCACGGCGGACGCCGAAACAGAAGCCTGAGCTGCCCGCAACAGTCACCTTCATAAAGAGGCGTTCTCCTTTTCAGCGATCGAGCAGATGCGGTCAAATATAAGCGACGCCGCGTCTGAATATTTTGTTCTGCCCTCAAATGCGGAAAACTCTTCCGGCTTTATGACCTCGCCGAATATCACGTCGTTGCGGCGGAACATGCGCAGCTTGTTGCCCTTCGTCTTAAAATATACGGGGACGACAGACGCGCCCGAGCGCATGGCCATAAGACCGACGCCCGATTTGATGCTGTCCGCCGTGTCGCGCAGCTCCACTCCGGGGCAGCGCGTCCCCTGCGGGAAAACGCAAAGGACATCGCCCTCCGAAAGCACGGAAAGCGACGTTTTCAGCGCGACAACGTCTCCCGCCTTCCTGTGGACGGGAAACGCGCCGAGGGCGCGCAAAATCGCGCCGAGCGGCGGGAAAAACAGCTCCGCCTTCGCCATGAAGTGTATCTGCCGCTCGGTTATGACGCCAAGTATGATAGGGTCGGCGGCGGACGTGTGATTCGGCGCGATGATCACCGCACCCTCATTCGGTATATTTTCCTCACCCGAGACATGGACGCGGTAGAACGTGCGGAAAAATCCGGAAACGAGCGCTTTCGCAAACTTATAAAACGTCATCGTAATTTGTACCGAGCTGACCGTTTATTATTCTTATCGCGGCGGCGAAAGTGTCCTTCGGTTCAAATCCGGAGTTGTCGAGCATAACGGCGTCGTCCGCCGGTACTGCCGGAGACGCTTCCCTTTCCCTGTCTGCGCGGTCGCGCTTGGTGATATCGGAAAGCACCTCGTCAAGCGTGACGTTCTCTCCCTTTTCGGCAAGTTCGAGATAGCGGCGTTCCGCGCGCTGCTTCGGAGACGCAAAGAGGAATATCTTAACGTCAGCATCGGGCATAATTACCGTGCCGATATCGCGGCCGTCCATCACGACGCCGCCGCGCGCCACCATCGAGCGCTGCATTCCGTCAAGAAACGCTCTCACCTCAGGTACGGATGAAACTGCCGACGCATACATGGAGATTTCGGGCGAGCGTATCAGCCCGCTCACGTCTTCTCCGCAAAGATATACGTGCTGTTCTCCGTCCTCATATTTCAATTCGACAGTTATCCCTTCAAGGGACGCGACGATCCCCGCCTTATCGTCCATCGCGATGCCGTGTCTGCACGCGTTAAGGCCGACCGTGCGGTAAAGCGCGCCGGTGTCAACGTATATGAGTCCGAGTTTGCGCGCGATGTTGCGCGCGAGAAGGCTTTTCCCGGAGCCGCCGGGCCCGTCAATTGCTATGTTCATTCTTCTGCCCTTTCTTTAAAAGGTAATATTTTTTATTTTGCCGCAGCGGCACGTCCTGCGGCGCGGCCTGTTGAAAATGCTATCTGTAAATTATATCCGCCGGTGTACGCGTCAACGTCGATGACCTCGCCGCAGAAATATAGCCCCTTTATGCGCTTTGATTCCATCGTCTTCGGCGTGAGCTCCTTCGTATCGACGCCGCCGGAGGTGATGATCGCTTCCTCTATCGGGCGTTTGCCGTCTATCGGTATCGTGAATCCCTTAAGTGCCAGAAGCAGCGAACGCCGCTTTGCCCGCGTCAGCGTCCCGCATTTTTCGTGCGGCTCGATCCCGGCGGCGCGGATCATATGCGGTATCATTGCCTGAGGCAAAAGGTCGCCGCATGCGTTTATCATATCGCGCGCGGAATACTTTTCAAAATCGGAGATCAGCCGCGCGTCGAGCGTTTTTTCGTCGAGCGCCGGCTTCATATCTATTTTCGCTGTATAACGTTTGCCGTCCTCCATGTGCGCAGACGCCGACAGCACGAGAGGCCCCGTGATGCCGAAATGCGCGAACAACAGCTCTCCCATCTCGGAAAATACGGTTTTGCCCGACGCGTCGTCAATTACATCGAGCCTCACATTTTTGAGTGTCAGCCCGGAAAGCGACGCGCACGGTCCCCCCGCCTCGAGCGGGACGAGGGACGGGCTTGTCTTTGTCACATTTAATCCGAGCTCACGGGCGATCCGGTAGCCGTCTCCGTCGGAGCCTGTCGCCGGATATGAAAGTCCGCCTGTCGCGATTATAACACGGTCAAAGTCATATTTTTTTTCGTCCTGAGCAATCACGCCGGTGACAACTCCGCCGTCCGCCGTCACTCCCCTGACGCGGCAGTGCGTGATATGCACGCCTCCGCGGACGCAGTAAGCGCGAAGCGCGTCAACTATGTCATACGCCTTATCGGATACGGGGAAAACGCGCCTCCCGCGTTCGGTCTTGAGCGGGACGCCGAGAGATTCAAAAAACGCCATCGTGTCGGTGGGCGAAAACGACGAGAGCGCCGCATATAAAAAGCGCGGATTTCTTGGCACATGGAGCAGGAATTCGTTCACGTCGCATTCGTTTGTTAGATTGCATCTTCCCTTGCCTGTTATCGCGAGCTTTCTCCCGACGCGCTCATTGCGTTCGAAAAGCGTCACGTCGGCGCCAATTTCGGCAGCCGTTCCCGCCGCCATCATCCCGGAGGCGCCCGCGCCTATGACGGCGACGCGGACACGTTCAGACATTGTCCGTTTCCTTATTGTAGATCTCGTATTCGTCCCAGACGCTTTCAAGCTTTGCAAACGTCTCCGCCAGCTCGTCCTTTTTCTTGCGGCTGATGCCGACGATGAGAGCGTTTATGAGCGAGAGCGGCGCGACGAGCGAATCTACGAACGACGCCATATCGCTCTTTGCGAAAAGGAGCCTGTCCGAGAGCCCGACGATCGGAGAACCCATGCCGTCAGTTATGCCGATTATCTCAGCGCCGTGATTCTTCGCAAATGAAACGCCCTTTACGATGCGTTTTGAATACCTTGGGAACGTGATCGCGATCAGAACGTCGCCCTCCCCGATGCGGAGCAGCTGTTCGAGCACCGTGCTTTCGGAAGATGAATCGACGTGCACGACTTTGTCAAATACGAGCGTCAGATTGTGAGAGAGCATATCGGCAAGCATCGACGACGTTCCGGCGCCCGCGATATAGATTTTTCTCGCGCCGACGATCGTGTCAAGCGTTTTGTCGAAATCCTCCGTCTTGTTGCACTCGATCGTTGATTTGATGCGCGCCATGTCAGCCGAAAGCGTGCGCTCAAGCACATCGTCGTCCCCGATCATCTCATCCGTCATTTCGATCCGCTGTACGGATGTGAGCATTGAGCGGACAGATTCGCGGAGCGCGTACAAGAATTCGGGGTACCCTTCAAACCCGAGCTCGCTCGCGAAACGGACGACAGTCGATTCCGAAACTCCGGCAGCTTCGCCGAGCTTTGACGCGGTCATGTACGCGGCCTTTTCATAATGGAGCAGTATGTACTCGGAAATGCGCTTCTGTCCCTTCGACATACTTCCCATTCCGGCCCTGATCAAGCTAAGAATATTATTATTCATCGAAAATCACCTCTGGCTTATTCCCTTTCGGGAATAAGCAAAAGTCCATACGCATTTTATTATAGATTGCTTCGTCATAAATGTCAAGTATATTTGCGTCACAAAGTTAAACTATTTATATTATAAATCAAGTGAAATCGCCGATATAAGGCCGTCGCAGGCGAAAGACATGCCGGGTTGGCGCTGTTTTTTGCCGTAATTTTAAATGAAGCTTATAGGTATTGATTTTTTCTCTTTCACGTGGTATAATAGCGCATAGGGTCGTGTTGTAAGGCCATACGAACCGGGGAGCCAGCGGTGCCTTGTACCTGAAATCCGCTATATGCAGGGGCAGATTCCCGGGAGTGAGGGATATTTCCGTGCGGCTTGCGCCGTGTGGAGCCGTGTTGAAGGATGGGTCCCGCGCAATCGAAGGCTGTGAACCATGTCAGGTGGGGAACCAAGCAGCATTAAGCAGTTTTTTCGATGTGCCGCGGGCGCGCCTCTCCCGAGCGGCTTGCACTGTTAACACGCATGCGGGTATTTCGAACCTCGGGTGTATGGTCTTACAAAGCGACCCTTTTATTTTTTTAACGGAGGTCACAGAAAAGATGTATCTCGCGCTGTACCGCAAGTATAGGTCGGTCAATTTTGACGATGTGTGCGGGCAAACCCACGTTACCTCGACTTTGAAATACGAGGTCGAGCATGGCATGATATCGCATGCGTATCTTTTCTCAGGCCCCAGAGGAACCGGAAAGACTTCGTGCGCAAAAATTCTTTCCCGCGCCGTCAACTGCGAGCATCCCGTGAACGGCAATCCGTGCAACGTCTGCCCTTCGTGCAGAAGCATTCTCGCAGGTTCTGCCGTCGATGTCGTTGAAATGGATGCCGCGAGCAACAACGGCGTCGACAACATCCGCGACATCCGCGACGAGGTGATATATACGCCCGCCGAGCTGCGGTACCGCGTCTACATCGTCGACGAGGTGCATATGCTCTCCGCCTCCGCGTTCAACGCGCTGCTTAAAACGCTTGAGGAGCCGCCGGCGCATGTGATCTTCATCCTTGCGACAACCGAGCTTTATAAGCTGCCGGAAACAGTGATCTCCCGCTGCCAGCGCTTTGATTTTCACCGCCTGACCGTCCCCGTCATCTCCGAACGGCTGAAAAAAATCGTCGAGGCGGAGGGACTGACGGCGACGCGCGGCGCGCTCGATGAGCTTGCCCGCATTTCAAACGGCGGCATGCGTGACGCGATATCGAATCTTGAGCTCTGTGCGGGGCGGCACACTGAAATAAATGAAGCGCTCGTCTCGGACGTGTTCGGCAAGCTCGGATATGAGCAGGTCGCCGCCGCCGCGCGCGCGGTTTCGACAAAGGATTACGACGCTGTCTTTTCGATAATCAACGAGCTGTCCGCCGCCGGGCGCGACATAGGCGTATTTTGGGATGAGCTGTCGTCATTTTACCGGGATATGCTCATAATGAAGACGACAAAGTCGCCGGACAGGTATCTCGATATATCCGAAACTTCCATGGAAACGCTGAAAAAGACAGCTTCCCTCTTCTCCGTCGCCGACCTTTTATATCAGTGCAGGCTGATCGACGACGCCGCCGCGGACATCGCGAAAAAGACGGGCTCAAAGCGCCTCTCGGCAGAGCTCGCGCTCGTCAGGATGTGCGACCCGTCGCTCTCCCTCGAACCTGATGCGCTGCTTTCGCGAATGGCGCAGCTCGAGGACAGGCTCGCCCTTCTCTCCGCCGGGAAAGCCCCAGCGCAGCCAGTACAATTAGAACAGACCGCCGAAGAAAAGAACAGCATGCCCGAAAACAGCTACCCGTCGAATAATAAAAAAGACGGAGCAAGCGTTCAGGTCGGAAAAGACGGTCAGCCGAAAGCTGCCGTCAACACGGGTGCGGAACCTGAGCCCCAAGCGCCGAAAGCGCGCGAACCGATCCCTTATTTCAGCGACCTGATCTCGCGCGCCGCCGAGCGAAACAGCTTTATCGAGGGCTTCCGCCAGTTCATCAGCGGATGGAGAGTACCCGGCGGATTTTTGATCGAATGCGACAATCCCTTCACCGCGAAGGTCTGCACCGACAACAAGCCGATGCTGACGGAGCTATTCACAATATTTGAAGGGCGGCTCGTCAGCGAGGACGAGATAACGATAACGGTAAAATCGGGCGGCGGGCATCACACGCCGGTCAGCCTTGACACTTTTTAAAATATAATTAATGAAAGGCGAGAAAGCATGAAAGCCAGAATACCGAAAGCAGGCGGCGGAGCCGCCAATATGGATCAGATGATCCGTCAGGCGCACAAGATGCAGGAACAGATGGAGGCGCTTCAGGCTGACCTTGACGCGCGCGAATACGAAATTTCCGCGGGCGGCGGCATGGTCAAGCTGAAGATCAACGGTCAGAAGACGATCACGTCTCTTGAAATCTCCCCTGAGATCGTCGACCCCGACGATGTTGAGACGCTTTCAGACATAATCACCGCAGCCGTCAATCAGGCGATAAAGCAGGTCGAGGACACGAACGCGCAGGAGATGCAGAAGATCACCGGCGGAATCGGGCTCCCCGGCGGGATATTCTAAGAGATGTCTTCATATATTGAGCCGATCGAGCTGCTTGCGGAGCAGTTCCGCCGCCTCCCCGGAGTCGGCAAAAAATCAGCCGTCCGGATGGCGTTCTCCGTGCTTGAGATGTCCGTTGACGACGCGAAGGCATTTTCAGACGCGATAATGAACGCCAAGACGAGCGTTCACTTATGCCCTGTATGCGGCAACATGACGGACGGCGATATCTGTTCGGTATGCAGCGATGAAAGCCGCGACAGGACTGTGATCTGCGTCGTCGAGAATTCGCGGGACGTTATCGCGCTTGAGCGCGTCCGTGAATATAACGGGCTTTATCACGTGCTCGGCGGCGTCATTTCCCCGCTTGCTGGGATCGCGCCGTCTGACCTCAATGTGGAGACGCTGCTCACCCGCGTTGCAGGCGGCGAGGTCAAGGAGGTAATAATCGCGACAAATCCGAACGTTGAGGGCGAAACGACGGCGATGTACATATCAAAGCTTCTCTCCCCGCTCGGCGTCAAAACGTCGCGCCTCGCATACGGCATACCTGTCGGCGGCGATCTTGAATACGCCGACGAGGTGACGCTGAACCGCGCGATCGAAGGCAGACGGGAAATTTGATCATAATCAAAAAGAGAATATCGCGGAGAGAAAACTTTTCGGCAGTTTCTCCCCGCGATTTTTTATAATTTGCGTTTTTTATCAATTTTTCGACATTTAAGGTTGCGTTTTCGCAATAATGCGTTACATTATTTATAAGGAGAGTTATATAAACAAGAAAGGAGAAGGTCATGGAAGACAGCGGCATTATTGAATTGTTTTTTGATCGCGATGAGCAGGCGATCTCAAGGTCGATTGAGAAATACGGCTCATATCTTCATACGATAGCCAAAAACATACTCGGCAGCAAAGAAGACGCAGAAGAGTGCGTCAACGAGACGTGGCTTGCCGCATGGAACAATATTCCGCCCGAAAGACCCGGCTGTCTGCGCGCTTATTTTGCGAAGATAACGCGAAACATTGCAACAAACATGTATCGCAGAAACAACAGCAAAAAGCGCGGCGGCGGACAAATCGGCGTTGTCTTCGAAGAGCTCTCCGAATGTATTTCCGATAATATGTCGGCGGAGGACGAAATCGAGAATAAGGAGCTCGTTTTGTATATCAACCGCTTCCTTGATTCTCTTACGGAGCGCGACAGGGTGATGTTTGTGCGAAGATATTTCTTCGCCGACGACATCGGGGAGATTTCCGTCAGGTTTGGCGTCAGGGACAATTATATTCGGGCCGTACTCTCAAAGACACGGCGCAAGCTGAAAAAATATCTGGAGGAGGTTTATTTTAAATGAAAAACGACAATCTATTTGACGCCTTCGGAAGTATTGACGACCGTTTCATCGAAGAGGCGGAAAAGGTTCACGTCGAAAAAAAGCGGGACAGCCGTCAGCTATATTTCAGCCGCTTCGCGATGACGGCGTGCATGCTGCTGCTCGTCGTCTCGATCACACTGTCCTTATACCTGTTTTCAGACCGTACAACTCCGGGCGACGATGTTTATTTCACTGAACCGAACATAACGGCGAACACCGCCGAAACGGAAACCGCAGTAAAAAACAACGGCGATTTCATCATTAAAGACGGTGTTCTGATCAGTTATATCGGGCACGGCGGGATCGTGACGATCCCGGACAGCGTATCAGCGATCTCAGGCGGTGCGTTTATCGGTTCGGAAAATATAACGCATCTTATTCTGGGGAAAAATATTTCGTCGATCGACCCGCTGGCGCTTCGGGAACTGACCTCGCTCAAAAATATCACCGTAAGCAGGTGGAACGAGCATTTCAAAGTGTCAAACGGGAAGCTGTTTGAAAAAACTGACGACGGGATATTCGTTCTTATGAGATTCGGCAAGAAGAGCGACGAGAAGATACTCGGACTCAAAACTTTATACGCGACCCCGATGTTTTCGCTCTATTGTGAAAATTGAACCGTTCGGCTCGAATTTGGCGCTTCCCTGTCTTATTTTATTAGACGGCGAAGCGCCTCGACCGCGATTTTGATCGAGCCGTCCGTATCGTGGCAGTCGGGGTCCGATATGCCGAGCGACTTGCGCTCCTGGTTCCAGACGCATGTGAGAACGGTCCCGGCGCGGACGCCGAGAGCTGATGCGACCGTGAATATCGCCGCAGATTCCATCTCGCTCGCAAGGACGCCGAGGCGGCGCCACGCGTTCCATTTATATAAAAGCTCGTCAGCTACAGGCATGCGCTCAGGCGAATGCTGCCCGTAAAACGAATCCTTGCACTGGACGACGCCGACATGGCGGCGGATGCCGAGCGCGTCAGCCGCACCTGTCAACGCGCACGTCACCTCAAAGTCGGCGACAGCCGGAAATTCGATCGGCGCGTATTCGCGGCTCGTTCCCTCCGCGCGGACGGCTCCCGTCGCGATCACAGCATCCCCGGCGACGATGTCCGTGCGGATGCCGCCGCACGTTCCGACGCGGATGAACGTGTGCGCGCCGAGCGCGACCGCCTCCTCCATCGCGATAGACGCGCTTGCGCCGCCGATCCCGGTCGACAGCACGGAGACTGTTTTACCTTCAAGCGTCCCTGTGTAAGTTACAAATTCGCGGTTCGTCACGACGTGGCGCGCGCCGTCGAAGTATTTGGCGATCAGCTCGCATCTGCCTGGGTCGCCGGGGATTATAACGTATTCCCCGATGTCGCCCTTTCTGCACGCTATGTGGTACTGTTTTTCATTTACTTCCATACGGTCGTCCTCCTTAAGAAAATTAAAGCCCCGCGGCGCGGCGCGCCGGGGAGGTAAAGCAAAGGGGAAAAGCTTTTTACGAAGAAGCTTTTCCCCTTTATAATTGCTATTTATCAGTCAGCGTCAGAGAAGTGCTTGTCGCATGCAGGGCAGATCATGTCCTTGGGGTCGATGTCGGGATCGAAATAGACTGTCTCGCCGCAGTGCGGGCACACGACCTCATAATAATCCTCGTCGCAACCTTCGCACTCGTCGCAGTCGCAGTCGCATTCCTCGTCGTCATCGTCCTCGTCGTACCAGTCATCATCGTCGTCGCAGCAGCAGTCGTCGTCATCGTCACATTCGAAAACTACTCTTTCAACGTCGCCGAGATCGTGGTCGAGCTCTTCAGCGTATTCGGAAAGCTCAGAGATATCGTCCTCAACATCTTCGATCTCGTCCGCCATCTCGCTCACAAGAGAAATAAGCTCAGAGATAAGCTTTGATTCAGGCTTTGAAGAGTCAAGCGAAAGCCCTTCGGCAAGCCCTTTGATATATGCGCATCTTTCCTTTATCGTCATGTTATCCTCACTTCGCGCGTTCGATGTACTCACCCGTTCTCGTGTCAATGCGGAGAACGTCGCCAACATTGATGAAGAGCGGAACGTTGAGCTGTGCGCCTGTCTCAAGCGTGCAGACCTTCTTCGCGTTCGTCGCGGTATCGCCCTTTACGCCGGGCTCGCAGTCAACGACCGTAAGCGTGACGAACATCGGGGGCTCGACCGCGAAGATCTTGCCGTTATATGAAACGAGCTTGCACTTGTCATTTTCCTTGACGAACTTGAACGTGTCGGGCAAAAGCGACGCATTGACCGGGACCTGTTCGTAAGTCTCGGGGTCCATGAAATAATAGAGATCTCCGTCGTTATAGAGATATTCCATCTCATTGCGCTCGATGCGCGCATCCGGGAATTTGTCAGTCGGGTTGAACGTGCGCTCGATAACGGCTCCCGTCATCACATTGCGGAGCTTGGTGCGGACAAACGCCGCGCCCTTGCCCGGCTTTACGTGCTGGAACTCGATGACCTGGAGGACGACGCCGCCGTCGTCAAACGTAATACCGTTTTTGAATTCGTTTGCTGATACCATTGTAATTAAAAATCCTTTCGATATGTCCTAACTCATTAATTATAATACGAAACTCTCTCTTTTGCAAGACCTTTTTTCGGCAAAAACGCAGTATAGCGCATATTTTATGTAAAAACGGCGCCGACTTATTTCTCTGCCGATTGCAAAGAGTCATATATCGAGCTCGATAAGCTCCTTCGGGCAATCCGTCAGAACGCGCGCGCCGCCCTCGGTTATAAGCATCATGTCTTCGATCCGGCAGCCGTATTTCCCTTCTATGTAAATTCCGGGCTCGACGGTCACGATCATGCCTGCCTTCAGAACCGCGTCGCCGGCGCCCGTTGAGAGACGGGGGGACTCATGTATCTCAAGTCCGACGCCGTGACCGAGGCCGTGGCCGAAGCAGCCGTGATATCCTGCGCCCTCGATTATATCGCGCGCGGTCTTGTCGGCGTCAAAGTTGCGGTAGCCTTCTGTTATGACCGCCTCCGCCGCGAGCTGCGCTTCAAGCACTGTATTGTAAAGGCGCTTCATCTCGTCGTCGGCCTTGCCGATGACGACGGTGCGCGTCATGTCAGAATGGTATCCGTTCACGACCGCGCCGAAATCGAACGTGAAAAATCCGTTCTCGATCGGACGATTGCGCGGAACTCCGTGCGGCAGCGCGGACGCCGAGCCGGAAACGGCGATCGTATCAAAGCTCTTGTCCTCCGCGCCGAGTTTGCGCATTTTATATTCGAGTTCGAGCGCCGCTTCAGTTTCGAGCATCCCGCGCCTGAGCTCCGGCAGAAGCTCCGCGAACGCGCGCTCCGCGATCCTCTGCGCGCGAATTATGTTTTCGACTTCCTCCGGCTCCTTATAAAGCCTCAGTTCCTCGACAAATTGACCGGCGGGAACGAGCGTTATGCCGGACAGACGGTCAACGAGAGACTTATATCCGGCGTAAGAGATGGACAAATCCTCAAATCCGAGCCTCAGAACGCCGTTGTCGCGGCAAAGCTCGTATAAATAATTTCCCTTACCGGCGGTGATTATCTCGTAATCGCCGACGACGTGCGATTTAGCCGCTTCAAGATAACGGAAATCGGTTATCACGTACGACTTATTTTTCGTAATAAGCACAAAGCCGTCAGTAAAGCTGAAATCGGTGACATACCTTTCGTTTATCTCGGATGAGATATAGATCGCGTCGAGCCCCTTTTCGGCGAGCTTCGCGCGTGCGCGGTCAAGTCTTGACATTTCCTTTTTCTCCTTCGCGAATATATTTGTTCATAAAAGGCCGCTCTATCGCCCGCTTCACGCGGAACAAAAGCGTCTTTTTATCCTTTATCGGCGGTACGACTATGGCGCGTATGCCGGAGCGCTTCGCCGCCATCACATCGGTCAGCAGCTGATCCCCGAGAAACACCGTCCCGGCAGGCTCGCTCCCCATCGCCTCGATCGCCATCCGGACGCCGCGGCGCGACGGCTTGCCGCTCTTGGGAAACGCGGGCGCACCTAAAGGCTTCGCAAACGTGTATACGCGCTCCGGCTCGTTATTTGAAACGAACGATATCGGTACGCCGATCTCCGCCAATGCGCGGTGCCACTTCAGAACAGGTTCCGTAGGCTCAGGGTCGTCATACGTGACGAGCGTGTTGTCTATGTCGCAGATGAGCGCCCTGATCCCGTTTTCAAGACAAAATTCAGGCGTTACCTCAAGAAAGCTTCCGAGTATAAAATCGGGCTTCATGTACTTATCAAACACGCTTGCCTCCAACGTATAACCGAATACAGCTCATTTTATCACAGCCGACCGTTTTTTTCAAGGTGCGACGAGAAGTTTTTTATATTGCACGAAAAAGCTGCGCGCGTATCCCCCGACCGGAATGAAAATCGGTATATCATAACGTTTCGGAAAAACCGAATTATAAAAAGGAAGACGCCTTCAAATCGGGCGTCTTCCTTCATTTTTACATCAGTCCGTGTTCGCGGAGCTGATAATATTTGTCGATGCCGCGCCCCTGCGCGTCCGGGCAGCGGAACGACGTGCCGCCGAGAACGCCTATGATCGCGGTGCAGCCGTTCGGCGCTGTCACAAACGCGTATTCCGACGACGCGATGCCGACATCGTATAGATCGACGCACTCATATCTGCGCCTCATGCCGGACTCGACCGGCATATACCCGTCTCCTTTGCCGACGTATGACGTGAGTTCATATGTGCTTTGCCTTCTGACGGCGCCGCACGTATAGTGATGGACGGCGCGCACGATCCCAATGCCGCGCGCAAACGTGTATTCCATCTCGCCTCCACGGTATCCCCATCCGCTGCTCTGGACGAATTGGGTGTCGACGAGCGCGATCTCAACGCAGTCGTCAAATGTACCGGCGGCCGTCGTCACAGCGCCGACCGGGCGGCAAACGAATTCTGACCCGATATTTTTCCAGTCCTCGCGCAGATCGTATTTGAACCGCTTCCCCGATAGCCAGTCGTCGCACCAAAGGCAGCCGGCGAGCTCGTTCCATATGTCTATGACCATATTGTGCAAAAGCTTATATTCCATATCGTCAAAGCACGTCTTCGTGTAGCTCACCGAAAGCGGGTCGTCCGATTTATCCATACAGAGCTTGCCCTTGTCCGTCATGACCTCGTTTATTATGAGGTGATCCCAGCATTTGAGCCCTGAGGTGAAGTCTGCCGTCATTCTCGACGCGGCGCGCCCCGCCATTTCAAGCAGCACGCGCTCGTATTCATTTTTAGCCGCCGCCTTCATTTCCTCATAAAGCGCCGACAGTTCGGCTTCAACTCCGTCCTCCCCGAAGTTTTGGATCACCGCCTCAAATTCACTCAAAAGCTCGTAAAAATACGGCTCGGCGCTGTTTTTTAGAGCTTCCGTCAGAACGGAAAGCGTCGCGCACCCGGCGTCTGTATAGATCACCTCGTAAGTTTCGGTGCAGTCAAACGGCGCGTCCCCGCATCGGCGATATGTCCATTTGTTTCCGGCGGAAAGCGGCATGCGTCCTTCTCCGCCGCTTATCCTGTATTTTAAAAGCTCCGCCGAAAACTCGTATATGCCGAAGCTCGCATTCTGCTTCACTATGCCGACGCCCGGCTTGTAGTACTGCTCCGTCACAGCCGTTATCTTCGGCGACCGCGTCACCCACTTTTCGCAGCCGTCAAACGTGCCTGCCGGCGTCTTTACGACCTCGCGGTCGCTTTCAAACGTGAGCGTAGAGCCGTCGGAGCCGCAAAAGACGTATCCGGGCGCGGCGCCGTCAATATAGAAGCGGCTGTCGGACGATGTGCCGAACGTATACGCCGCCTCGCCGGGCGCGCCGTACATCTGCCCCGCGATCTTCCATCCGGGTGATTTCCAGAGGCACAGGTCCCCGCCTATCAACCGCAGCTCGATCCCGTGCGCGAAGATCGCGTACGTTTTCGGGTCAAGCCCATCGTATTTTTCGCGGCGGAGCTTTTGCGCGCGCTTCGCCGTCCTTGAAAGCGCGAAATTCACGTCGTCCCGTCCGCATAGCCTGATCGCATGTTCGAGCGCCGCCTCGCCGTTTTCCTCGCTCCCCTCTCTGTAATACGCGGCGGCAAGGTGCATCCATTCGTACCCTTCGGTCTTTTTGAACTTGTTCTTGTGCAGAAACGGTATCTGCACGTCCTTTGAATATTCGATGTAGTCCTGCCCGGACAGCCTGCCGTCCTCGGTCATGACGACGAACCGCATCGCGTCCTCGTTGTGTCCGAGGATCGCCTCGCTTCTGATCCGCTCAAACGTCTCGTCGTTTTTGTACCCCGGGCGATAGAGCCACCCCTGCAAAAGCGCGTCCGCGAGCGCAAAGCTCTTGTCGACGGAATCAGGCATCTTGTCGATATCCGCCATAACGTCCGCCAACGCTTCTTCAAATCCCATAAGATCGGCTCTCAGCTTCCAAAGCCGAAGCTCCGCGAT
>CANRIL010000002.1 GCA_947630625.1 uncultured Clostridia bacterium
ACATACTCTCTACGCTCTGGTGCCGGAAATGCCGGATGTTTGAAACGCTCGCCGTTTTGCCGGAAGCTGATTTTTGCCTTCACAACGAAGCGCAGCCGCGCCTTATCCCGTATAAGGAATCAAATTCCTACAACTATTTTTCGATGGGGGTCCCGCCGGTGACGGACGAATACCGGGAGGCGTTCCGCTTCCTTTCAGACGCTGAGGAATTCCCCGTTTTCCCGTACTACACGGCGAGCCAGCGCGACAACCGCGAGGTTCCCGGCAGCAACAACTTTTCAAACATCAATTTCACCGTGCAGGCACACGCCTACGAAGCCGCGCTCCGCACCTACGACCGTGAGCACAAGTACGTCACCCCGGAAATGCTCGCCGCGATGACGGAATGGTGCGCGTGGTGCGTCTTTCCCGACGGCGGCGATGTCCGCTTCCCGAACAACAGCGAATTTTTCAATGCCGACAACGCCTCCGACCCTTGCGGGAAGGGCGACTTTTACCGGTCGTGGATATACCACAACGTCTTAGGCAACTACATATATATCTTCATCGAGGACATGGCGGGGCTTCGTCCCCGCGCTGACTCCAAAATCGAACTTGACCCGATAGATTTCGGCTACGGCCATTTCGCGGTGGACAACCTACTTTATCACGGAAGGGATGTCGCCGTCGTCAACAACGTCGACGGAACATATCCGGGCATGCCGCGCGGGTACTCGTTGTTTATCGACGGCGCGCTCGCGCTGGCGCTGCGTGAACCGTGCCGCGCCGTTTACGATCCCGAATCGGGAGCCGTTGAAACGGACGGCGAGGTGCTCTTCTCGTCCCCGTCCGGCGCGCTCCCGTCGGCGCTCGATACATCCGTCGACCCGGAAACGAAGGAGCTTTTAAAGCTCGCCGGACTCACAGACGAAAGCCTTTCTACCGGCGCGCGCGTCACGGCGACGTATACGCCAAAAGCGGCGCGGGAGGCGATGTGGGAGGAAAAGCACCGTTCCGACGGCGAGGACTCCTCCTCGCTCGCCGTAAACGAATGCGCCCCCGACCCTGCCGCGGTCACGGACGGAAAAACTGTTTCCGCCCCCTTCTGGGGAAACGACGGCAGCGTGAACGACACCGATTCGCTGACGCTCACATTAGATAAAGAGCAGACGTTTGACACGCTCGCGATCTGGTTTTACGACGACAGGCAGCCGTGCGGCTACTCGTATCCGGAGAGATATCTGATCGAATATTATCGCGACGGATGGCAAAGCGTCACGACGCGTTCACAGACGCCCCGCCTTATGTGCGCGGGCAGAAACGAAAGCCGCTTTGACGCGGTCACCTCCGACCGCGTCCGCATCACGGTAAAGAACAGGTCCGGACACTATACGGCGATAACCGAGGCGCGGCTGATGTATGAGGGGACGCCGCGGCGCGCGGTGATGAATCACGGTCCCGACATGTACGCTCACAGCCGAAACGCAGGCGGACTCAAAGCTGTTTTGTCAGTTGAGGTCGTCGACGACGGCATGCCTTTTGACCGAGAGCTTTCATACGTCTGGCACGTCGAGGGCGCGCCCGAAGGCGCCGAATTTACGATAGAAAACGCCGAGGCGGCAGAGACGACGATGACAGTGTCACGCCCCGGGCGTTACCGCGTAAACCTGCACTGCACGGACGGCGAGATTCGCCGCTGCTGCACACACGAAATCGAAATAACCGAATAAACAAAAAGGACAAAAGCCAACGATGAACGAGCTTGCGGAACTTATAAAAAAGCACGCGCCCGCGGTCTTTTTCGGAGGCGCGGGCGTCTCAACGGAGAGCGGCATACCTGATTTCCGCTCGGCGGACGGCATTTATTCGAAAAAATACGGCGAGCTGTCGCCGGAGGACATAATCAGCGGTACGTTTTTTGCCCGCGAGCCGGAGACGTTTTTCGAATATTACCGCGCGCACCTCGTCTACCCGGACGCGAAGCCGAACCGCGCGCACAAGGCGCTCGCCGCGCTTGAGGCAGCCGGATATCTTGACTGCGTCATAACGCAGAACATAGACAGCCTTCACACAAAGGCGGGTTCAAAGCGTGTTTACGAGCTGCACGGTACCGTAGAGCGCAACTACTGCTTGCGCTGCGGCCGCCGCTATGACATAAGCCGCGTGACGGAAACGGACGGCGTGCCCCGCTGCGAGTGCGGCGGAATCGTTCGCCCGGACGTGACGCTTTACGATGAAATGCTGCCGGAGGGCGTATTCGAAGCGGCAGCCTCGCGCGTCTCCCGCGCCGGGATCATGATAGTCGGCGGCACCTCGCTCGCGGTCTATCCCGCCGCCTCGCTCGTCAGATATTTCTGCGGTGACGCGCTTGTCGTCATCAACTATACTCCGACCCCGGCGGACAGACTCGCGACGCTCGTCATACATGATTCCGTCGGCAAAGCGCTCGACGACGCCGCAAAAGAGCTGCTGGGCAGCTCGTACACATAAACGCATAAAAACGGAAAGGAAGCTTATGAACGCATCATTTTACACGAAAAACAGACATACCCTGTATGAGTCGCTGCCCGAAGACACGGTGCTCTGCGTCTATGCCGGTGGAGCCATACGCAAAACGGCAGACGAGGACTACCCCGTCTACACGGACACAAATTTTCTCTACCTTACCGGCATAGAGCAGGCGGAATCAGTCCTCTTCGCGGTCAGGCACAACGGCGAAACGAAGGAAACGCTCTTCACCCTGCCGCCCGATTTCATAAAAGAACGCTGGACTGGAAAGCGCATCAAGCCGGACGCGGCTTCCGCCGTTTCCGGCATCGCCGATATCAGATCGACCGACGAGCTTGACGCGGCGATCAAGGATGCGAGCGGCTTCTGCCGCTGTCTTGCCCTCGACATCGACGACATGGGCAACAATAACCCGACGCGGCTCGCATTTCAGGGGAGGGTCAGCGAGCTTGCCCCCGCGCTCACGCTCCACGACATCCGCCCGCAGCTCCGCCGACAGCGCACCGTCAAGGCTCCGTGCGAGATCGACGCCATGCGCCGTGCGGAATCACTCACGACCGAGGGCATAACGGCAATGATGCTCGCCTCGGCTCCGGGAATGTACGAATACCAGTATAAGGCGGTGTGGGATCACACGCTTTTGATGAAGGGCTGCCGCGAGCCCGCGTTCCCGTCCATAATCTCGGCGGGTGAGAACAATTTCTGCATACATTACTACGACTACCGCGGACAGGCTCGCGACGGAGACATGATTTTGAACGATGTCGGCGCGAAATACGACCACATGCACACGGACGTATCCCGCGGCTGGCCTTGCAATGGCAAATTTTCGGAGCGCCAGCGCGCGCTGTACGAGTGCGCGTACAAAACTTCGAACCACATGTTTGAAACGCTCCGCCCCGGGCTTCCGATGAAGTTTGTCGACAAAGAAATCCACCGCTATTGCGGCGGGCTGCTCTGCGAGCTCGGACTACTCGACAGCCCGGAAAACGAGTCCCGCTATATGTGGCACGGCGGCTCGCATCATGTCGGCTTCGACACGCACGACATGGTAGACGCCTCCGGCGATATCGCGCCCGGCTGGGTGTTCTGCGTCGATGTCGGAATTTACGTCCCGGAATGGGGGATCGGCTTCCGCCTCGAGGACAACTGCCTCATCACCGAGGACGGCTGCGAAAATCTCTCAATAAAAACCCCGCGCTCGATAGACGATATCGAGGCAGTCATGATGTAAGGTCAAACGCCGCGCGGAACGATCATTCCTTTGATCGCCGCGCCCGTTATGCTGCCGAAACGGCAAAACATGAATAAATATAGGACGCCGACATCCGACCGGCGTCCTTCTTCTGTTTTGCCTCCGAGTACGCTCGCCAGCGGCGCGAGCTTAAAATCAACTTAAAACGGGGAAAACGCATTTGCAGCGAAATCATCCGAGCGAGCAGAGATACTTCTCCACATTTAGATAGCGCACATTTTCCGATTCCGCGTCCTCGCCGCGATAGATCACATATCTGCCCGTGATCTTTCCGAATCGGTGCTCCGTCATGGCGCACTTTTCGGGGTCGACCAGAAAGCGGTACTGCGCGGGAACGATCTCCTTGCTGTGCTTCACCTCATAAATCTCGCAAGAGAGCGCCTTCGGGTCGAAAACGACCATATCAAATTCGCCCACGGCAAACTGAAGCTTGAACACCTCGCTGTGCGGTTTTGCAAGCTTCGTCTCCAAAAGGACGATATCCTCCATCATTCGCCCCATTACCTCGCTTTGAAGCCGTTCGATCACGCGTGTCCTGTCAACAAGAGAAAGCAGGCTGAATTTTTCGTCGAGAAGCATATTTCCGATCACAGCGTATGCCTGTGAATAGCGAAGCCCCGGCTGCGTTATGACCGTGATGCTCCCCCTTGCGTTTACATCCGGCAAAAAACAAAGATCGACATTTGCAACAAGATCAAGCAGCATCAGATATTCCTTTATCTCCGCCATATGGCTTTCATCAACATCGACCGTCTGCTCCTCCTCTTTCAGAATATCGAGCGCCTGCATGATGCCGAATGTGACCGCGTCAAGATCCAGATGCTCCTTGATATCGAGCGGGCTATAGCGGTCGTGGAGCATATTGCGGGCGGTAATCGAGATGTCCGTAGATTCAAATGTTTTTTTCACAACGTCGACCGTAAAACTGTGGTTGATATTTTCAACCACGCGGTTGATCACATTCGTCAGCTCGCCTTTCAGGTAAAGCTCCGATAGTCCGCGGAAATGACCGCCGTTTTGATAAAATTTAAGCGAATGCTGAATGTTTTTCGCGATCGCCGTATCAATATACTCGCTTGACCGCTTCGGGTTCGCGAAGGTGGAGTCCTCGTTATAATTGACGCCGCTAATGCTCATCGTGCCGCCGTAACGGATATATTCGTCTATTCCGTGAATGCCGAGCACGGATTCAAATTCGCGGTACGGAATAAAAGTTGTATGCAGCGTGATACATCTGTCGTAAAGCTGGTCGCTGCCCGCAAAAATAAAGCCGAGCGAATCAGTGCCGGTCAGCACGATTTTCATCCCGCCGCCGGCATATATATCCGAAAAGAGCGCCGCACCTTCAATAAAATCGCTAAGCAGTGTAACTTCATCGATGAAAACATATCGAAATCCCTCGCTTTCAAGTGAGTCGAGAGCCGCATTGATGTCGGAGATCGTATCTCCTGCCTTCACCTGAATAAACGCCGCTTTTGCAAATTCCTCATCCGGAAGCTCCGCCAGTATCTGCTTCGCCATCGTCGTTTTCCCCGTGCGGCGCAGCCCGTAGAGAATGAAAACCTTATCCTGCGCTTCCCCGAAGATATAGTCCCGCAGTTTTGAAATACATGCTCTTTTTTTATATTTTTTCGTCTGTTCGACGAGGGCGGCAAGCTGCGCGCCGGTGCGAACAGTCACTCTGAAAGAACTGCCGAGCGTAGCTCTGCCGACGCCCGTTCTCGGTTTCGGCAGCTCTCTTTTCAGCTCTTTTAATTCCCTCTCAAGTTCCCTGCGCTTTCCGATCAGGCCGCGCAGCGTGTCCGCCTCTTCGGCACGGACATATTTTTCAACACGCTTTTTATCCCGATAAATGCGATGATAAAAATACGTATTGCCCCTGACCTTTTTTGTTGTAAGACTGCCCTCCGGCAACGCTGATATCTGCGCCTCGAGCTCAGCGATCCTCTTTTCTATATCGTTCATCCGGAACACCTCGCACTTTGTTATACCCAATTATACCCCTTTTGCTTCTCGGCGTCAAGGGGATATTAGGTATATCAAATATTTTTTATATTTGATATAAAGAACGGTCGCCTCGCTTTTGCCTTCGCGGGCGCAAAAAAACGCAAGTGGCGCGGCATGAAACCGCGCCCCTTGCGTTTTATTTATTCAGTCACAGTTGATCAATACCAGTGAACCTGAACGAAATCGTCGTGGAAGTATGCGAACACGCTCTCGGGTGTCATAACAAGCTTGACTTCCTGCCATTCGCCCGTCACGAGTCCGACATCGGCGTTGTTCTGCACATTCGTTTTGTTGCCGCCGGTTATGATCTGCATTCCTGCCTGACCTGACCAGCCGCCGAGGTTAAAGCATATATAATCCTTGCCCTCGCCGGTCGATGTGTCCATCGTGGCTTCATTCCAGTCCCAGACGCACGGATAGCCTTCGCTTCCGGACACCTTATATCCACGGTATGAGAACGTGAATCCGGTGCAGTTCTCGGGAAGCCCCGCGTCAAACAGTGCGACGGAGCCGTGTACTCCGGAATTCTTGTAATGGAGCACGTGGTTCCCGTCGACCTCGATTATCTCCCAGTCGGAGGTGTTGGCGATCGACCAGTTGCCGCCGTTGCGCAGACCGAACTTTGCCGTTTCAAGGAACTTGCCGTCCTCGAAATCCTGCCGGTAGAGCTCCTTGCCGTCCGGATCGGTGACTACGATGTCGTCAATATAGAACTCGGTGTTCCACTGACCGATGCCGAGCAGACCGGAATACGTATGGTTAGCGGGTTTTTCGGCGATATGAAACATCTCAACAGCGTCGACAAACACGACGATGTTATTCTCGGAGATATTGAAGGAAGCTGTCGTCCATACGCCCGCGGTCACGCTTACGGCAAGCTTGCCGAGGTTCGTCTCCTTGCCGTCCTTTATCTCGTCAAGGACGACGCCTGTTTCGTCCGACGTGGTGATCGTGAGGCGATAATAGTTTTTCTCATCCTTTACGCAGAAGTAGACCTTCGCCTCGCCGCCGTCCTCAATACTATAGGAAACAGAGAAACGTCCTCTTCCCCATTCGGGATTGCCGAACGTAAGGATCGAGTCGTCGCTGCCGCTGTACTTGAGCCTGTTGTTGTCGGCAGATTTCTCATCAGGAACGAGCGTCCAGTCGGAGAGCGTGCCGCCGTACGTGGAGAAAATGTTCTCCGGGAGCTCTTTGATGTCGTCGAAATTGTTGTTCAGCGCATTCTTAGAGCTGACCTTTACGGTGATCGAATCATAAAGGACCTTGCTTCCGCCGAGACCTGCCTTGCCGTAGTAGACATCCTTCTCGTCGCGCTTGTAGTTGTCATAAAATTCCACCGGGAGTCCGTCCTCGTTCGTCGCGGGACCTCCCTGTGTTTCTTCGGGAGCCTTCGTCCCGTCATCCTTCGATCCGCCGGGATCGTTTGTCGACTGATCGCCGGAGGTGCCGGGTGCCGGTGTTTTTTCGTTATTGCACGCGGAAAGCGCGAAGCATGACATAACGAACACAGCCGCCAGGAAAATTGCAAGTAGTCTTCTCTTCATGTCTGATAGTAGCCTTTCTTTTGACTTTTTTTGCCACGCGGCCGTTCTCCTCCAAAGACACGCCGCCCTCGGTTGTTTAACGTTTATATTTTATCATCGATTGTCGAAAATGTCAATACATAATCGTCAATTCTTATATATTATATCAAAATTGTTGATATATCATGTTCTGGAGCCGGATTTGAGCTGCAAAATCATATCGATCCTAAGCATGACGCCTCATCCGCTTCGCCCGGCGCGACAGGAGCTTGTTGACCTCGGCTCCGAGCAGGAGAATATACATTATCATATAAAGCCACAGCATCAAAATCATGATCGCGGCGAGGCTGCCGTAAATGCGCGGCATATCCGAAAAATCAGATATGAAGATCGAGAATATATACGAATAAAGCGTCCAGCCGGAGGCGGCGAGCGCGGCTCCCGGAAGGTGCGAACGCAGACGCTCGATCCCCGACGACAGCGGCGTGAACGTGCCGTACAGAAGCGTGAAAAACAGCGTCAGCGCGAACATGCTGAACACCGGCGACATCCCGACAGCTAAGTCGAAAATATTCCCCGCCACCGGAAACCGCGCCCCGATCAGCTCCGAAAGTTCGTCCCCGAACACGAGAAAGACGAGCACCGCGACGATGATCAGTATAAACGCCGCCGTAAACGATATGCCGTATATCGCTTCCGAAATCGGCGAGCCGCCGTCCTCGTTCCAAACGGAACGGACGCCGCGCCGAACGGCGCGCACCCCGCGAGACGCGCCCCATAACACGGCGACTGCCGAAAGGGACAGCGGAGCCGGAGCCGGATACACGCTGAACGACATGAACTCAGACTCGATATAGTCGCCGATTATGCCCGGAACGAGCTCCGCGAGCCGGAGGATATAGTCGGAAACGAAATCGGGGATGACGAGCCGCGCGATCGTTACGGTCAAGGTCACGAGCGGGAGCGCGGAGAGGATGAGGAAAAACGCCGACTCCGCGGCGTACGTCCCTATCCTGTCGCGCTTCATCTCGTCCGTGAGCGAACGTATTGCCGTATACGTCCGCCCAAACGATAAAACCTTCGACCTCACGTAATATCACCCCCTTCCCCGGTATTTCGCGTTCTCATTCTCCGCCGCGCGCATATAAATTATAATGCCGCAAACGGCGATTATATGCCTCGCAGGCCGAATTATCTGTTATTTTGATGATATAATGGTATATTTTGATATGCGAAATCAAAAAAACTGCGTTTTTTTCATACAAAATCTCTTCAATCGTATTGTATAATTTATCCCGGACGATTATAATTATACTATCAGATGTTATAAAGCGGCGCCGGAGGGGCAGCATAAGCTCAGGCGTCCACGGAGGAATATGAAAAACAGCAGACTGATATATACATGTGCGCTTATGGTTTCTGTCATCGCCGCGCTCGGCCTTTCATCGGTACGCGTACTCGCGCTGCTCATGGAATTTGATTCTTCCGCATCGTATTACAATCACGATGCGGTCATGCCGATGGCGTTCATCTGCGGCGCCGTCATCGCGCTCATAATTTCGGCGCTCTTTATCGTGCTGCTGCGCGGCGAGTTCTCCCGCGTCGACCCGACCGAGGAATCGTCATCCGTCATTTTCGTTTCGGCGCTCGTCAGCTTCATCATGGTCGGCGCAACGGTGTTTTCGTTCGTCCTCGGCACGTCGCCGCTCTCGTTTGCGGGCATAGTCACCGCGCTGCTCGCGATCGCCGCCGCCGCATATTTCCTGCTCGGGATCGCAATGCCGCTGCGCTCGGATACCGCGATCGTCATTTTGTCTGTCGTCGAGCTTGTGTGGATGTGCATGACGATATTCAGCATCCATACGGCGAGCGGGATCAATATAAACAATCCGAACAAGACCCTTCTGCTTGTCGCCCTCTCCGCCGCCGCCTTCTTCTTCCTCGTCGAAGGCCGCTTCCGCGTCGGCAGCGGAAAGGCGAAGCGCGCGATCTATGTCTTTCTCGGACTCGCCTCGATCATACTGCTCGGGCTTTACTCGCTGCCGAATGCTGTTCTGATCCTGCTCGGCGCTTATCCCGACAATTACGACATATGCAGAGAGCTCATCGTGCTCGCGATATTCATTTACGTTCTCATCCGCATGTGCGTCGTCTCCGGCATGGTGGGCGATGATTACGAGGACGAAGACGAGGATGAAGACGCCGACATGAAGCAGAACGTCCCCGCGTACAAAGGCGCGCCCCGTTCCGGGCGCAGATGAGCGCAATATAAATAAAACATAAGGAGAAATTGAATCATGGACGACACCAGCAAGTATACCGATCTTCCGACCCCGACACTGTCGCTCGGCGGAGAAGCCGTCGCGGCTGCCCCCGAGCTGTCGCTCCCGACAGACGAGAGCCAGGCGCAGACGCCGCCCGCGGAAGTTGAAATCGACGACAGCATGCTGACCGATGAGGAAAAACGTCAGGTCGAGGAATTCTCCGAAAAGATAGACATAACGGACAGCGCCGTCATAATGCAGTATGGCGCGCCCGCACAGACAAAAGTCTCCCAGTTCTCCGACACGGCGCTTGAAAAAGTGCGCACGAAAGACCTCGGTCAGATCGGCGACGCGATAACGAGCCTTGTCGTCGAGCTGAAGGGGCTTTCCGTCGACGAGGCGGAGGACAAGGGATTTTTCGGGCTTTTCAAAAAGACCGGCAACAAAGTCGCCGCGCTCAAGGCGAAATACGACAAGGCGGAGGTCAACGTCGACAAGATATGCGACGCGCTGCGCGAGCATCAGATCCAGCTTCTCAAGGATATCGCGACGCTCGACAGGCTCTACGCCGTCAACCTCACATACCAGAAGGAGCTGACGATGTACATCATCGCCGGCAAACGCAGGCTGAAGCGCGAGCGCGAAACGACGCTCGTCGAGCTGACCGAAAAGGCGAAGGCTTCCGGACTCGCTGAGGACGCGCAGGCTGCCCGCGATTTCTCCGACCTCTGCGACAGATTTGAAAAGAAGCTCTACGACCTCGAACTGACGCGCATGATCTCGATCCAGATGGCTCCCCAGATACGTCTGATACAGAACAGCGACACGATGATGGTCGAGAAGATACAGTCGACCCTCGCCAACACGATCCCTCTCTGGAAGAGCCAGATGGTGATCGCGCTCGGCCTCTCGCACGCGTCCCAGGCGATGGAGGCGCAGCGCGAAGTTTCCGAGGTGACGAACGAGCTCTTGAAGAAGAACGCCGACGCGCTCAAGACGAGCACGGTCGAGGTCGCGCGCGAATCGGAGCGCGGCATCGTCGACATGGAGACGATAGCGCATACGAATCAGCAGCTCGTCTCAACGCTTGAGGAAGTCATCCGCATACAGGACGAGGGCAAGACGAAGCGCCGCGAATCCGAGGCGGAGCTTGCCCGTATCGAGTCGGAGCTCAAAAAGAAACTGCTTGAAATACACGACATCAAGCCCGCGGGCGAGGACGCGCCGCAGACTTGAGGCAATCAATAAAATAATACCGGAAGAGGTGTGCGGGGGAGAACGTCGTTGACGGCTCCCCCGCCAAAAGCAAATGACGATTCTCACGGCTGACTCGCTTTCGCTCTCATACGGGGCGAAGGTGATAATCGAAAACATAAGCTTTACAATAAACGAAGGCGACAAGCTCGGAATTGTCGGCGTGAACGGCAGCGGAAAAACGACGCTGCTTTCAATGATCTCAGGCGACATCAAGCCGGACACGGGCGGCGTCTACATCGCGCACGGCAAAACAATCGGCATACTTCGGCAGAACGAGGCGTTTTCCCGCGTGCCCGGCTGCCCCGACACCGTGCTCGGGCAGATGTACGGCGCTTTCCCGCGCCTGCTCGAAATCGAAGAGCGGCTGTCCGTGCTCGAACGCATGATAACGGTCCTGCCGCCCGGTGGCTACGGCTGCATGAACGCGCTGCGCGAGCACGACGAGCTGACCGCCGAATACCGCGACGGCGGCGGCCTCTACTACCGCGCACGCTGCGTCTCCGTGCTCTCGAAGCTCGGCTTTGACGAGAGCTTCCACGACCTGCCGACAGGCGCGCTCTCCGGCGGCCAGCGCACGAGGCTCGCCCTCGTCCGCCTGATCCTTTCCGAACCCGACATCCTGATACTCGACGAGCCGACGAACCACCTCGACATAGATTCGCTCAACTGGCTCGAAAGCTTTCTTTCGACGTACAAAAAGACGGTCATGGTAGTCTCCCACGACCGCTGGTTTCTCGACCATGTCACAAACAAAACGCTCGAGATCGAGCACAAAAAGGGCAAGCTGTATCCGGCGGCATATTCGGGTTACGTCGAGCTCAAGCGCCGCGAGCGCGAATCTCAGGAGCGCGAATGGCAGGCGCAGCAGCGCGACATAAAACATCAGCTCGATATAATCGAGCAGCAGCGCCGGTGGGGGCAGGAACGCAACTTCGTCACGATCAAGAGCCGCGAACGGTACCTCGCGCACATGACGCTCGTCAATCGCCCGGACGCGCTGCCGAAATCCATAAAATTCCGGCTCGAAGCGGCGGGGCGCAGCGGGAACGAGGTCCTTGACGTGCGCGGGCTCTCGATGTCGTTCGGCGGCAGCGCGCTGTTTTCCGACCTGTCGTTTTCGGTGCGCCGCCTTGACCGGCTCTTCATCCTCGGTCCCAACGGGTGCGGCAAATCGACTCTCATCAAGCTTCTGACCGGAAACCTTGACCCTGTATCCGGCGTCGTCGAATACGGCTACAACGTCGATGTCGGCTATTACGATCAGGAAAATCAGAACCTTACCGAGACGAACACTGTCATAGAAGAGCTCTGGGGCGAATACCCGTCATTGACGCAGACCGAGGTGCGCGGTGCGCTCGCACGCTTTCTGTTTGTCGGCGACGATATAGAAAAGCCCGTCTCCGTGCTCTCCGGCGGCGAGCGCGCGCGGCTGACGTTCTGTAAGCTCATTTTGTCGCGCGTAAATCTGCTCATCCTCGACGAACCGACGAATCACCTTGACATAAAATCGCGTGAAGCGCTCGAAGAAGCGCTCTCCGAATTTGAAGGGACCGTAATCGCAGTTTCGCATGACAGGTATTTTATAGACAAGCTCGCGACACGTATACTCCCGCTCGAAAAGACTGATTCAAAAGTCTTTGAGGGCACATACGCCGAATACGCTGCGCGCCTTGAAGCGTCAGCGCCGGAGGCCGAAGCCGCGCCCGAATCCTCTATGTCGACGAACAAGGAGCGGTACCTTCAGGCAAAGAAGGAGGCCTCGGAGATACGAAAACGGCAGCGCGAGCTCGAACGCGTCACCGCGGAGGCGGAGCGCGCGGAAGCGGAGCTCATCGCCGTCGAAGAGGAGCTGTTCGGAGATGCCGCCAGCGACTACATCCGCGCCACCGAGCTCTCCGACAAAAAGGTCGAGCTTGAAAACGCGATATACGACCTTTACGCCCGGGAAGAAGAGCTGACCGCCGAACTGAAAGAGCTCGGCGCGCTGCCCGAATAGACCGAATGACTCCGGTTCCCGCCGACAAATCAGAATTTAACGAAAAAGAAAGCTCCGGCGGCGCCGGAGCTTTTCATTTAATTCATCTTACATGCTTGCGATGAAGTCGGTTACATTGATCAGCCCCTTGTCGATCGCAAGGAACTTGTCGTTATACATGTCAACGACCGCGCAGGAGCAGTCTATCATGTACTGGAAGAGACCTTCGCCGATCGTGCTTTCATGGAACGACGCCGTCAGTCTGAACATTACGGAGCCGGTCTGAACATCGTAGTCAAAGCTGCCGTCGGCGAGAACATACGTAGCGGCGCACGTAGCGAGCGCGCCTTCCATGCGCTTTTCCTCGCTGAACTTGAACGGCATGGGGGACATGAGCCTCACAAGCTGCCTCTGTATATCGACAATGAGCAGCATCTTCATCGGGATGTCTTCTCCGCTCACGCCGAAGTGAACGATAAGATTTTGGTCATCCTTTTCATAGTGCCAGTGTCTCGCATCGATAGCGTCGCAGAGCGTTCCGTATACTTTTTTCGCAAGGGCAAGTTTGCTTTCGTCTGTCATGATATCATACTTCCTTTCGTTTCGTTAATTCTGAAGAAATTTCTCAACAGGCATAAGCCCCTTGCAGAGCATCAGGAACTTATCGTTGTATTCGTCGATCGTGCCGCATGAGCAGAAGAGCATATACTCAAACGCCGTTTCGCTGAGTGTGCTCTCAATAAAGCTCGTCGTCATACGGAAGAGGATATTTCCGTGCATCACATCATAGTCAAAGCTGCCGTCAACGAGGCGGTTGTTGACAATGCTGACCGCGAGCGCCATGTCGAGGCGCTTTTCCTCGGGGACATTAAAAGGCATAAACGACAAAAGCATGACAAGCTTTTTGTCCGGGTCTACCTTTATGTTGATATCCAGCGGGAGGTCGTCACCCTGTGCGCCGCACTTGATCGTATAATTCTCGTCGTCCCTGTTGTAATGCCAGTCGTGTCCGTCAAGCATTTTGCACAGTGTGGCAAATGTTTCCTTTGCCAGTCTTACGTCCTTTTCGTCTGCCATGTTTCGTTTCTCCTTATCTCTTTCGCATCGTCGTTTTCTCCCCGGTAAACGACCGCGGATGAACGCTCTTGATATTGCTGTTTTTATTGTATCACACAAAACAGCGCATTGTCAATATTTCTTTTTGCATCTTTCAAAGTTCTTAATAAAATGTCACACTTTTGCGTCCACCGCTGATGAAAAACAAACGCCTGAAAGCGGAAAAAGACCGCGCCACAAGACCCGGTCTGCTGTTTTCCTCTTTCCCGCGCGCGGCGCCAACGCCGCCGCTCCTTACTTCTTCTCTTCCGCCTTGCTGATTACCTCGGCACCGTTATAGTGACCGCATGCCTTGCATACACGGTGACTCAGAACGAATTCGCCGCAGTTCTTGCACTTTGACATGTCCGGAGCGTCGAGTCTGCTGTTGTTCGCACGTCTCATATCTCTGCGGGATTTGGATACTTTCCTCTTCGGTACAGCCATGATGTTACCTCCTTTATGATCCGCCGCCGTCCGCGGCGCTTTTTCAGTTAATTTCTATATCTCAATTGTGATCCTGAGCGATTTTTCAATTCTCGCCGTGCCCGTCTTCGTCCGGGATTTCCTCGAGCAGCCGCGCGATCGCATCCCATCTCGGGTCGGTCCTCTCGGCTTCCTTTTCCTCGCAGTCACAGTCGCCCTCGTTTTTGTTCTGTCCGCATATGGGGCAGACTCCGCGGCAATCCTCGCGGCAGAGAATCTGCGGCGGGAACGCGAGCATAAGTTCTTCGGCGACCTCGGCGTCAAGGTCAAGCTTTCCCTCGACCGCGATGAAATAATCGTCGCTGTTCTCGTCGGCGACGATGCCCTCCTCGGCAACCATGCGCTCAAGCCGGCACGACACGACGCCCTCCGCCTTGCCCCCGCACCTGTCGCAGAGCGCCGTATAATCGGCGTCCGCTTCAAGCGTCAGATAAAGGCATGAGCCGGAATCGGATATGTTTCCCTTAACCCTGATAGGCGAGGTGAACGTCACCTCGGCGGGCGGGCGGGGCATATCGTCTTCACCGCCGCAGTCGATCTCATAAGCAAACGGGAGAGAACGAACCTTGCCCGAGAGCAGCGCATTTATATCGAGCTTCATGGGCACACCTCCGCCGTTCATTCGGAACAGCAAGGGCTATTATATAACACCTGCGCCGTTTTGTCAATAGCCATCTCGCAAAATAAGGAGATTTTTCATTCGATTTTTTGCTGAAATTGAAAATAACATCATGCTCTGTCACATCATACACGCTCCGCGGCAGTTGACACGGCGGCACATTTTTGATATAATAGTTTCCGTGAAAAAATCGCTTTTCGGGGGGCTGTCAGATGGCGGATCAAACGGCGCGCGCGGATTTTGCGTCCGTTCCGGGAAATGATGAGCTGAAACGCCGGCTCGCCCGGAGCATAAGGGAAAACACGCTCGGGCACGCATACGTCCTTGAAGGCTCCGGGATCATCCTGCCGTTTGCGAAAGAGATCGCGAAGGCGGCTTTATGCCTGGGGAGCGGTCCGATCCCGTGCGGCGAGTGCGACGCGTGCCGCAAAATAGACGCGGGCACGCATCCCGATGTCACGTTTATCTCACGCGGCGACCGCGCCTCGATCGGAGTTGACACGATCCGTTCCGTCCGCGCCGAGGCGTATATAATCCCGTCCGAGGCGGAGCGCAAAATATACGTGATCGAGGACGCCGACACGATGACGGCGGAGGCGCAGAACGCCTTTCTTCTGACGCTTGAGGAGCCGCCCGAATACGTGCTCTACCTCCTTCTCTGCCGAAATTCCGACAACCTGCTTGAAACGGTGCGCTCCCGCGCGCCGTCGCTCAGATGCCGCCCCTGCACGCCGGACGAGCTCGGCGAATACGTGCTCCGCACAATCGGCGCAAAGGCGCGCACGCTGCGCGACCGCGACCCGGACGCGTGGGAAGAGCTGATTCTGATATCCGACGGCGACCCGGCGCTAGCAGCATCCCTGCTTGAGAGCGGGGCGCTCACGAAGAAAATCGAGACAAAGCGGCAGGCGCTCTCGCTGCTGCTCGGCGCGCTTTCGCGCGACGATGACACAGTCGTCACCGTGTCCGGCATGAAAAAGCTCCGGCGCGACGACGCGCTTGAACTCATAACCTGCATGAGGGGCGCTCTGCGGGACATGCTCATATCAAAAAAGACGAACGCCGCCGGGACATGCTTTTTCCCGTCCGCCGACGACGCGGTGAACGCCGCGCAGTCATATCCGGCGCGGCGGCTCGCGGTCGCGCTCGACGCCGTGAGCGAATGCGGCGCTCTCATTGAAAGAAACGCCGCAGTAACGACATCGCTTTTGTCAATGACGATAAAAATAAGGAACTCGCAGTAACTGCGGAAAGGATAAATATGTCTGAAAATACAAACGGCGCCCCGCGCGAGCAGGGGCAGAACAGCGGCGGGCACAACAGCGCCGCCAAACGGCATCGCCGCACGGCGCCGCGCCGCGACGAAAAGCGCGCGCCCACGGATGCGGAGATGCGTGAACAGCCGCAGCAGAGCGCGCAGAACAATAACCAGAACCAGCAGCGCCGGCATAACGGCGGCAACAGGAACCGCCGCGGCCGCCAGTCTTCTCCCGCGCGCGCCCTCTCGCCTAACGTCATAACAACGGACAGAGACGACGCGCAGAAAGAAGCAGCGCCGTATCAGCCTCCCGTTCCCGAGGACAGGAGCCGATATTTACAGATACCCGACCACTGGTTTGAGCCGGAGGCGCCCTCTCTTCCCGCCGAGCCGCAGGAGATGGTCGATATCGTAGGCGTCAGGTTCAAGGATTCAGGGAAAATATATTATTTTGCGCCGATGGATTACGTGTGCAGCGAGGGGATGGATGTCATCGTTGAAACTGCGCGCGGCATCGAATACGGCACGGTAACGATTCCGAACAGGAAGGAGCCGCAGTCGTCGCTCGTCGCCCCGCTGCGCCCCGTCGTCCGCATCGCGACGGACGCCGACCGCGAGCGCCACGAAAAGAACGCCGAGCGGGAGGAAGAGGCGATGCGCATCTGCGCCCGCAAGATCGAGGAGCGCGGGCTCGGTATGAAGCTCGTCGAGGCGGAATACACGTTTGACAACAGCAAGCTGACGTTTTATTTCTCGGCAGAGGGACGCGTCGATTTCCGCGAGCTTGTCAAGGACCTCGCATCCGTCTTCCGCACGCGCATAGAGCTGCGCCAGATAGGTATCCGCGACGAGGCAAAGCTGCTCGGCGGGCTCGGCATCTGCGGCCGTCCGTTCTGCTGCAACACCTTCCTCTATGACTTCAACCAGGTTTCGATAAAGATGGCGAAGGAACAGAGCCTATCGCTCAATTCCGCCAAGATTTCCGGCACGTGCGGCCGCCTGATGTGCTGCCTCCGCTACGAAAGCGAGACTTACGAGGAAGAGGGCAAGCGCACGCCGCGCGTTGACAGCATCGTCAAGACGCCGGACGGCGTGGGCTTTGTGATCGAATCTCAGACGCTGACCGGCATAATCAAGGTGAAGCTCGGCGATGCCGACGACGCCGCGATCAAGCAGTTCAGCCGCGACGAGGTGACGGTGATAGGCCGCCGCAGCCGCGGTCAGCGTCCCGCCGACACCGCCGACAGTGCCGACGCCGCCGACCAAGACCTCGCCGCCGTCAGCGATTCTTAACTACGCATACGTAAGAAAAACCGTACCTTGTAAAAAAAATCGTATCATTCTTTAAAAAAGGGCTTGAAATATTCACGTTTTGTGATAGAATAGGATTACGGCGCGGTGTTACGTGCCGCAATATCTCGTAATGGAGGATAAGAACGATGGCATATAAGATCGACAAGGAAAAGTGCCTCGGCTGCGGCGCCTGCGCCGAAGAATGCCCCGTTGAGGCTATCTCCGCGGACGAAGACGGCAAGTACGTTATCGACCCCGAGAAGTGCATCGAATGCGGCGCCTGCGCCGGCGTCTGCCCCGTTGAGGCTCCTGAGCAGAAGTAATCTATCAGGTTAAAGTGCGTAGTACATAAGCCAAAAGGACTGCCGCAGGTCATCCGATCTGCGGCAGTTCTGATGAATAAACAAAACGGGAGGTGTGGCGGTGTCCGATTACAGACTTGACAGGATAAACGACAACATCACGCTTTTGCAGTCGACTCGCGGGCTTACCTTCACAACGGACGCTTACCTGCTCTCCGCCTTCGTCCGCCGCCCAGTCGGCCGCTTCGGCAGGATCGCCGAGCTCGGCGCGGGAACGGGCGCAGTCTCGCTGCTGCTCGCGGCGCGCGGGCGCGCGGCTCACATCACCGCGATCGAGGTGCAGGAGCTTTTCTACAATATAATGAAGGAAAACATCGCAAATAACGGGTTTTCCGACGTTATAAAGCCCGTGCTCGGCGACGTGCGCGAAATGAACGAATCTATCCTCGGCGGCACGTTTGACGCCGTATTCGCCAACCCGCCGTATCTGCGCGCCGGCTCCGGATTCGACAGCGCGCACGACGAGGCGAACATCGCCCGCCGTGAGATATTCGGCAGCATCGTCGATTTCTGCGATGCCGCCGCGAGGCTCTGCCGTCAGGGCGGCGTGTTTTATCTCGTGTACCGCCCGGAGCGGCTCGCGGAGCTGTTTTCCGCTTTGCGCTCCGCCGGATTTGAGCCGAAGCAGCTGACGCTGCTTTTCCCCGACGCCGAAAGCGCCCCCTCGCTGATCTTCTGCGCGGCGCGCCGCGGCGGGAAGCCGGGAGGGCTCCGCATAACGTCCCCGCTCATCATCTATGAGTCCGGCAGCCGAAACGAAACAGAAACCTTCCGCAGGATATATGAAACGGGGATGTTCCCCGAGGAGTTTAATATAAAATGACAGACATTTCCGAAACCGAAAAAAACCGCGTCATAGGCGGCACACTTTATCTCGTCGCCACGCCGATAGGCAACATGGCGGATATTTCCGCGCGCGCCGTCAAGGTCCTGTCCGAGGTCGATTTCATTGCCGCCGAGGACACGCGGCACACGGGACTGCTGCTCTCCTCGCTCGGAATTTCGCGCCCGATGACGAGCTACTACAAGGACAACATGGCGGAATCGGGTCCGCGCATAATCGCCCGACTTAAATCAGGCGAATCGTGCGCGCTGTGCACGGACGCTGGAATGCCCGCGATAAGCGACCCCGGCGAAGACCTCGTCCGCCTCGCCGCAGACGCCGGGATACCCGTGACCTGCATCCCCGGCGCAAGCGCGGTCACGACCGCGCTTGCCCTGTCAGCCGCGGACACGCGTTCGTTCGTCTTTGTCGGCTTTCTGCCTACCGACGGGAAACCGCGCGCCGAGGCGCTGGCAGAGCTCGCCTCCGAAAAGCGCACGACCGTCATATATGAAGCGCCGCACCGGCTTTGCCGCACGCTTGACGACCTCGTCTCCGTCTGCGGCCCCGACCGCGGGCTCGCCGTCTGCCGTGAGCTCACGAAGCTTAACGAAGAGGTGCTGCGCACAACGACAGGCGAGGCATCGTCGATCGTCAAATCCGTAACTCCGCGCGGCGAATACGTTCTCGTACTCCACGGCGCGCCCGTCAAAAACACTGCCGAGGACTGGCTCGGGATGACCGTGCAGGAGCACGTCGCCATGTACGAGGCGGGCGGGATGGCGCGCATGGACGCGATCAAAGCCGTCGCGCGCGACCGCCGCGTCGGGAAGGGCGAAATATACCGCCAGCTCATAAAGTGAGGCGGCAGAGGCCGGACGGTTTTCCCGTCCGTATCAAAGCCTCAGCCGCCCCGACATTTTCATGAGTCGGTCTTTTTTACTTGCGTGCGCGCCGTCGGGATGCGCAGCGCGACACGGCGATTTTAGTCGCCGTCATTCATCTTTTTTACTTGCGTGCGCGCCGTCGGGATGCGCACCCTGAACAGCGATACCGCGGCGTCTCTCAGAAGACGCCTTTTTTCCGCTTCAAGACTGCGCTCGACGGTGCGCTCCGTAAATTTTCCGTCTGCGCACAGCTTCTTTTCAAATTCGATAAACGACGCCCAGGCGGAGAGCAGCGCGGAGCAGTAAGCGGTTTTCAGCTCCGGCATGTCGTTATAATTCTCGGTTTTGTACCTTGCGGTGATATCGGCGCGCAGCGCCTTCAAAATCGCCGCCGAGGAAGCCTTTGCGCCCCTCTCGAATTTGAACCCGAATTTATCACAATATTTCTTGTAAATATAATTCATCAAAGGCGAGCAAACGTCGAAACTGTTTTTTTGTTTGCGCGAGAATTCCGCAAGCGTCTCGTCGTCCTTCGCCCACATGATGAGCACGTCGTCGACCGTCAGCCTGTCACGGCGGATGTCAAATTTTCTCCCGATAAAGTCCGCCCTCGCCTTTTCGATGTGCGAAAGCTCGCTGTTTCTTTTTCTTATGTCGGCAAATTTGGCGTCGTGCAGCTTCTGCCGCGCGGACTTGAGGCTCTTTTCGAGAATTTTGCCGTCCATCACTTTCGATTCAACATCATCGAACAACCGCTCGATCCACTCGATCATCTCAGGCGATATCAGCCGCCTGAGCGCATCGTCGTTGACCGACCTATATACAATGCTCTCGCCAACGTCTCCCTGCCGCCCGCTTCTGCCGCGAAGCTGCTGCTCCGTCCGCATTTCCTCGAAAAAGCTCGTCCCGATCACGGCAAGCCCTCCGGCGGCGATGACGGCGGCGCGTTCCTTTTCGGCGAACATCCTGTTTTTCTCAAGTATGCTCCTGTATTTTTTGAACACCTCCGCCTTTTCCCCGTCCATACCGTCTGACATCTTCGAATATATGAAGCTGTCGATGTCCGATATGTCGACCTCGAGCGCGGCGAGCTCGCGCTTCGTCATAAGCTCCGGATTGCCGCCGAGCTTTATGTCGACTCCGCGGTTCGCTATCGCCGTGGTGATGAGGACGGAATCGGTGACTCCCGCGTTTGAGAGGATATCGGAGGACTCGTCGACGTTGTTCGCGTTCAAAAGCCTGTGCTTTATGCCTTTTTGGGAGCAGAGCCTTGAATACCGCTCCGATTCCTCGATGCTGCCCGTCATTATAAGGATCGGCTGATGCCGTCTGTGCCTTTCGGCGATGTCGGCGAGGATCGCCTCCTCCTTCGCGAACCTGTCAATGTATATCGGTGACTGCGTATCCTTTCTGACGCACGGAAACATCGGCGGGATCGAAACATATTCAAGGCCGTAAATTTCCTCAAATTCACGCCGGAAGCTGACCGCCGTCGCCGTCGTGCCGCATACATGCGCGAATCTCCCGCATATATCCCGCAGGCACGCCTTATTTCTCACGGTGCTGCTGCGCGAAAGCGCCCTCTCTGCCTCCGCCGTGTCAAGCTCATTTATGCGGCAGAGAAAATACCGCCACGACGGAGAAATATCGTTGTAAACTCCCCGCTCGCGGTCCTCCACAACGGGCTTTCCGTCCTTTATGTAGTAGTCCTTGCCCTTTACATTGTGCAGGCACGTCAGCGCGATACGCACGAGCTGTTCCGCCTCGCGGATCTCCCCCGCTGCCGTTACGTCGCTGTACGACACGCCGAACACGCTCTCGATGATCTTTACGATCTCCGGGGTGAAGCTGAGCGTCGCGCCGCCGTCTATGTAACTGTCCGCGTCATCTTCCGCCATAAGCGCGGCGCGATATGCCATCTGATGGCGCGCCACCGCGGAATTGTCGCCGTTTTTATTTTCAGCCGATACGACTGTGTATTCCTGGCTCGCCGAATCGACGAGCACGCTGTCCGCCTCGTCAATTATAATGCTGTCGGTGCGGATCACGCATCTGTCGGATGTCAGCGAGATCTCGCTTTGCAGAATGGCGAAGATCAGGCTCGCTATGTCCGCGTAGAGCACGTCCGGCTGAACATACGACTTATCTATCTTTTTGTTGTCGTCAATGCAGCCGACGCTGACGCCGAGCAGTTCAAAAACACCGTGCATCCAGCTGAAATTCCGCCTTGTCAGATACTTCGAGGCGTCCGCAACGACGACCTTGCGCCCGCATACGTATTCATAAAACGCGGTCAGAACGATCGTGTATGTCTTCCCCTCTCCATTCATTATCTCGGCGATTTTCCCGTCCGCCATCGCGGCGGCGCCCGCGTACTGAACGTAGTGGTGCCTGTATCCGAGGGCGCGCATACCCGCCTCGCTCACGAGCGCGAACGATTCCGGCATAAGCGACAGCGGCGGCTCCCTTTTTGATCTGGCGCGCAGCGACGACGCCGCCTCCGCAAGCTCGGAGTCCGTCATACCGGAAAAATCAAACCGTGACGCCTGCGACGCTATGCGCTCGTATTTTTTCGTGTTCCCGCCGTTGTTCTCTTTCAGAAATTCGCGGTAGTAGCTCGTGTACTGTTCCTGATCGCCGCCGGCGCTGAAGGCGAGTTTTTCACGGTTTGCCGCCATCTCCCTTATGCTCTCAAGCATATCGAGCGTGCCGCTCTGTTCGCCGCCGCACGCGGAGCGATAAACGTCCGCGCGGCCTTTGCCGAGCTCCTTTTCTATAAACTCGGCAGCCTCTTCGAACATTCCGCCGTTTATATATGCGTCGACAATGTTTTTCGCCGCCTCTACCGCTTCGTCGGCGTGCGCCTCGTTCTCTCCCGTTCCGGCGCCCTCCGCAAACTTCCTCTCCGCCTCCCTCGGCTTTCCCGCGAGCGCAAGGTCGGAGGCGAACTTCAGCGTCCAAAGCTTTTTCGCGTTCAGCACCTCGACGCGGCTCTTGAATTCCCCCTCAAACGCGCGCATGCCGGAGGCGAATAGCCTGCCATACGCGGCAAACAGCTCGTCCCCCCTGTCGCCGAGAGAGCTGAGCATATCGATATACATCATAAGGACGGTCACGTGCCACGCGCAGTCCGATTTAATTGAAAGCGCCCTTGAGCACAGCATCGCCGCCGCGCGCGGATTGCCCGCGCGCCTTACCATGCCGACAAGCATGATCACTATGCTGTCGATGATCTCCATAGTGTCGTCGTCGGGAGCGCTGTCGATCGCGAGCTCCAGAAGCCGGTCGAGATGATCCGTCATTCCCGCGTAGTTCCGCTTTGAAAACATCTCAAGAATTTCGCACGCCTCAAACCATATTTCCTGCTCGTCCCCGGCCTCGCCGTCGGGATCGAGCTCCCCGTCCGCCTCGCTGCATACCATCGACCGGATGCTTTCGGCGATTTCAAGAATTGACCTTCCGGAGTCGGCGAAGCTGTCGATTTCCGGCGCGTATCCGGCGGCGGCGCTTATGTCGCCGATCATGTACAGCATCCTGTTCCGCTCGCTCGCCGCGATCCGCGCAAGCGGCAAAATGAACGACCTTACGTATTCTTCCGCTTTCAGCTTAAAATACGCTTCCGAGAACTCGTCCATCTCATATTCCGGCACGTTTTCGTCAAATTCGTCGATTTCGTTATCGTCGTCGATGCCGAAGTCAAAATTCCCGTCCGAATTTTCCCCGCCGTTCCCGCCGTTCCCGCCGTCCCCGGCGTAAGCGTTTTTGATATTGTCGACGATCCCGTTTATAAAGTCCTCGTCAAGCCGCTTCTTTTCACACACGCCTCTGTCGTCAAAGCTGCCGATAATTTCAAGCAGGCGCTTTTCTTCGTCAAACGATTCGCCGTCGCTTATATATCTTCCGACGAGCTCCGTCATCTCGGCATATTCGGGCGGCAGCCCGGCCGCGGTGAAGAAGTATTCGAGCTTGCGAAGGACGGAGAACAAAAGCGTCGAATTGTCCCCGTAGTTGACGAAAAAGGAGCTGTGGCTGCCAAAATAGTCGATGCACGAGATCATTATATGATACGCGTCCGGGAATCTTTTCAGCACGATCCCCGCGATCAGCGGCTCCGTTGAGACAGTCCTGCGCCTTTTATCTATGTCGAGCCAGCGGTGGCGTTCGAGCGTCACAACAGCCGACCAATCTTCAACGCCGCAGTCCTGCAGTATGCGCCTGAAATCCTTTTCCGGTATCTCCGGTACCGCCATGAGCGACGCCGCGACAAGCACCGTAAGCTCGTCGGACGTAAGCCCCTCAAGGTCGATCAGGGATTCGATCTGACCCATTATGCGTTCTTCGAGCCTCGTGCCTTCCGCGCCCTTCATTGACAAATACTTCGGCAGCTCGTCCGGCATGACGCCGAAATCGCGCGAAAGCACCGCCGCCGTCAGCTCGACCGTCTTTGTATGCCCGCCGATGCGCGAGAAAAATGAGATCAGCGGCTCGCGGAGCGTTTCCTTTTCATCGTCGTCCGCGTAATTGTAATAATGATAAAACAGTTCGAGCAGATGCTCGTCCGCCATCCTGCCGAGATTTATGACCGGGAAGCGGTCGGACAGATAAACGGGCGTCTCCTGCATGAGCAGCAGGAATCTGCATTTAAGCCCTGTCATCATATCGTAAAGGTCGTCGTCCGGCTCGTTGTCCTCTGAAACGTTCGTCACGACGATCATCGTCCTCTCGTCGAGCTTTGAAAGCTCGCGTATCTTCTGCATCATAAGCGAGCTGCCGGAACTGTTTTCAAACCTTTTCTCGTTTATATTCTGAAACCGCAGATTGAACGTGAAAAAATCGGAAAGGTCGCCGCCGCAGTTGTCTACGAGCACGATCGAATCATACTTGTCGCGGTAGAGTTCCGCGCATTTTCTGGCTATGCTGCGCTTTCCGAAGCCGAACAGCTCCTTGATTATGACGACGTTCGATCTTTCAAATCCGATTGCCAGCTGTTCAAGCGCCGAGTCGCGGCTGTGCTCGACGAAAAAGCCCGCCTTGACAAGCTCAACGCCGTCGATCTTCGGGGTGTTTGCCTCAAACGGCTTTTCGGGATTTCCCTCTTTTCTCAGCCTGAGAAGCTTCTTTGTGCGCTCGACGATCGTGTCAATGCCGCCGGAGCCCTCCCGGCGCTGAACAAAACTGCCTGTATATGAGATATGGTTGAGCTGAAGCTCAAAATCCGGAGTATACGGCTCGTCGGTCAGCTTGTAAACGAGTATGTTGAGTTTGCCTTCTCCCTCGAGCTCTCTTGCCTTTATGACCTCGTTTTTGACATACCCCTTCTGCATCGAAGCCTTGCTTATTATAACAATAAATACCTGGCACCGCTTGATGTTTTCAATGCACTCGCGTGAAAAATCGGATACGCACTCAACGTCCGAGTCCCAGCATCCGATCCCCTCAGCCCTGAGCCTTTCGACGATTTCATCCTTCACATAGCGGTCGGCGCTTGTCCAGCTAACAAATACTTCCATATTACTTCTCCCCCGCAGCACTCATTTACACCTGACAGTATATCACAATTTATTCGGTTTGTCTATAAGCCCCTCATTTATAACGTGCGGCGCAAAAAAATACGACAAAGCGCGCGGGGCAGCATCTGACATTTTGCCCCGCGCGTTTTTTGATATGTGATATGGATCCTCTCAGCCGGCAAGATTTTCGAGATAATCCGCAACGTCGCCGACGGTGACGAGCTTTGCGAGATCTTCCTCCGCCATTTCGACATCGAACTTCTCCTCGCAGATCATCACAAGGTCTGCAAGCTCGATAGAATTGATGTCAAGGTCGGCGACAAGCTCCGCCGACGGTGTGATGAGCCGCTCGTCTATCTGGAGCTCATCGATCAGAACCTGCTTTATCTGTTCGTACATCAGTTTATTCCTCCGCGTATATTGCTTGGCGATTTATATGTTTTCATTATATTGTATGCGTATGAGATTGTCAATATATAAGTATAAACGTAAACAAAAAAATGTGAAAAAAGTCGCGTCTGCCAGCGAAAAGCTTCATTCTCTTGACTCCGCCGCCGATAAGGTGTATAATCAGATCGTAACATCAGACGATAATGGGAGGACGTTTTTGTGAACGAAGAAAAGAAACGCGGCGACCGCTCGGCGCAGAAGCGCGGCATAATAATCGCGTTTGCCGTGATGCTCTCGATCATACTTATATGGTACGTCATTATTCCGGGCGTGGGCGCCCTCATCAAAAAAATACAAACGCAGGACGACGACAAAAAAATCACGAGCGATTATATGGACCACCTCGTCAGCCACCTCTTCTATCCGGCAAATTATAACGAAGATGTCTTCGCGGACGAGGAATACATGAAAAAGGACCGCTCGATCGCATACACGAACGGCGCGGACACGAACTATATCACCGAGGAAAACGCCGCCGAATTCGGCCCCGTGCTCGTCTTTTTCTGCCAATACTTCGACACGGTCATAAACGGGCGGTACAAGGAATACGACTCGTACTTCACCGACTTCTACTTTGAAAATCAGCAGAATAAAGAAAAATTCACGCCACAGAAGCTATATTCGATCAAAATAGAAAATCTCGGCTCGCACGAAGACGGGACGACTGTCATACATAACTATACGGTCGAATTCAAGATAATGAAGAATAACGGCACGTTCCGCAACGACATCGACAGCGATTCCGCGAGAAAGGTCGTATATGAGGTAATTGAGTCCCGCGACGGCACCGTCCTCATCAACTATATCGGCGTCGGTCTGCGCGAGAGCGACTGAGCCAATTAAAAAATCCCCCTTACGGGGGATTTTTTTCTAAGCGGAAGGATTTCTCTTCCGCCTTGTTTTGCCCGTCATGCTCTCGACCACGAGCTTGAAAACGGCTGTTTTTTGCATCACTGCCTTGTTTATCGGAAACGGATCAGCGTAATAATGTCTCATAAGTATAGAGAGCGCCTCATATTTTTCTTCGTCCGGGACGATCTCGATGTGCCCGCGCCCGATCACGCTCTGATATTCCATCGTGCAGACCCCGCTTTCGGTATCCGCCAGAAGGTTGTGCCCGCAGTCCATCTCAAAGCTCGCCCTGTTGTCCTTTGCGATCAGGTCGATTTTCGTTCCTTCGTCAGCGCCGTGAAAATAGAGCTCTACCGTGCCGGAGCCCGTGACTTTGACGCCGAAATTAAGCGGCACGATATAGGGATATTCCGCGTCGTTCAGCGCGAGCCTGCAAACGTCGCACCTCTCGATTATAGCGAGGATATCCGAAAACTCCCTTACCTCCCTGTCGCCTCGCCTCATGATATTTTCCTCCCGAATAAGCATTTTTTCGCGCGGACAGAAATTGTCCGCACCTCTTTTGCGGCGCTATATCTCGGCCGAATCGCCCTCGTTCAGAAGCGGTATGATCCGGTCGCGGTACGGCTTTGATATCTCGGACCCGATAAACGCGGTCACATATTCTCCGACGCCCCAGAAGTGCATCGGGAACGCGTGCTTTATGTCGAGCGTACGCATCGCGTAGTCGAAGCCGAGCCCGCCGCTCTCCTCCTGCCTCGGGTCAAGCGGGAGAAACGCCGCGTCGATCGCCGTTCCGCGCAGCTTTTCGAGCTCTCTGCAAAACCGTATTTCCATGCCGCGGTTTTGTTCTGCCGTCGCGCCGTCCCATGTCCAAAGGTGAAGGTCGCCCGCGTGATATACCGTCTTCCCGTCGACCTCGACAAGATAGGCGACGCCGCAGTCCGTGGAGCGCAGCGTCCTGACCCGAACTCCGCCGACTTCAAATTCGTCGTTAGGTCCCGCGACCGTCACCGCCGCCTCCGGCGGCGCTCCCCATACATCGCGCGAGAGAACATAATATGTTTCCGGTCTTGAGGCATATCTGAAGATCGCCCTGTTATAGTGATCCTCATGATGGTGGCTGACGAAAAACACCGTCGTCACCCCGTCGTCGCTTATTTCGAGATTGCCTTTGAAATAGTCGAATACGAGCCTGTGCGCCGCCGTCGTGACGACAAACCCGCTGTGGAATATGTATTCTGCCTTCATATCGATGCCACCACGCAGCGCGGCGTCAGTCTTCTTTATAAAGCGAACGCAGAAGCGCGATCTCTTTTCTGTACCCCTCAAGGTCGTTCGGCGTCTCGAGGCAGAACGGCAGATGGCGAAGGCGGGGATTATTTATTATACGGGCGATCCCTTCAAGTCCGAGCGAGCCCGAACCGATAACCTCATGTCTGTCCTTGTGCGCGCCGAGCGGGTTTTTGCTGTCGTTCAGGTGAATGGCGCGCAGACGCGAAAGCCCGATCACGCGATCAAATTCATCGAGCACGCCGTCCGTATCGTTCGCGATGTCGTATCCGCCGTCGCTGACATGGCACGTGTCAAGGCAGACGCCGATCATCCCCGCAAGCTCAGGACGCGCGCCCTCCGCCGCATCGATTATCGCGCGCACCTCTTCAAACGTCGCGCCTATCTCTGATCCCTTTCCCGACATCGTCTCGATCAGAACGACCGTCTTCTGTTCCGGGTACATGACAGTGTCAAGGCACTTCGCCGTATACGCGATGCCGATCTCGGTACCTTGTCCCGTATGCGTGCCGGGGTGGAAATTATAAAGCGTTCCCGGAAAATTTTCAAGCCGCTCGATATCCTCCCGCATCGAACGAATGGCGAAATCACGAACCTCCGGCTTGGCGGAGCACGGGTTGACCGTATACGCCGCGTGCGCTATCGTATGCGAAAACGGAATGCCTGCCTCCGCCGCTATTTTGTGCGCCTCGGCGACATCCGCCGGATCGAGCGGCTTCGCCTCGCCCCCACGAGGGTTGCGCGTGAAATACTGCATAGTGCTGCCATCTATGTTTATCGCCTCGCGAAACATCGCCGCGTAGCCGCCGGATATGGACATATGCGCGCCGATAAGAAGTCCGTTGCCCATTTTATGTTTTCTCCTTTATAAGTTTTAAGCCTCTTTTGAATGCTGCCAGATATGTATCCGCTCCGTTTTTCTTCGGAAATATTATATTGCATTTCGCCCGTCTTGTCAACATCGCGCCATGTCTGAAACGCCCGGGGGAGCTTCCCCGAAAGCTCCCCCGCGATGATATTCTCATATCCGTCGGCAAAAAACGATTATACGCACCGCGTTTTTTACCGTCTATTTCAGAAAGAACTTTACGAGCGCGCCGCCTAATTTACCGAACGGCTGGTATCTCATCGGGAAGTCGATCAAAGTCCCCTTGTCGACGATGCTCTTTCTGTGCGAAAACGTGTCAAATCCCGCCTTCCCATGATACGCGCCGATCCCCGATTCGCCGAAGCCGCCGAACGGCAGATACGGCGTCGCTAAATGTACGACCGTGTCGTTCACGCAGCCGCCCCCGAAGCCGAGCTCCGTCGTGTAATGCCTGATACGCCGCTTGTCGGACGAAAAAACGTACAGCGCGAGCGGGCATTTGTGCCTGCGCACAAAGCTTATTGCCTCGTCTTCACCCTCGCAGTCGATGATCGGCAGCAAAGGACCGAATATCTCCTCGCCCATCACACAGTCTTCCTCGGTCACGCCCACCATGACGGTCGGCTCGATTTTAAGCGCCTCCGCGTCGCACCCGCCGCCGATGACTACCTTATCCCGGTCGATCAGCCCGCAGACGCGGGTGAAATGTTTTCTGTTTATTATCTTCCCGTAACCGGGATTTTCGAGCGGGCTTTCCCCGAACTGCTTTCTTATCTGCCGCCCGATCTCACCTACGAGCGCGTCACGCACCGACGGGTGGCAAAGCACATAGTCCGGCGCGACGCACGTCTGTCCGAGATTTAAAAATTTGCCCCACACGATCCGCCTTGCCGCGAGCGGGATGTTCGCCGTCTCGTCGATTATAACGGGGCTCTTGCCGCCGAGCTCCAGCGTCACGGGCGTCATGCGCGCCGCCGCCTTCTCATATACGAGTCTGCCGACGGAAGGGCTGCCGGTAAAAAATATAAAGTCGAAATCGGCGTCAAGCAGCGCCGCGTTTTCCTCCCTGCCGCCCTCGACGACGGCGACATGCTCCGGCGGAAACACGCTCTCTATGACGCGCTTTATCGCCGCGCTCGACGCTTCCGAATATGAGCTCGTCTTCAAAACGACCGTGTTTCCCGCCGCCACGGCGTCGATCACGGGGTCAAACGACAGCAGCACGGGATAATTCCACGGGCTCATGACGAGCGAAACGCCGCGCGGCGACGGCAGAATATAGCTTTTCGCCACGCAGTTGAAAAGCGGCGTTTTCACCCTTTCCGGCCTCGCGAACCGCCCGACGTGCGATATCATATACGACAGCTCCGAAAGCGACAGCCCCGTTTCGCACATGTAGCTCTCGTCTTCGCTCTTGCCAAGGTCATCGTGCAGCGCCGCATGCAGCGCCGGAATATCGTTTCTTATCGCTTCCCGAAGTTCTTTCAGCTTCCGCTTTCTTTCCCCCACGTCAAGCGTTTTCCCGGAGAGAAAATATTCGCGCTGCGCCGAGACGATTTTTGCCGCCTCCTCATTCGTCACAAAGTCTCACCGTCCCCCGTCTTTTTCAAAAGCAAGAAATAAAGCGCCGCCCGTCAACGCGGTCGGCGCATATCCGGCAAAAGCGCGAAATATGACCGAAGATCGCACTATATCCACCGTAAAACGCGTTCAAAACGGCTCGTCGATATTTTTCCCGCGCTCTTTGGCAAGCTTCTCGTAATAATTTTCAAGCCTTGCGCATATCGCCGAAAGCGACCTGTACATCGCCTCGCGGTCCTCCTCCGGCAGCTCGCCGCCCGCGATGTCGACATAGTTATCCGCGCGCGCCCTTATGAAGTCCGCAATTTTCTTGCCCTCGCCCGTGAGCTGTACCTTCGAATTGTATTTCTTTGAATCGTAGCAAATGTATCCGCGCTCGCGCAGCGTTCCGAGCGCCCGCGATATCGCCGCCTTGTCCTCAAGCGTCAGCCTGGCAAGCTCGCTCGCCGTCAGCCCGTCCCGGCTCTCGTCGATGTAGTAAATGCACATGACGTGCACCGCGCGCAGCTTGAATTCCTCCATTTCGAGGAGCTTGACCTTAGTTATGATCTTATTCAGTCTCAAAATGGAGATTACAAAATTCTCGAACCTGTTTTCCATCGTATGCTCCTCTCTGAGTTGATTTATCAACAAGAATATTATACTCCGTTTGAGCCGAAATGTCAACAAAAATTGAAAAAAAGATGCGCTGCCGGTGAAATTCTCCGACAGCGCGTGTTCGTGTTCAGTTTTCAGCCGAGCTGCTCCGTCCTTGAACGGGAGATGTTGATCGCTCCCTCGGGCAGCATATGGATATTGTCGAGCGACTTCCCCGTCCCGAGCGCGACGCACGAAACCGCCTTGTCGGCGACGCGCGTGTTTATGCCCGTCACGTTCGTGATGAGGTAATCGAGCCCATAGAGAAGACTTCCGCCGCCCGTCATGACGATGCCGTTCGCGACGATGTCCCCTATCAGTTCCGGCGGCGTCCGCTCGATAACGGACGTTACCGCATCCACGATCGCCGTTATAGGCTCGTCAAGCGCCTCGATCATTTCATCAGACCAGACCCTTATCATGCGCGGCAGACCCTGTATCAGGCACCGACCCTTAACGTCTATATACTTCCGCTCCTCGCGCGTCCACACGGAACCAATCGCGATCTTGATCGCCTCCGCGGTGCGCTCGCCTATAAGCACGTTGTATTTTTTGCGCACGTAGCGTATGATCGCCTCGTCAAATTTGTCTCCCGCGACCTTGATCGACTCGGACACCACGACGCCGCCGAGCGAAATGACCGCGATATCCGTCGTTCCGCCGCCGATGTCGATCACCATATTGCCGTTTGGAACGGAAATATCGAGCCCCGCGCCGATCGCGGCGGCGACAGGCTCCTCTATCAGCACCGTCTTTTTCGCGCCCGCCTGCTTCGCGGCGTCGACGACAGCCCTCTCCTCGACCTCCGTGATCCCGCTCGGGACGCAGATCATGACGTTCGGCTTGAAAATAATAGGCCCGCTCGCCTGTCTGATGAAGTGCTGTATCATCCGAAGCGTGATCTCATACTGGCTTATAACGCCGTCCCTCAGCGGGCGTATTGCCACGATATTGCCCGGCGTGCGCCCCAGCATCTGCTGCGCCTCGCGGCCTACCTTCAGTATTCTGTCCGTATTTTTATCTATTGCCACGACCGACGGCTCCTTAAGGACGATGCCCTTGCCCTTGACATAGACAAGAACTGTCGCCGTGCCGAGGTCTATCCCTATATCCCTCTGAAACATTATGTAAAACCTCTTATCCCGCGCTGACGCGGTCCGCGAAATATATCAAAAAGCGTCTATTTTTGTTTTTCGACAGACGCATGAAATCTATATATGATTATATATGAAATCAGCCTTCATTGCAATACCCTAAAGGGACGCCAATTCCGACCATTTATTTTTCGCCGCCTCCGCCCGCGTCCACGTTCCGGGGCGAATGTCTTCCCGTCTTCGCGAGCGCGAAAACCGCGATCTGCGCGGCTCCGGCATCGTGTGCAAGCGTGACGCACGCGCCGAGCGTCGCCCCGCTCGTGATTATATCGTCGAGTATGATGACGTTTTTTCCGGTGAGCGCGGCGCCGTCTTTAAGCATTATAGACTCGGAGGCGCTGTGCTCGCGCTCGTAAAGTCCGCGCTTTTTCTGCTCGCCGCGCGCGATGTTTGCAAACGCATCCGCGAACGCGCAGCCGCAGTATTTCGCCGTCAGCTCCGTTATCGCCTTCATGTGGTCGCCGCCGTATTTGCGGATATTCTTCGCTCCCCTCGGCGCAAATGTCAGCACCACGTCCGTCGGCGCACCGCCGAAAACGCCCGAGATCGCTATTCTTTTTGACAAAAGGTGCGCGGCAAAATTGACCGAATCTCGGTTTTCCGTCCCTTTCAGCGAATATATGAACTGCGACGCCGCCGAATCGCGGTGTCCCTTTTCATATGTGAAGCACGCGAACGCGCGCCTTATCCCCGCCGCCCGCAGCGCGTCCGGCGCACATTCACACGCATACGCGCGCCTCCCGCACCGCCTGCATACGGTATCGCATGACTTTTTAAAATCCTCGGCGCAGCTGTCGCAGAAAACCTGCCTCAGATCCGCGTCCGGATCGTCAAGCAATATATACTCCGACGTGGGCTTCCCCTTCGGCTTTGACTTCCGGCAGCAGACGCAGCGGGCGGGATAAAGATATTCCGCCGCCGCGCGAGGCAGAAAGCTGAATATCGTTTTCCCCGACATACGTCCCATCTCAACTACCCCTTTACCACTTCGTATTACTTCGCGTCATTTCCCGCGAATTCGCGCCTTATCCGCGCGGCGAGCCCCGTAAATTTTTTGTTGTCCGAGACGGAATCTACCATTTTGCGGATGATGTCCTCCCTGCCGACGATTATCACCATTCGCGAGGCGCGCGTTATCGCCGTATAAAGCATATGCCGCGTCAGAAGATTGTCGGAGCAGCCGTAGGCGGGGATTATGACGGCGGGATATTCGCTGCCCTGGCTTTTGTGCACCGTTATCGCGAACGCGTGCTCAAGCTCATCGAGCAGTGAAAAATCATAAAATACGCGCCGCTCGTCGAACAGTATCACCATTCTTTCATGCTCCGGCTCGATCCGCTCTATGATGCCAATGTCGCCGTTGAAGACGCCGATCCCGTCCGGCTCGTCCTCCATCCCGACCGGGACCGCGCCGTCGCGGTACCATTCGAGCTTATAATTGTTGCGCGTCTGCATGACGCGGTCGCCCTCGCGGAACACGATATCGCGGGATTTATGCTCCCGCTTCCCGGCTTCCGGCGGATTCAGCTCCGCCTGGAGCGCCGCGTTGAGCGAATCAGTGCCCGCCATTCCCTTGCGGGACGGCGTTATGACCTGTATCCCCTTCGCGAACTCTTCCCCGTAAGCCGCCGGCAGCCTTTTCGAGCAGAGCTCCACGACCGTATCCCTGATGCTGACATCGTATCGCCGCGGAAGAAAGAAAAAGTCGCTTTTTTTCTCCGTCAGTACCGGATACTCGCCTCTGTTTATCATGGAAGCGTTCGTGATGATCGCGCTTTCCTTCGCCTGCCGGAAAATCTCGGTCAGGCAGACAGTGTGCAGCATGCCGGAGCTGATTATGTCCCAAAGCACATTCCCCGCGCCGACGGACGGGAGCTGATTCGAATCCCCGATCAAAATCAGGCGTGAGCCCGGCTTGATGGCGCGCAGCAGCGCCTGCATCAGCATTATGTCTATCATTGAAGACTCGTCGACGATTACTACATCCGCGTCGAGCCTGTTGTTTTCATTTCTCGTGAAGCGCGGGTAAGCGCTGTCGTTGTACTCCATCTCGAGCAGGCGGTGTATCGTCCGCGCCTCCTCGCCCGTCGCCTCGCTCATGCGCTTCGCGGCGCGTCCCGTGGGCGCCGCAAGCTCGATATTTTGCTGTCCCATGTTGCGGAATATCTCGATAAGCCCGCGGACAACTGTCGTCTTGCCCGTTCCCGGGCTGCCGGTCAGCACCATGACGCCGCCCCTCAGCGCATCCATGATCGCGTGCCGCTGCGCCTCGGCGTATTCGATATTGTACCGCAGTTCAAGAAGCTTGATGAACCGCTCGGCATCGCCCTCTCCGATTGCCGGACACATCCTGTCGAGCACGCGCAGCCGCCTTGCCACCTCGCACTCCGCCTTGTAATACGTGTCAAGATAGCACGCCTCGCACTCGTCCACGTTTTCGATATATACCTTGTGCGTCTCCACCATGTGGGAAAGCGCGTCCCCGACCTTATCCTCCGGCACGGAAAGCAGCTCCGCGACGCCGGACAAAACCCGATGCTTCGGCAGATATACGTGCCCGTTGGCAGACGCGTTGAACGTCAGCAAATATACGACGGCGCCCTCGATCCGCTCCGCGCTGTCGCTCGGAACGCCGAGGGACAGCGCTATCTCGTCCGCCTTCGCGAACCCGACGCCGTGTATCTCTCCGCACAGCCGGTAAGGGTTCTTCTTTATCAGGTCGACGGCGGCGGAGCCCCATTCTTTATATATTTTCATCGAAGTCGCGGGACCGAAATATTCACGGCAGAACATCATGACGCAGCGCGACCCCGTATGCTCGATGAAGCTGTCGTGTATGGTCTGCGCGCGCCGCTTTGAAATTCCGTCGATCTCCGTCAGCCAGTCGGGGTGGTGCTCGATCACGTCAAACGCGTCCTCGCCGTACGTGTCGACGATGCGCTTCGCCGTTACGGGGCCGACGCCCTGGATCGCGCCGGACGAAAGATATCGCTGTATCTCGACAGCCCCGACGGGCAGACACACCTCCGCGCTCTCGACCCGGAACTGCCGCCCGAAATTCGCGTGCGTCGTCCACTGACCGTATAGCCTGACCGCCTCGCCCTCGTCGACGTGCGGCATGATCCCAACGGCGGTGACAAAATCGCCGTCGTCCGCTTCAACGTCGCAGACGGTATATCCCGAATCGTCGTTTCTGTATACTATATTTTCAACGACGCCGCTGATCGTTATCGGTTGTTTACCGTCCATCTGTAAGCTCCTTTCGTGCAAAATCTGTTCCCGCGAGCGCGCATTATTGCGCCGCACCTTTATCCGTTCGGGGGAGGCGCCAAATTATTCCGGCTCCTCCCCCGCGGATTTTTTATTTACTCTTTTGTTTTTGTTTCCCTGTTTATTTGCCGAAAGCGGCCCTCAGCTCGTCGGCAAGGTCAAGCGCCTCCCACGAAACGCCCAGATCCTCGCGCCCCATGTGCCCGTATGACGCAAGCGCGCGGTAGATCGGACGGCGCAGGTCAAATTTTTCGATGAGCGCCGCGGGACGAAGATCAACGTGCTCTAAAATGTATTCGCTGAGCTCGTCCTCGTCGACCGTCGCCGTGCCAAACGTGTCGATGCGGACCGACACCGGGCGCGCAACTCCGATCGCATACGCTATCTGTATCTCGCACTTGCGCGCAAGTCCTGCCGCGACAATGTTTTTCGCAACGTATCTCGCGGCGTATGTCGCCGTTCTGTCGACCTTCGTCGGGTCCTTGCCGGAGAATGCGCCGCCGCCGTGGCGCGCGTATCCGCCGTATGTGTCGACGATTATCTTTCTGCCCGTGAGCCCACTGTCGCCCGCGGGACCGCCGATCACGAATCTGCCCGTCGGATTTACGAATATTTTGGTGTCCGCATCCATAAGCGCGGGGTCGATAACAGGCCCTATCACGTGCTTTATAACGTCCTCGCGGATAACGTCAAGCGAAACCTCCGGCGAATGCTGCGTCGAGACAACGATCGCCTCGATGCGCGAGGGCCTGTCGTTCTCGTCGTATTCGACCGTGACCTGAGATTTCCCGTCTGGACGCAGATAAGGAAGCGTTCCGTCCTTTCTGACCTCTGCCAGACGCTTTGAAAGCTTGTGCGCCAATGAGATCGGGAGCGGCATAAATTCGGGCGTCTCGTCGCACGCGAATCCGAACATCATGCCCTGATCGCCCGCGCCCGTGTCGTATTTGTCCGTTATCTCCCCCGCCTTCGCCTCGGCGGACTTGTCCACGCCGAGGGCGATGTCCGGGCTCTGCTCGTGTATCGAGCTCACGACCGCGCACGTGTCGCAGTCAAAGCCGTATTTGGCGCGGTCGTAACCGATGTCACGCACAACGTCGCGCACTATGCTCTGGATATCGACGTACCCCTTCGTCGTCACCTCGCCGATGACCATGACAAAACCTGTCGTGCAGAATGTTTCAACGGCGGAACGGCTCTGCGGGTCCTGCCGCAGCAGCTCGTCAAGTATCGCGTCCGAGATCTGGTCTGAGATCTTATCGGGATGTCCCTCCGTCACAGACTCGGAGGTAAAAAGCTTTTTCTTTTTCATAACAGTATCTCCTAATCGGAAAAATTAAGCGAGGAACGACAGAAAGCCGAGAAATCCGTAAGATATCCCGCTCATGATGAATCCGGCAAGCAGAACGCCCGCAAAGACGGAGACGATCGCATACCCGAACTTCATGTCAAGAAGCGCCGCTATCAGCGAGCCTGTCCACGCGCCCGTCCCGGGCAGCGGAATGCCGACGAACAGCGCGAGCCCGAACGTCGCGAACTTTGTCACCTTGTCGGAGCGCTTGCTGCCGTGCTCCTCCACAAAGTTTGCTATCGGCGCGAGCTTCGGGAACCGCTTCATAAATGAAAGTATCTTTTTGATGAACAATATTATGAACGGCACCGGCAGCATGTTGCCGAGCACGCTCAAAAGAAAGCACGCCGGAAACGGTAGTCCGAGCAGCGCCCCAAGCGGGATGGAACCGCGGATCTCGATAAACGGAACCATTGATACAAAAAACACGTATATATAATTCATTAATTCTCTCCGGGATAAAATTATATCGCATAAAACCCCATCGGGATCATCCGCCGACGGCTGGGAAAAGCAAGTTTAGAATGCCGCGCCACACAAAAATTTTTCGGGCGGACGTTTCGCGCACTGGCGAATCAATTTTACCACAATAAACGTCCGGTGGCAATAGTATTCTTTTCTGTTTCGGCATAAAAACACGTCCGCGCGCGAATTATATAAAGAGAAATACAAGGAAGCGAGGAAAAAGCCATATGCCCACCGTCATGATACGGACATTTATAATATACGTCATCCTCGAATTGTCGATGAAATTTATGGGCAAACGCCAGATCGGCGAATTTCAGCTCTCCGAGCTTGTGACGACGCTGCTTTTGTCCGAGCTCGCCGCGCTGCCCATCTCCGACCCGGACATACCGCTTCTCTATATGGCAGCGCCCGTCGCGCTGATAATATCGCTTGAAGTCATAACGTCGTTTCTCTCGGTCAAAAACGGCATTTTCCGCCGCCTGTTCGCCGGGAAACCGAGCGTTCTCATCAGCCGCGGAGTCCTAAATCAGCGCGAGCTGCGCAGGCTTCGCATAAGCTGCGCCGAACTGCTCGGACAGATTCGAAAGAAGGGTTACGGCGACATCTCCGAAATAAATTATGCAATCGTCGAAGACGACGGACAGCTCTCCGTCTTCCCGAAGGTGGACAGCCGCCCGCCGAATATCGGAGAATTCACCGACGTTGCGGTCGGGGCGACACCGCCCGACAGCGGCATCGCGCACGCGCTCATAATCGACGGCAAGCTGATAGAGGATAACCTTTCATGCTCGCACAAATCACACGCGTTCGTAGAGCATCAGCTCCGAATGGCTAAATGCACGGTCAAGGACGTGCTGCTGCTTCTGTGCGACGACACCGACAAGGTAACTCTGATCAAAAAGGAGAATATATGAAATCCTTTCTCATCGCGATAATTCTCATCATCGCCATCGTCGCCGTGACCGTAATATGTGCCGTCACGACGGACGAATACGCCGACCGCATGATTTCGGCAACTGCCGAAGCAATAAAGGCACCCGCCGAAAACCGCTATTACGCCGTTCGCGAAATCGCATTGATCTGGGAGGAGGCGAAGCCGACCGTCTGCGTCACCGTTCACCGCAAGGAGGCGACGAGGACGGAAACGCTCATCTCCGCGCTGTCCGAGCTCTGCGAGCGCGAACACACGGACACCGAATATTACGGCATATGCCGCCAGCTCGAAGAAGAGCTCAACCACATCCGCGAACTCGGCATCCCGTCCTGGCAGAATATCATGTAAAATTCGTGCCGCAAGATCGCGCAAATGATAAAGCCGCGAAATACAGTCTCTCTTTCACGAATTCTATGAGTTCTCTTCTCTGAATTTCTATTATCTGAACTCTTTGCCGTCCGCGTCAAATATGCCGGTGCGCGTGATAAAGTAACCGTCTGCCCCCGGCGCGATATCGTCATCGCCCAATGACAGCGCGCGCCTCGCCGCGGTCACGACGTATTCCGGATTTAGATAATGTTCAGGGTCTGCCGCCAGCCGCGCTTTTATGAAGAGCTCTTCATCCCGCATCTCGCAGCCGAGCGACGCTATGAACTCGCGTATGTCGCATTCCTGCTCCCCGGATTTTGTCCGCTTCGTGAGGACAACCGGCTCGTTTGTCATATTTCCGACGATCTCCGCCGCGCCGTCCGGCAAAAGCCGGTGGTGGATCACTATTTCATATTCCGCATACGCGATATCGCGGAACTTGCGCTCGGGCACGTAAACTTCCCTTATCGGCAGCTCCTTCGGAGCCTCGCGGCGCAGCCGCTCAAGAATGAGCATCGTGTCCGCCTCGCCGTATACTTTTATGTCAAAAAGTTCGCTGACGCTTTCCGTCCCGACCGAGAGCGGCAGCGCGAACGTCAGCTTCGGGTGAGGGTTAAATCCTTCCGTATAATAAACGCCGATATCAGCTCTTACGAGCATCCGCGAAACGGTGCGCATCAGGTCAAGGTGTGAAATGAACGACAGCGACCCCACCTTCGAAAACGCGACGCGCACGGGAGATGTCATTCTCACTTCTCTCTCATCATTCGGCACAGCGTTTCACCTCCGTATACAACCGCCCCGCATCCGGAACAGCCCTCGCGGCAGTTCTTTGACGGGCGGCTCTCTTTAGCAGCCGCGTATTCGCGCAGCAGAAACTTTTTTGTCACCCCGATGTCGATCACGTCCCACGGCAATATCTCATCCGCCGCGCGCTCGCGCCTCGTATAAAAATCGGGGTCGATCCCCACGGCGTCAAACGCCGCCTGCCACCTCTCCATCGAGAAATGTTCATCCCACGCGTCAAAGCATGCACCGAGCCGCCGCATCTCTGACATCACGGCGCCGAGCCGTCTGTCCCCGCGCGCAAGCACCGCTTCAATGAAGGATACCTCAGAATCGTGGAAATTATACTTGATCCGCCTGTCCTTAATATTGTCGGCGATCAGGCGCTGGCGGCGGACAAATTCTTCCTTACTTATCTGTTCAGCCCACTGAAACGGCGTAAACGGCTTCGGGATGAAGCACGCCGTCGAGATCGTGACCTGCGGCGGCCGCTTTTTGTTGCGCCCCTCGGTCTTGTAATATTCATCTATCACCTTTGACGCGAGCTTCGGGATACCGAGAACGTCCTCGTCAGTCTCCGTCGGCAGGCCGATCATAAAATACAGCTTGACCTGAGATTTTCCCGCCTCAAACGCGATGTGGACAGCGTTCAGTATGTCCTCCTCGCGGACGTTTTTGTTTATCGCGTCGCGCAGCCTCTGCGTCCCCGCCTCCGGCGCAAACGTCAGCCCGGACGAGCGAACGCCGCTTATCTTCGCCATCAGCTCGCGCGTGAAGCTGTCGGCGCGAAGCGACGGCAGCGAGAGCGAAATATTGTTGTCGTTCGTCCATTTTATAAGCTCGTCCGTCAGCCTGTCGACACAGGTGTAATCGTCGATCGCGAGCGAGGTCAGCGAAATTTCGTCATATCCCGTATTCCTGTACATCTCCTCCGCCTGGCGGCACAGCGTCTCCACGCTTCTGTCCCTGACCGGGCGGTATACCATCCCCGCCTGACAAAATCTGCACCCGCGTATGCAGCCGCGGAACACCTCAAGCATTATCCTGTCATGCACGACCTCAGTATACGGCATGACGGGCGATGTCGGAAAATATGCGTGGTCGAAGTCCTCAACGATGCGCTTTTTAACCTTCACCGGAACGCGCGCGTCGATCGGCTCAAAGCGCGATATCGCGCCGTCCTCGCCGTATGCGACCCGATACAGCGACGGGACATAGAATCCCTCAAGCTCGGTCGCGGCGGCGAACAAAAACGCGCGGCGGCTGTATGTTCCGTCTGCCTTCATCTTTATATAAAGCCTCGAAAGCTCCGGCAGAGCCTCCTCGCCCTCGCCTATAGAGAAAATATCAAAGAAATCCGCCATCGGCTCCGCGTTGTAAGCGCAAGGGCCGCCGCCGATCACGATAGGATCATCCTCCCCGCGCTCGTCCGCGCGCTCCGGGATATTTCCAAGTTCGAGCATCAAGAGCACGTTCGTGAAGCACATCTCATACTGAAGCGTAAACGCCACGATGTCAAATTCCGAGATCGCGTCCCCGCTTTCGTGCGCCGTCAGCGGGATATTGTACTCCCGCATCCGCTCCTGCATGTCGACCCACGGCGTATATACGCGCTCGCACCAAACGTCAGGCTCGCGGTTCAGCGCGCCGTACAGTATCCTGACGCCGAGATTCGACATTCCGATCTCGTAAGTGTCCGGAAAACAGAACGCCCATCTGCATTTAACGGCGCTTTTGTCCTTTATGACCTCGCCGCGCTCCCCGCCCGTGTATCTCGCCGGTTTTGAGACACTGCGCAGTATGGAGCCGTACTTTTTATAATCCATATTTGTTCCTTTCTCTGTTATATAGGGAGAAGTCCCGTACAGGACTTCCCCCTACAGATACTATATTATGTCAAAACGTCACGACACTATCATTCTCGACACAATGAGCATCGGGATGATCCAGAAAAGCTGATAGAGCGAGATGAACAGCGGCGAAAGCCCGATCGCGGAGAACAGCACCGACAGCGCCGAGATTATCAGGCTGACGAACAGCGAGATAATCACGAGCATCGTATTCACGCTGCGCGCGTGGAGCACCTTTTCGCAGAGGGTGACGGTCTGGAGCAGCGTCTTCGGCGAATCGGTCGAAACGAGCCCGCTGACAGACGTGTCCGCGACGATCGTCCTGTCGTCAAGCGATTTGCAGCGGATGACGCGGACGGGATATTTTTTAAGTCGTACCTGTCTGCCGAGGAATTCTTCGGTGACGTTCGGGTCAAACGTCTTGATCCCGATGAACATTCCGCTCTTGTCGAGCTGCTTGAGCGTAAATTCAAAGTCGGTGTCGACATTATACTGTATCAGCATGCGCGAAACGAACTTGCCGTTTTCGACCATATACATGACGGAAATGTTGTCGCCGAAGTCGTCGTTTTTGTGCTCTTCGAGCGGCCGTGGTATGTGAATGCCCGTTTCGGCGATCGCGTCGATCGAGCCGAACATCACATTTTTGCCTTCGACCGTCACATCGAGCAGCCCCGGCAGGCAGCGCTCCACGGTCACGTCGTCCGAGTGACCGATGTCGCGCGTCGCAAGGTCAAACACATCGGAAAGGGGTCCGCCGACAGTGCAGAACACACTCGCCGCCGTATAAAGCACGCGATCGATCCTGTTGTTGCCGAATACGTTGATGCCGCGCACGGTGACGCCCGTTGAGGGGAACACGTTTTTGTCGTCGAATGATATGATCGCCGCGTCAGCGTATTCCTCAACGGAGCTTTCGCCGACGATCGTGCAGTCGTCCTCGTTTGCCTTTTGGACCGCGCGGTAGAGCGGGTCGGAGAACATATAAAATACAGATATCGGCAGGCACGTCAGCGCGACGGACGCAGCCGCGTGCAGGCCGTTATATAGCGTCTCGACACCGCTGTAGCTGTAAGCGAAGAACGCCGCCGATACGACGAGAACAGCGGGAATTATGAAGCCGATGAATTTTCTTCCGCCCGCGTACCTGTTCGTGCGGAGGAAATAATCGCCGACAAAATCAGCTCCCTCGACCTTGAGGACGCTTATGTCCTCGGCCTTGTCGTCCTCGTCCATCAGATCAGAGAACGCCTCATGTTCGAGGTGCGACTCCGCCATGGAAAGGCTCGCGAGCGCGCACTTCTTTTTCTTCGACGATATGATCCCAAAGCTCATTATCTCGCGGCGAAGGTTGATCAGCTCATAAACATAAAGGAGCAGGAATCCAACCGCCACGGGCAGATTGAACGTTTCGGGCCCCGTCTCTCCGAACGAATCACAGAACGAGATCGCCGCTGAATATATAACGTCGAAAAGCAGCGCAAAGCACGCGACGCATTCCGGCGTCGGCTTGCCGCGGAAGAAATTTTTAAATCCGTTAAAGAGCGATTTCCAGGCGAACGCGGCGGTTATGAGCGCCAGCTGGAGCCCCGCCATTATATAAACGACCGGGTACGTCAGCTTGTCAAACGGCCCCGAAAGGGTGAACCCGAACATCGGACCGCACTCAAGCATGAAAAGCGCAAGCGTCAAAAGCGCAGCTCCCAAAAGCTTGAGCTTCGAGGCGCGGTAACTGCTCTGATACCTTTCCGCGATCTCGCGCGTCTGCGTCGGCGTCGTGTATTCGTATTCGAGCTCCGCGCGCTCGCGGTTGACGGAAACTGTTTTGTCAAGCTCCGTCTGCTGCTTCGACGCAAATCTGTTGGCGCGTTCCTCGCCGACCGTGCTTTCAAGCTCATCGTCCATCCCGAGGGCGAGAAGAATGTTCATGTCAAAATCGTCGAGCTTTTCAAAATTCTCGTCCGTCTCGCCTGAACCGTCATGTTCCTCCGGCGCGGCAAAACCCTTATAAGGGTCGTCGCCTTCCCCGCCGTATTCCGCAAACATCGACGCGTCCGGCTCGGATCTCTCCCCGTTCACGTCAGAATTTTCCCCCTGAACGCTGCCCGAACTCTCGGTTTCGTCGGCGCCGCTTTGCGCGGAAGGCGTCTCGTAGATGCCGGTCGGATAATCATCGGGACCGTCTGCGGCAACGCCGTTCGGCTCAAAATCCTCGATCCTATCATAAACAGCGGACTCCCCGCCCGCCTCGTCGCGCGGACGTGCGCCGTCTGTGTCGCGCCTCGACGCCGTGCGGCGGCGATGGCGCTGTTGTCCCTTGTCCTCCGCGGGCTGCGCCGGGTCGGGAACGTTTGATGCCTCCACGACTTGTGCGCCGTCTTCGGGACCTTCATCAGGCAGATATTTGCTTAGAAGCTCATTTATGTCGACTTGGCTGTCGTGTCTTTCTTCGCTCATATTCTGACCATCCTTTTTTGATTGATTCGATTCCCCGTATGGATCGGAATTATCTCTTCATAATGCACGTGATCTCTGCTGGCGCGCGGCCTCCGTCAGAAGAACGGCGGCGGCGCACGAAACGTTGAGTGAATTCACCTTGCCGTACATCGGGATCGACGCCGTAAAATCGCTTCTCTCCCGCAGAAGACGGCTGACTCCGTCCCCTTCGCTGCCGAAAATGATCGCCGAGGGCGATTTAAAATCGCATTCATAATACGGCGTGCCGCCTGCCTCGGCGGCAAATACCCAGACTCCGCGCTGTTGAAGCGCGCCAACCGTGTCGGCGAGATTTGTCACCCTGACCACGGTCACGTGTTCGACCGCGCCCGCCGACGATTTTGTCACGACCGGCGTGACGCCGGAGCTGTGCCGCTTCGGTATTATGAGCCCGTGCGCGCCGGAGCAGTCAACGCAGCGGATCAGCGCGCCGAGATTCTGCGGGTCTGTAACGCCGTCCGCGATCGCGATCAGCGGCAGCTCGCCCCTGCTTTCGGCCTTTTCGAAAATGTCATCAAGCGTGCCATATTCGCATGCGGACGCGATCGCGACGATCCCCTGATGATTCGCGCCGCCCGCCATCGTATCAAGGCGGGAGCTCTCGACCTCGATAACCGGTATCCCGCGCTTCTTCGCCGTGGCGATAAGCTCCGTGATGCTGCCCTCGCGCTCGCCGCGCTTGACGAAGAGCTTGTCCGTGTCCCTGCCCGACCTGAGCAGCTCGCGGACAGCGTTCCGCCCGATGACCGCGCCGGAATCGACGCCGCTCGCCGTGCCGCGGCGTTCTCTTTCATTGTCTGCCGCCATATTATCCCTTATCCGACTGCGCGATATCCGCCCGCCGAACAGTCGGCATCCGCAAGAATATAAACAGCCTATTATAATTCATTATAAAGATATTATATCACAATCATCATCGTTTGTATATATTTTTGCCGCGAAATTCTCAATAAAATCGAATAGATAAGCTTATAAAAGCGGCCGCAGCCGTAGAATTTACGGCTGCGGTCAGGCTTCCCTCTAAAAATTAAGCTGCGTTTACTTTGAGAAAAAGAACCGCCGCAGCGTAGAATTTGATTTTACAACTTCCCCGTCTTCGCTCCTTCGGTGTAATACTGCGCCTGCGCGAACCAAAGCGCACTATATTTTCCGTCCGCATCGGCGACAAGCTCATCGTGACTGCCCATTTGAACAATGCTGCCGCGGTCGAACACCGTGATCGTGTCGCAGAAGCGGCACGACGACAGACGGTGGCTGATGAAAACAGTCGTCTTGTTTTCGGCGATCCTGTTGAAATTCTCGTAGACCTCGGCTTCCGCTATCGGGTCGAGCGCCGCCGTCGGCTCGTCAAGGATCACAAACGGCGCGTCCTTGTAAAGCGCCCGCGCGAGCGCGACCTTCTGCCGTTCGCCGCCGGAAAGGTCAATGCCCTCGGAATCATAGTCACGCCCAATCGCGAAATCGAGCGCATTTACGCCTTTTTCCGCCGCCTCCGCGTCGAGCTTTTCGAGCTTTTCGCCCATACCGGCGCGGATGAGGCAGCCGCGCGCCTTTTTTTCATCATATCCGAACGACGCGGACACGTTATCTCCTATCGAAAAATCGAACAGCGTGTAATCCTGAAAAACAACGGAAAACAGCGCCATATATTCATCGTACCGATAGCGGGTGATGTCTATGCCGTTAAGCAAAATCTTGCCCTCGGTCGGGTCGTATAGACGGCAGAGAAGCTTGATAAACGTTGTCTTTCCTGAGCCGTTTTCGCCGACGATCGCAAGCTTTTCGCCGATCCTGAATTTCATGCTGACGTGACGCAGCGCGTAATTTTCCGTGCGCGGATACTTAAAGCTGACATCGCGAAACTCGATCTCGTAGTCGAGGTCGTCCCGCTTCTCGACGGCGAGCGTGCCCTTGTACATATCGTTCGGCATATCGAGATATTTATAAAACTGAACGAGAAAGCGGTTGTTCTGCCGCAGCGCGCCGATATCTATCGCAAGTCCCGACACAGCGCCGATAAAGCGACCTATCGTCCCCTGATAAAGGACAAAGCTGCCTATTCCGAACACGCCGATGAACGATTTCGCGGCGACAAATATGAACAGCGCAGCATCGAGCGCCGCGTTCAACATTACCGTATACGCTCCGTATTTTATAGACGCCCGGTTTAGATTTTCGATGAATTTCGGACGAAGGTTATGTTTACGCATTTCCTCCATAACGATGCGGTTCAGTCCGAAAATGATCATATCTGCGCCCCACAGTCGGTTATATGTGAAAAGGCGGACATTAAGATTTGCTGCGTCAGAAATAGCTTCGAGTTCTTTTTTAACTCTCACGCCCTCGATACGCAGAGACAGCGCAGCATTCAAGATGATGAGTGCCGCGATAATGAGCGCCGACGCGGGCGAGTTTATAAATCCGAGAAATCCCGAAAAATTGCCCGCCGCCGTCATCGTGAACATTGAAACGGTCAATGCTGTCGAGAATACGATATTGATAATGCGTTCCGCTATCCACGGAAAAGACCGGTAAACGTGCATCATTCCGCCGCCGAAGGCGTTCTGATCCGCAAATATCCTCGAGCGCAGAAGGATCACGTCCGGGTCCTCGATGTGCTCATACTGAAAGTCGTTCTGCGCATGCAAAAGAAATTCCTCGTGCTTTTTTTCTTTATATGCTGTGGCGACGTTCTTTTTGCTGTTCAGCAAGCGCGATATGACCGAAAGCGCGAATCCTCCGCCCACCGTTATCGCGACTAAAACGATGAGCCTGTGAACATCGCACCCGCCCGCAAGCTCGTTTATTATCGACGCCGACATATAAAGGTTAAAATACGGGGCGACGGAATCAAAAAGCAGCGGGCATATACTTATAAACCAAAAGTGAGGCTGTATCTCATTCCATATTTTCACCGCGCGCCATATAAGAGCCGCATCTTCACGCAGCGTGCGTTTTTCCGGATCAAATCGCCGTTTCATTTTTCTCCGCCTCCTTATAATATTTGCTCTGTATGTCAAAAAGCTCACGGTATTTGCCGTTTGCCGCCATCAGCTCGTCGTGCGTGCCGACCTCTGCGATGACCGCGCCGTCGAGAAAGAAGATCCGGTCGCAGAAGCGCGTTGAGGCGAGCCGGTGCGAAATAAAGACAGACGTGGCATGCTCCGCTATCTCGTTATAGCGGCGGTACATCCTGTCCTCCGCTATCGGGTCGAGCGCCGCCGTCGGCTCGTCGAGAATGATGCAGAGCGGATTTTTGTAAAGCAGTCTCGCGAGCAGCAGCTTCTGTGCCTCGCCGCCCGAAAGCTCAATGCCGTCGCGGTTTATCTCGCGGTTCAGCATCGTTTCGACGCCGCGCGGCAGCGACGCTACCTCCTCCGACAGCCCTGCGATCTCGATGCAGCGCGCGAGCCTTTCCCGGTCGATCTCCTCATCCGTCATCGCCGAGGCGATGTTGCGCGCGATCGAGACGGGCAGGAGGTTATAGTTCTGCGGGACAAAGCCGAAAAGCGAATACATCTCGTCGCGGTTATACTCAAAGAGCGTATGCCCGTCTATTAAGACCTCGCCCTCGTCAGGCAGGAGCAGTCCGCACATCATCATCGTGAGCGTCGTTTTGCCCGCTCCGTTCAGACCGACAAGGGCTATCTTTTCCCCTGCCCCGATTTTGAAGGATATATTGTCAAGCACCTTTCCTTCACCCATCGGATACTTATATGAGACGTTTCTGAATTCTATCGAAAACGGAGAGGTGGGGATCGGTATGCCTTCGCCTCGGTTAAGACACCCTTTCAGCTCCGTACATTCTCTGAAATCGGACACCTGCATCGCGCCATCGCGCACGCTTCCGACAGTCGAGAGTATACCGCCCATAACATCCGACATCGACGTTATCGCGGAGAAATAGAGGACGAACGACGCGGCATCGACGTTTCCGTTCACGGCGCTGTAAATGAGAAACGCATACGCGGCGGCGTCGCGCACAAGAGTGACTGAAAAGCGGACGAAAAAGGGCAAATGTCCGCGCCGCTGGAGTTTTTTCTCTTCGTCATATGCGAGCGAGAGTATGCGGGAGAAGCGTTTGTGAAGTTCGTCCTTCATGCCGTAAAGCCTTATATCCTTCGCAAACTTCAAATTGTTCGATATTTCCACCGAAGTGTAGTCTATTTTCTTGTAGATCGCATAGCGCGCGTCCCGGTCAGCGTAGTTTTTGTTTCGCACAAACGCGGACATGCTGTAATTGACAGCGCACCCGACCGCGATCAGGAGTATTATTGCGGGATGGAGCAGAGATATGACGGAACCGAACAGGAGGAAATTCAGAAGCTCGGAGAGCATATTTGAAAAATCCATCGGGAAATGTGCCCCCGCCGAGTGATTGCTGGCACGGTCGGAGCGCTCGTATATTTTCTGAACCTCTGGGTCAAGATCGAGGTACCAGTCGCGGTCGCGGAGGTTTAAGAACTCGATGTACTTCATCCGAAGAGCGATATACGGTTCTGCGTTGCTCATCATAGCGGACAGGACGTTATTGCAGAGATCGAAGAGCAGTCTTGACGCTATGATCCCGATTATGACGAGCGCAACGGTCGAAAATGATCCGGCAGTCTCGAGCGAGCGCAGTATAAGCGTCGGCGTCCACAGCGCTATCACCGAGAGAATGAGCGACACCGGCACGGTGAGGATACCTGTCCACGCGAGCGACCGCTCCGTCTGCCACAGGAGCCTGTATATGTAGCCGACGCATGACATCATCCCGTACTTCGGTCTGCGCTCCGGTTCTTTTTGTTTCTTTGCTTTCTTATTCTCAGCCATCGGTCTATCATACCTTTCACGTTGTATGCGGCTTCACTTGTCACATCATATCACATCCGCGAGAAAAAATGCGCGCTTCGTGAACGAAACGTTGTTTTCGGTGAACGAAATGCAAAAAACAGTTCTGACCAGAACATGGGGAAAACCTCCCCAAAGGTTTTCCCCACAAAAATCCCTCATGTCAGCGGTATCAAAATCTCCGCCGTGAAGCCGCCGTCCTCGCTGTCGGCGGAGATCATTCCGCCGTATTTTTTCACCACGCTGCCGACGCGGTGAAGTCCGAAGCCGTGATCCGCGCCCTTTGACGATTCGAATCCCTCTCCGCTTTTCCTGCGCTTTTTGCCTGCGGCGTTAGTGAATGAAAGGTATAGCTGCGTATTTTTGCGCCCGATATAGACGCGGATGAACCGATCCTCTATCGGCAACCTGTCGTTTTCCTCGATCGCGTTGTCGAGAAGATTGCCTATTATGACGCACATATCAACGTCGGACACATGCGTCCCCTCCGGGATGCTCGCCTTGACGTTTACGGGTATAGAGTGCTGTGCGGCGATATTCAGCTTGCCGTTCAGCACCGCGTCGACCATGACGCGCCCGGTCTTGACCGTCGTGTCGACGTTCGTCAGGTCGTCGTTCAGCTCGCGCAGGTATGCGTTCACCTCGTCATATTTGCCGAGCGCCATAGACGCCAAAAGCGCCTGTATGTGGTTGTGATAATCGTGCCGCCAGCCGCGCATTTTGCGGTACATGGATTCTACCTCGTCGCAGTATTTGCGCAAAAGCTCGCTCTGGTACGACTCGATGCGTTTGTCTATCAATTTGTTCAAAAACATTATCTCCACCCTCAGAATAAACGTATCATCTCTTTGCCTATCGCCTCCGCCGTCCCGCGCCTGATTGGGACATCGACGCCGTTTTTCAGCGTGACGGCGTCCTTTTTTATGCGCGAGACATAGTATAGATTCACGATAAACGAGCGCTGGCACCTGTAAAAATATTCGTCAAGACTGACCGCAACGTCGGACAGCGGCATTTTCATGCGATAGTCGCCGTCTTTGGCGTGTATCAGCACGTACTGCTTCTGCGCCTCGATGTAGTATATATCCGAAAGCTGCACGAATCTGACCTCGCCGTCACATGCGACGGCAAGCGTTTTTTCAGCCTTTGAGATGTTGTCCGCGGCGCGGTCGAGAACGGAGCACAGCTTTTCGTATGAAACTGGCTTCATAAGATAGTGGAGCGCCGCGACCTCGTAGCCTTCGGCTATGTAGTCATAATATCCCGTGATGAAGACGATCTCAACTGTATCACACCGATGGCGCAGCCGCTTCGCCAGCTCAACTCCGTCCATCCCGCCCATTTCGATGTCCAATAGCAGTATATCGCACCCGCAGACATCGCCGCAGTGCGCAAGAAAGCTCTCGGCGGACGGGAACTCCGTTATATGTACGCCGCACCCGGCAGCATCCGCCCAGCGCGAAGTCAGCGACGCAATGTATCGCCTGTCCGCCTCCGAGTCGTCGACGATCGCGATCTTGTATACCATCCTGAAAGCCTCTCCCCTTTTAAATAAGCTTTACACATATGAGTATACCACAAAAGCCGGGACATTTCCATTATAAAAATATGCTGACGTAAAGTGCGCGACATGTTCAGATTGACGCTTTTCTATATACGCAAATGAACTGCCGGAGATCATACAATCCCGGCAGTTCACTGCGCGATTCTCTTATATTATCTTAAACTATTACTGTCTCTTTCTCTTCGCATAGCACTCGTTGCAGTAAACGGGTCTGTCGCCGGAAGGCTCGAAATTTACCTTGCACGGCTTACCGCATTCAGCGCAAACGGCATCATATTTGCCCTTTCTCGCGTCTTTGCAGGCCTTGCAATGCTTAGGCTCGTGCATAAGTCCCTTTTCAGCGTAAAATTCCTGCTCTCCCGCAGAGAACGTGAATTCCTTCCCGCAAGTTACGCATACAAGCGTCTTGTCTTCGTACATGTGTTTTTCCTCGCTTCGAATATGTATTTTTTGCGCCCAGGGCGGAGTCACACCGCCGTCTTTGCGGTAAGCACTGCTTTTCTGTTAAGCTATATGGGCATATTATATAACGGCGTATGCCGGTATATTTTTCAGTGAAAAAGCTTTTGCAACTTTGAGCGCATCCTGTAAATGGCATTTTCAGCCGTCTTGACGCTCACGCCGAGTTGATGAGCGATCTCAGTCGGCCTTGCGCCGTCTGTGTAAAGGTTGAAGACCTCGTATTCAAGCGGGGACAGGACTTCCTTTATCCTGCGGTCAAGTTCTCTCTCGTGTTCGGTGCGCAGAAGCGAAAGCGAAGGGTCGTCCTCATCTGATTCAAAAAGCGTCTCCTCCGTAAGCTCGACCGTCGCCGATTCCTCATCTGTTCTGTGACGGCGCAGAAGGGAGGTCATGCGGTTTTTCATACAGATCTTGGCGTAAAGCCCGAATGAAATTTCGCTGTCAAGATCGTATGACATCGCCGCCTGGTAAAGCTTTATCGCCGCTTCCTGACGCAGCTCGTCTTCGTCGATCTCAGCCGACTGCGGCAGATACGACATCGTACTGCGGACAAGCGAGCCGATCAGCGGCGCGTACATTCGCAGAAGCTCCGCGCACGCGTCGTCATCGCCGAGGCGAACAGCCATAAGCAGCTTTCTTTGTTCTTTGTTGTTGTATGAGCACATAGTTAAATCAGAGAAACCCGAATAATCGCCAATCCGTCAATATTTGCGGCCGTCCCGACCGAAATCGACCGCGCCATGACGCCGCATATATTTAAAACTTCATGATTTATTTTAGCTTCTTACGGACATTATACCACAATTTCATGAGATGTCAACATAATTTACTCAAAATGTTCAATTTTTTTGAAAAATATAGGCGTAAAACAGTCACCTTTTTCAGAAAAGAAGATTCGCGTCTCCAAGGAGAAGCGCGAGCGCTCCGCGGAAAATGGCTTCCGGGCGTTCATGGAAATTCTTTTTTATATTATCTGCACGAAGCTTCGAATCGACCTTCACCGTGATCGAGCACGTCTTTCTGCCGTGTTCAAGTATTTCACACGTGACGCTGTAGCCGCCGCCCTCGGCGTCCGGCACGTCCACGCATTCGTACACGAGCTCCGCCCCGCGCCTCTTAAACGACAGAAGCCGCAGCGCGCTTTTGAGGCTCCTGTCGCGTATCTCGGAAAAAATATCCGGCGAGAGATTTTCCGCGACGTTTATTCCCTTTTGCGTTATCCTGTACTGCGGCTCGCCGTCGCCGTCAACTTTTTCGATATGACCGGCGTCGAGCAGCTCTCCAAAGCATTCCGCGAAATCGAAGTAACCGACGTATCCGTCGCCCGTCGCGATATCGTTTATTGTCTCAAAATCAAGCGGCGCGTCTATGTTCCAGAGAAGATAGAGCACGAACACCTTTACATAGTTCTTGTCCCGCGAATTAGACTGCATATGTTCCTTTCGTTTTTCGCCTTTAAAATCGGGAGGTGAAGGGACTAAAGTCCCTTCACCTCCGGGAATGATCACTGTTCGTATTCGACACCGGAGCGTCAGGATGTGTATCCCATCGCCTGTTTCCAAGCGTAATAGTCCTTCATCTTGACACGGTTGAAGTTCGTGATGTTGTAGAAGTCGGTCGAGAATCCGCTGACTACCGTGCTGTCAGTAGCGTATGCGCTCTGGTTGAAGATGATCGGCATTACGGGCATATCCTCCATCAGGAGCTTTTCAGCGTCGTGGAGCTTCTCAACTCTCTTAGCCGAATCCGTTTCCGCAAACGCTTCCTCTATGAGCTTGTCATATTCTTCGCTTGCGTAGCCGGTGATGTGACCGTAAACGGGGTAATCGTTTTCAACGTCGTTCATGTTGGCGCCGTTGCCGGAGAACGGAACTGCGAACGGAGCGAGCGCGGAGAATGCTTCCTCGGAGAGCATCTGATAATCTATCGCGAGAACATCCCAGCTCTTGTCCTGAGCCTTCTCTACCGTGTAATAATTTTCAAACGTGTCGTCGAAGATCGTCTTGTCAAGCTCGTTTTCCTTGGGCTCGATCGCGAGCGCCGTCGTGCTGAAGCCGAGTTCAGCCCAGACATCCTTCACGTAGTTGGCGATAGCTTCGCTGACCTCGTCGCCCGCTCTATACGCGATCCTGATGACGCCGGTCGAAACTCCGGCCTCGGAGAGAAGCTTCTTAGCTTCGTCCACATTTGCCTTCGTGTCGATCAGATTGCCGCCAGCCTCTCTGAACGATGTCTTGGTTGAACCGTTCGTAACCTTATACGGCACAAATCCCGTCGCGGGCTTTGCGAATACAACGATATCGTTGGCGATATGCTCACGGTCGATCGCAAGGGAGAGCGCGCGTCTGACTCTTGCGTCCTTGAAGAGGTCGTTGTTGAGGTTGAAGTAGTATGTATGCGTCGACATCATATCCTCGACGTTCGCGCTGTCCTTGTAGTTCTGACGCATATCGAGCGGAATCTCATTTGTGTAGAACGTTCTGTCGTTGGCTGTCGCCGCGGTCAGACCGGTAACATAGGAGGCGAGACTCTTCGAATAATCTGTTTCAAGCCTATAGGGGATAACATACTTATCCGCGTACTTGTCGTTTTCCTTGTCGAGGAAGTAATAGTTGGAGCGCTCGAGACGGAGAAGACCGTTGAACTCAACATACTTGAGTGTGAAAGGACCGCTCGTTGTGATCGTACCGGACTTCTTCGCCCAGTCTTCAGACTTGCCGACAACGGACTCGCGCAGCGGAACAAGCGCAGGGCTCGAGAGGTTGCGCAGGAACTGGTTATAATCTATCTTATGCTCAAACTGGACCTCAACGACATACGTTTCAGGCGCGGTCGCACCGAAGTCGCTTATCGACTTGATGCCTTCCTTAACGTCGCGGGCGTTCTTTATATCATAAAGCAGGCATGCGGCCTCGCTCTGGAAAGTCGCCTTGATAATGCGCTTCCACGCGTAAACAACGTCACTTGCCGTGATGTCAACACCGTCGCTCCACTTGCTGTGCTTGAGCGTTATTCTCATCTTATACTCTTTGAGCACTTCGTTCTCGATAATTTCTGTCTTATCGATCAGCGTGTTCTGGAGCTTGCCGTTCTCGTCAATGTCGGTCAGACCGACATAGAGCAGGTCAAGGATCTTGATGTTGGCATCATTGAGATAGGGCTTCGCGGGGTCGAAGTTGAACATCTGCGTGCCGAGATACATTGGGATGACGGCGCCCTTGTCGAGCTCACCGTCTTCGGTCTTCTCAAGCGTCGTGCATCCGGCGAAAACAGCCGTCAGCATGACGGCACACAGAATAAGAGCCACTGCGCGTTTCATAATACGGTTTATCCTCCTTTTATGCTTCCGGCATAAATTAATGATTAAAGATCTCGTCATCGCCGCGCTGTTCGGGCGGAGATACTAACCTCAACATATTATATCATCAAAAACGAATTTAATCAATAAAATCTTTACATAAGATTGCAAGTTTCAGATGTCTGCACAATTATATCGTATTTTTTTGTGCAATTTTCACAACAAAATCGACCCTCAAAAATGGATCCCCAATTCAGAGGCGATGCCTTTTCGTATATTATATCACGTTTCGGGGAAAACAGTAAAGAGAAACATGGAGTTTTTATTATCAAAACGGAGAGTTTGCTTTGCAGAACGTTGAATCCATATCATACAGACGAACCGATCTTGCCGTTGAGGCGGAGATAGACAGAGAGAACGCAAAGGGCGTGCACTTTGACGAATACGAGCGCGATTCGGTGCCGGTGTCGGTCATGACGGTCGATGAGGGCGATGGAGAGCGCGCCGCCGGCAGACCGGCGGGGACATACGTGACCGTAACGGCGAAAAAGCCGTGGCTCTGGGACGACGACCGCCGCGACAACCTTGTCACGCTCCTTTCGGACCTGATCTCGGATGCGGTCACGTCATCGTCGGGAGAAAAAATTCGCCCCGACCTGCCGATTCTGATCTGCGGGCTCGGAAACCGCGCCATGACCGCGGACGCGGTCGGCCCCAAGACCGCCGACGGTGTCACCGTCACCTCCCAGCTTGCGGAGGAACGCCGCGACCTCTATGACGCGCTCGGCTGCTGCCGCGTTTCCGCGACGGCTCCCGGAGTCGCCGCCGCAACGGGGATCGACGCCGCCGACGTTGTCAGGGGCATTACGGAAACGATCAGGCCCGCCGTCATAATCCTCATTGACGCGCTCGCCGCGCGTTCGTGTTCGCGCCTCGCCTCGACGATCCAGATCGCCGACAGCGGGATCAGTCCCGGCTCCGGCATCGGCAACCGCAGGCGCGCGCTCACTAAAGCCTCGCTCGGCACCCCCGTCGTCACCGTCGGCGTCCCGACTATCGTTGATTCTTCGACGCTTGTCTATGACGCGCTTGAAGCCGGAGGGGTCAGCCTCGGTTCCGACGCGGACGAGCTGCGCCGCGTGCTTGAAGAGGGGCGCAGCTTTTTCGTCACGCCCAACGACAGCGACGTTGTGACGGAGGAAATGGCGCGCCTCATCTCCGACGCTCTAAACCGCATGTGCGGCACCGATTAACCCCCGCACCGCATATTCCGCGCTTCCTTATCGTATATATTGGACAGAAGGACAAGTCAAACGGAAAGGAAGCGCGAATAAGCGAACATGACAAAAGATATCTTCATAGAGAATCTGCCGGGATTTGTCCCCGGCGATCACAGCTCCCCGCCCGCCGGGGGCGGGAACGATGAGGAGCCGCAGAGCGGCGCGCAGGGCGGCACGCAAGGCGGCGCGCAAGGCGGCACGCTTTGGGGCACTCCAAACGATCCGCAAATTAATCCGCCAAGCAGTCCGCCAAACGATCCGCCGCCCCCCGGCGACCCGAGCGCCCCGCTCAATCTCGGCCGGAACATCGAGCTTTTGCCGCCCGCGCATGAAGGCAGCGCCGCTGAAGAGAAAGATTACGCGCTTGACGCAACTTCAAATCAGGCAGACAAAGGACAGCGCAAAAGAAAGCTCACCCGCAAAATTGCGCGCAGAATTGCGCTCCGAGCACTTGCCGCGGCGTGCGCGGGAGTTTTTATGCTTTCTATGTATACGGAAATTTCGTCGTACATCTCCGCCGTCAAGCCTGACAGCATCGCGGACGGGATCGCGATCCTCGCCTTTGGCGGGAAATACGCGAGCAAAGAAGCGCCCCCGAGGCCGAACAACAGCGTCGACCGTCCGCATAACGACAACGAATACGTTCACCTCGACGACGGAAGCTCTAATTCCGGCGGAGGGAACGGCGGCGGGCACGCCGACACATCAACGGACACGACCGCTGACAGCGGAAACGAACCGAGCGAAACAACGCCGCCGGAGGACGGCGAACGGTTTCCGATCGTCGTCCGCGACCTTTCCACAAACGCTGAGCGCGGGCTCACGTGCAGCAATCAGACCGACTACGAATTAGACCTCGATCAATTTGCCGACAGCGCCTTCACGCTCCCGCCGCTTGCCGACATACTGGCGCGGTATCCGGCGGACAAAGACGCCCCCGTTGTGCTCATCGTCCACACGCACGGCACCGAATGTTACGCCGAGGAGGGATCCGATTCATACAGCAAAAAGGACAACAGCCGCTCAACGGACACATCAAAAAACGTCGTCGCCGTAGGCGAGGTGATCGCTGAATACTTTAAGAGCCGCGGCATACCGACAATACACTGCACCGAGATGTTTGACCGGGAATCCTACACCGAAGCATACGAAAAATCGTCCGCCGCCGTTCGGGAATACCTCGCGATCTATCCGAGCATACAGTACATATTTGACGTTCACCGGGACTCGATAATCAGCTCCGACCTGACAAAATACCGTCCGGCGACCGAGATTGACGGCGTCTCCACGGCGCAGGTCATGTGCGTCGTCGGCACAGACGCGGGCGGCTCAAACCACAAAAACTGGCGCGACAACCTTACGTTTGCCGCTCATCTTCAGGTACGCCTCTGGAATAGATGCCAAACCCTTCCGCGCCGCCTCTCAATTCGTTCGGCGTCGTTCTATCAAAAATATACGCCCGGCTCTCTTCTGCTTGAGATCGGTTCCTGCGGAAACACGCTCTCGGAAGCGAAGGCGGCCGCCCTGATCGTTGCCGAGGAGCTGTCTGAGATCATAATCAACGGCGAATAAACCGCCGCCCTCATTTTCAGTCAGCCAGCCAAAAAAATACGCGGGGGAAGCAGCTTTTAAAAAGCGTCTTCCCCCGCGGTATTATTTACTTAAAGCACCTCAGTCAACGAGCTTTATGAGCGCCATTTCAGCAGCGTCGCCGCGTCTCGGTCCAAGCTTATAGATCTGCGTATATCCGCCTGTTCTGTTCTCGTACTTGGGTCCGATTTCAGAAAAGAGCTTCGATACCACGTCTTCTTCGGTTATATAAGCGAGTGCCGCTCTGCGGTTTGCAAGCGTGTTCGTCTTCCCGAGCGTTATCATCTTCTCGGCGAGGGCGCGAACTTCCTTCGCGCGCGTCAGCGTCGTTTCGATAGAACCGTTCTTGAGAAGATACGTCACCATACCGCGCAGCATAGCCGTTCTGTGATCGGTAGGTCTGCCAAGCTTTCTTGTTCCGGGCATTTCCGTATTACCTCCTTCGATAGTTTAAGGTCAAATCTGCGTTTTCGAAGATTACTCTTCTTCCTTCTTGAGGTCGAGCCCCAGAGAATGCAGCTTCTGTTCTACTTCTTCAAGCGATTTCTTTCCGAGATTGCGGACCTTTATCATTTCGTCCTCGGTCTTGTTGATAAGATCCTCGACCGTGTCTATCCCCGCGCGCTTCAGACAGTTGAAGCTGCGCACGGACAGGTCAAGCTCCTCAATGGTCATCTCAAGAACTTTCTCTTTCATAGTCTCTTCTCTTTCGACCATTATCTCCGCATTCCTCGCCTCGTCTGAGAGGTTCACGAACAGGTTGAGATGCTCGTTGAGTATCTTGGCGCCAAGAGAAACCGCTTCTTTTGCCGATATTGTACCGTTTGTCTCGACTTCGAGCGTCAGTCTGTCATAATCCGTGATGTTGCCGACACGCGTGTCGTCGACTGTGTAGTTCACGTTGTAAACGGGCGTGTAGATCGAATCGGTATAAATTATGCCGACGGGGGCTGACACGCCGGATGAAAGACCAGCGGTGTGATTCTGCTTGTTCTTCTCCTGCGAAACGTATCCGCGTCCGTAATCGAACGTGATCTCCATGCAGAAGCGGGCATTTTCACAGACGGTGGCGATGTGAAGATCAGGGTTGAGGATCTCAATATCGACATCTTCCTTGATATCGCCGGCAGTGACATCGCACGGACCGGTCACATCAATGGTAACTGTCTTCGGGCTCTGCGAATGAAGCTTCGCCACGATGCCCTTGATATTGAGAACGATCTCTGTCACGTCCTCACGGACGCCGCTTATCGTCGAAATCTCGTGCAGAACGCCGTCGATCTTGATTGAAGAAACGGCGTAGCCGGGAAGGCTCGACAAAAGGACGCGGCGAAGCGAATTTCCGAGCGTCACACCGTAGCCTCGCTCGAGCGGCTCAACGATGAAACGGCCCTTTGTGCCGTCCTCGCTGATGAGTTCGGTCATTATATTCGGCTTTTCTATTTCGATCATTCCATAACCCTCCATTGTTCAATTTTATGATAATCGTTTGACATTGTCCGGACCGTGCCGGACGGGATTATACATCAAATTGATATATACCGCGCCGAACGGGAGCCGCCTGGCGGCGGTAATATCGGAGCATGTTATTACTTGGAATAGAGCTCGACGATGAGCTGCTCGTTGAAATCGAAGTCGATGTCCTCACGTGCGGGCGCGGAGACGACCTTCGCCACCACATTCGTGCGGTCTACATCAAGCCACTTCGGGATAACGGCAGTCTGCATGCGCTCAATGAGCTCCTTGATCTTCGAGGACTCGCGGCTCGCCTCACGAAGCGTGATCACGTCGCCCGGCTTGACGAGCATGGACGGGATATTGACCTTTTTCCCGTTGAGACGGAAATGAGCGTGGAGCACGAGCTGACGCGCTTCCTTGTGGCTGGACGCCATGCCCATTCTGTAAACGACGTTGTCAAGGCGCGTCTCAAGGATCGCGAGCAGATTCTCACCTGTGATGCCCGGCTTCTTCTCAGCTGCGACATAGTACTTCTTGAACTGCTTCTCAAGTACGCCGTAGTAACGTCTTGCCGTCTGCTTCTCACGGAGCTGACGACCGTATTCTTCTACCTTCTTGCGGGAGGTACCGTGCTGACCGGGGGCGCTGTTTCTCTTTACGACTGCGCACTTATCCGACATGCAGCGGTCGCCCTTGAGGAAGAGCTTCTTGCCTTCTCTGCGGCAAAGGCGGCACGAAGGTCCTGTGTATCTTGCCATCTTTAGTTATCTCCTCTCTGAATATTAAACACGTCTGCGTTTCGGCGGTCTGCATCCGTTGTGCGGGATGGGTGTCACGTCCTTGATGAGCGTGATCTGAAGCCCTGCTGCCGCGAGCGAACGGATAGCTGCTTCACGTCCCGAACCGGGACCGCGAACGTACACCTCAACCGTGCGGAGGCCGTGATCCATAGCGAGCTTGGCTGCGTGCTCCGCCGCCATCTGAGCTGCAAAAGGCGTCGACTTTCTCGAACCCTTGAAGCCCATCTCGCCGGACGATGCCCACGAGATCGTGTTGCCCTGCAGATCGGTCAGCGTTACGATCGTGTTGTTGAAGGTAGAGCTGATATGAGCGGCGCCTGATTCAATATTCTTGCGTTCGCGGCGCTTCTTAATAACCTTTTTGGTTGTCTTTGCCATGACTTTACTCCTTTACCCTTACTTCTTCTTATTCGCGATCGTCTTGGCGGGACCTTTTCTCGTTCTCGCGTTTGTCTTTGTGCGCTGTCCTCTTACGGGCAGCCCCTTACGATGTCTGATTCCGCGGTAGCAGTTGATCTCGACGAGGCGCTTGATGTTGAGAGCCACGTCGCGGCGGAGGTCGCCCTCTACAACGTAGTGATTCTCGATCTCGTCACGGAGCTTCGCGATCTCATCCTCGGTCAGGTCCTTCGCACGCGTATCGGGATTGATGTTTGTCTTCTCGCATATCGCCGCCGCACTCGTGTGCCCTATACCGTAGATATAGGTGAGAGCGTACTCAATGCGCTTCTGGTTGGGGATGTCTACACCAGCAATACGAGCCATTTAGTTTATCACCTCTCTTATTGTTCGCAGCGTCTCAGCCCTGTCTCTGCTTGTGCTTCGGGTTTTCGCAGATGACCATGACGCGCCCTTTTCTTTTGATGATCTTGCACTTTTCGCACATCTTCTTTACGGAAGGTCTTACTTTCATTTTGTCTTCACCTTTCCCTGATTGTGTTTATTTGTTGCGCCAGGTTATGCGCCCTTTGGTGAGGTCGTAAACCGAAACCTCTACCTTGACGCTGTCGCCGGGCGTGATTCGGATATAGTTCATGCGGAGCTTTCCGGAAATCTTCGCGGTAACTATGTGATCGTTCGGGAGTTTGACTTTGAACGTCGCGTTCGGCAGAGCCTCTATCACCGTTCCTTCAAACTCGATTACATCATCCTTCGGCAATGCTATTCTCCTTTCGGCGTTTCCTCTTTGTTTGCACGCGCGACGGCGCGCCTGATATCACCGTCTGTGTATCCGCCCGCATCTATCAGCAGAGAAAGCTCTTTGTCAGTGCCAAGCACGGTCAGGTGCTTTTGGCTCTTGAGCTTCGGGTCTGCGAGCCGCCGATGTGAACCATCGGCGATATACACTCTTTCGTCAGCCGGCGAGCCGCCGACTATGACGAAAATTCTGCCGGCCTCGCGCCCCATCGTCGCCCTGACGACCGTTCCTGTCAGTGCGGACGGGACTACGACCTTCGGCGCCCGGTCCTTGTGCTTTTTACGTCCGCCCACGCTCACTCCACCTTCGTGAGGAGCTCGGGCCCGTTTTCCGTGATCGCGATCGAATGCTCATAGTGAGCCGACAGCGACCCGTCCTTTGTCTTGACCGTCCAACCGTCGGGCAGTTCGTAAACCTCGTACGTGCCGGCGTTCACCATCGGTTCGACGGCGATCGTCATGCCCCGGAGCAGACGCACGCCATGTCCCGCCGTGCCGAAGTTCGGCACCTCGGGGTCCTCGTGCAGCTCGGCTCCGACGCCGTGGCCTACATAGCGGCGGACTACGCTGTACCCGTGAGCGCGGACGTGCGAATCGACCGCATGACCGATATCGCCGATGCGGGCGCCTTCATGAATAACAGCGAGCGCCTTATAGAAGCTTTCCTCCGTTACGCGGATCAGGTCGGCGGCCTCATCTGAAACTTTGCCGACCGGGAACGTCCTTGCGCTGTCTCCGTTATAGCCGCGGTAACAGGCGCCAACGTCGATCTTGACAATGTCGCCCTCAAGGAGCACGCGCTTATGAGACGGAATACCGTGGATGACCTCGTCGTTCACGCTTACACACGCGGACGCCGGGAAACCGCCGTACCCGAGAAATGTCGGTCTTGCGCCGCATTTCTCGATGTACGTTCTGATCCTTTTGTCGATGTCCGCTGTCGTGACACCGGGTTTTATGATCTCCCCGGCAGCGAGTATCGCCTCGCCGGTGATCTTTCCGGCATCACGCATCAGCGAAAGCTGAACTGAATTTTTAAGATGGATCATAAAGGGGTCTTTTCCTTAAAGGCATGCTTCGATCACACCGACGGTGAGCGCCGTCGTGTCTTCGAGCTTTTCCTGTCCGATGACGACACGGAGCAGTCCCTTCTCTTCGTAGTACGCGCGGAGGGGCTCCGTTTCACTGTGATACGTTTCAAGTCTGTGCTTCACTACCTCGGGATCATCGTCGCGGCGGCAGATGAGCTCGCCTCCGCACGCGTCGCAGTGCTCGTTATCCTTGGTCGGATTGTAGACCGTGTGATAAGTTGCCCCGCAGTCGCGGCAGACGCGTCTGCCCGACATGCGCGTGATGATCCTCTCGTCCTCGACTTCGATGTCGATGACGGCCGTGAGACCGATGCCGGTCTCGTCGAACGCCCTTGCCTGAGCAAGCGTTCTCGGAAAGCCGTCAAGGATGAAGCCGTTTTTGCAGTCGTCCTCCGCGAGCCTCGACTTTATGATACCGACTATCACCTCATCCGGCACAAGTGCGCCCGATTCAACGTAGCCGGCTGCCAGAACGCCGAGTTCGGTTTTGGCGGCGATCGCTTCACGGAGTATCGCGCCTGTCGAAATGGTCGGTATGCCGTACCTTTCGGACGCGATTTCAGCCTGCGTTCCCTTGCCTGCGCCGGGAGCGCCGAAGAACATGAGTTTCAATGCCTTTTCGCTCATAATATAACGTCCTTTACTCGAGGAAGCCGCGATATCCGCGAATGGACATCTGCGCTTCGATCTCTCTTGCAGTTTCGAGCGCAACGCCGACAACGATCAGGAGCGACGTACCGCCGAATGCAATACCGGAGAACGCATTATTCGACGCGAGGTTCGCGATGATCGGGAGTATAGCCACGACCGAAAGGAACAGCGAGCCGATAAGCGTTATCTTATTGAGGACTTTTGTTATATACTCTGCCGTCGGTTTGCCCGGACGGAAACCGGGGATCGAACCGCCGTTATTCTTCAGGTTGTTCGCAACTTCAAGCGGGTTGAACGAGATCAGCACGTAGAAGTAACCGAACGCGATGATGAATACGAAGAGTATAAGCGGGTAAAACCAGGATTCGGACGAAAGGAACGTCACGAATCCGTTCCAGAACGATCCCTGCTTCGGCGGGAAAATAAGCGCCAGTGTCGCCGGGATCGCGAGGATCGAGTTTGCGAATATGACCGGCATAACGCCCGACATATTCAGCTTGAGGGGCAGATTCGAGCTCTGACCGCCGTACATCTTGCGGCCGACAACACGCTTCGCATAGACGACGGGGAGACGCCTTTCGCTCTCCGTTACGTATACGACGAAGTATATCATCAGAAGCGCAACGATGATCGCGATGATCGGAACTATAACGCCCCAGACGGTGCCGCTCGACACCATTGTGATGATCGTGTTCACGACACCTGCGCCGCCGGCGACGATGTTCGCGAAGAGGATTATCGAGATGCCGTTTCCGACGCCGTTCTCGTTGATCTTTTCACCGAGCCACATGACGAGGGACGAACCCGCGCAGTAGCAGGCGATGATGATGACTGCTGCAAACCAGTTGTTTGTCGTGAGCATGCTCTGGTTCCTCATGAGCATGTAGTAGCCGTAGCTCGTGATGAGCGCAAGCGCGACCGTGACATAACGCGTGATCTGCGCGATCTTCTTCTGACCTTCCTCGCCGTCCTTCTGCATCTTTTCAAGTGCAGGGATAGCGACGGTCAGAAGCTGCATAACGATGGATGATGTGATATACGGCGAGATACCGAGCGCAAACAGTGACGCTCTCTCGAATGCGCCGCCCGACAGAATGTTCAGATACTGGAACATCGAGCCGCCCGTCTGATACATATAGAGGCTCAGGATGTTCGCGTTCACGAACGGAAGCGGGATCGCGACGCCTATGCGGTATATCAGTATGATCGAAAGTGTGAACAGGATCTTACGGCGAAGATCGGGGAGCTTAAACGCGTTTACTATCGGTGTAAACCAGCTTTTCACTTCAAGCCACCTCGGTCTTTCCACCGGCAGCCTCGATCTTCTCTTTAGCTGCACCAGAGAAGACCTTGGCGATAACGGTTAGTTTCTTTGTGATCTCCCCGTTGCCCAGTACCTTAAGGCCGTCCTGCGGCTTGCGCACTATTCTCTTTTCGAGAAGCGCGTTCATGTCGACTGTGGCGCCGTCTTCGAAAACGTTCAAATCGCTGACATTGACGACAGCATACTGCTTCGCAAAGCGGTTATAGAAACCTCTCTTCGGCAGCTTTCTGTATAACGGAAGCTGTCCGCCTTCAAATCCGGGTCTTACGCCGCCGCCTGAGCGGGCATTCTGACCCTTGTGGCCTTTGCCGGCCGTCTTGCCATTGCCAGTTCCGGTGCCTCTGCCTTTGCGCCATGCCTTGCGGGCTGAACCGGGGGCAGGTGAAAGTTCATAAAGCTTCATGGTTCTTCCTCCTTACAAGTTATTGTGCGTCACAAACGCTTACGCCTTTTCCACCTTGACGAGGTGGGAAAGAACCTTGACCTTGCCGGCAGTAGCGGCATTATCATCAAGAACTATGCTGTCGCCGATCTTGCGGAAGCCGAGCGATGCGGCCGTCGCGCGCTGATTCGGAGTCGAGCGGATGAGGCTTTTTGTAAGTGTGATCTTTACTTTTTCCATGATCATACCCCCATCAGCCCTTCAGAGCGTCGACGGAGACGCCGCGGCTCTTCGCCACTGCCTCTGCCGTGCGGAGCTCACGCAGTCCCTCGAACGTCGCCTTGACGACGTTTACGGGGTTGTTGCTGCGCAGGCACTTTGCCCTGATATTCTTTATGCCCGCAAGCTCAAGAACGGCTCTGACCGTCTTGCCCGCGATGATACCTGTACCGGGAGCCGCCGGCTTCAGAAGGACTCTGCCTGCTCCGAACTCGCCGATGACCTCGTGCGGTATCGTCGTATCCTTCATGGATACGGTTATCATATTCTTTTTAGCGTCCTCGACTGCCTTGCGGATAGCCTCCGGCACCTCAGCCGCTTTGCCGAGACCGTAGCCGACGTGACCGTTTCTGTCGCCGACGACCATGATAGCCGCAAATCTTGCGATTCGTCCACCCTTAACAGTCTTGGAAACACGGTTCAGCGCGACGAGATTTTCCTCAAGCTCGACGCCCGACGCATTAAACTTTTCTGCCATGTTTTCCTCCTATGGTATTTGAAAACTTCTTTTCAAACAGTGTACAAACCGGAGATCAGAACCGAAGACCCGCTTCGCGCGCGCCTTCAGCAAGCTCCGATACACGTCCGTGATAAAGGTAGCCGCCGCGGTCAAATACGACCGTCTCGATCCCTTTTTCGATAGCTCTCTTCGCTACCGTCTCGCCGACCTTGCGCGCCGCTTCCTTGTTGCTTCCGATGCCCTCAAAGGATTTCTCCTGAGTCGTTGCGGAAACGAGCGTCACGCCGTTCACATCGTCGATGACCTGAGCGGAGATATGCCTGTTGGAGCGGTAAACACACAGACGGGGGCACTCAGGAGTGCCGCTGATTTTAGCTCTGACGCGTGCGTGCCTTCTCTTGCGCGCCGCGTTTTTGTCTTTCTTGCTGACCATTGTTTATGCGCTCCTTCCCTTACTTACCTGTCTTGCCGACCTTACGGCGGATCTTCTCGCCCTCGTACTTCACACCTTTGCCGTGATACGGTTCAGGCGGACGCTTGCCGCGAATATCCGCTGCGACCTGACCGACTCTCTGCTTGTCGATGCCGGTCACGACGATCGTCGTCGCGGTCGGCGTCTCAAACGTCATGTTCTCTTCAGGCGTCATCTGAATGTCGTGGGAGTAACCGAGGTTCAGAACGAGCGTCTTGCCGTTCATAGCCGCGCGGTAACCTGTTCCGACGATCTCAAGCTTGCGCGTGAATCCGTGCGCAACGCCCTCGACCATGTTGTGCAGAAGCGCACGGGTCAGTCCGTGGAGCGCTCTGTCTTCCTTCTCGTCCGTCGGGCGGGTGACTCTGGCGACGTTGCCTTCGACCTCGATCGTCATTCTCGGGCAAAGCTCCTTTGTGAGGGTGCCCTTCGGTCCATTGACCGTCACGACGTTGCCTTCGGCTACATGCACCTCGACGCCTGCGGGAATTACGATTTCTTTTCTGCCTATTCTTGACATGCTCGCACCTCCCGATTACCAGACGAACGCAAGGACTTCGCCGCCGATATGAGCGGCGCGGGCCTGCTTATCCGTCATAATGCCCTTCGACGTTGAAACGATGGCGATGCCGAGTCCGTTCATGACGCGCGGCATATCCTCGCAGCTGCTGTAAATACGAAGACCGGGCTTCGAAACGCGGCGGAGTCCGCGAAGGACGCGCTGCTTGCCGTTTTCGTACTTGAGAGTGACGCGGATGATGCCCTGTTTGCCGTCCTCGATGATCTGGTAGCTCTTGATGTAGCCCTCGGTGAGAAGTATCTCAGCGATGGACTTCTTGAGATTTGACGCCGGAATGTCAACCGTTTCGTGCTTCGCGCTGTTCGCGTTTCTGATACGGGTGAGCATATCGGCGATTACATCTGACATTTGCATTTTAAAACTTAAACTCCTTTGCAAGTTAATCTTTGTCTTGCCGCCGCATTCCCTGCGGCTGCCTGCCCGCGGTCAAACTGCCGCGGCGGCGCAGATTCGTGCGCGCCGTTTTGTTTCCTGCCGGGCAGCGGGTTTTTATTCGCTTTTGCGTGCCTGCGCGGAAAACCGCTTTTGCGTGCTTACGCTTAATATAGCTTTTTAAGTGCCTGCGTCGAAAACTGCTTTTTCGAGCTTACGCCGAAAAGCCGCTTTCACGTGTCTTTCGCAAAAACATGTTTTCACGCGCCTGCGCGAAAAACTTTTACCAGGATGCTTTCTTTACGCCGGGTATCTGACCTTTGTAGGCGAGCTCGCGGAAGCAGATACGGCAGATGCCGTACTTACGCAGATAAGCGTGAGGACGCCCGCAAATTTTGCAGCGGTTGTAACGGCGGGTAGAAAACTTCGCCGGCTTCTGCTGCTTCAGGATCATAGCTGTCTTTGCCATTTTACGTTATCCTCCTTACTTCTCGAACGGAGCGCCCATCATCGTGAGCAGCTCTCTTGCTTCCTCGTCGGTCTGGGCTGTCGTCACGAAGACGATGTCCATGCCGCGGATCTTGTCAATCTTGTCGTACTCGATCTCAGGGAATATGAGCTGTTCCTTGAGTCCGAGAGCGTAGTTGCCGCGCCCGTCAAAGCCGTTCGGGTTGATGCCCTTGAAGTCACGGACTCTCGGAAGTGCGAAATTGAAGAGCTTGTCGATGAACTCATACATAATATCGCTTCTGAGCGTGACCTTTGCGCCGATCTTCATGCCCGCGCGGAGCTTGAAGTTTGCGACCGACTTCTTAGCCATCGTCGGGACAGCGCGCTGACCCGTGATCTGCGTGAGCTCTTCGATGACGTTGTCGATAACCTTTGCGTTATCCTTCGCGTCGCCGCAGCCGACGTTTACGACTACCTTCTCGAGCTTCGGGATCTGCATCGGGCTCTTGTACTCGAATTTCTTCATGAGAGCCGGTGCGATCTCTTCTTTATAGAGTGTTTTCAATCTTGCAGTTGCCATTTACCGTACCTCCGATCAAAGCTCTTCGCCGCACTTGGCGCAGACGCGGACCTTGACCTTTTTGCCGTCCTTGCCCTCGGTAAACTTATGCTTGATTCTGACGCCGCGCTGGCACTTCGGGCAGTATATCTGCACCTTCGACGCGTAGATCGCGCCCTCGGTGTCAATGATGCCGCCCGTGTCGCCCTGGCGTCTCGGTTTTGTGTGCTTGTGGACGATGTGTACGCCCTCAACGATGACCTTGCCCTCGGCGGGAGACGCTGCGATAACCTTGCCGCGCTTGCCCTTGTCGTTGCCGGATATGACGACGACGGTGTCATCGGTCTTGATATTGAGCTTGTTATTCACTTTTCGTCTCCTCCATCAAAGTACTTCCGGAGCGAGCGAGAGGATCTTCAAGTAATCGCGTTCGCGAAGCTCGCGTGCGACAGGCCCGAAAATACGTGTTCCTCTCGGGTTTTTGTCCTCTTTGATGATAACTGCCGCGTTTTCGTCGAAACGAACGAACGATCCGTCCGCGCGCTTTACACCGTGAACGGTGCGGACGACGACGGCGGTTACAACCTCGCCCTTTTTGACCATACCGCCCGGAGCGGCTTTCTTTACCGTGCAGATCACAACGTCGCCGACATTGGCGTAACGTCTGCCTGTACCGCCGAGAACACGGATGCACATAAGCTCTTTGGCGCCGGTGTTATCGGCAGCCTTCATATATGATTCCTGCTGAAGCATTCTTCGTGTCCTCCTTATTTAGCTTTTTCAATGATCTCGACAACGCGCCATCTCTTCGTCTTGGAAAGAGGTCTTGTCTCCATCACTGCCACGCGGTCTCCGATACCGCACTCGTTCTTTTCGTCGTGAGCGTGTATCTTCGAAGTGCGTTTGACTATCTTCCCGTAGAGCGGATGACGAACGTTGTCCTTGATGGCGATGACCACAGTCTTGTCCATCTTGTCGGAAACAACGATTCCGGTACGGGTCTTGCGCATATTGCGTTCTTCACTCATGACACGTCCTCCTTATGCTTCCTTCTCGTGGAGTATAGTCATCACACGAGCGATGTCACGCTTGACCTCAACGATCCTGTGCGTGTTGTCAAGCTGCTTGATTGCGTGCTGGAAACGGAGGTTGAAAAGCTCTCCTTTGAGCTCCTTCAGCTTGGAGGTGAGCTCCTCGGAGGTCATAGCACGGAGTTCTGTTGATTTCATATTCCTAATTACGCCTCCTCATTTCCTTCGTTCTGTTCTCTCTCGATGAACTTGCACTTGATCGGGAGTTTGTGAGATGCGAGACGCATTGCCTCTCTTGCGACATCGGGTGTGACGCCGTTCATCTCAAACATAACTCTGCCCGGTTTTACGACTGCCACCCAGTATTCGGGCGAGCCTTTACCGGAACCCATTCGGGTTTCAGCCGGCTTCTCCGTTACGGGCTTGTCGGGGAATATCTTGATCCAGACCTTACCGCCGCGGCGCGTGTAACGCGTCATTGCGATACGGGCTGCCTCGATCTGGTTGCTCGTGATCCATGCGGGCTCGAGCGCTACGAGACCGTAGTCGCCGTACGAAAGGGTATTTCCGCGGTGAGCTTCACCCTTCATACGACCGCGCTGTACGCGCCTGTATTTGACTCTCTTAGGCATTAACATAGTTATCTCGCGCCCCCTTCTCTCGGGTTCCTGTTAGCTCTGTCGCCTCTGTCCCTGTTGCCGCTGCGGCGCCTGTCGCCGCGATCACCGCCGCGGTCGCCGCGGTCACGTCTGTCGCGTCTGTCGCGCCTGTCGCCGCGTCTGTCGCGCGGAGCTGCCGGGGCATTGGAGCCGGCCCTCTGGATTTCGGGAAGAACTTCGCCCTTGTATATCCATACCTTGACGCCGATCTTTCCGTAAGTTGTTTTGGCTTCAGCGAAGCCGTAGTCGATGTCTGCACGAAGTGTCTGAAGCGGGATCGTTCCCTCGTGATAATGCTCGACGCGTGCGATCTCGGCGCCGCCGAGACGACCGCTGCAGCATGTCTTGATCCCCTTCGCGCCGCACTTCATCGTGCGTGCGATCGCCTGCTTCATAGCGCGTCTGAATCCGATCCTGCGCTCGAGCTGATCGGCGATGTTCTCGGCTACGAGCTGAGCGTCCATGTCTATCTGTCTGATCTCAACGACCGAGACGGATGCCGGCATGCCGACCATCTTCTCGATCTCAGCCTTGAGCTCGTTGATAGCGGCGCCCTTCGGACCGATGACGATGCCGGGCTTCGCGCAGTGGATCGTAACTCTTACTCTTTCGTTCGTGCGTTCGATCTCGATCTTCGGCACGCCCGCCTTATAGAGCTTGTTCTTCAAATACTTTCTTAAATTGTAGTCGGAAACGAGAGTGTCGCCAAACGTTTCATCGGAGGCGTACCATCTCGAGTCCCAGTCCTTGATAACGCCGACACGCATGCCGTGCGGATTAACTTTCTGACCCATCCTGTATTACCTCCTTACTCTTTTTCCTTGACTTTGAGCGTGATGTGGCACGTTCTCTTCCTGATGATGTCTCCGCTTCCCTTAGCTCTTGCGCTCATGCGCCTCATTGTCGGCCCCGGGCAGACAAAGCATTCGGAAACGTAGAGATTGTCCTTATCCATTTCGAAATTGTTTTCCGCGTTCGCGGTCGCACTCTTCAAAAGCTTGATAAGGTCCTCGCAGATGCCCCTCGGAGTATTCTTGAGGATACCCATGGCAACATCCACGTCCTTGCCGCGAATCAGGTCGAGCACACCCTTGACCTTTCTGGGCGACGTGCGCACATATTTCAAATATGCAACAGCTTCCATTGTAGGTTCAATCCTCCTTATTACTTGCCGTTATTGGACGTTTTCGAGCCTGCGTGGCCTTTGAACGTGCGTGTGGGCGCGAATTCGCCGAGCTTGTGGCCGACCATGTCCTCGGTTACGTACACCGGAACGTGCTTCTTGCCGTCGTGAACCGCGATCGTGTGACCCACGAATTCGGGGAAGATCGTCGAGGAACGGCTCCAGGTCTTGAGGACACGCTTCTCGCCCTTTTCGTTCATAGCGTTGATGCGAGAGAAGAGCTTCTCTTCAACGAACGGCGCTTTCTTTAAGCTTCTGCTCATTTTTCACTGTCCTCCTTACTTACCGTTTCTGTGCTTTACGATATTCTTCTCGGTGCGGGCGTTCTTCTTTCTCGTCTTATATCCGAGAGCGGGCTTACCCCAAGGAGTAAGCGGGCCGGGATGACCGACGGGAGATTTGCCCTCGCCGCCTCCGTGCGGGTGGTCGCACGGGTTCATGACTGAACCGCGTACCGTCGGGCGGATGCCCATGTGACGCTTCTTGCCTGCCTTACCGATCTTGACGGTGTCATGCTCGATATTGGAGACTTGGCCTATCGTCGCCTTGCAGTCAAGGCGGACGCGGCGGACCTCGCCGGAGGGCAGACGAACCTGCGCCATGCCGTTTTCCTTAGCCATGAGCTGAGCCTGCGCGCCCGCGGTGCGGACGAGCTGGGCGCCCTTGCCGGGGTAAAGCTCGATATTGTGAATTATCGTACCGACAGGGATATCGGAGATGGGGAGCGTGTTGCCGGGCTTGATGTCTATCTTCTCGCCCGAATAGAGCACATCGCCCGGCTTGATGCCGACGGGAGCGATGATGTAGCTCTTTGTGCCGTCCTCATACTGCAAAAGCGCGATGTAAGCGCTTCTGTTCGGGTCGTACTCGATGCCGACGACCGTAGCCGCGCCTGCGTTCTGGCGCTTGAAGTCGACGATGCGGTACTTGATCTTGTTTCCGCCGCCGTGATGACGGACGGTGATCTTGCCGTTGTTGTTTCTGCCGGCATGTTTCTTCTTGATGACGATCAGGCTCTTTTCGGGGGTGTACTTCGTTACCTCGTCGAAGGAAGCGACCGTCATGCCGCGTCTGCCGGGAGTTGTGGGTTTATATTTGATCGTTGCCATTTTGCTTTCCTCCCGTTATCAATACATGCCTTCGAAGAATTCAATCGGCTTCGAATCGGCCGTGAGCGTTACGACAGCCTTTTTCCACGCCGCCGTGTAACCCTGGCTGTAGCGGAGCCTCTTCGGCTTTCTCTTCATGTTGATCGTGTTGACGGCGGAAACCTTGACTCCGAAGAGCTCTTCCACCGCGTGCGCGATCTCAGGCTTAGTCGCGCCTGTTGCAACCCGGAAGGTGTACTTCTTGTCAGCCAGCCGCGACATGCTTGCCTCGGTAATGATCGGGGCGATTATGACGTCTTCTGCAAATTTCATGAGTAGACCTCCTCGATTTTTTCTACGGCGTCGCGGGCGACTATGAGAGAATCGCAGTTGAGAATGTCGTAGACGCAGAGCGAATTGTGCTGGGTCGTCTTGACGTTCGGGATGTTGGCGAGGGACTTTATCGTCTTCTCGTCGACGCCGCCGAGAACGACGAGCGACTTTTTCTTCGCGCCGACGGCGGCGAGCATTTTCACCATCGCCTTCGTCTTGAATTCTTCCGCCGCGATCTTGTCGATGACGATCATGTCACCGTCCGCGACCTTGCTCGAGAGCGCCGAGAACATAGCTGCGCGGCGCGTCTTCTTATTGAGGGTCACACGGTATGACCTCGGCTTCGGGCCGAGTGCGATCCCGCCGTGCACGAACTGTGGCGCGCGGCGCGAACCCTGTCTTGCTCTGCCGGTTCCCTTCTGTCTCCAGGGCTTTTTTCCGCCGCCGTGAACTTCCGTTCTCGTAAGCGTGGACTGCGTGCCCTGTCTCTGATTCATAAGATAAGCTCTTACTGCTGCATGGAGGACCGCGCCGTTGACCTCGGCGGCGAATATCTTATCGGATAATGCGACCTCGCCGACCTGTGCGCCGGTCATATCAACCACTTTTAAGTTAGGCATTGTTCCATCCTCCTCTTATGCTTTCACGCTGTCGCGGATGAACACGATCCCGCCGCGCGCGCCGGGAACGGCGCCCTTGACGGCGATGAGGTTCTTTTCCGCGTCAACCTTGACGACGGCGAGATTCAGAACTGTGACCTGTTCGTTGCCGTACTGACCTGCCATCTTCTTATTTTTGAAAACTCGCGACGGGGATGAGTTAGCTCCCATGGAGCCGACTTCACGGTGTATAGGACCTGTGCCGTGCGTCATGCGGAGCGTTGCGTTGCCCCATCTCTTGACAGCGCCCGAATATCCGCGTCCCTTTGTGATCCCTGTAACATCGACCTTTTCGCCGGCGGCGAAGGTATCGGCGGAAATCACGGAACCCGCTTCGAGCGAGCTGCAATCATCAAGACGGAACTCTTTCAGGTGACGCTTCGCGGTCACGCCCGCCTTTGCGAAATGACCCTTTTCAGGCTTGCTGGCGGCTGACTCCTTTTTATCGGAGAAACCGAGCTGAACTGCGCTGTATCCGTCCTTCTCGACCGTCTTCTTCTGGACGACGGGGCACGGACCGGCCTCGATGACTGTTACGGGGATCATGTTGCCCGCTTCGTCGAAGACCTGAGTCATTCCGAGCTTTTTGCCAATTATGGCCTTCTTCATTTTTCTTTTCCTCCTGTGGATTCGGTTATTGGTCAACGCTTTGGTAGATGGCGGGAGCCGCCCGCCGGCGCTGACATGACCTAACCTCGAACCGTGCGCGTCTTATATTAATGTAAATTGCGCGTCGTCATTCGGATCGGCGGCTGTTTTTGCGATCAGAGATCTACTTTGATCGCGACCCCTGCGGGGAGTTCGACCTTCATAAGCGCCTCGAGCGCCGCCTTTGAAGGATTTGAGATAACGATGAGCCTTTTGTGTGTTCTCTGCTCAAACTGTTCGCGGCTGTCTTTGTCTTTGTGAACCGCGCGCAGGATGGTGACGACTTCTTTCTCCGTGGGGAGCGGGATCGGACCCGAAACCTCGGCGCCGTTTGCCTTTGCCGCCTCGACGACTTTGGCTGCCGCCGCGTCCACGAGCGTGTGATCGTAACCCTTGATGCGAACATTGACCTTTTCGTTAGCTGCCACTTTTGCTGCCTCCTATATTAGATTTTGGAGAGCGATGCTGCACACGGCTCCGAGCGTATCATTCATTCTCAAAAATATTGCGTCGGCAGCGGCGACACAGAAGCCGCGCCGATGCTCAAATGAGAGGCGATACCGAGCCGAGACTGCATCCGGCTCGCCCGACTCACGGTCGGACATACTCTGCGGAAATTCCCTGCCTCATAGGGCAGCCACCTTCCGCCTCATCGCACACCAAGCTTTAGAATTATACTACAAAAAAAGCGCTATATCAAGCGCTTTCCGAAAATAATCCGCAATTTTCTCAAATTTTACGTGTAGAAATTTTCGCGGTATTTTACTTATATTTTTGTGCAAGTTTAACACTTCGCTTGCCGGACGTTCGGCAACCGCGTTTTATCGCGTCAGGTGCGGCAACAATGTTTGATAAAGTCTGCTTCCATCAGCTTAATTGCAAAGTCACGCCCCGCGTAAAGTGCGGCGATCATGTCTGATATCTATCGACCTGATTGCATGGTCACGCTTTGACGCGTCAAGCGCGGCAAATATATTATCCCGCTCGCACGGCGACGCCGTGCGAGCGGTTTTCTTTATTCCGTCTGTTTTATTCGCCGAGCGCCGCGAGCGCACCGAATTCCTCTTTCAGATGCCCGTATATACGAGTGTAGATGCGGTAAAGCTCGTCATATCGCTTCGCCCTCTCCGGGTCGGGGTCGCAGACGACGCCCTCTCCGATGACGGCTCCGCACGCCTCTCTCACATCACTGTAAATGCCAGCTCCGACCGCGGCAAGCAATGCTGCGCCGAGCGCGCCGCCCTCGTTTGAAGCCGCGGTGCGGACGCGGCAGCCGAACACATCCGCCAGTATCTGCCGCCACAGCGGACTCGACGCGCCGCCGCCGCACGCCATCATGTCGCCGACCGTCACGCCCGCGGCGGAGAACAATTCAAGGCTGTCCCGCAGCGCGAACGTCACGCCCTCCATCACGGCGCGCATCATGTCGCCGCGCGTGTGCGTCGACGAAAGCCCGATAAACGCTCCGCGCGCGTACGGGTCGAGATGCGGCGTCCGCTCTCCCATAAGGTACGGCAAAAACAAAAGCTTGCCTGAACCGACCGGGGAAGCCGCCGCGACCTCGTCCATAACTTTATATACGTCGACGCCTCTTTTGTCCGCCTCTTCCTTTTCGCCAGCGCAGAAATTGTCCCTGAACCACCGCAGCGAAAGCCCCGCCGACTGGATAACGCCCATGACGTGCCATTCGCCGGGCACCGCCGCGCAGAAGCTGTGCATCCTGCCCTTCGGGTCGCAGCACAACGTCGGGCTGTGCGCAAACACGACGCCGCTCGTTCCGATCGTCGTAAACGCGCGCCCCTTTTCAACGACTCCGCAGCCGACGGCGGAAGCGGCGTTGTCGCCGGCGCCGCCGACGACAGGCGTTCCCTCGCGGAGCCCCGTCAGCCCGGCGGCCTCTTTGCTGATGACGCCCGTCACCTCGTGCGATTCGTAGACCTTCCCGAGCAGCCCCCGATCTATGCCGAGCGCGTCCGTGACCTCTTCCGACCAGCAGCGCCGCTCTATATCGAGCAGCTGCATCCCGGACGCGTCCGACACCTCGGTCGCACGTTCGCCCGTGAGCATGAACCTTATGTAATCCTTCGGCAAAAGGATCGTCCTGCATTTTTCGAATATCTCCGGCTCGTGCGCGCGCACCCAGAGGATCTTTGACGCCGTGAACCCCGTCAGAGCCGGGGATTTCGTGATACGCATCAGCCTCTCCGCCCCGACAAGCTCCGTGATCTCTTCACATTCCGCCGCCGTGCGCTGATCGCACCATATTATCGAGCGCCGCAGCACGCGCCCGTCCCCGTCGAGCATCACGAGCCCGTGCATCTGCCCGGACAAGCCGACGCCCGCGATCTCATCCGCGTCGACTCCCGCCGTCACCGCACGGATGCCCTCGACCGCCGCATCCCACCAATCCTGCGGCTCCTGCTCCGCCCAGCCGTCGAACGGCTGGTAAAGCGGATATTCCACCGTCTTTGACGCGAGCTTTCTGCCGCCCTCGTCAAACAGAACCGTCTTCGTCCCCGACGTTCCTATGTCTATCCCGATCACGTAAGCCATCTTCTGCATCTGCCTTTCTTTCGTTTCTCTTTGTTTTGCATTCGTCTATAATAACGCATATCACGCACACGGCGGCATATATGCCCGCCGCGTACACGAACACGTTGCCTATATATGAATAAACCGTTCTCGTGTCCCTCATCTGCACGTTGTAAAGCGCGTACCCGCGAGTCTCGGGCTCGACCGAGGCGACGATCTTTCCCTCCGGCGTTATGATACACGAAAAACCCGTATTCCCCGCGCGGCAGACGTATCTGTCGAATTCGACGGCGCGCAGCACCGACTGCGCCGTATGCTGCCAGATGGCGGCGCTCCCGTCAAACCACGAATCGTTTGTAGACACGGTCAGAAGCTCCGCTCCCGCGCGGACGCCGTCCATCGCGACGCGCTCATATATCGAATCGAAGCATACCATTCCGCCGACCCTGCCGTATTTCGTTTCGATAAGCCGACCGGGACCGCCGACCGCGATCTGTCCGTCAAAGAGCCCTATATCCGCCAGCGGCGGAACGAGCACGCGGAACACGGCTTCAAACGGGACGAATTCGCCGAACGGAACGAGATGCTGCTTATAATACACATGCTCTTCGTCTAGCCCGTTCTCGGCGTCTACCGAAAAGACGGAATTATATTCCACCCCTTCGCTCTCCCGCCAATATCCGGTCGCGAGCAGCAGAACGCCGCTCTCCTTCGCGATCGCCTCAAGGTCTTCCCTCATGCTGTTTCTGCCGTTGACCGTTGCCGGGATCGCCGTTTCCGGGAACACGACGGCGTCCGCCCCGTCAGCCGCGGCAGCTTCGATCAGCTCCGTATACGTCTCCATGAGGAAGCGGTATTTGTCTCCGCTCCATTTGTCCCTTGACGAGACGTTGCCCTGCAGCACCGCGACGGTCACGCGGTGCGAATCGTTCTCTTCCTTTATATATATGCGCGCGGCGCCGTACACAAAATCGGCGGCGACGATCGAGAGTGCGGCTGCCGCAAGCGCCGCCGAGCGGCGCTTGTTCCCGTCACGCAGCGCCATGACCGCGAGCGCCAGATATCCGTTGACGGCGGCAATGATGAACGAGATAAAATATGAACCGAACAGCGACGCCGCCCCGACCGCCGAGGGGATATACGCCTGTCCGATCGCAAGCCTGCCCCACGGGACGCCCGCCCACGTCAGCGACTGGATCCATTCAAACAGCGCGAGCACCGCCGCATACGCGGCGGGCATCGACGCGCGCGGCTTTCCGTCCCGGCTGAGCCACGGCGAGCGCGACATATACAGGAACAGCGGCACCTGCAAAAGCGCCGCCGACGCTTGCCAGAGCGGCAGTCCGAGCCACGCGACGACGACGACGGCGAGCGCCGACGCTTTTGAAATGCCAGTAAATTCGAGCGGATACATTCCGAGGAACCAGTGCCACACAACAAGATAATACACGTAAAAATAAAGGAAGCCGAGCCCCATGCCGCGCCTCAGCCAGTGTTTCTCGCCTGTATGCGAAAAGAGCACGAGCAGAAACGGCACGAGCGAGACAAACTCGAACTGCGACGGAATTATATACGAGACTGCCAGCCCCGTCGCCACCGCCGATATTATGACAGCCGCCGCCCTCTTCATGCTCCGCCTCCTCGATGTTGATACCAACATTATAATATGTATTTCCGCCGTTGTAAATATTCCGGCGGATACTTTTTTAAAAAGCGCGCGCACGGATTTTTCGGTATACTAATAAATTGCACTTGTAAAGTGTGAAAGAAAGTTGTAAAATTTTTTAAAACGTGCGGTGAATTCTCTGATTTTTTACGTCATATTTATATAGAAGGTCATACGTTTGATACATAAGCTTTTGCGGGCGGTAGAAAAACCGCGTCCCGGCGGGAGCACACGTTATAAAGGAGGAAATGTTGTTTATGGCTTCACTTGATAATCCGTCCAAAGCCGATAAAAAGGCCGCGGCGGCAGACAAAAACAGAGGCAGCATGGAGGACGGGAAAATCGTCGATCTGTTCTGGCAGCGCTCTGAAGATGCGATCAAAGAAACGCAGGCGAAATACGGCAAGCTGTGTTTCAGCATCGCTTTCGGCGTTTTAAAAAACAATGAGGACTCTGAGGAATGCGTCAACGACACGTACGTGCGCACGTGGAACTCTATCCCCGAAGACCGCCCCGATTTTTTGGGCGCCTATGTCTCGAAAATCACGCGGCGGCTGGCGATCGACAAGTACAGGATGAGCGCTGCAAAAAAGCGCGCCGCCGAAACGGTGTCGCTGTTTGACGAGCTGTCCGAATCGCTCCCCGACAAAACAGGCGACATTATGGCGGACAGGATCATAATCCGCGACACCCTGACGGAATTTATATATTCGCTCACGCCCGAAAACAGACTCATCTTCATGCGCCGGTACTGGTACTGCGACTCCGCCCGCGCCATCGCTTCAATGATGCGCATGACGGAAACAGGCGTGAACAGACGGCTCGACAGAATGAGGCGAAAGCTGAAAGAAGCGCTCGGAAAGGCAGGGATCGAAGAATGAACATGGACATATATGATCTTATGTACGCGCTCGGCGATGTCAGCGACCGCTTAGTGGCGGAGACAGAAAAGAAAAGCCCGCTCGTGAAGGAACGCGCCGTCATCAAATGGGCGTCTCTTGCGGCGTGCGTCTGTATCGTGCTCGCCGGAACGCTTTTCTCGGTATTTTATTCAAACTTCACCCACATAGAACCGAGCCAGACATCGCCCTCAGGAACGGAGAGCGGACCCGCCGACAGCGTCACCGCCGAGAGTATGACGCTTTTGACGATGCCTGACAAGAGCGAATATCTTCTCGGAGAATCGCTTGAGCTCGAAGGGCTTTCCTTCTCGGTAAAATACAGCGACGGCACGACGGAAACTGTGTCCGCAGGATTCGACTGCGGCGAAGACTTGCTTACAACGCTCGGATTTTACGAAGTGACCGTAAAATATCGCGGGCTTGAGGGGACGTTCAAGGTCACGGTCACGGAGCCGGAGGTCGAAAATCTAACGCTTACAAAGCTGCCGGACAGGCTCGAATACTACGTCCATCAGATGGTAGACACATCCGGCATAGAGCTCAAGGTAACATACGTCAACGGCTACGAAAGAACGATCACGGAAGGATTCGGTATTTCCGCCTATAATGCCGACAGCCCGGGAATAAAATCTTTCGCCGCCATGTACGGCGGCAAGATCGCGACGTTCGAGGTGACATATAAGGATTATGACGTATCCGAGCTCACGATCAGCACGGAAGCGTCAAAGACCACTTACTACGTCGGCGACACCATTGACATAACGGGGCTTACGCTGACGGCAGTGCACAACGACGGCACGGTCGAGACAGTGACGGACGGATTCGACATCACCCCGAATCGCTTTACACTGCCGGGACCCCTGACGGTCATGATATATTACGGCGGCGCTTATGCTGCATATAATGTTACGGTCGAAATAAAGCAGACCGACGAGCCGCTCTCGTCCGGCAGATGCGGCGATCTGCTCGAATGGCGGCTCGACTACGACGGGACGCTGACGATAACCGGCATGGGCGATATGAGCGACGGGGCATGGGACGACGAAAAATATGCGGTCAAAGATATCCCGTGGATCGACGATATGGAGATAATCAGGCGTGTCGTCGTTGACGACGGCGTGACGAGCATCGGGGATTACGCGTTTTATGAATGCTACAATCTGACAGAGATCACGCTCCCGGAAGGGATCACGAGCATCGGCGACAGCGCGTTTTACTACACGGATATCTCAAAGATCGACCTTCCCGAAAGCGTCACGAAGATCGGCGTCAGATCATTTAACGGCTGCGGATCGATCACCGAGATCGAGATACCCGTCGGGGTGACCGAGATAGGCGACGGCACGTTCGATAACTGCATCAAGCTGTCGCACGTGACGCTTCCCGAAGGGATAACGAGCATCGGCGAGCAAGCGTTTCAGTCGTGCTCCAGCCTTTCAAGCCTGACGATCCCGGCGAGCGTCACGGACATCGGCAAGGAAGCGTTCAATTACTGCGAAAGCCTCACCGAGATCACCTTGCCGGAAGGGATCACGTCGATCGAAGGCGGTCTTTTCAGGCACTGCACCGCGCTTGAAAGCGTAACGCTGCCGAAGAGCACGCTCTATATCGGATGGGAAGCTTTTGCCGAATGCCCGTATCTTTCAGATATAACGATCCCTGACGACGTGACTTTGATCGACAGGTCTGCGTTTTTAGGATGCAAACGCCTGCGGAGCGTTACGCTGCCGGAAAGCGTGACGATGGTCAATTACAGCGCCTTCTCCGCCTGCGACGCGCTCACCGACATTTATATCGAAAACGCGGAGTGCGATATCTATGCGGTCGCTGACACTCTCGGCAGCCCCCAGACGACCGTCATCCACGGGCGCGCGGGCTCGACGGCGGAAGAATACGCCAACGAATACGGTTACAAATTCGCGGCGATAAACTGAATATAAAGCGGCGCGCCTTTTTGCGGGAAAGGCGCGCCGCACGCAAAATAACGCTTTTAATTCTGCAAACGGTGTGGGCGCTTTCAGAATGCGCCCGCACCGAGATCAAATTCTTTCAAAAAATCTATCTTGCTTTTGTCGATCTGCACCGTTTTGCCACGCAGATACGAAAGCACGCCGTCGTAGCCGCCGAGCGTGAACGTGACGCGGTACGCGCACAGCGCCTGGCTTTTGTAACCGCGGCGGCGGTCTGCCTCATTTTTGCCGTAGCGCCCCTCTCCAAGCAGCGGATGCCCGATAGACTCCATGTGCGCGCGGATCTGATGCGTCCGCCCGGTCAAAAGCTCGATCTCAAGCAGCGAAAGCGCGTCCCCGCCGCAGCCCGATGTCGCTAAAACGCGATATTTCGTCGCGATCTTCTTCGCCCCCGGGACCTCGCGCGCGAACACGCGGACGCCCCCGCCCTCGCGGCGAAGGTATCCGTATAACGTCGCTTCGCGCAAAGACGGTATCCCGTGAACTGCGGCAAGATAAAATTTGTCGATCCCGCCCGCCTTTATTATCGCGTTCATGTCGCGCAGCGCGGCGGCGTTTTTCGCCGCGATAACGAGCCCGCGCGTGTTCCTGTCGATGCGGTTGCAAAGCGCCGGCGCAAACGTGTTCTCGTGCGCGGGGTCGTATTCCCCCTTGCGGTACAGATACGCCTGAATGTGCCCTATCAGCGTGTTTTTGTCATCAGACGCCTCGCCGTCCGCGTCGCCGGAATGGACGAGCACGCCCACCGGCTTATCGCATATAATGATATTGTCATCCTCGTAAACGACCGTGATCTTCGGCACGATCGAGGCGACGGCGAGCTTTTCCCCTTCCGGGAAAAACTCGTCCGATATATAAAGCGTTACGGTGTCCCCGGCAGATACGATGTCGGACGCCTCCGCGCGGCGGCCGTTAATCTTGACGCACTTCTTGCGGATATACTTATAAAGAAGCGACTGCGGCATGCCGACAGTCGCTTTCATTATAAATTTATCGAGCCGCTGTCCGCCGTCGTTCGGTAAGACGGTCAGCGTCCTCATCAGAGCGTACCGAAAATTCTGTCGCCCGCGTCTCCGAGACCGGGAACTATATACTTGCGCTCGTTCAGATGGGAATCGACTGCCGCGATATATATATCAACGTCGGGGTGCTGCTCGTTCATGACCGCGATCCCCTCCGGAGCGCCGACAAGGCACATCAGTTTGATCTGCTTGCAGCCGTTCTGTTTCAGCATCGAAACCGCGTCTGACGCGCTGCCGCCGGTTGCAAGCATCGGGTCTGTTACGACGACAAGGCGCTCGGAAATGTCTTCCGGCATCTTGTAGTAGTAAAGCACGGGTTTAGCCGTCTCATGATCGCGATAAAGTCCGATATGACCGACCTTCGCCGCGGGCGCGATTTTAAGAAAGCCGTCCGCCATGCCGAGCCCGGCACGGAGTATCGGGACGACGGCGAGCTTTTTTCCGGATATGATCTGCCCTGTCATCTTGCAGAGCGGCGTCTCGATTTCGACATCCTCAAGCGGGAGGTCACGCGTGATCTCATACGCCATAAGCATCGAAATTTCATAGAGCAGTTCGCGGAAATCCTTTGTTCCCGTGTTCTTGTCGCGCATGATCGTCAGCTTGTGCGTTATCAGGGGATGATTCAGAACGTGAAGCATGCTTTTTTGTTTCCTTTCTCTTTAGCTGATATTCGTCTTTTTACCATACCGGCTTGTACATATTATAACGCTTTTTACCCCTGATTGCAACCTTTTTCGGCGTTCCGTATAAATATCTTTTTCTTTACAATAGTCTTTACTGATGATATAATTATTAAGGAAACCGCGAGGCGCACGGGCGCGGGTCTGAAAACGCACATCCCGCGCCCATCATGAACAATCTTATCCCCCGAAAGGAATCGACAACTATGAAAAAACTGCACGTCGGCATCGTCGGCGCGACCGGAATGGTCGGTCAACGATTCATAACGCTTCTTTCCGATCACCCGTATTTTGAAATATCCGTCCTCGCCGCCTCACAGCGGTCGGCGGGCAAGACGTACGCCGAGGCGGTCGGTCCCCGCTGGCGCATGAGCGAGCCGATCCCGGAATCTGTCGCTTCTATGAAGGTGTTGAACGCCGCCGAAGTTGACAGCGTCTCCGACCTCTGCGACTTCATCTTCTGCGCCGTCGACATGGATAAGGACGCAACGCGATCGCTCGAGGAATCGTACGCGCGCCATGAAACGCCCGTCGTCTCGAACAATTCCGCGAACCGCAAAACGCCCGACGTTCCGATGCTGATCCCTGAGATCAACGACAGCCACCTCGATATAATTCCATACCAGCAGCGCCGCCTCGGGACGACGCGCGGCTTCATCGTCGTCAAGCCGAACTGCTCGATCCAAAGCTACGTCCCGCAAATCACCCCGCTTCTTCGTTTCGGCCCCAAACGCATTGTAGTTTCGACTTATCAGGCGATCTCCGGCTCCGGCAGGACGCTTGCGGAAACTCCCGAAATGAACGACAACGTCAAGCCGTATATCGCCGGCGAAGAGGAAAAAAGCGAGCAGGAGCCGCTCAAGATCTGGGGTCACATCTCCGGCGGGCTTATAGTCAACGCCGCGTCGCCCATAATTTCCGCGCACTGCGTCCGCGTCCCCGTCTCCGACGGGCATCTCGCCTCCGTCTTTGTAGACTTTGACGAGCCGCCGACGATGGAAGAAATGATCTCCGCCTGGCATGACTTCCGCGGCAAGCCGCAGATGCTTTCGCTTCCGTCCGCGCCAGAACAGTTCATCACATACTTTGACGAGCCTGACCGCCCGCAGACCGCGCCTGACAGAACGCTTTACGGCGGAATGGGCGTTTCGGTCGGAAGGCTTGAGCACGACCGCATATTCGATTACAAATTTATCGGGCTTTCCCACAACACGCTCCGCGGCGCCGCGGGCGGCGCAGTCCTCACGGCGGAGCTGCTTTACCGTCTCGGACATCTTTCAGCAAAATAAAACGGCGGAAGCGGGAAAATAACTGTTTACTTGTTGCGCTTTTTATGTTACAATATAATTGCGAAAGCTAACAAAGACAGCGAAAGGATGGTCAGTTAAAATGAAAACGACGATTATCGGAAAACAGATGAACGTATCCGAAGACTTGAAGGAGCTCGTGACAAAGAAGCTCTCAAAGTTTGATAAGTTCTTCCGCGAAGGTTCCGAGGCGTTCGTGACGTTCAACCGCAGGCACGGTGAGGAGTGCCTCGAGGTCACGATCTCCGCGAACGGCACGCTCTTCCGCGCCGAGAAAAAGAGCGAAACATTCAGAAACGCACTTGACGAATGTATTGAATCTATTGAACGCCAGATCAGAAAGAATAAAACCCGCCTTGAAAAACGTCTGCGCGAGGGCGCGTTCGAGCCCACAGACGGCTCGGAGCCCGTCCCCGAGGTCGAGGAGGAGCGGGAGCTTATAATCAGGACAAAGGCTTTCAACTTGAAGCCGATGACTCCCGAAGAGGCGATTCTTCAGATGAACCTGCTTGAGCACGAATTCTTTATGTTCGTCGATTCCTCATCCGGCGACACCTGCGTCGTCTATCGCAGAGACGACGGCAACTACGGACTTATCATCCCTGAGAAATGAGCGCTGTTTATAATTGAGCCCCCGGAAACGGGGGCTTCTTTTTTTGCCGGAAAGCCTTTACGCGCACCATCCGCTCGCCTCACGCGCTCAAGGCATGACATAAAATCCAATCGCGAAAAAAAAGAGGGACACCGACGGTGCCCCTCCGTTTTTTATTATTCTGCTTTCAAATAGTCACAGAAAACTTAAGCAACATTGTGAACAGCTATGAGATAGCCGTCGATGTAGCCGTAGATCGCTGTCGGCTTCACAACGAGCGTGATGTGGTACCACTGACCCTTCTCATACTTCGAGTTCACAGGCTCCTGCTGACCGGACTTGCCCGTCGCGGTAACAGTCTGGAAGCACGTTACTGAATTGCCCCAACCGCCGATGTTCCAGAAGATGTTGTCCTTTTCTTCCTTAGCTGCGACCGAAATGATCCAGCCCTCATTCGGGATGTCTATACGCGCGTCAACATCAAGCGTATAATCCGTCCAGTCCTGATTGTTAAGACCGCTTGTGACAGCGAGCGCGCACCCCTTAGGCGTGCTGTTCGTCATCGTGAGGACCTTGCCGTGATTGCCTTCGCCCTCATCGTCTGCGATGACCCATTCAGTGAGCCAATCGCTCATCGTCGTCCACTCGCCGTCGTAGCCGTACTGACCGGGAGCGAATTCGCTTTCGAGCGAGCTGAGCTTCTCGAAATCCTGTGAATAGAGCGTTGAACCGTCAGCGTTGCTCTTGACAACGATGTTGTCAAAGGAAACACCCGTTAACCACATACCGAATGCAACGCCGCCGTAAAGCGGATTCGAAACTGTCTCTTCATCAGCGTAGAGCTCGAAGAGCTGGTTGCCGCTGACGAAAATCTTTATCGTCGAAAGCTCAAACGTGATAGAGCAGGAGACCCACGCTTCATCCGTGTCGGTGGGCATATGAAGCTTGTAGAGGAACGAGCCGAGCTCGGTCTTCTTGCCGTCCTCATAGACGTTGACCGTAGCGTACGTGTTGCCCTTATCGCCTACAACGAGCTCGTGATAGTTCTTCTCGTCCTTGACGCAGAATAAAATCGAGAAGCCGTCGCCGCCCTCTTCGGTAAGTCTTGCCTTAACAGCAAACTGGATGTAGTTCCAGGTCGGTTCGCCGAAATAAGCGACCGTTCCCTTCGCGTCCTTGCTGACGGAGAGGACCTTCGCAGCCTCGGCAGCAGCGCTTGCGCCGCCTTCTTCAGCAGCCGCAAAGGACTTGGGATCGGCAACCGTAAAGTTAGCCTTGTCGCCGTTTGCAAACGTCCAGTCAGCAAACGGATCGGCAGCCGAGAAGTCAGCCTCGTAGAGGTCATGCTTATCGTCTCTGTTCTTTACTGTGAGTGACTGGAACTCGACGGCGGAACCGTTCGAGCTGACGCCGACGCAGCCGGAATACTTCGCCTCAGCATTGGGCTGATATTCGTACGGAGCGTTAGGATCCTTTGTTTCCGGGGGCTCCTTCGTTTCATCTTTGTTGCCGGGAGCGTTTGTCTGATTTCCGCCGCTTGTGCCGCCTGTCGGCGGAACGGTCGACTGGTCGCACGCCGCAAATGCGAGCGGCAGGATCATAACGAGCGCCAAAACGAGCGCCATGATCTTTTTCATTGTGATTTCCTCCAAAATAAACTTGTTATGTACTAATCCATAAGTACATTTTGATGAATATATATTATCACATCCGACACGTTCTGTCAAGTGATTTATGAGATATTTTACTTTTGCTTGCCATTATTCGGTCCCGGTCGTCTCCGTCGGCTCAACATACCCCTCCGGATACTCGAAAAGCACGATATTGCGGAATGTGTCGACGTGGTTTTCGTGTATCTCCTCGTACTTCTTTTTGCCCTTGAACGCCGAGATCGTAGAAACCTTCCTGATGCAGAGCACAGTGTCCTCCGGCAGCGCGCCGACAGCCGAATAATATTTCGCGAACTTCAGCGAATGCAGCACGATCCCCGTGCTGTCGTACAGCTCGACGCCCTCAAGCTCCTCGTCCGTGAAGATATCCTTTATCTGAACGAATCCTCCCGCATCGTGCACACGGTCGTATAGCGACGGGTCTAGCAGACAGATGACCGATTCGCCGCCGAAAATTTCCATGTCGAACTGCTTGATGTTTTCGCGGTTCGCCTGCTTGTCAATTACGAAATCCTCATCATTCTCCCTGTACTGCTCTTCGAGGTTTTCGATCTGCTCGTCTGTAAGGCACGTCAGCGTAACGATCCCGAGCCCGCGCTCGCCGTCGTTATTGTAATCTTCGACCACGGTGCGGAACGCCTCTCTCATGCTGTTTCCGCCGCTCGTCGAGAGATAGCGGGGTCCCGCGTACATCATATATACATCCGGGTTCTCCCGTTCGATGAACTGATAGACGCAAATTCCTATAATGACGACGGCAAAGATCCCGATTATGACCTTCCATTTATTATAATACCAGAAGTTTTCGAGCTTGCTGTCGTTGACGCCTCGAAATTCGAGCTTGCCTTCTCCGCCTCCCTCGCCGCGTTCTTCGTTATTTTCATTATTTTCGCCGCGCTTTTCGGGGTCTTCCATTTTAATAACCTCCGATCGTTTATCTCTTTTCAATTATTTTATCACAAGCACCGACGCCAATCAAGTGCGGCATGCAAAAAATCACCCCGCCGTCACGCGAAAACGCCGCTGACAAAAATTTCGACGCCGATCGCGATCAGAATTACGCCGCCGAGCACCGAGGCGGCGCCTCCGAGCCTCGTGCCGAACCTCTTTCCGATCATCACCCCGCCGACGCAGATCATAAACGTAACAGCGCCGATTATGAGAGATTCGACGAGCGCCTCAGCGGGGGTGTATTCCGCGATCGTGAAGCCGACCGAGAGCGCGTCGATCGAGGTGGCGACGCCCTGAACAAGAAGCGCCGCCGCGCCGAGCGCGGCTCCGTCCATATCATCGTCCCCGCCGCCTTTTCCGCGCACGGCTTCGTATATCATCTTCCCGCCGATAAAGAGCAGCAGGACGAGCGCAATATACGGAATGAACGTCTGAAACGATTCAAACGCTTCCACGACCGTGTGAACGCAGAGCCAGCCGAGAAGCGGCATTATTATCTGAAATGCGGCGAAAACGCCCGCGATGGAGAACATTTTTCTCCGCTTCATGTGCGGCTCCGACAGCCCGTTCGCCATCGAGACAGAAAACGCGTCCATCGCGAGCCCAACGCCGAACGCGACAGAATTTATATAAAAAATAACGTCCGTCATCATAATAACTTCCCTTTGCGCGCAAAGTTCCGGCAGGCTGCCGCGGGCAGATTTTTCTTCAAAAAAAAGGTGGCGCGTATGCGTATATATTACCACAAGGCATGACTAAAATCAACAGCTTTCGCGCATACGCGTGTTTCTCGCAAATCAAAAAGGGCGACAGCCGCTTTTGCGCAAATCAAAAATGTCGATCAGCCTCTTCCTCGTGTGCGCGTTTTATGCTTGATCAAAAATTGGATCGTACGGCCGCTTTTGCACGCGTATATTTTTCGCGCAGCGCCTCCGGCGCAAAAATACATAAAAAATATATATTTTTTGACACGGCTCTTGACAAATGGTTTCGATTGCTGTATCATTGTCTTAAGTGTTTACTACACAAAAGAAACGGGGGCATCCGATGAAACGCCTGATGTGGCACATTGACGGCAGCGCGCCGCTGTATTTGCAGCTCGCGAGCAGCCTGCGATATTCAATAGTGAGCGGGGAGCGCCCGGCAGGGTCCCGGATCGAAAGCGTCCGCGACCTCGCCGCAGACGCGAAGGTCAACCCCAACACGATGCAGAGAGCCCTCGTCGAACTCGAACGCGAGGGACTTATTGAGACGAGGACGACGACGGGCAAATTTGTCACAGACGACGCCTCCATAATCGAGCGGACTCGGAGGGATGCGCTTGACGAGCTGATCGCCGAATTCACCGTGCGGCTCCACGCCATCGGCTGCGGCAGCGACGAGGCGGCGAAGCGCATAAAGGAGCTTGCGAACGGGGAAGGTACAGGCTCCGCCGCCATCGGCGCCGATGGCGGGACGGCGGAATAGAGTCTATTAATATAGAAAGGAAGAAAACATCATGAGCGAAACGGTACTTGAAGCGCGCGGACTTTGTAAGTCATACGGCGCGCAGCCCGTCATATACGACATGAATTTTTCCCTGCCGGCGGGGCGGATAATCGGGCTTTTAGGTCCGAATGGCAGCGGCAAAACGACGCTTATAAAGCTCGCGGCGGGGATACTTACGCCGACTTCCGGTGAGATACTCGTAAACGGGCGCGAGCCCGACGAGGTGACGTGCGGGCTTGTCTCATATCTGCCGGAGCGCACGTATTTTTCCGGCTGGATGAAGGCATCGGCGGCGGTCGATTATTTTGCCGACTTTTACGCCGATTTCGACAAGAACCGCGCCCTCACGATGATGTCACATCTCGGCATTCACCCGGATTCCCGCCTGCGCACGCTCTCAAAAGGGACAAAAGAGAAACTGCAGCTCGTCCTCGTGATGTCGCGCGCCGCGCGCCTCTATCTGCTTGACGAGCCGATAGGCGGCGTCGACCCGGCGGCGCGCGAATACATTCTGCGCACCATCATCTCAAACTACGCCGAAAATTCGACCGTCCTCATCTCGACGCACCTGATCGCCGACATCGAGCCTGTTCTTGACGATTTTCTCTTTCTGCGCGACGGGAAAATCGTAATGCAGTCATCGACGGACGAGGCGCGCGAAAAATACGGCATGAGTATTGACGGGCTTTTCAGGGAGGTATACAGATGTTAGGCAAACTTATAAAACACGACATGCGCTCGCTGCTCAGGCTCATCCTGCCGCTGACGCTTGCGATAATCGCCTCGGCGCTGCTCTGCACGCTCGCGCTCCGGCTCGTAGTCTCGACCGCTTCGACAGGCGACGGTTCGGGATATGAGATCATGATCATCTCATCTCTCGGCGCCTACATCTTTCTGAACGCTGCCGCTGTCCTGATCTATCCGACTGTCGTCACTATCCTCATCATGTATAATTTTTACAAGAATCTATACACGGACGAAGGGTACCTGACATTCACGCTGCCGGTCAAGCGTAGCAGCATTCTCCTGTCAAAGTTTCTGACCGCCGAGTTCTGGACGTTTATTTCATTCGTCGTAACGTCAGGCTGCGTCGCGTTCGCGATCTTTTTCGGGACTGCGACGGACACGCTCTACAACACCGACATCATGCCTTTCATAGAATTTATATTGCAGTTTGTCGACGTGACGTTTACGGCTCCTTTGATATTCTATATTATAAGCATGGTCGCGGGCTCATTATTTCAGACCGTCATCATATTCCTCGCCATCACTATCGGTTCGATCGTGGCAAAAAAGCTGAAGCTGCTCGCCGCCATCGGCATATATTATGCGATGGACCTTGTCACCTCGATCGTCATCAGCGTCATCGGATTTATAATGATGATACCGTCTTTCATGAGCGATTCGTCGGCGCTTTTATCGTCGATCACGCTCCAGCCGCTCGTCAACGGCATAATATACGTGGGATTTGCCGTCGCGTCCTACATTCTCACGAACAGTCTGATGAAAAACAAGCTCAATTTACCATAATAATTGACAACCGCGTCCCAACTGTGGTATACTTGTTTTTGTGTTATATCATAAGAACGAAATACACGGAGGTGATCGCATGAACAATTACGGCAGCCGCCGTCCGGTAAACGGCCCCGGCAGGAAGAAAAAGCGCGACCCGATAATCCCGTTTCTGTGCTTTGTATCTGTTTGGCTGTTCATTTTAGGCGCGATCTTCATATTCGCCTCAATTAAAAATAATTCTCCCGCTTCCCCGGCGGGGACAAACGAAAGCGGGACGAACGATCCGGGCGTCACCGTCGGGTCGCCCGGCGGCGACGGAACGGTCGATCCCGAAGGAACCGACGACCCCGGCTCGTCGTCAGGGACAAGCACAACGCCGGAGCCCGTCACTTATAAAGAAGCGACGATACTTTCCGCCGGAGACATAATCGCCCACCTGGCGCAGATATACTACGCAGAGGCCGCGGGCAGCAACGGGAAATACGACTTCACAAACACGTTCAAATATGTGAAGGACGTTGTTTCATCCGCGGATTACGCCGTCGCCAATTTTGAGACGACGCTCGCGGGAGACAGCGTCGCTTACAGCGGCTACCCCCGCTTCAACGCGCCCGACGAAATTCTTGACGCCATTTCCGGCGCGGGATTTGACATGATGCTCTTCGCGAACAATCACTGCTACGACACTCGCCTTGACGGGCTTCTCCGCACGCAGGAACAGTTCATCGACCACGACCTTGACTATATCGGCGCAAAGCGCAACCCAACGGACGACGCTTACGCGATCGTTGACGTGAACGGGATCAAGATCGGCATGCTCAACTACGCCGACGACCTTTCCGGCGGGAACACCGAGCGGCGCACGATAAACGGCTCCGCAATCCGCGACGGCGACATTTCCTACATGAATCTCTACAATCTGAGCCTGCTCGACGAGTTGTATTCCGAAGTCGACACCATCATCGCCAAAATGAAGAGCGAGGGCGTTGATCTCATCATCGCCTATATGCACTGGGGATATGAATACCACATAGAACACAACTCTCAGCAGAAAAAAGTTGCACAGGCGCTCTGTGACCACGGAGTCGACGTGATAATCGGCGGTCACCCGCACGTCATGCAGGACGCCGAGGTGCTCACCTCGACTACAGACGAGAACCGGAAGACATTATGCTTCTATTCGCTCGGAAACCTCGTTTCAAATCAGAGCCGGCACACGCCCGATTTCGATGTCATGAACGAAAGCTACACCGAGGCGGGACTGATGGTCACGCTGACGGTGCGCAAGTATTCGACAGGCGAAGCGATGGTGAGCCGTGTCGAGACGACGCCGACCTACATGCACAGGTACCGCGCCTCAAACGGCAAGTACGCGCATGAGATCGTACCGCTGACGCTGGCGCTCGACAACCCAAGCGCTTACGGGCTTGACGCGTCGAAATACGGCGAATCGGACGCGCGCGACGTATTTAAGCTTGAAACAGACCTTCTCGGCGACACGGTAGACGTTTTCAACAGCTCGATCGTCCTTCCCGCCGTCGGTGAGCCTGCATCATAAAAGCCGCCGCGGCACCGGAAAATTCGCTGTTTTTGCGGATCTCGCGCCGATATTTAAATTTTGCCCCACATATTATTTAAAAGCGGGGGCTCGGAAACAATTCCTTTCCGAGCCCCCGTTTTTTATTCCTTAATCTGCTTTCTCAAGCTCCAGCGTCTCGCCGTCGCGTGTCATCGACAGCTTCTTGCCGCTGATTTTGTACGAATACGTCTCCGTTCCCGTGTCGATCCCGAAGACCTTCGCCGTCAGTATGAGCTTGTCGCCGTCGATCGTATATGAGAAATCGGTGCCGATAATGCCTGACCGCGTCCCCGTTCCATCCTCGTTGAACGTGTACCTCGTCTCCGTCACTACGCCGAGAACAGCGTCCTGCCTCTTCCACGTGCCCACTATCTGCTCTTCCGGCGAGGCGCACGCGCACAAAACGCACATTGCCATAGCCGCAAGCAGCAGAGCCGCCAGTATTCTTTTCATAAGCTTTCCCCCTTATTTGTATTTGAATCTGACCGTCATCGTCAGTATGTTCGTGTCTCTCGCGTATGTTCCGGCGGAAATACGCTTGTCAGCCTTGGAAGCGGCCTTCAAGAGCTCGCCGAGACCGTTCTGCGAAACATAAAGCTGATCGTGGACCTGGTCAAACAGCGCCTTCGTCGCGCATTTGAACGTGAAGAACTTGCGCCCTGCCGCCGCCGCGTCTCTTGCGAGCGACGCGAGCTTGTCAAAGTCGTAAGAATTGATGACGAGGTCGTTGTGGTTGTAATAATTCGCCCTCGTCGCGCTGCATATCGGAACATCCGTCGGGCAGAGGTCGATGTCGCGCGTCCTTTTCATTTCTTCTGTCGTGATACAGAAGTAGTCAAATCCGAAATCGTTTGATTTCACGGTCTGGACGGTGTTCGAGCTGTCGTCCCATGTCGTATCGAGCTGATAATAATCGCCGTCAATTTTGACTATGTTCCACGCATGCGCGCCGCCGCCCTCGCCGTTCTCCTTATGTATGTAGCCGGCGAGCTCAGCGCACTCGATCCCGCATTTCTGCAGCAGATACTGCATCGTGCGCGCATACCCTTCGCACACGGCCTTGCCGTTTAATAAAACGCCGCAGATAGTCCGCAGATAATCTATCTTATCGATCGCCGGACCGCCCTCCTGCTCCTGCCTGTGAAGCGCTATCGTGTCATAATCGACCGATGCAATCACCTTCACATGGAGGCGCAGCGCAACGTCGTAAGCGCTCATCGAGTCGTCTATTCCCTCAAGATACTTCGGTACGACCTCGTCGATGTGCTTTTGCAGCACAGCCGCCTCCTCTGCCGTGGCGCCGTAATAGAAGAATATCTTTCTGCCGCTCATCGCGACCGTCTTATACCAGAACAGCTCGGGGTGGTCGTACTGTATAGATTCGGATATTCGTTTGATCTCATCCAGTGAGAAATCAGTGCTGACCTCCGCCATCTCTTCATGGTTCCTGATAGCCTCGAGGAACACATTATACGCCGCCTGCATCGAAGCGGTAAGGCGTTCAAAGTAGAAATATCTGATATTGCCGTCAAGCGCGCGGTCGGGATTTTCCGGCTCGTATTTTCTGCCGAGGTCGGAGTCCTCGATGACACGAGGCGTCGGCGGCGTAACGTCGTCCTCGACGTGAGAGCCGGAAATTTCGATCAGGTACCTGAACGGGTTATTGTTGTACTCCGGATGCGCGAGAAGCTCTCTTATGATCCGGCGGTATCCAGCCCCTGAATCGTTCGATGTGCTCTCGTAATAATTTGTCCTCACCGAGGCGAGCGAATACTGATTCAAAAACCGCAGATACTGGATCGCGACAAGCGCAATATGCCCTTCCGCCAGTTCGTCGTCGATCGTCGGGACATGCTTAAGCTGCCATACATGCGTCAGCTCGCGCACGAGCAGCTCCGACAGATTGACGGACGGGATCGAATATTCGACGTGCACCTTTTTCTTGTCGTCGATATACGATATGAGCGGCGCGTCCGCGCCCCTTCTTTTGAGGGAACGGTTCTGCTTGAGCGTATTCGATATCTTTGTCGTCGATTCAAAGCAGAATTCGTATTCGTCGTCAAGCGTGATGCCGTACGTGCTTTCGAGGAAGATCTTCGCGCGTTCGAGATGCGAGCGCAGCGCCTTCTTGTCGTTTCCGACGAGATTTGACGCGCACGACTTGCACATCTTTCTGCCGTCCTCCAGCTCAACAACATCGTCGCCCTTCGAATACCTTCTGCCGCAGAAATCGCACCTCTCATACTCCGTCACGGAGCCGATATCGACGAACCGGAGGTCGTGTTTGTCGTCGCCCACAAGTCCGGAAAGCTTCCGCAGCGATTCAAAATCAAAGCAGGCCGGTTCATGCCCCAGGCCGTAATACAGATACTCGCTTTTCGGGTCTGCCTCGGAATACCACCGCAAATATCTGAATATCGGTTCGAAAAGCGTGTTTAGTATATCGTTGCCCGCCGACATCAATACCGAAACGACGCCGAGATCGGATGCGCAGTCCTCGATTATGACGAGTTCGAAATCCGTCCGCGGGAACAGCTCATGCTCGCCCGCAACCAATAAGCGCGGCTGTGTTCCGAGTACGGCTTTTGATTCTTCGTCCCCGAATTCCTCCTGCAAAAGCGGACAGACGGCGACAGAATCCGCGACAGACGGGAACATTGACTTGAGCAGCTCGTTCAGCATGACGGCGGCGAGCGCCATCATCCTGTTTACGTTTCCGCCGAACTGCCCTGAGATCCTGACCGTCATCATCAGCGCCGGTCTCTCGCTTGACAGGAAATGCGTCGACCCCATCACGCTCTCCGACGAATACGCCTGATTTTCAAGTCTGCCGTATCTTCTGTATGTCTGCCTCGCGAGCTCAAATCCGTTCGCGTCGTTTATGCAGTGATATTCGCTCCTTCCGAGGTTTATCGTAAACGTGTGCGGGTCGACCTCGTAATAACCGTTTGTGACGACCTCCATCGGCGCCCGGAACACGGAAAGGTTGACTTCGTCCACGCTTACATCCCCATCCTCGCGGCTGAGTATGACCTGCTTTGAGGGGAAAACATACTCTATCTGTTCGGGATCGGGGTCGATGCGGTATTCCCTTGACTGTACGTACGTATACGCCTCGTCGTTCAGTCCTCCGACGGCAAGGCGCGCGTATATCACGCCGGATTCAGTGTCTATTCTTTCTATATAATATATATTTCCGCCGTAGAGCAGGTTTTGACCGGCGATATAATTCTGCGTCAGCCGGCTTTTCGGCAGCGGAAGCGTGATCTCCCTGTCGCCCGCCAGCATCGTCACCATGTCTCTGCCGTTTATAATGTCATATAACGTTCCCTGCCGCCTGAGCATCACCTTATCAATCGGATCGTATATGCCGTTTTCGTCAAAGTCATGTGAAGATGAGTATTCAAAATAATTATATAGGTCTATCCGCTCATCCGGGGAGACGTATATTTTGAGGACCGACCTCAAAATCGAACTTACGTCCGTATTCGGCTTCCCGTCGGCTGTTCTGAACACATCGGACGCAAGATCAAGTATCTCTTTTTCCGAAATGCCGCCTGCGCTCGCCTTGACGAGGATCTTCTGCGCAACATCGCGCCTTGTCCCTTCTTCAACCGGTATCCTTGCGACCTGCGTGCTGCTCCACACGCTGTCAATGACGCCGGCAAAGTAATCGCGAAGCATATAGGGCTTTGAGAAAACTATGACCAGCGTCGGCTTGTCGCCCGCCATGGAAATATATCTTCGCAGCGCCGCCGGAAGGTTGTTGCACGAGTCGACCGCGAGAATGACTGAATAGCTGTCGGGATTGTAAAACGGCTTATTCAGCCGGAGATTATTGCCGTCCGCACTGATCGAGAGGCGGCCGGAGTTCGACGCGATGCTCTCCGCGATGTTCGAGTAAGGGATCGCGTCGTCCGCGAAGATCGTCACGTTTGAGGCTCCCTTCGCAAGGCAGAGAACGGCCATATTCATGATGGCGCCTATCTCTTCGTCCGCGTCGAGATATTGTGGGCAGACATATCTTCCGTTGTCGTCTGTGCGAGGCTCATAGTTGTAGAGCCGCACTATCGTTGTGGGGTTATAGTTCATCGCGTCGACAGACGTAAAATCGGAGGCGAGCAGGTTCTTCAAAACCTTGTCAAGTCCCGGCGTCTTCGTATCGTCAAAGCAGATGTAGCGCACCGGCCTTGACATATACCTGACCCTGAAGGACTTGTTTATCGTCCCGTTTTTCGACTGCAAGGCGTGCGTCTTCGTGATATGCCGCAGTCTCGTGTTGAACATCGCGAGCTGGCGGTTATATGTGTTGACCGTTTTCAGCGTGTCGACGAATACGATCGTATCAAGCAGATTTATAAACGAGCTGTGCTCGGTCTCAAACCGGTTTGAGCACAGATATCCGAGAGTCGTCACAAGTATGCTGCCGTCGTCGACGGACGACTCATCTATCGTGTCATATTCCCCGCTGATCTTGACAATGCGCCAGATGGGGTCGTCAAAATCGACCGCATCACTGCCGAAATCCTTGCAGTAAAGGCTCGTCATCTCGGAGAACGCCTGATTCAGATATTCGTACACCGAATCTATCTGGGCATCGTTGTTGCACACAAAGCAAACGTTGTCGCCGCGCGCTATTATAATGGAAAGGCAGCGCAGAAAATACATTGAAAATTCCGTAAAGAATCCGCCGTTTATAAGAAGGCTCTTCTCCGACCTCATCAGCGCGTCGACAGAGTCAAGATATATTTCCTTTCTCGCCTGCGGATTCCGCCTGTCGTTTTCCACTGCGTCGCCTATGAACGCCGTTCCGCTCTCGTGCGACGTTTTTGACACCTTTTCGGTCAGTGCCGAGGAAAGCTCGAGGTCGCACACATAATAGTCCCTGAACTGTTTATGTATTTCCTTATCTATCCCGTCAAGGTCGACGGCGGCGCTTTTCACCTCGCCCGCATCTTCCTTCAGAAGCTCCGGGCACTCTTTCTCAAGCAGCCTGATGCCCTCGAGGAAGAAATATCCCTCCCACAGAACAAGCAGCGTGATCGTCGGGTAGATGTAACCGGAGTCGAAAACCATTTTGATAAAGTCAAACGGTATCCATCCCGCGCCGAACATCGCCGGTATCTGATATATGACAAATACGAGCGCGTATGCGGCGGACAGGAATATGCTCAGATATTTAAGTATGGAGCCGACGAAAAACCACGTCTCGGAATGGAAAAACCTGATGACAAGCCGTTCCGCCTTCTGCCTCCACGTGAACTCGCCGTTCTTTTTCTTTGGTTTTGTGAGGTTCTTCTTTTTCAGCCCGATCCTCACAAACTTGCTGATGATAAAATACAAAAATCCGATCGCCGCGTTGACGATTATAACCGCAGCAACGTCGATAAAATACACAAGCCTCGAGCTGAGCGCGATCTTAGACGCAAGCCAGTTCACAAACGAAAGCGAGCCGATCCAGGATAAAAGGCTCTTCATAAGATAGAGGAGAACTGTCACTACGACCGCATATATAAAAGTATATACGGCTACCCTGAATCTTTTATACGTGATCTTTTTTTCATTATCACGTCGAAACGTGCGGTACTCAAGCCAGAACGGGCACGCCATCAAAAGGACGGCGGCAATTATTATCAATATTCGGAGAATAGTTAATATAAGTCCCATAACATCACGCGCCCTTTAATGCTTTTCAACGTTTTTCAAAAAATCCGTATCTATGATCGAATAAAACGACATGTTTTTTTTGCCCGTGCAGAATGATACATTATAGTCGATCTCGTCCGCCGCGCGGCTCCATAATGTGCTGTTGTCGGTGTGGGCGCTGCGGTCCACGCTGTCGGCTTCAAGGTCTTCTATGATATTGCCGACAGTCACTATGCGTTCATGGAGCTTCGCGCTGTGGTGGCTGATCTTTGCCCTCGCCATTTTGCAGCACTCGATATAAAATTCAACATCGAGCTTATATTCGTAAAGCCAGCGCAGCGCAGGCACATAAAACGACAAAAGCTCGTAGTATTTTTCGGCAGCCTCCGCATTTGAAGCGATCGCCGCGTCTGATTTTTCCTTGAATTCCCGCCACGCCTGCCTGTATTTTTTCCGCTGCGCCGCCGCAAGCGCGCCGAAGATGAGATATAATATAACGACCGGAAGCGCGACCGACGAAAGGGCGAAGGTGAGCGTTATCAGATTTTCGGTTATATCCTCCCACTGTATGACCGCAAACGGTATATATAGGATGAGGATCGCGACAAAAATGCCGACGGCGACGAGCTTCAGCTTTTTGAGGCTCTCCCTGATCTGGTAGACCCTCGTGATGAACCAGTTGCACTGTTCTTCAATATCCGTTATTGCGACCGAGCGTCCGGCGCTGAATTCGAGATACCGCTGCTGCGCCGTTTCATACGCCTGTCTTGAAAGATCGGCGACAGTCTCGACGCTTCTCGTGTCCTGCTTCTTTTCGGCTTTTGCGTATTTATAATCCCTGCCCCGATCGTCAAGGTCCTCGTCCGCCGCGCTGACCGTACGTTTGCGCAGGAGCGCGGGCGTATTTTCAAGCGACCTTCCGGCATAGTTTGAGAGTATCCCCGTGATGTTTGCCTTCAGCCTCTTGAGAAAATCCTTGTGATGGATAAACAGCTTGCGGGATTCCTCTATATAAACTTCTTCGGACGTGTTTTTTGCAAGGACTGACTCATTCAATTTATAGCTCTTAAGGTCAAGCGGCCTGAACTCATCCTCCGAAAAAAGACCACTGACCTCTGTATCGTAAAGCGATATCTCCTTTTCAATATCCGATCTCACCAGGCTGTCGTCAGCGTCTCCGGACTTGCCGTCCGTTTTTTTATTCTTCCCCTCTTTTTTGGTCTTCTTGTCTTTCTTTTTTCCGCCCAGATCATCCTGATCGTCCTGATCGTCCCGATCCGCTTTTCCCTTGCCGTCCTTGGGTGAAACGTTCTTTATGTCGAGCGTCTTTCCCTTCTTTCCGAACTCGTCGAGCGCAAATTTTTCGTAATCAAGCTCGCGGAGCGTCGGGGCAAGCTGCAGGTCGGAAAATTTTTTCGTCAGGTGGTGTATCTCGTCATATTTTTTCTGATATTTCGATTTCTTTGCTTCAAGTCCGGATACAACGGCATCCCAGTTTATCTCGCAAAATTCTCTCACCGCCCCGTCAGCCGGCGCCTCCGGGGTTGCCGTACCGTCTGGCTGCGCACGGTCATCTTCCGAAATCGACGATTTTTTTGCGGGAATAATTATATGCCCTTCTTCGATGCAGGCGAAAATATAAAAATACAGCCTGAGATTGTCGCGCGCCCTCGCCTGTTTGCTTACGCGCGCTGCGTTTGCGTCGGTCGCGAACCGCACGAACCGCACGCGCCCGTCTTCCTTGTCTCCGCAATTATAGATCGCGTCAAGCAAATGATGATACGGGACATCTGCCGTTTCATATCCCGAAAGCTCCTGCAGAAACGAGTCAAACTGATCTTTATAACCATCGAAAACGCCTTTGTCGAAGATCGGTTCGAACCGCTCCTTCAGCTTTTTGATGAGCAGCGCTGCGCGGTCGGCACTTTCGGTCTTCCCGCTGCCCGCAGTCTCTGCGGCAGCCGCCGCAAGCTCAGCTGCTGACGGAATGCCTAAAATCTTCCCCATGTATGTGCGAAGGAGTTTTTTGCCGTCTTCGGTCTGGATGTCGCCGTCCTTCGGCTTTATGTTCTCTTCAAAAATTATCAGCACTTCACGGGGCGTCATACCGGAGAGCTTGTCGATCAGCGCGCACCGCACGTAACGCAAAAATACGGATATCATCGCCTTGACGCACGCGAATCTTTCCCTGTGGCTGCCGAGAGGGATTGAAGAGTATTCCTTGCAGGAAGTCAGGTCTATATATATTATAACATTGAAGTCATTGTTGATATCCTTATAGTTGTCGATAAGCTCGCCCATTCTTTGCACGCACGCTTCAAAGTCCGGTTCGCCGTCTTTTTTTCTGAAAAACGGGATATCGACGAGCTTTCTTGTCTCGTGCTGGATATCAAAAATTTCATTGTAGTTTTCGAATACTTTATCGGTCGTATTCAGAAAAAAAGTGTGCATAGACACCCCCTGTCAAAATATCTCATCCGGCGCCCACAGCCGTGCAAAGGCGGTTTACGAAGGCGCCGGAGCGCCTTCGTAAACTATAGCTTCCGGGCGGTCGGATGTTGACCGCCCGTCAGCCGCCAACAGCCTTACAGATCAAAATTCGTTCCAGTGGCGTATCAGGTCGAAATCCTTATCCCGCATCTGGCAAGCGGCGTATATCCTTCTGCAGAGCTCGTAGCCCTTCGCCCTTATGGAGTCCTGCTGGCTGCGCTCATATTTCGGAGCGACAAGCTCACGGCAGAGTTCCTCGAGCGTCTGTATCAGCATCGCGGCAACGTCGTCGCTGTGACCGGGAGTGTTCTTGTATCTGACGATGATCGTAAGCGCGTTGATGTCAAGCTTTGATGCAAGCCCGCCGGAAACCTTCTTCACGGTCTGCTCGCTGTCTTCGAGCGTCTCCCTTACAGCTTTGCCGCGCAAGAACTCGGTCCCCTCATAGTTTTCGAGGTCGCTGCACTCAGCCTTGAATTTCTTTTCAAGCGGTTCGGCATCCGACATGAACGCCCCGTCAAGCTTGAGAGACGCCAGAAGCTCGGGTATATCGACCTTTCCGACATCGCGCCCTTCATATGACACGGGCTCCGATTTCTCATAATATCCGGTGTGAGTCTTTCTCGTTCTCGCGACCGTGAACTTGCCGTCATTGCTTATCGATATCATGCCGTATGCGACGGCGAGCCAGAACAGACGGTAGAATTTCTTTTCCTCCATCTCCTGCTTTTCGGGCGTGATATACGGCAAAAACAGGTGCCACGTCTTGTCGAGGTGCGGCGTATGTACAAGCCCTTCGGGGTGGCCTGACGCGACATCGGACAGCATTCCGCGGACGACCTGGCTGTAATTTTTGTAGTAAGCGCCATTTTTCAGCTCGTTGAACTTCTCGATATAGCCCGCCTGTATGCCGTATACGGCGCGATAGCAGTCGAGCTCGTTCTTGGAGTACGCGCTGTTCTTCTGCGACTCCACATTGACACCGAGGATATTCGCGAGCTCGGGGCATCTGTCCGCCACGACAGGGCTGAAGCCCCAGAACGTCTTATGCTTCTTGATAGGCGTAAAGATCGAGTCGTCGTCATCATCGTTGTAAGAGCCGTCATCGATGAGGTGTTCGTCTTCTTTGTCATCAGGCTGCTCGTTGTCGCTTATGAGGAACGGCGAGCCGAGCCGCATAAGGCTGTCAACAAGATCGTTCATTGCCTCCACGTAGCGATCGTGCCTCGTTTCGGCGGAGTTGTCCTCGCCCGTCTCGATGTCTACATCAAGACGACCTGTCTCCAGATCTTCCTTTTCCTTCTCTTTTCTCTTCTCTTCCTCGTCCATTATTATGTCGGTGCTCTTGCAGACGGCGCTGTAAATGTCGAGGTCTATATCGCTTTTATTTGCCGCGTAGATAAGTCTGCCGTACGTTGAGATCATTTCTCTGTAGAACGTGTTCTCAACGCTCCTGCCCTTATATTCGGCGTTGTTCTTTGCCTCCGGGCTTTCCTTTGAGCAGAACTGACCGTAAAGGGCGCGGGCAAGCATCGCGTTTATGTTGACATCGCTCTTATCCGTATTGAAACGGAGGGATTCATAGAGTGCTTCCTTGTCTTTGCCGGAAGCGCATACGTATAAGATCTTCTGCGCCACCTGCTCGTTCTTGCGGATGTTTTCGGCGATGGCGTCGTCAAGGGAATTCGAAACCTTGACAAGATTTTTGAAGAAGCTCTCGACCGACACGGTAAGGCTTTCAACTCTCTCCGACATCGCGACGGCGAGCTTATATTTCAAAAGAGCGATCGCGTACGTCCTGCAGAGCTCGTACTGTCCCGCGTTATGCTGCGCGTAGAGCGATTTGAATTCTTTTATGAATTTCTCCTCGTTCTGGGTCCATTTTCTGCTCTTCAGATATTCCGCCGCATCGTCTTCGACGCTGCGCGTCTTCGGGTTGTCAAAGCTGATTTTCGGCTTGCCGCTGCCGTGTCCCTTTTCGGCGCTCTGACGAAGCGTGTCAAGGACGACGGAGTTCTTTATTTCTTCGAGCCTTGATGCAAGCTTATAGAGAAGGTACCGTACGGCGATGGGATGTACAAAATACGTTTCGTTGTTGTTATCCTTCTTGGTGAAGAACCCGTACAAAGACATTTTGTTGTCCTGGTTTACATCCCCCATATCAGTCGGGCAGACAAGGTCGACCAGCTCCTCCGCCATCTCTTCAACTGTCGTCTCCGTTTCGTCGATAAAGCGGTTAACGTCCCTCTTCTTCTTTTCAATGAGCGAGAGCAGCGTGTCCGCCGTGTCGGTCGTCTGGTCTACCCAAGTCTTTTTGAGCTTTATGCCGCTGAGACTGCCGGGATTTTTTGTGTCGATAGTTTCAGCTATCATCACGTCAAGGGATTCGATAAAGTCCTCGACCTTATCCGTATAATTTATGACAACGTCGTTGTCTTCGCCGGGGACTCTTTCCTCGTTTTTAACGTCGTTTGCTATGTTGACAAACATCCGATCCCGACCTATCTGGGTCCCGGACTTGGACGACTTAGCCTCAAACAGACGTATATACTCGGCGCGCGGGTTGATGCGGTGTGTAAGAACAGTTCCGTCCTTCTCCCGTTCGTTCTCTTTTCTCTGCTTTTCGCCGATCTCCTCGTCGATTTTTCTCCAGCCTGTCGAAAGAGAATCCTTCGCAGCCCTCATGGCGCAGTAACGAAGCACGTCATCCGACGGATATACGGCCTTCGCCGTTCCGCATGAACCGAACACGGGCTCGGCGCTGCGCTCAAAGCGCTTGAAGAGATTGTCTTCCTCGGAATAGAGGTCATCGTGCATCGGCGCATAAAGCTGCATGTACACGAGGCGCGCCACCACCTGCTCGTAATGGTCTATCTGCGTGAGCACGGAGCCGCCCTCTGATATGTTGTCGATGAAGAACGCGTAGTCGTATACGGCCTGACCGTCCGGCTGACCTGATTCGCTGTCAAACAGATTGTCTATCTTAACGGGGAGGATCGGTTTCAGCCCCTTCGTCTTGATCTTCGTGATCGCGTTAAGCTCCCTGATAGCGCCGTAAGCGTTCGCATAGAGGCTCTGCGTCTCGGTGTTGTCGTTTCTGATGTCCGCTATCGTATCTATAAATATGTCGGGGAGAAGGAAAATACCTCTCAGCGTTACAGTGCATCTTCTCTTCGCGAAGAACTGCCTTAACCAAAGCGCCGCCTGAATAAACATTCCGGAGCCTGTTCCGCCCGCGAGAGATGAAACGATCATGACCCTGATCTTAGCGTCGTCCCGTTTGTCGAAGAGCTTGTTTATATATTCCTCAAGCTGATGTATGGTCCTGTCCTCGATCGTATCAAGGAAGCCAAGGCGTGATTTCGGTCTCATCTGAGAGGCGCCGTCCTTCATGCTCTCCTTGAGCAGAGTCGGAGATACAGGCATCCAGCTGCGCGCACCGCTGTACATCTTGAGGTAGTCGCCGATTATTCTGTCTTTGCTCAAGCCGATGATCGGAACGCCGACTCCCGTTTCTCTGATCTTTTTTCTGTCGTTTTCATTTGTGTCAAGCACTGCGCAGCATATATTGCCGTCATTTATGCTGACGCCCTTCTTTTTCAGGTCAGCCGCAACGTAATTCACAACGCGGCTGCCTGTGCCGCCCAATCCTAAGAGTAAAGTCTGAGCCATTTTTTCGGTACCTCCGGAAAAATTAATTTTGTATTGTTGAATAACAGAACGCAATCGCGCTGTCTATTACTTCTGTCTGTCTCATACCCACTTGTATCATCAACGTGTCCGCGCGCACGAAGTAATAAACCGAATCGTCCTGCGATATATAGCGGTTCTGCTCATCCATCGCGCGGATAGTCTTTATTTCGTGTATCAAAAGGTCGTTATGTTCCTGACAATAATTGACAACATCTTTTGGGGAACTGATAGTGATCGTTCTTGATTTAGGTCTTATCCCGTCCGAATACCACGGGAACGGTTCGTTGCATATGATTTTGTTGCCCGGCGCCGCCGTTATGTTGACGCCGTTTGCCGAAACGGTCAGCTCTTTAAACGGGTTCCAGAGATTTTTGAACTTGTTGTATTGGTTGAGATGGACCTCGACAAGCTCAAGCATATGCGTTCCTTCCAACCTGCCGCTCCTCGTTATGGAGCCGACATAAAGGACGCCGTTCGAAGCGAATCTCGCCTTCGTAAAGTATCTGACTATATACGATATGACGGCGGTTATAAACAATATTTCGAGCAGCAGCGGCAGATACACATTCAGTATCTGATAAAGCACTCCCTCGCCGACAACATCTATGACCGCGTCCGCCGTTCCGAACGGGTGATTCAGCGTCACCACGGCGTCCTTGCCGCTGAGGCTGAAATAATACGCCCAGTTTCCCCACCAGCTCAAGAAATTCAGGACGTGCTCCTCGTCGCTGTACGGCGTCACATGTATCGTTCCGTCGTCGTCGACATTCACGCGCAGCTGAAGCTTCGAGTGCTCGTCATTCAATTTGACGGTGATGTTTTTATCGACCTCGCTCTTTCCGAGCTTTACGCCGTCCTTCGTGATGTAGAACGACACCCCGACGGTGTTGCCGAAAAATCCCGTCTTTTTGACCTTTTCACCGGCATCGACCGGAAAGACCTCGTATTCGGCGACGAGGATCGTGTACGTTTCCGTGACCGGGTCTGCCCCGTCGATCGAACACGTCACATCGACATCGAAGCTGTCAACGCCGGACGGGACGCTCGCGGTGTTAGGCGTGAAAATTATCTTTCCGTCGTTTGAATAAGTTACGGAACCGCTGTTGCCGTCGGGCGAGACCGTGATCTGCGGATTCAGCGCCTTAACTGCGTTTGCGTCCGTGAGCGGCTCACCGTCTGCGTAGACCGTGAAAACGACCGTCACATCGGTGTTTGACGAAAGATCGTCGAGCTTGATGCTCTTTTTGTCGCCTCCGAACTCGGCGGACAGCGAATAAACGACCCTCTCCTCGGTCGGCGTGAACTTTTCCGTGTACTCGATAGGATTAAATCCCTCGATCATGACCGCCGCCCTTATCTCCGTTTCAAGATTGTGCAGCACATAATCGGAGAGCTGCATTTCCTCGCCCGTCTCTTTTTTTACGACCTTCCCGTCCTCGGAGATCGAAATTTCAAACTTCGTGCCGGGGGGCAAAAGGTCGGGCGAGATCTCGTTATTCGTTCCCATCTCGTAAACCTTGCAGGAAACCGAGATCTTGTCGCCCTCGGCTAAATTGTCGAGTTCTTTATAATCCGTTATCTCCCGACCGTTGACGGTGATCGTCATGCGCATTTCAAGCGCCGGCTCAAAGAGGATAACGATGTCCTCGGCGTCAACGTCTTTGTCAAACGTTATCTCATACGTCCCCGAGCCTATGACATTCTGCGAGTCGCCGACAAGGAACGCGCCGCCCTTCATATTTACGAAGATGTTGTTATAATAAAGCGAGGCCTCTCGGCTCACCGGTATTTCGCTCTCGTTGTTCACGAACGCGCTTGTGATCTTCGCGTCGGACTCCTGAGCCAGAATGGCGATATTCAAAAGCGGGATCGATGAGGACACCTCGATCGTTTTGCCGTCCTTTTGCTTTATGTCGCTGCCGTCGAGCCTCGTTCTGCCCGAAATGCGGTCTGCCATGCTCGACATCGCGTCAACTATGTTGTCGGCGTCGTTGGCGGAGTATGTATATATCCCGCGGTCTACATCCTCATCCGGAACCGTAATATCGCCGATCCCGAGGAACGTTATCTGGAGGTCGGTGCCGTTAGGCATTTTGTCCTTGGTATATTCGTTGAGCTTTTGATTGAGGTCGCGCTTCTTGGCGTCGCTGCTCATTCCGGTAGTCTCATTGAAGTCGCCGTCCGTTATGACGACGAGCCAATACTGCGTATTAGGGTTTGAATCCTTCACGCTCGTGAGCTTTTTGTACGCCGCCTCGACCGCCGTGTAAGGCGTATCGCCGCTTTTTGTGTGATTTCTTATGCTGTCGACCGAATTCTGTATTTCCCCGGTCGAAAGCTTGATCTCTTCGGAAACGTCGACATACTGGCTGCCGCCGCCCACATCGCTCATATACGTTATGTAGAGCTGGTCTTCGCTGTTCAGCATGCCGCAGAACGTCTGCATGGCGTAGTTCGCATACCCCCACTTTTCGCCTGCCATGCTCCCCGAATCATCGTAGACGACGGAAACTATCTTCCTTATATAAAGCGATTCCGCGGAAACCGTGACCGCCATGGCAAACAGGGTACATGCGGCAATAATGACCGCCAGGAAGAATGAAAGAGTTTTTTTCATAAATCAGCGCCTTTCTTCTGCGTGACCGTCACAAATCTGTTTCGGGCTGCTGCTTGATCATTTTGTCAAGGTCGTCCGTATATATTTCAAGCGCTCGCAGCAGCACCGCAGTCTCCTCGTTTTTGTCGAAGAGCAGCACGAGCGAGAGAAATGTATTCCACGTCATCCGCCGCTTTCCCGTCTCTATCAGCATGACCGTATATCTGCTTATCCCGATGAACTCGGCAAGGCCTTCCTGCGACAGCTTAAGCTTTTTGCGCAGGACCGGCAGATTCTCAGTCATCTTATCGATCAGATCAGATCTCGTCTCGGTTGTCAAAAATAGTGTCTCCTTTCAGGAAATCGGGTACCGCCTGCCATGATGCGTCAAAACACTTCACAAAAATACTCAAGGATACCCATTCTGACACATAATATCACATTTCAGCTCGAAAGTCAAGCGGAATATTGCCTATTCCTGAAGAATTATTGTGCTTTTTGCTGATTTTTATCAAATCGCATGAAATAATTGTTACATACTGCCATTTATGTGATAAACCACGGTCGAGCCTTCCATAATTCTATATCGCTATAGCGCCGCCTTTTCGGGCGGCGGCGAAAAAAAACGTGCGGCGGCATAAGCCGCTCGCGCGTTTTCGTTATTGTATCGTTTATTCTTCAATTACACAGCTGCATCCGATTCCTATCGCGCCGGGACCTGTGTGACATGCGACCGAAAGCGTAAGCGGGTCCATCGTGACCTCGCCAAGCCCCGGAAAGTGCTCCTCGATCTCGCGCTTCCACTCGAGCGCCTCATCGTGCGAACACGTATACGCCGCGCCGAGCCTGATGCGGCGGCCTTTGAACCTGCCGCTTATATCGGCCTCCATCGCGTCGAACATCGCCTTCTTCGCCGCCTTCATGCCGATGACCTTGCTGTGCGCGTCTATTTTCCCGCAGCCTATGCTGAGGACGGGCTTGACGTTCAGAAGCGTCCCGAGCGCCGCCGCGGACGGGGACAGTCTGCCGCCCTGTTTCAGATATTTCAGCGTGTCGACGGTGATATATACTGCCATCTCGGCGCCCTCGCGCGTCAAAATCTCCGCGATCTGTTCCGCCGTTTTGCCCGATCTTATCATCGAAAGCGCGTCCTCGATCGCGAACCGCAGCGGCACCGAGATGCGCCCGTTGTCAACGACGGTAACTCTGCCGCCGTAATCCTCTGCGAGCGCCTTCGCCGCGCCGCACGAACCGGAAAGTCCGCTCGTCATCGGGATGTGGAGCACGTGTCCGCATTCGGTCAGCGCGCCATCCCACATTTCGGCAAGCGACGCCGGCGACGGCATCGAGGTCTTTATATCAGCCCCCGCCGCCTGCATTTCGTAGAATTTCTCGTTCGTTATGCTGATATCCTCGTAAAACAGTTCGCCGTTAATGTATATCGGCATCGGAAGAACGCGTATTCCGAGAGATCTCGCCTCCGCCTGAGATATTCCGCTGTTGCTGTCTGTCGTAATAATTATAGGTACGGTATCTTCCATATAATAATGTCCGCTCCGATTCAATACTCTATGACGCGGCTGCACGCTATCGCGACCGCGCCGCGGCCGATGTGGCACGACACGGAGAGAGAAAGCGGGTCCATATGTATTTCGTATCCGGGGAAGCGCGCCTCGATCTCATGACGCCACTCCTCCGCCTCATCGTCAAGGCATGTGTGCGCCGCCGCGATATGGACGCGGTGACCCGCAAATCTTTCGTTGATGTCCTTTTCCATCGCGTCGAGCATCGTCTTCTTCGCCGTCTTCATGCCGCGCACCTTAGCGAACGCATCAAGCTTGCCGCCCTGTATCTGGAGCACGGGCTTGATCCCGAGCACAGTGCCGATCGCGGCTCCTGCCGCCGTGACTCTGCCGCCCTTTTTCAAATATTTGAGCGTGTCGACGGTGATGTATATGGATGACTCAAGCTTTTCCCGCATAAGGACGGGGACAATCTCCTCCGCCGTCATGCCCGAATTTGCCATTTCAAGCGCGTCAAGCACCGACTGGCGCTGCGTTATCGAGATGCGCTGATTATCGACGACGAAGACGCGCCCGCCGTAGTCGCGCGCCAGAACCTCCGCCGCCTCGCACGAGCCCGACAGCCCGCTCGACATCGGAATGTGAATGAGCTCGTCATAGTCGCGAAGCACCTCGTCCCAAAGATCGGTCACCGAACCGGGGGACGGCTGCGATGTCGAAATATCGGCGTCGTCGTCGAGCCTCTCGTAAAACTGCTTCTGTGAGAGCGATATGTCCTCATAAAACAGTTCGCCGTTAATGTAAAAAGGCATCGGCAAAACGCGTATTCCGAGCTTTTCGCCTTCCTTCTGCGTTATTCCGCTGTTGCTGTCCGTGACGACCGCAGTTTTTTTCATTTTTCCCTTTCCCGCAAAGGGGGAGCCATGGGAAAGGCTCCCCCCTTGTTCTCCTCGCTTTTTTATCGAGATGTATTCTATCATACTTCTTCGATATATGCAAGCGTTTTTGGTTGATTAATCAATAATCGTGCATCTGCACAAATAATGACGTTCCTTAAGTCGCAAATCCGGCGAACTGTGACTGATAGAGCTTGTAATATTCGCCCTTTGCCTCGAGCAGTCCCTCGTGGTTCCCCGCCTCGACGACGTGTCCGTCCGAGATGACGACAATAACGTCCGCGTCGCGTATAGTTGATAAGCGGTGCGCGATTATGAGCGAGGTGCGCCCCTCCATCAGCTTATACATCGCCTCCTGGATGTGCATTTCGGTGCGCGTATCGACGGACGATGTCGCCTCGTCAAGGATCAGTATCTTCGGGTCGGCGAGCACGGCGCGCGCAATCGAGAGAAGCTGTCTTTGTCCCTGGCTGATGTTCGAGCCGGACTCGGCGAGCATCGTGTTGTATCCGTCCGGCAGCCTTGAGATGAAGCTGTGCGCGTTCGCCGTTTCGGCGGCGGCGCGCACCTCGTCGTCGGTCGCGTCGAGCTTGCCGTATCTTATGTTTGCGCCGATCGTATCCGAGAACAGCACCGTGTCCTGAAGGACTATCGCGATCGCCGAGCGAAGCGTCTTTTTCGGTATATCGTAAAGGTCTACGCCGTCAAGCGTGATCGAGCCGCCGTCTATGTCGTAGAAACGCGTGATCAGGTTGACTATCGTCGTCTTGCCCGAGCCGGTCGCGCCGACTATCGCGATCTTCTGCCCGTGTTTGACGGACAAATTCAGCCCTTTCAGCACCTGTTCGCCCTTGACATACGAGAAATCGACTCCGCGAAGCTCGATATTTCCCTTGATATCGTCAACGGTAATGGCGCTCTTCCCTTCGTCCGGCTCGCCGTCAGATTCGAGGATCGCGAAAATGCGCTCCGCGCCGGCGACGGCCGTCAGTATCGTCGCGAACTGGTTCGCGATCTGCGAGATCGGGAACGAGAACTGCTGCGAATACTTGAGTATCGCGTTGATATCGCCGACCGAGATCATTCCTTTGAGGCAGAAGTAACCGCCGAACGCCGCAACGAGCAGATAATTGAGGTTCGAAATGACGTTCATGACGGGTCCCATGACGCCGCCCCAGACGTTCGCCTTTATCGAGCACTTGCGGAAGTCCTCGCTGACCTCGACGAACGCGTCTATCGCCATTTCCTCTTTCCCGTATGCCATGACGGTTTTGTGTCCCGTCACCATCTCCTCGATCTGGCTGTTCATGCTGCCGAGCAGCACCTGCCGCTCGACAAAGTATTTGCGCATGAATTTGGAGAGCATCGCGGAAAGGAAGAACGTCAGCGGTATCGTACAGATCGTGATAACGATCATCAGCGGCGCCTTCAGGCACGAGACGATTATCATCACGAACGCGCCTATCAGCGTGAGCACGCTTGAGATCAGCGACGTTATTGACTGCGAGATCGCGTTGGACACGTTATCAACGTCGTTTGTCATGCGGCTCATCAGGTCGCCGTGCGGATGCGTATCCGTATATTTTATCGGAAGGTACTCTATCTTGCGGAACAAGTCTGAACGCAGACGGTATACGGTCCACTGCGAGAGCCGCGCAGACACAAGCGTCTGTATGAGCGACAGCACGCAGTTCAAAATGTATATGACCGCCATGACGCCGAGCCAGAACATGACGCCGTCAAAATTGACGAGCAGCTGGACAGTTCCGTCGTCACGCTTGCCGAGCGTCATGCAGTCGATGAGCTTGCCCTCGACTTTCGGCGTGACGAGCGTTGTCGCCGTGGTGAACAGCATTATTATGAGCAGCACGAGGATCAGCGCGCCGCCGCTCTTTCCGATATAGCGTACGAGCTTTAAGATCGTGCCCTTCGTGTCCTTCGGCTTTTCGCGTATCATGCCGCCCCTGCCGCGCGGGCCTCCCCCGCCGGGACCCGGCCCCCTGCCCGAGTTCTGCGCGGCGCGCAGCTCATCCATGCTCATCTCGCGCCTTTCGGCGTGGTACAGATTTTTCTTTCCGGAGGCGGGCTTCTTTTCGTTTTCGCTGTCGTGACCGTTCATGATGCCATACCTCCGTCAGTATTCTTTATCTGTGAATTGTAAATGTCGCGGTAAGCGGCGCTCGTCTTCATCAGCTCGTCATGCGGCGCGAACGCCGTTATCTGCCCGTGCTCGATGACGGCGATTTTGTCCGCGTTCTTCACGGACGCGATCCTCTGCGCGATCATGATGATCGTCGAGCCGCGCAGATTTTCGCGCAGCGCGCGCTGGAGCTTCGCCTCCGTCGTGAGGTCGAGCGCCGATGTGCTGTCGTCGAATATGAGTATCTCCGGACGACGGACTATCGCGCGCGCGATCGAAACTCTCTGTTTCTGTCCGCCCGAAAGCGACGTTCCTTTTTCTGTGACGTAAGTATTGTAGCCCTCGCTGAATCCGGTTATGAATTCGGCCGCCTGCGCAGTCTCAGCCGCCGCCGCGACTTCCTCATCCGTCGCGTCGTCGTTGCCCCAGCGGATGTTGTCCGCGATCGAGCCGGAGAAGAGCTCCGCCTTCTGGAGCACGAATCCGAACTTGTGCCGCAGCGCGTCAAGGTCATACTCGCGGACGTTCACGCCGTCGATAAGCACCTCGCCCTCGTCCGGGTCGTAAAACCGCGGCAAAAGCGACACAAGCGTCGATTTGCCCGATCCTGTCGCGCCGATGATGGCGACTATCTCACCGGGATTTACCTTTAAGTTAATATCGTGCAGGACGTAATCGCCGGAAGCGCCCGGATACCGGAACGAGACGCCGCGCAGCTCAACCGTGCCGCCGACAGCGCCGGTCTGAGCGTTCGCGTCGGAGCTTTCGTCGCCGCTCTCGCCCGTATACGTGCCGCCCGCGATGACGGGGGCTGCCACAAGCACGGCGCGAACGCGGTCAGCAGAAGCTTTTCCGCGCGCGATCTGCTGGAACATCATGCTCACCATCATGATCGAGGACAGAATGCGCGTGATATACGACGCGGCGACCATAACGTCGCCCGCCTTGAACGAGGCGAGCGTGACATCTGCCGCCACCATCGCCGCCTCGTTTACGAGATTTGCGCCGATATAGTATATCGCGATCGTAGCCGCGTACATTACAAGGCTCATGAGCGGCATCAGATACGCCATGATCTTCAAAACGCGGAACGACGTGTCGCGATAGTCGCAGTTTGCCGTATCGAATCTGCCGATCTCGTGCTCCTCGCGCGTATACGCCTTCACGACGCGCGCGCCGCTCACGTTCTCCTGAACGATTGCGTTGACGCGGTCAAGCTTCGTCTGCACCTTTGAAAACATGGGGTTGACGAGCTTAAGCATCACGACGACGGACACCGCGAGCACCGGCAGCGCGGCGAGCACGACGTATCCGAAGCGGACGTTTAATCTGAGCGTGAATATTATGCCGCCGAGGAAAAAGATAGGCGCGCGCACAAACATGCGCAGTATCATGTTCACCATGTCCTGAAGCACCGTCACGTCGTTTGTCAGCCTCGTAACGAGCGAACCCGTCGTGAATTTGTCCGTCTGCTGCTCGGAGAGATACATGATGCGCTTGAAGATGTCGACGCGCAGATCGTTGCCGAAGCCCTGCGCCGCGACGCTCGCCGTCCATGCGCACGATATGCCCATGAATCCGCCGAGCGCGGCGACGAGCAGCATCAGGATGCCGTTCTGTATTATAACGTCCTGATTCCCGGCAAGCACGCCGTCGTTGACGATTTTGCCCATCAGGCTGACGAGGATCAGATCGCATATGACCTCCCCGAACATAAAGATCGGGGATATGATCGCCGTCGGCCAGTATGGCGCTAAGTAACCTTTTAATGTCTTATGTCTCAAAACTCAACACTGCCTTTACTTTTTTTCGGCTACTGCCTGAAGATTGGCTCTGATTTTTTCAAGTGTGGACTGAAGCGCTTCGCGCTCTTCCTCGGTCAGCCCTTCGATCGCCGCCGCGTCGACCGTGCGGATGCGCTCCTTGAGCTGCTCGTTTATTGCGATGCCCTTGTCCGTCAGGTAAACGCGCGTCGCCCTGCCGTCCGTTCCGTCTATAACGCGGGTCACAAGTCCCTCGCTCTCCATCTTTGAGAGCGCGACGCTGATCGTCGGGGGCTTCAGATGTGTGGCGCGCGCGAGGTCGAGCTGGCAGATCCCGCCGCGGCACGCGAGCACGCGAAGTATCATTCTGCTGCTGTTCTGCATGAACTGCGTCGGCGCGCCGTCCTCGACAAGGCCGCTTGCCATGCGCGTGATCTCGTTTAAAAGCATCATCGGCGTGACCGTGATCGCGGGCTTCTCGTTCCCGCTTGACTCCATCGTCCTTTTGATCAACTCGTCGTTGACAGAACCCGTGTAAGTGCTTCTTCTTTCAGCCATTTTTGTTTTCTCCTTCCACAAAAGGCTAAATATTTTAGTTTGTTTTCAAACTATTTATATTATATCAAAATGTGATTTTCGCGTCAAGCGAAAATGGTTTATTCATAAAGTTTTTACATTGTCGCAAAATATGAATAATTTATGAACTGACGCCTGTCGCCGCATCGATTTTTCAAGTATACATGCCAAAATCGGCATAGTGGGGGAAGATTATAACAGAGCGTCCGCACGGCTTTTCAGGTGTGCGCGTTCAAATTCGGCACAGCGGGGCGGTCGATCATAATAACAAGTCTTCCGACCGGCTTTTCATGTGCACATTAAAATCCGGCTCCTTTGAAACTCAACGGAGCCGGTCGGTCGTAATAACCGCGTCTATTTGCTTTCATCGCCGGGCTGCGCGAGCGGGCGCTTCGTGCTCGCCGCCGTTATGACGGGCGGCTGTCCCGCCGCGGACGTTATCTCCGCGATAAGGAGCGAAGCACGCGAGGCGAGCTCAAGCATGATGGGACCGCCGCCGCGGCGAAATTCGCCCGCGATGTCGAGCCCGTGCCAGTCGATCTCATCCTTCGTCTCCGGACGGAAGCGCAGAAAGCACGAAAACGACACCGAGAGATAAAATATCCCCTCAGGCTCAAACGACAGCGCGCGGTTGAACGTGACCTTCACTCCGACCGGGTCTGAAAGTCTCGCCACGATCGTGTCCTTACAGTTCATGCGCCGGGTCCCCGGCTTCGCGGGCGTCGTCTCGAAATTCACATATTCGAGAAATACCTGGTGCTCCGGCTGAAAATACCGTGCAAAATCGATCATTTTCCGTCCTCCCCAAAATATCTTTGCACCGTCTATATATTGTACCACAAAAAGCGCCGTTTGTGAACGCGAAAAACGTCAATATGCCAAAAAACACGAAAAGTCCGCGGCGCGCTTGCTTTTCGGTTCCCTTTGTGATATCATATGTTCGCAAATTTGACGACTCGGAGCGTTACATAATGTCAAGACAAATAATTGAGTTACAGAACTGGCGGTTCCGCCTCGGCAAGGCTGACGACGGCTGGTACCGCGGCGGCGACGAAACGGGCTGGGAACACGTCCGCGTCCCGCATGACTGGAGCATAAAGCGCGGCTTTTCTCCCGAAAACCCGAGCGGCACGGGATATGTCGTCGGCGGAGAAGGCTGGTACCGCACCCGCTTCCACCTCGAGCCGAAGGCGGGACAGCACGTGCGCGTCACGTTTGAGGGCGTGTACAAAAATTCGAAGGTGTGGTGCAATTCGAACTACCTCGGCCGCCGTCCGTTCGGTTACAGCACCTTCACATACGATATAACCGAATTTCTCTCCCCCGACGGCGACAACGAGATCAGCGTCAACGTCGACTGCACGAAAACGGCCGATTCCCGCTGGTTCACCGGCGCGGGCATCGTCCGCCCCGTCTATGTGACCGTCACCGGCGAGCCTTATGTAGACGATTTCGGCATATGTATAACATCGTCAGACGTTTCTTCGGCATCTGCCAAAATCAATGTGTCGGCACAGCTTGTAGGCAGCGGCAGCGTATGCCACAAGATATATGCGCCTGACGGCAGCGAGGTAGCCGAGCTGACCGGCGAGGCGGGGACGGTCGAGGTTTCCTCGCCCTCGCTCTGGAGCGATCTCACGCCTGCCCTTTATACATTAAAGACAGATGTATATAATGCAGACGGCGAGCTGACAGACACGGTATCCACAAAATTCGGCATCCGCGACATCCGCTTTGACCCCGATCGCGGCTTCTTCCTGAACGGCGTCCCGACAAAGCTGCGCGGCGTATGCCTGCATCACGACGCTGGAACGCTCGGCGCCGCCGTACCGAAAGAAGTCTGGCGCCGCCGCCTTTCAAAGCTCAAAGCGTGCGGCTGCAACGCGGTGCGCACGTCCCACAACCCGCCCGACCCCGACCTGCTTGACCTCTGCGACGAGATGGGATTTTTGGCGATGGACGAGGCGTTTGACGAGTGGGAAGCTCCGAAGAACAAGTGGTGGCAGGGACACAACGTCCGCCCGCCAAAGCTCAACGGCTACTATGAGGACTTTATCGAATGGGGCAAAAAAGACCTTCAGACGATGGTGCTGCGCGACCGCAACCACCCGTCCGTGATCATGTGGTCGATCGGAAACGAAGTCGATTACCCGAACGACCCGTACGTTTACCCCGAATTCGGCATGATGACGGGCAACAACGACGCGGGTAAGAGCGAAGAGGAACGCCGCTATGACCCCAACCGTCCGCACGCCCGCAGGCTTGCCGAGATCGCGAAGCGCCTCTCCGGCTGGGTCAAGGAAATAGACACGACGCGTCCCGTCACGGCGGCGCTCGCGTTCCCTGAGATGTCGGTGCGGATCGGATATATGCAGGCGCTCGATGTCGCGGGATATAACTACAAAGAGCAGTTCTACGCGGAGCACCACCGCGAGTTCCCGAACGCTTTCATATACGGCAGTGAAAACGGACACGGACCGCGTGAGTGGGAGTACGTCCGCGACAACGAATACATATGCGGGCAGTTCCTCTGGACGGGTGTTGACTATCTCGGCGAGGCGCAGGGCTGGCCTATCCGCTGCTTCGGTCAGGGACTTCTTGACCTTGCCGGATTTGAAACGGACCGTTATCTTGAAAGAGCCGTCATGTGGCGTCCCGAGCTGTCGGGGCATCTGCGCACCGTGCGCGAAGCGCGCCGGGGCAGACACGGCGAGATGCACGCGCCGTCCGCGTTCTGCTTCACAAACGGCGTCTCGGCGGAGCTGTTCGCCGACGGCGTATCGCTCGGAGCCGTGTCGCCCGAACACTACGTCTGCCACTGGGATATCTCCGGCTGCAAGCTCGACTCCGTTTACACAGTCACGGTAAAGGGAGCCGACGGGACCGAGATCGAGCTCCGCGAGCCAGAAAACGGCCCTGCCGCAAAGCTCGGCACATACGTCTGGGACGGCGAGCTTTCAAACGGCGCATGGGAGATCCCGGATGAGGTCGCGCAGATCGAGCTTTCGCTGACTGACGAGTATGGCAGACTTGCCGCGCACGGCGGCGACTCGCATCCCGATATACGCGTGAACGTCACGGGCGGCGAGCTGATAGGGATCGAAAACGGCGACATCGCCGACCTTCTGAGCTACGGAGAATCGCACCGCAAGATGTACCGCGGTCACATGATCGTCTACGTCCGCGGCGAGCGCGGAGGCGAGGCCGAAGTCACGCTCCACTGCCGCCAGAACCGCGCGCTTGACAAGACTCTCAATATCAGATTCAAGTAAATTTTATGCGGGGAGAGAGCTTATTAAAAGCTTTCTCCCCTCTTTCAAAACTTTTATGGGAGGTGATACCGTGGCTTCATGGATGGTGCATCTGCGCGTCGCGGACGAGCTGCTTGACCGGCTCCCCGATATCATCCCGCTTGAATTCGTTTTCGGGAACATAGCCCCCGATTCAGGCGTGCCGGGAGAAAACAGCGGATCGTATGACCCACCGAAAAAAGTATCTCATTTTCATGTGAACGAGAACGGTCACCGCGTCGCGGGATACGGCGTATACGCGGAAAAATATCTTTCGCCCAACCGCGTCAGCACGTATCCGCCCGAGGAATACTCTTTTCACCTCGGATATTTTTCGCACCTTTATACCGATTACCGCTGGACTTACGATATCCTCCGTCCGCTTACTGAGCGGGACGCCGAAAACTATGAAATGGACAGCGCCGCCGCCATACGGAAGTGGAAAAAGGACTGGTACGACCTCGATTTTCTTTATCTGCGCGAGCATCCCGATTTCCGCGCGTTCTCAATATTCACCGGCGCCGAAAGCTTTGAAAATAAGTACCTCGATTTTTTCCCGAAGGACGCGTTCACGCTTTCCGGGAAAAGGGTAAAGGATTTTTATGCTGAAAAGCGTCAGGGGCTTGACCGCAGCTACACGTGGCTCACGCCGGAAGAAGCAGGCCGCTTTGTCTTTGCGTCAGCGGACATGCTCATCTTCGAGATATCGAAGATGCCCAAAAGAAAATAACGTCAAAAATGAAGGGACAGACGAAATCGCCTGTCCCCCGCTTTTGTTGATCTGAACTATTATTCGCCGAAGTATCTCTTGAGCAGACCGGCGAAAGCCTTGCCGTGTCTTGCCTCGTCGCGAGCCATTTCATGAACGGTGTCATGGATAGCGTCGAGATTGAGCTGCTTCGCCTTCTTCGCGAGCTCGAACTTGCCCGCCGTCGCGCCGTTCTCGGCCTCGACTCTCATCTCAAGATTCTTCTTTGTCGAATCGGTTACGACCTCGCCGAGAAGCTCCGCGAACTTCGCCGCGTGCTCAGCCTCTTCGTAAGCCGCCTTCTCCCAGTAAAGACCGATCTCGGGATAGCCTTCCCTGTGAGCTACTCTCGCCATTGCGAGGTACATTCCGACCTCTGTGCACTCGCCGTTGAAGTTGGCGCGCAGTCCCTCAACGATCTCCTCCGGAACATCCTTCTTGCCGACGCCGACAACATGCTCTGCCGCCCACGTCATCTCATTCTCAACGACCTCGACGAATTTCTCGCCCGGCGCTTTGCAAAGGGGGCACTTGTCCGGCCTTACGTCCGACTCAACGATCTCACCGCAAACGGTGCATCTCCACTTCTTCATAAATATGTACTTCCTTTCATGATATAAAACGTTCGGTATATTTATTATACCGCCAAAAAATATTATATCACCGTGCGCGCGTCATGTCAATCATCCGCCGCGCGCTTTTTTCTTGTCAAAGATGCGATTTGATCCGTCCCGTCACAATATAAGCTCAGCTGTTTATTAAAGATACGCCGATCGTGATCTCCTCAAGCACGTCGAGCAGCACGCGGACCGTATCGAGGGAGGTGAAGATCGTGACGTTGTTTTCCGACGCGCAGCGGCGTATCGCGACGCCGTCCTCGTAATGCACGCCGGAGAGGATCGCGCGGGTGTTGATGACGTAGCTCACATACCCGGAACGGATCGAATCGAGTATTTCCGTGCTCCCTTCGGAAATTTTGCGGCGGACGCGCGTGCGGATGCCGTGCGATTTCAAAAAAGATGCCGTGCCCGCCGTCGCCTCGATGTTGAAGCCCATATCGTAGAAGCGCCTCACGAGCGGCAGCGCCTCTTCCTTGTCTTCGTTTGCGAGCGTTACGAGCACAGTCCCGTAATTCTGGAGGTTGATGCCGGAGGCTATCATCGCCTTATACATCGCGCGGTGCAACTTTCTGTCGTATCCGATCGCCTCACCCGTAGACTTCATTTCGGGCGACAAATATGCGTCCATGCCGTTAAGCTTCGAGAACGAGAACGCGGGAACCTTGACGTACCAGCGCTTTTTTTCGTCCGGGTAAAGGTCGAGAATTCCCTGTTCGCGCAGGCTTTCGCCGAGGATCACCTTCGTCGCGATGTCGGCGAGGCTGTAGCCTGTCGCCTTCGAGAGAAACGGCACCGTGCGCGACGAGCGCGGGTTGACCTCGATTATATATACCTTGTCGTCTTTGTCGACTATGAACTGTATGTTGAAAAGCCCGACGATCCCGATCCCAAGTCCGAGCTTTTTTGAATACGTGAGGATCGTGCCCTTGACCCTATTCGAAATACTGAACGTCGGATAAACGGAGATCGAGTCTCCCGAATGTATGCCCGTCCGCTCGACAAGCTCCATAATGCCCGGAACGAACACGTTGTGCCCGTCGCATATGGCGTCGACCTCGACCTCGCGCCCCTGAATATATTTGTCCACGAGGACGGGTTTGTCAACGTCGATCTCGACCGCGGTTTTCAGATAATGCCTCAGTTGCTCCTCATTTGCCACGATCTGCATCGCCCTGCCGCCGAGCACAAAGCTCGGACGGACGAGCACCGGATATCCGATCGTTTCCGCCGCGCGGACGCCGTCCTCGATGTTAGTCACCGCCTGCCCCTTCGGCTGGGGGATATTGAGCTCCGTCAGCACGCGCTCAAACGCGTCCCTGTTTTCCGCTCGTTCGATCGCCTCACAGTCCGTCCCGATGAGGCGGACTCCCCTCTCCATCAGCGGCTCGGCAAGATTTATCGCCGTCTGCCCGCCGAGCGTGGCGATGACGCCCTCCGGGCGCTCAAGCTCGATTATGTTCATCACGTCCTCCGGCGTCAGCGGCTCAAAATAGAGCTTGTCCGCCGTCGTGTAGTCCGTCGAGACAGTTTCGGGGTTGTTGTTTATTATTATAGCCTCGTATCCGGACGCCTTGATCGTCCTGACGGCGTGCACGGTCGAATAGTCGAATTCGACGCCCTGCCCAATCCTTATAGGTCCCGCGCCGAGCACGATGATCTTCTTCCTGTCCGAGATGACGGATTCGTTTTCTTCCTCGTATGTGGAGTAGAAATACGGCACGTAGCTCTCAAACTCCGAGGCGCATGTGTCAATCATTTTATATACGGGGAAAATTCCGAGCCGCCGCCGCTCGGCGAACACCTCATGCTCCGTTTTGCCGCATGCGTCCGCGATCGCGCGGTCGGAAAATCCCATCCGCTTCGCCGCGCGCAGCGTTTCCCCGTCAAGTCCGAAACTTGCAAGCTCGCGCTCCGCCATTACGATATTTGAAAGCTTGTCTATGAAAAAGCGGTCTATCTTCGTTGATGATGTGATTTTTTCCTCCGGCACGCCGAGGCGCAGAAGCTCCGCTATCGCGTATATCCTGTCGTCTGTCCCTTCGGCGATATATGAAAGCAGCTCGCCTTCCGTTTTGCCGTCGAATTTTTTCATGTGAAGATGATATGCGCCGATCTCAAGCGAGCGGATCGCCTTAAGCAGGCTCTCCTCGAACGTCCTGCCGATGCTCATGACCTCGCCCGTCGCCTTCATCTGTGTGCCGAGGCTCGGATTTGCGTCCGTGAATTTGTCAAACGGGAAGCGCGGCATTTTCGTTACAACGTAGTCGAGCGCCGGTTCAAACGACGCCGGAGTATTCGCGAGCATTATCTCATCAAGCCGCATTCCGACCGCGATCTTCGCCGAAACGCGCGCGATCGGGTATCCGCTTGCCTTTGACGCGAGCGCCGACGAACGCGACACGCGCGGGTTGACCTCGATCAGATAATATCCGAACGATTCCGGGTCGAGCGCGAACTGCACGTTGCAGCCGCCCTCGATCCCAAGCGCACGAATTATCTTGAGCGCGCTGTTCCGGAGCATGTGGTATTCCTTGTTCGTCAGCGTCTGCGACGGGCAGACGACTATCGAGTCGCCCGTATGTATCCCCACCGGGTCGAGATTTTCCATGTTGCAGACAGTGATCGCGGTGTCGTTTCTGTCGCGGATGACCTCGTATTCGATCTCTTTATATCCCTTGATGCTCTTTTCAACGAGCACCTGATGGACGGGGGAAAGCGAAAGGGCGTTTTTCATTATATCGCGCAACTCGCCTTCGTCGTCCGCAAAGCCGCCGCCCGTTCCGCCGAGCGTGAACGCTGGGCGCAGAACGACCGGATATCCGATCTCTTCCGCCGCCTTGACCCCTTCCTCGATCGTGTTTGCCGTCATCGACGGGAGCACCGGTTCGCCGAGCTCGCAGCACAGCTCGCGGAATTTCGCCCTGTCCTCGGCGCGCTCGATCGACTCTATCCTCGTTCCGAGCAGCTCGACGCCGCATTCGTGAAGCACGCCCTTCTTATAAAGCTGGACGGCGAGATTAAGTCCCGTCTGCCCCCCGATGCCGGGCAAAATCGCGTCCGGCCGCTCGCGGCGGACGACGCGCGCGATATATTCAAGCGTCAGCGGCTCCATATATACCTTATCGGCGACAGACGTGTCCGTCATTATCGTCGCCGGATTCGAATTGCAGAGAATGACCTCGTAGCCCTCCTCCTTCAGCGCGAGACACGCCTGAGTGCCCGCGTAATCAAATTCCGCCGCCTGACCGATAACGATCGGTCCTGAGCCTATGACGAGTATTTTGTGCAGATCTGTCCGCTTAGGCATGGCGCTCACCCCTCATCATTTCAATGAATCTGTCAAAAAGATATGTGCTGTCCTCAGGTCCCGGCGCGCTTTCCGGGTGGTACTGCACCGAAAACACGCGGTCGCGGACGCATTCGACGCCTTCAACCGTTCCGTCAAGGATATTGACGTGCGTGACAGTGAGCGGCGTATCCTTCAGGCTGTCCGCGTCGACGGCGAAGGAGTGGTTCTGCGACGTTATTTCAATTTTATTCGTTCTCAGATCGCGTACCGGGTGATTTCCGCCGCGGTGCCCGAATTTCAGCTTATACGTGCGCCCGCCGTAAGCGAGACTTATCATCTGATGGCCGAGACATATGCCGAACATCGGTATTTTTCCCATCAGCCTGCGCACGAGCGCGACAACGGGCAGAACGTCCGTCGGGTCGCCGGGGCCGTTTGAGAGGAATATCCCGTCCGGCTTCATCGCCATGACGGCGTCAGCGTCAGTATCGAACGGAACGACCGTGACGCGGCAGCCCTTTTTGCATAGGCACCGCACTATGTTCGTCTTCATCCCGCAGTCGACGGCAACGACGTGAAATTCCGCGTCCGGCGCGCCGTACGATTCGATCTCTTTTCTGCTGACCCTTGATACGGCGTCGTGCGGCGGGGCGTACTCCGCGATGCGGGCGACGGCGGCCTCGTTCGGTGTGTCGATATCCGTGATGATTCCGAGCTGCGAGCCGCGATTCCTTATCGAGCGGACGAGCCGCCGCGTGTCGATGCCCGAAATTCCGGGGATGTCAAACTTTTTCATAAGCTCGCCGAGCGATTCGAATGAGCGCCAGTTTGACGGGCGGTCGTTATATTCCCTGACCGCAAGTCCGCCGATCGTCGGCGTCTTTGTCTCGAAATCGAGCTCGGCGATCCCGTAATTTCCGATAAGCGGGTACGCCATGACGACCGTCTGATACGTATATGACGGGTCGGACACGATCTCCTGATATCCGACGGGAGAGGTGTTGAACACGACCTCCGTTATCCTTTCGCCCCCGGCGCCGAACGAATATCCGATGTATTCTTCCCCATCCTCGAGCACGAGCTTTCTGTCGCGCTCCCTCGTCAAAATGTCCATCAGTGGAGTCCCTGCCTTTTTGAAAAATCATTTTCTCAAACTTGTATTATACTACGGTTTCCCCGCCGTTACAAGGTGCGGTTTGCAATAAATTCGACGCTTTCTTTCATTTATTTTTGCAGTTATCGTAAATATGCCGTATCAGCCGGGAACCGGACGCACAAAATGCGTCCGGTTCCCCTACATTATTTGAGGACGCGGCCGACGATGGCCTCCCTCATTCCACATCCTGAAGAGCGTCGTAACCCTCTTCTCCGGTGCGCACCTTTACGACGTTTTCAACGTCGTAAACGAAGATCTTGCCGTCTCCGATGTGACCGGTGTAAAGCACGCGCTTAGCTGTCTCAATTACTGTTCTCACCGGCACGCGGCTGACAACGATATCGACCTGTACCTTCGGCATCAGGTTCGTTTCGACCGCAACGCCCCTATAGTATTCAGGCCTTCCCTTCTGCTGTCCGTAGCCCATGACGTGCGAAACTGTCATGCCGGTGATGCCTATCCTGCTCATCGCGTCCTTGAACGCGTACAGCTTCTCCTCTCTGAACACTATCTCTATCTTCGTAAACTTTGGCGATGTACCGTCAAAGGATGGGACTTTCTTTACAGGCACCGCCTCGGCGACCGGAATGTCTCCCGAAACGGCATGCACATGGCTCGCCTCCGGCGAGAGGTCTGCATATCTTTCGACAGACGGCGCGAAATCGGCATATGCGGACGGCAGTCCGTGCTCCGTTATGTCAAGTCCCGCGATCTCCTCTTCCGCCGTCGCGCGTATGCCGTGCAGCTTCTTTATGAGTACAAACGTGATTATCATCGTCACGACCGCATATGCTGCGACCGAAACGAATCCGAGCAGCTGGAGCCCGAACTGCTTCGGGTCGCCCGTATAAAGAAGTCCGCGCAGCCCTGCCGGGGCGTCCGGATTGGCGAGCAGCCCTACGGCTATCGTTCCCCACGCGCCGTTGCACATATGGACGCCGACAGCGCCTACGGGGTCGTCTATGTGCAGCTTCAGATCGAGCACCTCTACGGCGACAACGATCAGAATGCCCGAAACTGCGCCGACGACGGCGGCTCCTATCGCGTCAAACGCGTCGCACCCCGCCGTGACGCCGACAAGCCCCGCCAGAGATGCGTTCAGGCACATCGAAACGTCCGGCTTGCCGTTCTTTATCCACGTGAATATCATCGTCACGCACGTCGCGACGGACGGCGCTATCGTCGTTGTAAGAAAGATCGAGGCGAGCTCTGACGGAGTCGTCGCGGCGGCGCCGTTGAATCCGTACCAGCCGAGCCACAAAATGAAGACGCCGAGCGCGCCGAGCGGGATCGAATGGCCGGGGAACGCGTTTACCTTCACGACCTTGCCCTTTTCGTCGCGGACATATTTTCCGAGGCGCGGTCCGAGTATTATCGCGCCGACGAGCGCCGCGATGCCGCCGACCATGTGTATCGCGCAGGAGCCCGCGTAATCGTGGAAGCCGAGCTTCGCAAGCCAGCCGCCGCCCCAGATCCAGTGCGCCTCGATCGGATAAACGACGAGGGAGATCACCGCCGAATAAATGCAGTACGCGGAAAACTTCGTCCTCTCCGCCATGGCTCCGGAGACTATCGTCGCCGTCGTCGCGCAGAAAACGAGATTAAATACGAACGTCGACGCGCCCGTGAATCCCGACTCCGGGCTGGCGATAAACGCTTTGAAATTCGTAAATAGATCGAGATTCGGGATACCGATAAGCCCGAAAAGCGCGTCCTCGCCCATCATAAGCGAGTAACCCAAAAGCGAAAACACGACGGTGCCGATGCAGAAATCCATCAGGTTTTTCATGATGATGTTTCCGGCGTTCTTCGCGCGGGTGAAGCCTGTCTCGACCATTGCAAATCCCGCCTGCATCCAGAAGACGAGAGCTGCGCCGATGAGGTACCAAAATTCAATTGTCATACTTTTTTCCTTTCCCGATATAGACAATTTTTGTGGCAAAGGGAAAGGCGCCCCCGGTTAAAACCGAAGACGCCTTTGCCTTCCACGGGCATGATTATAACTCAACTCAATCGACTTGTCAACCCCTCTTTTGCAGTTTTCAAAAATTTTTCTTGCAATTTTTGAGCGGACAAGCAGTTGCCTATTGACATTTTGACATTTTGGGTATACACTACTTGCATGCGGCGCAAAAGCTGTCGCCTTTTTTGCCGCCGCGATCCTATGATATTTCAAGGATACCTACAATGAAAAAAGAAGGACAAATCAGGATACCGTCCGGCTGCGCCATCACCGCCGTCATCTCAAAAAACGGCGCGCGCATGTCCGGCGGGAGCATAATCGAGAGCATGATCCCGATGCACGACCGCTCAAACGGGCTCGGCGGCGGCTTCGCCGCTTACGGGATCTATCCCGAACACCGCGAGTTTTACGCGCTGCACCTTTTCTATGACGACGACAACTGCCGCCATGACTGCGAAGCGTATCTCCGGGAGCGGTTCGAAATAGTTGACGCCGAGGTCATCCCGACGCGCACGATGCGCGAGATAACGGACGAACCGTTGATCTGGCGCTACTTCGTCTTCCCGCGAAGGAGCGCGCTGCGCGCGCTTCAGGTCGACGACAGGGAGTATGTCGTCCGCGTCACGACAAAGATAAATTCGACGATGCGGGGCGCCTACGTCTTTTCAAGCGGAAAGAATATGGGCGTCTTCAAGGCTGTCGGGTTCCCGGAGGACGTGGGCAGATTCTACCGCCTCGACGAATATGAAGGTTATCTTTGGACTGCTCACGGCAGATACCCGACAAACACCCCCGGCTGGTGGGGCGGCGCGCACCCGTTTTCCATGCTCGACTATTCGGTCGTTCACAACGGCGAGATATCGTCCTACGACGCGAACCGCCGCTTCATAGAAATGTTCGGCTACAAGTGCAACCTCAAGACAGACACCGAGGTCATAACATATATCATCGACTACCTGCTCCGCCGTCAGGGGCTGACGCTCAGGGAGACGGCAGCCGTGATCGCCGCACCGTTCTGGGACACGATCTCGCGCAAGCCGGAAGAGGAACGGGAGACGCTTTCGTATCTCCGCACCGTGTTTTCGAGCCTGCTCGTAACGGGGCCGTTTTCCATAATCCTCGGATTTGAGGGCGGGCTGATGGCGCTCAACGACAGACTGAAGCTGCGCTCCATGGTCGTCGGCGAGCACGGCGACCGCGTCTACATCGCGAGCGAGGAAGCCGCGATACGGAAAATGGACCCGGACGCCGAAAACATCTGGGCGCCCGCGGGCGGCGAGCCCGTCATAGTCCGTGTAAATGAAGGGAGGCTCTGAGATGGGGATCGAATTCATCTATCCGGAATTTGAAGTCGTCCGCAATCCGGCGCGCTGCATCGCGTGCCGCGTTTGCGAGCGGCAGTGCTCAAATGAGGTACACTCGTATGACCCGGACGAGGGCGTCATGATCTCGGACGAGTCAAAATGCGTCAACTGCCAGCGCTGCGTCTCCCTCTGCCCGACGAGGGCGCTCAAGATCGTCAAATCAGACTGCGTGCCGCGCGAAAACGCGAACTGGCAGGCGGACACGATCAGGGAAATTTACAAGCAGGCGAACAGCGGCGGCGTGCTGCTGTCCTCGATGGGCACGCCGAAGCCGATGCCCGTTTATTGGGATAAAATACTCATAAACGCCTCCCAGGTCACAAATCCTTCGATCGACCCGCTGCGCGAGCCGATGGAGACGCGCGTCTTTCTCGGCAAAAAGCCGCGCAAAATAAAGCGGGATGAAAACGGACGGTTAATCACCGACCTTGACCCGCAGCTCGAACTCTCGATGCCAGTCATGTTCTCGGCGATGAGCTACGGCTCGATCTCGTATAACGCCCACAAGAGCCTCGCCGAGGCGGCGTCGAAGCTCGGCATATACTATAACACCGGAGAAGGCGGGCTGCACGAGGACTTCTACGTCTACGGGCAAAACACGATCGTTCAGGTCGCCTCCGGCAGATTCGGCGTTCACGCCGGATATCTTGACGCCGGAGCCGCGATAGAGATCAAGATGGGACAGGGCGCAAAGCCGGGGATCGGCGGGCACCTGCCCGGAACAAAGATCGTCGGCGACGTGTCCCGCACGCGCATGATTCCGGAGGGGAGCGACGCGATCTCTCCGGCTCCGCACCACGACATTTACTCGATAGAGGACCTGCGTCAGCTCGTCTATTCGCTCAAAGAGGCGACGCAGTACAAAAAGCCCGTCATCGTCAAGGTCGCCGCCGTGCACAATATCGCCGCCATCGCGTCCGGCATCGCGCGCAGCGGAGCCGACATAATTGCAATCGACGGCTTCCGCGGCGGCACGGGAGCCGCGCCGACGCGCATACGTGACAACGTCGGCATCCCGATCGAACTCGCGCTCGCCGCGTGCGACACGCGTCTTCGCGAGGAGGGGATCAGAAACGATGTCTCCCTCGTCGTCGGCGGCAGCATCCGCTCCGCCTCCGATGTCGTAAAGGCGATCGCGCTCGGCGCTGACGCCTGCTATATCGCGACGGCGGCATTGCTTGCGCTCGGCTGCCACCTCTGCCGCACGTGCCACACCGGACTTTGCAACTGGGGGATCGCGACACAGCGCCCCGAGCTCGTCAAACGGCTGAACCCCGAGGTCGGCGCCTCGCGCCTCGTCAACCTCATGACGGCGTGGCGGCACGAGATCAAGGAGCTGCTTGGCGGCATGGGCATAAACTCGATTGAGGCGCTGCGTGGCAACAGGCTCATGCTGCGCGGAATAAATATGACTGAAAAGGAGCTGGAAATTCTCGGAATTTCTCACGCCGGCGAATGAAACATGTAGTCGTTCATGAAGAGTGGTGCCTCGGCTGCCACCTCTGCGAATATAATTGCGCCTACGCAAACTCCGGCATAAAGGGCATGGCGAAGGCGCTCAAGGGAAAGCGCGTTTTCCCCCGTATCCGGGTCGAGGACGGGAACGGGGACGGGAAAAACAATATCACGTTCGCGGTTTCGTGCCGCCACTGCCATGACCCGATATGCGCAAAAAGCTGCATCTCCGGCGCGCTCACCGTGCGCGACGGCGCGGTCACGATAGACAGATCGAGGTGCGTCGGCTGTTATACGTGCATACTCGTCTGCCCTTACGGGGCGATCTATACGGACGGCGAGGGCGCCGTCATCAAATGCGAGCTCTGCCTTTCAAATCAGGCGGGCTCGCCCGCCTGCGTCGCCGGCTGCCCGAACAGGGCGCTGACGCTCGAGGAAACGGACTGACCGGGGGTGCATGATGAAAACTTACGTCATAATCGGCGGCGGTGTCGCCGCCGTCGGCTGCGCAGAGGGAATCCGCTCCGTTGACACAAGCTCGCGCGTGATAATTATCGCGGGCGAGCGCCGCCCCGCTTACTATCGCCCCATGATCTCGTATTATCTTGAGGGCAAAACAGATTTTGAAAAAATGGAATACCGCCCCGCCGGGTTCTACGAAGAGAACAAAATCGAGCTGATCTGCGACGCCGCCGTCTCCCTTGACTCCGCCTCGCACACGGTCACGCTTTCGGGCGGAGACACTATCCGTTATGACGCCGTCTGCGTCGCGACGGGTTCCCGCCCGTTCGTCCCGCCGATGGAAGGGCTTGACGGCGTGACATGCAAAACAGGATTTCTGACAGAGGAGGACGCATGCGCGCTTGAGAAAGCCGTCACGTGCGACAGCCGCGTTTTCATCGTCGGCGCGGGGCTCATCGGGCTCAAATGCGCCGAGGGGCTGTGCGGCAGGGTCGGGAGCATCACTGTCTGCGACCTTGCGCCGCGCGTTTTGTCGAGCATACTTGACGACACGGCGGCGGGGATAATGCAGAAAAAGCTCGAAGAACACGGCATCCGCTTCCTGCTCGGCGACACCGTTTCCCGGTTTGACCGCGACACCGCGCACATGAAAAGCGGGGTCGACATCGGATTTGACGTGCTTGTGCTCGCCGTCGGCGTGCGCGCCAACGTCTCCCTCGTCGCGGACGCCGGCGGGCTTGTCGGGCGCGGCATCGTCGTAGATGAGAGAATGCGGACGACGCTCGACTCCGTTTTCGCGGCGGGCGACTGCGCGGAGGCGGCGGACATCTCAAGCGGCAGCCGCCGCGTCATGGCGATAATGCCGAACGCCGTGCTCGGCGGGCGGTGCGCCGGGATAAACATGGCAGGCGGCAGCGCGTCGTTCGACAACGCCGTACCGATGAACGCGATCGGCTTTTTCGGTCTGCACGCGCTCACGGCGGGCAGCTACGACGGCGAGATGTACGAGGAACGCGGGGACGGGACGCTCAGGCGGCTCTACGTCAAGGACGGCATGCTTTCCGGCTTCATGCTCATAGGCTCCGTCGAGCGCGCCGGAATATACACGTCTCTCATAAGAAATCAGATCCCGCTTGAAACGGTCGATTTCGAGGAGCTGCGAAGGCTCCCTTCGATGAGGGGATTTTCGCCCGAATACCGCCGGGAACACATGGAGGGCTGGAAATGAGCACTACAATAATCGCTTCAAAATACGATCACGCCGGGATCAACCGCAAGATCAGGGAGGCGGGCGGCGACTGTGAGATCACCGGCTGCCTCGGCGAGCGCTTCATCGCGGCAGGACTTGAATCCGGGCATATCGAAATAGACGGCACGCCGGGAAACGCGCTCGGCGCGTATCTCAACGGCGCCCGCATCACCGTTCACGGCTCGGCGCAGGACGCCGTCGGCGACACGATGAACGACGGCGAGATCATCGTCCACGGCAGCATCGGGGACGCTGCCGGCTACGCGATGCGCGGCGGGCGCATCTTCGTCCGCGGCAGCGCCGGATACCGCGCAGGCATACACATGAAGGAATACCGCGAAAAGCGCCCCGTGCTCGTCATCGGCGGCGTATGCGGCAGCTTTCTCGGCGAATATCAGGCGGGCGGAATCATAATTGTGCTCGGGCTCAACGGCGGGGGAAAACCGATCGTCTCAAATTTCCCCGGCACCGGAATGCACGGCGGGATGATGTTTCTCCGCTCGGACTGCGCCGATATCAGGTTCCCGAAGGAGGTAAAAGCAAGGCGCGCGACGCGCGGCGACCTTGCAAAGATCGACGGAATACTCGACGATTACTGCGCCGTTTTCGGGCTTGACAAAGCTGAAATTCTCGACGCCGACTACACTGTCGTCGTCCCCGACAGCAGTAACCCTTATAAGCAAATGTACGTCGCAAACTGAAAAAATCGGGGAGAGCCGGAAAGCTCTCCCCGAAATTTTTTGTCACGCAAGCGCCGGTATTTCTATTTTGAACGCGTCCTTTCCGTCAAGGCTGACCTCAAACACCCACACGGGCTGAAAAAATCCCTTCGTATCAGTTTCATACGAAAGCGAGCACGACACGATCCTCGCCGTTTTCGGCGCGTTTGATTCGAATATGCCGCCGTCAAATTCGCCCTTCTTCATACGCGAGAAAGCCTCGGCGGACGAAATTATGCCCGCATCCCCGGTGTACGCGTAATCGCAGAAGCAGTCCCGCACATCTCCGACTCTAACCTCACCGTCGACGAGAACGAACTTTGCGCGGAGATATCCGGCGCGCCCGCCGTCGCCGCTCCGTTCAAGCTCGAACGTGTATGTGCCCTCATCGGACGCAGAAAATGATGCCCCGTCCGGTATATATATCCCGTAAGCGCGGAGCGCCTTCTCAGCCGTCTCCCTGTTTACCTCGACGGCTTCCCCGCTCCATATGCGTATCACGCGGCTGCCGTCCGCGTAATGTATCTCCATAGACGCCGCGATGTGGTCCGACATCCACACGAAATTATCATAAAAGACAGTGTCAAGCCTTTCCTGACCGATGCCGAGCGACCTGAAAAACTCAGCCCCGACAGCGACGCACGCGTCTTTGTCGTACGATCTCGCGCGATAGATCGGCACGTCCGACGCGTCATCTGACAGCTTGCAGTCGACCTCCCAAAACACATCGCCAACGTCGACTTTGTAAACGGGCGCGCACGAAAGATTGCCGTACGGCTTGATATAATAAACGGCGAATATCGAGGCAAGCGCCGCCAGCGTCAGCACCGGAACAGCCGCATAAAGCGCGGCGTTCATCCGCGTGAAGTCTGTCCGCGCGGAGTCTGTACGCTCTGCTTCATCTTTCCCCACCACAGTAATTACCGCCATAGCCGCGCCGTAACCGACGGCGGCGCCGATGAAGTTTGCAAATATATCGTCAACGTCGAAAAGGCCGTTCGAAAGAATAAGCTGCAACAGCTCGATCGACAGCGTGCTGAGCAGGAACACACCGTAAGCCGCAGACTGGCGGCGGAAAACCTTCGCCGTAAGCGGCAAAAGCACACCGAGCGGCACAAACATCGCAACGTTCAGCAGCACGTTTGACCAGTTCTGAAACGAAAAACTGTTCCACGCCTCGCGCCACGCGCGGAATAAATGCAGATTCATGCCTCCCCCGAACTGCGGGCGAAGGACTGTCAGAAACAGCACCGCCGCCGTCCATCCGGCGAGCGCCGATATTGCGGCAGCCCTGCCGAGCGGGAATTTCTTAGTTCCCTTGTGCACACGGTCGTATATATAAGCCGCGGCGAATATTCCGATAACACATAAAATCACCGCCGCCGCAGCGATGCCCACGGCTCCCCGCAGCTCTGATAAGATCAATTTCAAAAACTCATTCATTCAGTCGTTCTTTTTCCTCGTATGTACTACATGATATAATACACTTGTATCATACCTCATGCGCGGCAAAATGTCAATAGACTTAAACAAATTTTAATAAATCGGGGAAGGCGCGCCTTCCCCGAACCGAACATTTTTCACTTGTGCCGAGAGCGCTCACGATTTGTCGATCGCGTCAAGCCGCAGAGCGCGCAGAAACGCCGTTCCCGCGTATATTTTATATTCGCCCACCGACTGGCCGTTGTCGATCTCTTCCTGCCGCCCGCCGTGAAGCGTCCATATCTGCTCCGGCACCGGGTTGATTATAAGGACCCTCTGCAAGCCGTCAGCCTCATATGCAAAATTGCGGTTTGTGACAAAGCTGAACAGCGTCTGCCCGCGCAGCCGCACCGGATGCATGAACGTGCACGTGCCGTCCTCTTCCAGGATGAGATGTTCGCCGCCCCTTCTTTTAGAGCTGATAAGCTTGCACGAATATGTTTTCCCGTGCGCCGTGACGCGGAAGCTCTCCCCGTCAGTCCACCAAAACGACGACAAAAACTGCTGTTTTATCGGCGAACACTCAAACCCTTCCCTATCGCACATCGACAAGAGGCTGCGGCAGAACGTGCGCCGCTTTAAAAGAGCCCTGACTGACCAGCAAGCTCCTATAAAGAGCGGGATGCTTATTATTACGGCGTAAACGATCAGCATCTTCGGCGACAGCAGAAGCAGGATGAGACTGGGCACCGGCTTTATGTACGGTAATATCCAGCATATGACGACAGGCGGCAAGAGCACCGGTATTATCAGCGCGGTCAGCAGGCTGATCAGGAATCTGCCGCCTTCGCGCTTTGATCTGCGCCCCGCAATTTGCCTGTATATGATATAGATCAGCAAGAGCGGCGGTGCCAACAGCGCGAGCGCCTGACTGATCAGTATTCCTTCGCCGTCGCGCCCTGATCTGAGCCCCGCCTGCCCGCTTTTACTCACCTTACGGCAAACCGAATAGTACGAGATCGTGACGACGACAAGAGCTGATATCAGCAGCGCCGCCCTGCCGAGGACAGCGAGCAGCAGCCCCTCCGGCTCGCCCGGCATAAGCTTTGCAAGAACGGCGCTGTCAAACATTCCAAACGGACCGAGAACGTATACCGCGGCGACCACACCGGCGCAGAGCCTGAACCCGCGCCGACTGAAAATGATCCCGAGCCTCCGCTTTATCCGTTCGCCCAAAGGAAGTTCCGCCGCCTCAGGCTCAGGCAGCTCTCCCGCCATCCTGAAATCATATACCGCGACAGTTTTATACACGACGTAAAGCAGCGCCGCATACGACAAAAACGCTATCAGCGGTATGAGCCACGACGGAAGCTCTTCATATCTGAGGACATCATAAAAATGTATGTCGTCAGGCTTATACATCGACGGCATATTGGCGACCAGCGTCCCCCACAAGACGGGGATGGGTGCGAGAAGCGCCAGCTTGATCGCGGGTACGATGAGTTTTTCAGGATTTTTTATATTATTATTCGTCTGTTCACTCATGACAGCCTCCGTATCCGTTTTCAATTATTGACTTGCCGCAGACTCCGCATACGTGCTCGCCCTCGCCGCACATCGTACCGCAGAGGACGCAGATATTTTCCTCTGTGCCGACCTTTTGCAGATATTTCGTGCCGTAATAATGACGCACTCGGTCGCCGACCTCGTATTCTATCCGATCGCCGTCCTCGCTGTCGACATATTTTACGACAATCTCGCCGCCTCCGTCCTTCTTTACCGTGATCGTCTGGCGGCGGATATTGCCCATAACGGGCAGACCTAACCCCTTCGACTCGACGTTGTTGTCATGTATAACTTCAGTTACAACGCCCTCGTAAGCACGTTCGGTCGTGAAAAGACGCCATATCTTCGTCTTCCAGATCGGGAACACCCATAAAAGCTCCACAAACGCCATCCCGATCGGGTCGCCGAGATACCCCGTGAGATACGCCGCCGTCGTAACGACGGCGCACCACCCGACAATAAACAGTATCTTCCCGAAAATGCGCATCAGCACCGCCGACTTTACATCCCTGTTTTTGCCCGGTATCTTTACCTTCGTCCGCGCCCCGTTCGCCGCGCCGCCCGATGCAGACACGTCTTTTTGATCTTTGTCACTGTTCATAATGTGATCTTCCTTTCACGTTTTTTCGCGCTGTTTTATTATGATCTGTTTTATCTTTCAAGTGTGTCGCGCCGCAGCGCGTTTATAAACGGTGTGCCGGAAAATACCTTATACGCGCCGACGCTTTCGCCGACATCTATAGGCGTCTCGTATCCCCCGCGCCTCGCAAGGAGCAGCGTCGGGACGGGATTGAATATGAATATTTTCCGCTCGCCCTCCGCGGCTTCAATTGAAAGGTCATAGCTGCTTGAGAAGTGAAAAACTGGCCTTCTGCGAAAGCGGACCGTATGCGTGATCAGGCACGTGCCGTCGTCATACACCGTCAGCGGGTCGCCCTTTTTGGGGACGCCGATGAGCTTGCACACATACGTGTGCCCGCGCGCCGTGACGCGGAAGCTCTCCCCGCCCGTCATCCGCACGGCGGACAAAAACGGCTTTTTGATCTGCGACAGCTCAAAGCCGAACTCCCGGCAAGCGTCCCGCAGCTCGCGGAGAAATTTGCGTCGGCACAAAAGCGCCTTCCCGTACCTGTATATATAAAGAGCCGCAGCGACCGCCGGCACTATCAGAACGATCCAGCCGAAAACGGTTGAGAAGACAAAACGCAGCGAAACAAAGTAAGGAAGCAGACCGACGAGAAAAGCCAAACCTATCTCCGTCGGCAAAAGCGACATCAGCAGCTTGCCGACAAATCCCCGCCTTTTCTCCCCGCTCCCGCGCATCCTTATCCTGTCGCGGTTCCATGCGCTGCACGCCGCAAGATACGACACGACGAACAGTATAAACACCGCCGCCGCAGACAAAATCAGCACGGCAAACGTCGGCGTGCCGCCGGCATCGGCGACATATGCGGGCGAAAGTTTGATATAAAGCGCCTCCGTCACGGCGAGCATCAGCCAAAACGGGATATTGCGGAATATGAGCGAGAGTTCGTCCCGCAGCCTGACCGACATCGGCAGCTCAAGAAATTTTTTCTCAAGCTCCCAGTCAAACGTCGCGACCGTCTTCAAAATCACGCAGAAGACGAGGCAGAAGCCGAAAAACGCGTAGAGCGGCATGAACCATGAGGGCAAAAGCTCGTAAAGCAGCCAGTCCCCCGACAACCCTTCTTTCACTCTGTTCATTATCACCACCGCTCCGGCAGGCGGAATTAAGGCGAGCGCCAGCGGGATCGCTGCCATGGCGATAATATTCAGCACGCGCGAAGCGTAATTTTTTCTGCCGTCGCTCATTTCGTCCTCCAAATTAAGCCGTGCTCGTCTCTGTTGCTATAATAATATCACGCGTTCTCGTGATTGTCAATAGCTATTTTTATATTTTTTCATAATTTTGCTTAATATTTTCTCGCTTTCGCCCGTTTGCCGGATCGCGGCATAAGAAAAGCGCGCCGCTTCCGCGGCGCGCCCCTTCTTTTGTTATGTCATTTTGCCGCCCGCCGCAGACAAAAAGCCGGGCGCGGGCGATTTTTTAATGCGGGCGATAATACCCCGTTTTAGTTTCTGAGACTCTGTATCGGCGCGGGGATCCTGCCGCCGCGCTTTACAAACACCTCTGGCGAATACATGTTGACCGCCATGACGGGCGCCGTTCCGAGCAGACCGCCGAACGAAAGCTCGTCGCCGACGCTGTGCCCGTATGCCGGGATGAGGCGCACCGCCGTCGTCTTGTTGTTGACGACGCCTATCGCCATTTCGTCCGCTATGATGCCGGAAATGACCTCCGCCGGCGTGTCGCCGGGGATCGCTATCATGTCAAGCCCGACCGAGCAGACAGATGTCATCGCCTCCAGCTTTTCAAGCGTGAGCGAACCGGCGGCGGCAGCTTCTATCATGCCCGCGTCCTCGGACACCGGAATGAACGCGCCCGACAGCCCGCCGACGTGCGAGCTCGCCATAACGCCGCCCTTTTTGACCGCGTCGTTCAGCATCGCGAGCGCCGCCGTCGTTCCGTGCGCGCCGCATCTTTCAAGCCCGATCTCTTCAAGTATCCTCGCAACTGAATCCCCGACGGCGGGCGTCGGCGCGAGCGACAGATCGACGATCCCGAACGGAACGCCGAGCATTTCCGCCGCCTCGGCGGCGACGAGCTGACCGACGCGCGTTATCTTGAACGCCGTCTTCTTTATCGTTTCCGCGATCTTTGTCAGGTCGCAGTCACCGGCGCGCTTTATCGCCGCGGCGACGACGCCGGGACCCGACACGCCGACGTTTATCACCCTCTCCGGTTCGCCGACGCCGTGGAACGCGCCCGCCATAAACGGGTTATCCTCCGGCACGTTCGCGAATACCACGAGCTTCGCGCACCCGATCGAGGCGCGGTCGCGCGTCAGATACGAAGTTTCCTTTACGATCTCGCCCATCCTGCGGACGGCGTCCATATTGATCCCCGCCTTCGTCGACGCCACATTGACTGACGAGCAGACCTTTTCAGTCTCCGACAAAGCCTCCGGTATGCTGTCGATCAGAAGGCGCGCGGAGTCGATCTCCCCTTTTTGCACCATCGCGCTGTAGCCGCCGATGAAGTTGATGCCGAGCGTGTCCGCCGCGCGGTCAAGCGTCTTCGCGATCAGAACGCAGTCGTCGACCGAGCGGAGCCCGCCCGCCATATACGAGATCGGCGTGACGGAAACGCGGCTGTTTATTATCGGTATGCCGTACCGCTTTTCAAGCTCGCGGGATACGGCATAAAGCCTCTCGGCGCTCGTCGTTATTTTGTCGTATATCTTATCCGCGAGCCGGTTTATGTCGTCGCTCTGGCAGTCGTAAAGCGATATTCCCATCGTCACCGTCCTGATATCGAGGTTTTCCTCGCGTATCATGTTGACCGTCTCGCGTATTGCCCCTACATTAAGCATATGTTTTCCCCCGGGATCATATCTCGTGCATCGAATTGAAGATATTTTCGTGCATCACGTGTATTTCGAGCCCTCTCCCCCTGCCGTGGCGCTCCATCGCGTCCACAAACTCCGAGAAGTCGCATTTCATATCCGTTATGTCGACTATCATTATCATGACAAAATAATCCGACAGTACCGACTGCGTTATTTCGTTGATGTTGACGCCGTAAGAGGCGCACTCCGCCGATATCCCGGCGATAATTCCGATGCTGTCGTGACCGACGACCGTTATAACTGCTTTCATGTCTTTTGTCTCCGTCCTTCTTCATTGCGTTCATGATATCATACGCGGCATGAAATTGCAAGTACATAAGAAAGCGCTGCCCGCTTTTTTCGACTTTTTTTCCTTGACATAGATCAGCCGCAGGTGATAGAATACGCCCGCACGAAAATTTTTTATCTTGGTGAGGGCTTGATGGACGCACTCATGATATCCGAGCTGTTTTTGTTCGCGCTCGGTCTTTCCGCTGACGCATTCGCCGTTGCCGTCTGCCGCGGGCTTGCCGCCGGGCGCGTCACGGTGAAGCAGATGCTGACCGTCGGCGTATGGTTCGGAGGATTTCAGGCGCTTATGCCGACGATCGGATATTTTCTCGGCATCCACGCGCGCGAGCTGATAGAGGATTACGACCACTGGATCGCGTTTATACTTCTCTTTGCGATCGGGGCGAACATGATACGTGAGTCGTTCGCGCAAGGCGGGGATGACGCGGGCGCGGTCGACGCGTCGTTTTCATTCGGGAGCATGTTCATCCTCGCCGTCGCCACGAGCATAGACGCGCTCGCCGTCGGGATCGCTATGGCGATGTCGCACAGATACGAGATCGCGCCTGCCGCCGCCATGATAGGCGTCGTCACGTTTGTCCTCTCCGGCGCGGGGCTGTTTCTGGGCTCCGTCTTCGGCGAAAAATACAAAAAGCCCGCGACGGTCGCGGGCGGCGTGATCCTGATCTTTCTCGCCGTCTTCATACTCGGCGAGCATCTCTGGTGGTAGACGGGATATTAGGCTAAAAAGGATGAGCGCATCCGTATTTATTGAACTATACCATACGTCGGAAAAGAGAAATCTTCAGATCAAAAGCTATATCAAACGGCGGCGGAGGCAAGATCAAAAGCTGCATAATACGGCGGCAAAGGGAAACCTTCGCCGCCGCTCTTTTATCGCACGCTTATATAAAATACATTTAAGGCAGACGGCGCAGTTAAAGCGCCGTATTTTTATCGCGCGGCTTATATAAAACATGACCGGCAAAAATTTTTCAAAAAAATTTTTAATTTTCCCCTTGACAAGATATACTGTGTGTTGTATAGTATTATGCGAGAGGAGGTATTCGGCATAGCATGGATATACAACTTAAGCGCGGATTTCTTGATGTCTGCGTGCTCGCGGCGATAAAAAAGGGACCCTCATACGGGTATCAGATAATCAAGGACATGAGCGAATATGTCGACATTTCGGAGTCGACGCTTTATCCGATACTGCGCAGGCTTGAATCGGCGCAGTTTCTAACCGTCAGCTCCGCCGAGCACAACGGCAGGCTCCGCAAATATTACACCATAACAAAGACCGGCATCGACCGCATCAATACTTTTTTTGAAGACTGGCGGGAACTCGTTTCGATGTACGAATATGTAAAGAAGGAGGCGGACACAAATGACTAAAGCAGAATTTCTGGCGGAACTCAGGCGCGGCATCATCGGGCTGCCTGACGAAGATATAAACCGTTCGCTCGAATACTACTCCGAAATGATAGACGACCGGATCGAAGACGGCACATCCGAGGAGGAAGCGGTCGCGGCGGTCGGCGCCGTAGGCGACAACGTGGCGCACATCCTTGCCGACATTCCGCTTTCGCACATAGTCAAAGAAAAGATAAAGCCGAAGCGCGCGCTGCGCGCCTGGGAGATCGCGCTCATTATAGTCTGCTTCCCCGTCTGGTTTACGGTTATGATCGCGATCATATCTTCGGCGCTCGCGGTCCTTGCCGTTTTGTGGGGCGCCGTCGTGCTGATTTACGCGCTCACCATCTCGTTTTGCGCTTTATCGCTCGCGTGCATAGCGCAGACGTTTATAAACGTGTTTACGGGATACTATATCGGGGCGGCGCTCTTCTTCGGGATCGGGCTCGGCTCCGCCGGACTGACAATTATTTTGTCGATACTGTCCGTTCATATAACGCGCGCCGTCGTCGGGCTGTTTAAAAACATCCTGCTTGGCTGCAAAAAACGCTTCGCGGGAAATGGAGGCAAAAATGACTAAACGGGAAAAAACAGCGATAAAGTTTGCGGCACTGTTCATCATCGTCGGCATCGTCACCGCGTTTGCGGCGGCGGAGGCAGCGGCGTTCGACTATACAAAGCTCGTCGACATCGGCTTTGTGAACCGCACGCACTACGAAAGCGGGAGCTTTGAAAAAATCTATGTCGAGGCAGACGACTGCGATATCGTCTTTAAATTCTCCGAAGACGGCAATTGCAGCGTCGTCTGTCCGGAGAATGACAAAGTAGAGCAGTTCGTCTTTATAAGGCAGGACACGCTCCGCGTGACAAGGCGCGAGGCGGACGGATGGTACAGCGGCTTCGGCATCGGCTCAAGATTCACAAAACCGACGATCACACTCAATCTGCCGCGCGACAAATACGCGTCGGTTGAAGTCATAACAAAGACCGGCAATATCACGGTGCCGGACGAACTCGAATTCACAAGCATAAATCTGACCTCCGAAAGCGGCAATATCGCGCTTTCGTCCGCGTCCGAAAAGGCAGACATCACGGTTGAGTCGTCAGCGGGAAACGTCAGCTTCGCCGGCATCGCCGCGTCCCTCGACGTTGATACGGAGAGGGGAACGATAAATGTAAAGGGGCCGCAGATAAAAAATCTGAGCCTGAAAACGGTGGGCGGCGACATCTCTGTTTCAAAGGTCAGCGGGACAACAGTGTCCGCCGTGTCCGAGGGGGGCAGCATCGAATATAAGCTCGTCACCGCCAAAAGCTTTATCAAGGCGGATACAATGAGCGGAAATATCGAGCTTATGGGGTGCGACGCGTCCTCACTCTCATTTAACACATTGAGCGGGGACCTGAGCGGCACGCTGCTCTCGGATAAACAGTTCCGCGTAGAATCAGGCGGGGGCACGGTAAGCGTCCCGCAGTCATCGGGCAGTGGAACTTTCAATGCAAAAACGAGAAGCGGAAACATCAGAATTTCCGTGACAAAATAGGCGGCGCGGGGGAAGATTTTTTTCAGGCTCTCTTCCCCCGCACATTCATTTTTATTCTCCGCCGATGTAGAATTCGTCCGTCTCGTTTTTGCCGCGCATAAACCCGGCGACATCCTCCGTCGCAAATATTACGCGGGTTTCCTTTGCAAGACCGAAATCCTCCCCGCTCTTGTAAACGGGGCCGTGTATGCCGAAAATGACCTCGTCAGCATCGCGGCAAAGCTGAAGCACGCCGTCAAACGATCCGCTTTCGTGTACGGAGCTGCCGACATAAACGGAGCTTTCATCCCCGCGGACGAACGCGAGCGCGATTATCGGATGCGTCGACCGCTTTATCATTGTCCTCCCGATCGTTATAACGGACGTTTCCCCGAAATCCGCCGTCTCCCCGCGCTCGTATTCCTTAACGGCGACGCCGTACGAGTCGGCTGCCTCGACGAGCAGATCGTATATCTCCTCCTCATCCTCGTTTCCGTCTTCGGGCACGGGCAGCCAAAGCTCGCGGACATATTCGTTCCGGCACAGTCGGTCAAACGTGTTAACATGGCGGCGGTGCAGATGCGTCAGCATGTATACGTCGATGCGCTCCGCCTTCGCCCTGGCGGCCGCGTTCGAGGTCGGCGTCCACGAGCCGTCAGAAATATCGCAGATCATGACTTTCCCACCGTCCGCGACGATGAGGGAGTCATTCTTTTTATAGTTCAGATACGTTATGCCGTCCGCCCTCGCAGGCGTGAAACCAGAAACGACAGCCGCGGCCGCAAATACGCCCAGCGCGAGCGCAAACGAACGACGCGCGCGGCGGCGGCTGAGTATAAGCGCCGCACAGAGACACACGGCGACGGCGGCGCAAGCCCCCAGCGCCGCGGGCTCGCCCGAAAGCGCGATCCCGATCCCGTCAAGCTTCGCCATAGCGCCGGCGGCTCCCGAAACGAACCGGCAGAGCGCACAGCACGCGCCCGACAGCGCCGCCGAAACGGCGCCTATATTCGAAAATATCACAAGAAACGGGCAAAGATAAAGGATCAATGTGATCGGTACCGTCAGCAAGAGCGTCGCGACCGGTGACAAAAGCGAGATCCTGCCGAACGCGAGCCAGCTTACGGGCAGAGTGAACATCATTGCCGACACGGAAATCACAAGAGAGGTGTATATCCACAAAAGCGCATTTGATATACATTTGCATAAGATATTCTTCTTAGCGAACCCGAAAAACGCGCCGCGCACTCCGTCCGTTATGAACAGTTCACCGGCGAAAAGGCAGCCGAGCATCGCCGTGACTGACAAGAGAAGCCCAACGTCCGCCGCCGACGGCGGAGAGAACAACATAATTAAGGCAGCCGCCGAAAACAGAGACGTTACGCTGTCCGCCTCGCGCCGCGCGAAGTGGGAGAGGTAGTAGAGCACCATCATCACACCCGCCCTTGTGACCGACGCCGTGAATCCGGACAGCGCCATATATGCAATCGTCAAACATATCAGCAGAAGACACCGCGGCGTCTTGCCGAGGACGCGGCGCAAAATCGCGTCAAGCCCGCCTATCAGGATAGACAGGTGCATGCCGGAGACGGCGAGAAGATGGAGCGTCCCGATATATGTAAAATCGCGGTAAAGGATGTCGTCGAGCTTTCCCCTGTCGCCGACGAGCAGCGCTTCCGGTATCCCGTCGCCGCCGTCCTTCGTCAGCTTCGTGAGTTTATACGATATGCTCTCCCGCAGCCGCGCGGCGGAGACCGCGATGATGCCGTGCTCGCCGTCCCACACAAGCTCGCCTGCCTTGGCAGCGTGAATTCCCGTGAGCACACCGCGCGGAAGATAATATCTTTCCTCATCGAATGTGCCGTCAACGGAGAGCTTTTCAAATTCTACATCTGCGGAAAATTCGTCTCCGATCTCAAGTCCGGCGGCAAAATCAGTCGTTAAAAGCGCGCCCGCTCGGGTGTTTTTGCCGCCGACCTCCGTCAGCACGACGCGGCATCTGCCCGAATATCCCGTTTCGTACACCACATCCATGACATAGCCGCGCACGTGCTCCCTATCCCCGTCCCGGGCAGACCACGACGCATACCACACGTCCATATACAAAAACGAGACGACGAGCGCCGCCGTCGACGCGGCGCACATGAAAGCGGCAAGCCCGCGGCGCGCACGCAAAAACGAACCGACATCGCCGGTGCGCGCGAACATGGGAATTACTATGACTGCCAACAATATGGCGACTATCGCCGTCAGGAGCCACAATTTATATCCGCCCGGCACAAACTGTGCCGCGACGGACGCGGCGACAAACGACGCCGCGACCGCCGCCAGCGGGCGGTCACGAAACAGCTCCACCTTTTTGCAGCATGCGGCGCTTTTTCTGCGCGTTTACGATCGCCGATACGACAGATACCACGACGTAGACGCACAGATCGACCGCCACGACAGACGCCCCTGCCGGGAGCGCCAGTTCGCACGAGATCACAAAACCGATAAAAAAGCAGATCACCGACGAGGCACCGGCAACGGCGGTGACGCCGCCGAAGCTGCGGCATACCCTCATCGCCGTCAGCGTCGGGAACACGACGAGCGCCGAGATCATCAGCGAGCCGATCAGATCCATACCGACGACGACGGTCACGGAGATCAGCACGGCCGTAAGCAGCTTGTACGCCCACACATTCACCCCGGCGGCACGTGAAAACGTCTCGTCAAACGTTACGGAAAATATTTTCGTATAAAAGAGCAGGAACAAGACCATGACAGCCGCCGCCAGTGCAAGGGACAAATAAAGATCGTTGTCCGTTATCGTCAGTATGGACGCGGAACCGAAAAGGCTTGAGCACATATCGGCAGTATATCCCGTAGTAAAGCTGAAAATCAGGACTCCTGCCGTCATCATCCCGGTCGAAACGACGGCGACGGCGGCATCGCCGCCCATTATCCCGCGCTCCGACATGAGCAGGAGCAGAAACGACACCGCGATAACTATCGGGATCGATATTTCCGTTTTGAGGTCGGCGGCTCCGCACAGCGTCGCGACCGCGAGCGCGCCGAAGCCCGCGTGAGCGAGCCCGTCGCCGATCATCGACATCCGGCGCAGCACCATCGTCACCCCGAGCACGGAGGCGGACCAGGCGACGGCAGCGCCCACGACAGCCGCGCGCAGCAGTATCTTTGCAAGGACAGGATCACTGAGCATTTCAAATATCGTCATAGCGCTTTCCCGTTCTCTCCGAATTTTTCATTGTATTCCTCGCGCGTCCCGTAGAACACCGGCGACGTTTTCATTCTGAGCACATGCTCCGCCTCGGACGAAAGCGCGTGAAGGTCGTGGGACACCATTATGATCGTCACCCCGTCGCGGCGGTGCAGCTCGCCGACAGTTTCATAAAGCTCCGCCGTTGCTTCCGGGTCAAGTCCCGCCGCCGGCTCGTCGAGCAGCAAAAGCTCCTTCGTCGCGCAGAGCGCCCGCGCCAGTAAAACGCGCTGCTGCTGCCCGCCGGACAGCTCGCGGTAGCTTTTCTTCTCTATGTCATGTATTTTCAGCCGCATCATCACATCGTGCGCGCGCAGTTTGTCCGCCCGCGTGTAAATCGGATGAAATCCGCCCGAGATGCAGCCGGAAAGCACGACCTCGCGCACGGACGCAGGAAAATCGCGCTGCACCTCCGTCTTCTGCGGCAAATAACCGACCCCGCGCCTGCCGAGCCCGTCTCCGTATTCTATTTTTCCCCGGATGGGCTGCAAAAGCCCCAAAAGCCCTTTGACGAGCGTCGACTTTCCCGACCCGTTCTCGCCGATTATGAAAAGGTAATCGCCGCGCTCGACCGTCAGGTCAACGCCGCTTACGGCGACATTGTTTGAGTAGCCGAGACAGACTCCCTCGCATTTTATGAGCGCCATTATGAAAGCACCTCCGATAAATTGCGCACGTTTTCCTCCATCAGATCGCAAAACGTCACGCCGGCTTCAAAGTCTTCCGCCGAAACATTGTGGCACGAATGAAGAAGCAGCTCCCCGCATCCCGTCGCCTCCGAAAGAAGGCGGGAGACGTTCCTGTTCGAAAATTCGATATAGAATACGTATTTTATGTTCTCTTCCTTTATAATGTCAAGCAGATTTTTGATCGTCCCCGCCGTCGGCTCCTCGCCGACGGAGCAGCCGCCGAGCGCCTCCGCGTGCGCGATGCCGTAATCCCCGAACATCGCGCCGAACGGGAACCTGTCGGCAACGACGACCGTTTTCCCCTTTGCCGACGACGCGAGCGCCGACAGCGATCCCCCGATATCGGAGAGCCGCGCCGCGTACTCGTCCGCGTTCGCGCGGTATTCAGCCTCCCCGCCCGGGTCGAGCGATATGAGCGCATCGCATATATAATCAAGCATCAGAATCGCGTTTTCGGGAGATGTCCACGCGTGCTCGTCTCCGTCGTCCACGTCATCGTCGCCGCTGTGGTCGTGCTCGTGAACGCCGCCTACGGCGTCCGTTATCCTGATGGATGTAACGCCGTCACCGGCGACCGTTTCCGCAAGCGCCTCAGCCCAAGGGTCAACGTCGCCGCCCGTATATATGAAAAGATCGGCTTCGGCAACGGAAACGACATCCGAAATCGACGGCTCGTAAGTGTGGCTCTCGACGCCCGGCGAGATCATCATCGAGAGCGATACGCGGTCCCCCGCTATCGCGCGGACAAAGTCGTACTGCGGAAATATAGTCGCCACAACGCGGAGCTTCCCGTCATTGTCGTCGCCCCGCTTTGGCGCGGTACACGACAATAGCGGCAGCGTCAGAGCAAATGCGAGTATAACCGCCGCGACCCTAAATATCGCACCACGCCTCACTTGTCAGCCCCCGCGTCAGTATAAGCGCCGCTCGCCGCGTTCGCTTCACCGGCAGCCTTTGCCTTTGCGCTGCAATCGCCGCACACGCCGTATATCGTCGTATGGACCGAATCAACGTGAAAATCGTGCTCCGCCTCGATGTGGCGCACCATGTCGCCTATGACGCTGCAATCCGTATGGAACAGCCTGCCGCACGTAAGGCATTTCAGATGGAAGTGCGACTCGCACTCCCCGTGCCCAACATATTGATAAAGCGCGCCGCCGCCCTCGCCGTCGACGTATTTTTTGACAAGGCCCTCGCTCACAAAATGCGCGAGCGCGCGATATACGGTAGCCTCGCCCATCGCGAGCCCGCCGGCGGAAACTATCTCTTTGACCGAAAAGCAGCGGTCCTGATTCGATTTCAGAAATTCGATCAGCTCCGCCCGCTGTTTTGTTGAATATCTCATGTTCGCCTCGAAATCGAAAATGATTATCATAATCGTTTCTATATATTATCACACCGACCGCCGCTTTTCAAGCGCAAAATTAAAATATTTTTCGGTTTTTTGTTTTCTATCCGATATGCTCAAACACGCGCCGCCTCATTGACGCGCGCCCGCGCGCGTGGTATACTTTTTTTAAGGAAAAGGAAAGGAGCCTTTGCACTCCCAAAGGCATGGTGAAAAAACGTGAAACCGATGTCCGATTACAGCTTTATTCGCGGCGTATGCCACAATTCGCGCGCCGGGACGGACGAGTACCTGCGTGAGATCGGGTACGCGCGCTCAATTGGCGTCAACTCGTTCCGCACATGGCTGTCATATCGCGGCTGGCAGCGCGACCGCGACGGATTCATCAACAATATCCGCGCCTTCATCCGCACGGCATATGAAAACGGCATAACAGTTATGCCGATAATTTTCAACGGCAACGGGCTCGACCCGCAAACGCTGACGGACGAATGGCGCGCCTCTGTCGGCGACGTTTACGTCTGCGACCTTGTCACCGAGCTGCGCGATGAGCCGGGACTCATCATGTGGGACATCATGAACGAACCGTCCTGCAACGACTATATCATGAAATGTCCGAAGGAGGAGCGCGCCGTGCGCTGGGAACTGATGGATCAGAACCTCCGCCACTACTGCGAGCTTGTCAAGTCCCTCGACCCCGACGGAACTATAACGATAGGACACACATTCGCCCGCGATCTTGAGCCGAGCGCCGCTTATGTCGACGTGATCTCCGTTCACGACTACCTTGAGAGCGAGGCGCGGATCAACAAAACTTACGCCGACGCGGGAGCCGTCGCCGAAAAATACAAAAAGCCGCTGATCAACAGCGAGCTTTCATGTATAGGCCGCGCAAACACGTATGAGCAGTCGATCAAGGCTGCGCGCGACCATCACGTCGGGTTCTACGTTTTTGAGCTGATGATCCGCGGGTATTGGGGCGACATTCACGGCATCTTCTACCCGGACGGCACCGTCCGCGACCCCTCGACAGTAACGGCAATGATGGGGATATACAGAAACTATTCCGCCTCGCGCATAAAGCCGAACCCGAACAAGGAGGGCAAGGCGACGGAAGCGCTCGCGCGCCTCTCGCGCGCGATGAACGACTCGGCGGAAGTGTTCCGCCACAAAAAATCGTCCTCGGACGAAATCCTTGAGGCGGCCGAATGGATAATCAACCTGCTCGAGGGAGCCGAAATGGTCCCGATGTACGACCCGCCGCGCGTCCGCCTGCTCCGCTACCGCGAGATGCCCGAAGAGTCGCGCGACCTCGACGAGATCAAGGACTTCGCATACTCGCTCGCCGAAACGCTCCGCCGCTGCTGCCGCATACTGTAACATACAGGAAGCCGCGCGCCGTAAAAAAAGAAGACCCGCCGAGGGCGATTTGTCGTAAAACAGTATATTTGATAAAAAGACCGTTGGCTTTTCGCCGGGGAACCGGCGTGCCAACGGTCAATTTTTCGTCATTCATTTTTTCAGACGTATTAAGCGCAATGCAGGTTTATCTGTGAACAGATGCGCACCCTTTCGTTCTAAAATTGGTTGAAACATCTTATCAAACTGGAAGCAGTTTTATCACAAACGACAAAGCATGATATATTCTTCTTCGTTTTCATCAACAATTTCAAATCCGATTTTTTGATACATTCTTACGGCGTAGTTTGCTTTTTGCACAGCTAAAGATGCCTGCTTATATCCTCTGTTTTTCAGAATACGGAGCATTTCTTTCATCAATGCAGTACCTATTCCAAATCCCCGATAATCTTTGTACAAGGATATTGCAAAGGATGGAGTGTCATTGTCTATGTGTCCGTAATCGTTCATGATGCGTACCCAAACAGCGCCGACAGGCATATCATCAATTTCCGCAACGAAACCAATATCGTCCTTTTTCGTTCCAAAGCCGGTTACATACACCTGCAGCTCAGGCTGATCGATAATTGATCCCGGTGGTGGAGGCGTTCCCGGCGGCACAAAAATAGCTTCGTATAAAAAGTCTTTAAGTAAGCCTTCTTCTCCCTCTGATATCGTTCTTATTTTGTACTCCATGACCGTCTCCTTCAAATCATAATTTGTCGAACAGCCGCCCATTCGGCATTTCATCTTAATAGCCCCCAAATGTGAAGAGATCTGCTGTCCGTTAAGGCAAATAATTTGATTTTATTCCGTCCGTGCCGAATACAAAAACGCTCCGGTGGTCGTGTCCTCATCCGGAGCGTTTTTATCCACTGTCCCGGCTCGCCCTGAATGCAAGCTCAAACAACGTACTGTTTTATGACCGGCGGCAGATGGTATTCCTTTTTATTCTCTTATTTCAGGAATGAAAAGCCGCGAACGATATACGGCTCGACTGATTTTCCGCCGCACACCTGGAAGAAGCTGATGACTCTCACAACGAACAAAATCGCAAGGCAGACGGCAGCTGCGATCGGAACTAAGAACGTCCAGAACAAGAACGTCGTCGCGAGCGTGCAGATCGTCTCAAGCAGCACGATCTTCATGCCCTGGCGAGCGTGGAATTTCGCATAAGCGGAATCCTTGCCGGCGATCAGCGCGATCACGATGCCGACAGCGCCGAGCACGTACACGAGCATTGCGTAAAGCTTGTTTGCAGCAACTTCATCAGCCGCGAACTCTGCGGTATGATCAAACGGATCGGGCACACGATACTGGGGCTGCTGCCCGTAAGGCTGACCGTAGGGCTGATTATACGGCGGCTGGTTGCCGTACGGCTGCTGCTGATTCTGCTGACCCTGCTGGTTCTGCGGGTTCTGCTGATTCTGTGCTCCCAAATTCGCGCCGCAGTTCGGGCAGAACGGAGCATTATCGTCAACGGGATTATGACAATTCGGACAAATCTTCATGTGTATCTCCTTATCTTCTTTGTGTGATCGGGAACTTCCCCTATGATGTTATTTTAGCACAACATTCATTGTTTGTAAAGCGCATTACATAAGTTTTAAGACTCTTATCAACTAAAAATAAATTATTTTTTCTCCCCGTTCCCGTCCTCACGAAAAGCGCGCGCCTCGGCATACGACATCATCCCGTTCCGGTCGATTGCGTAGACCGCGAGCGCCGCCACGGCGGCAGCGACAAACGACGTTGCCGTATCAATAAATTCTGCGTAAAACAAAACGGCTGCCAAAGCCATAAAAGCGTGTACCGCAATATCAAATATATGATCGTGCAGCCACTTTCTTTTAAAATATTCCATGCGCTCCGCCGTTGAAAACGCGGTTTGCCGCTCGCTGTCGGACGTATTTTCGGCAGTTGTCTCAACATTGTTAGTCAATTGTCTTTCTCCGGCAATGATTTCATCGACGCTTGCCGAAAACAACTTTGACATCGCCTCAAGCATATTTAAATCGGGCATATACGTACCGCATTCCCAGCGCGAGATCGTCTTGCCTGTGACGCCGAGCCTCTCGCCCAGCTCTTCCTGCGTCATGCCCCGCTCCCGACGCAGCTCGGCAAGGAACCGCCCCATCTTATATTTATCCATAAAAAGCCCCTTTGCGCTTTTCTCTATACATAAAATTATACCGCACTCACCGTCTGAAATCCACCCCGCAAACAGCGAATCTGCATTTTTGGCAGAAAAAATTCACGGGACGGTGCCGGCGGAGCCGATCCCATCCCGTTTTTTTACTTTGTGTTTTTCTCTCCGGCGTCTCCCTCGCGTATCTCGACGTGGCGTATCTTGCCGCTGAATGTCCGCGGGATCTTGTCGACGTATTTGATGATCCTCGGCGCTTTATAATCTGCGGTGCGCCGCTTGACAAACTCGCGCAGCTCGTTTGACATCGCGAGCCCTCCGTGATAGCCGTCTTTCAGAACGACCGTCGCCTTGACCGCAAATCCGCGCCGCTCGTCCGGCACGCCAGTGACGGCGCAGTCCATGATCGCCGGATGCTCCATCAGCACGCTTTCGATCTCGAACGGGCTGATCCTGTATCCCGACGACTTTATCACGTCGTCGACGCGCCCGATAAACCACAGATATCCGTCGCTGTCGCGGCGCGCAATGTCGCCGGTGCGGTAAACGTCGCCGTCCCAGACCGTATCGTTAAGATCAAATTCCTCGCATGAGCGGACGCACAGCCCGTTGTCGTACCGCCCTTCGGCAGGCATGACGATCTCGCCGGGCTCATCGACATCGCACTCGACCCCGTTTTCATCGACAACTATAGGATGGTACAGTGACGACGGCTTCCCCATCGAGCCGACGCGCACAGGCTCTCCGACGAAATCTGCGACGAGCAGCGTCGATTCAGTCTGTCCGTAGCCGCTGTGGATCTCAAGTCCCGTCTTTTTGCGGAACGTCTCCGCGATCTCTGGATTTATCGCCTCGCCCGCCGTCGTCGCGTATTCGACATTTCCGAATCCGTGATCGAGCAGATCGTTTTTCACGAAGAACCTGTATATCGTCGGCGGCGCGCAGAACGTCGTAACGCCGAATTTTCCGATCACATCAAGCATCCTCACGGCGGAAAACGCGTCAAAATCGTATGCGAACACGGCCGTCCCGCAGATCCACTGTCCGTATATCTTGCCCCATGACGACTTCGCCCAGCCCGTATCGGCGACTGAAAGATGAAGCCCATCGTCGCGCACGTTCTGCCACAAGAGCGCCGTCTGTATGTGTCCGAGCGGGTATGTCTCATCGTGAATAACTATTTTCGGGCGTCCCGTCGTTCCGGACGTAAAATATAAAAGTATCGGGTCGGAATTTTTTGTCTTTACGCGGTCAAACTCAGGCGGGTATTTTTCGATCTCAAGGTCGAGCCTGTCAAATCCGGGGACCGTGCATTCGACGGAGAACAGCCCGTCGACGCCTCCAACCTCATCTGCTGCCTCCGCGATCTTTCGGCATATGCTCTCCTCGCCTATTGCTACGACCGCCTTCGCCTTCGTCGCCTTCATACGGCTGACGAGGTCGTCATGATTCAGCATATACGTTGCCGGCATCGCGACCGCCCCGAGCTTATGAAGCGCGATCAGGATATACCAGTACGAATAGTGGCGCTTAAGTATGAGCATAACGCGGTCGCCCTTGCCGATCCCGCGGGAGGCGAGATAATTTGCCGTCTGCCCGGAGAGTCGCGAGATATCGCCAAACGAAAGCGTGCGCTCGTGGCACTCCGAACGCGAATAAAGCGCGCAGCTTTCGTCCTGCTTCCAGACGAGCGCCCGCTTGTCAGGGTCCTCGCGCGCGATCCGATCAACAACGTCATATGCGAAGTTGAACCCGTCAGGCACACGAAGCTTCATCTCGCCGCGCTCGTTGACGGTGCATAATTCATTATAAAGGGGTTTCATTTGGTCCTGTCCTCCTCAAAGACGCCGATTCGGCGGAAACGCTCGTATCTGGCGTCGAGCAGCTTCTCCGTCGGCAGCCTTGAGAGCTTTCCGAGCTCTGTTGATAAAATTGTCTTCATGTCGGCGCACATACGGTCAAAATCGCCCTCGTGCTCCGATATGATCCCCTCGGCGACGCCGAGCTCCACCATGTCCTCCGCCGTTATGTGCAGACAGTCGGCGGCGGCGTGCGCCCTGCCCGCGTCACGCCAGAGGATGCTGGCGCAGCCGTCAGGCGAGATGACGGAGTAAACGGCGTTTTCAAGCATATATACGCGGTCTGCCGCCGCGAGCGCGAGCGCTCCGCCGCTGCCTCCCTCGCCGATTATGACGGAAACTATCGGGGTTTTCAGCCCCATCATCTCGAAAAGATTTTCCGCTATCGCCTGTCCCTGCCCGCGTTCCTCGCCGTCGGCGCCGCAGAATGCGCCCATCGTGTCGACAAGGCAGACGACGGGACGGTGAAACTTCTCCGCCTGCTTCATCAGGCGGAGCGCCTTGCGGTATCCCTCCGGCATCGGACAGCCGAAATGCTTTCTGATCCTGTCCTGAAGGTCTTCGCCTTTATCTATCGCTATATATGTCACGGCGATGTCGCCGAGATATCCTATACCTGAAATTATCGACGGGTCCTCCGCGAAGCGGCGGTCGCCGCAAAACTCAACGCGATCGGAAAACAGCGCCTTCACATATTCCCCGCCGTGCGTGCGTTCCGGGGCGCGCACGGTCTTAAGCTTTTCGTAAGCGGTCATTTTTACCTCGCTTCCTCAGCAGCACTTTCATGCAGGCGCAATATCCGCCCGACGGTGACGCGCAGCTCGCGCCTTTCCACGACCATGTCAATAAAGCCGTGCTCCTGCAAAAATTCCGCCGTCTGAAAATTGTCCGGCAGCTCCGACCCCGTCGTCTGCTCTATCACGCGCCTGCCCGCAAATCCGACGAGCGCGCGCGGCTCCGCGAGCGTTATGTCGCCCTCCATCGCAATAGACGCCGTAACTCCGCCCGTCGTCGGGTCGGTCAAAAGCGCGATATACAAAAGCCCCGCGTCGCTGTGGCGGCGGACAGCGCCGCTGCACTTCGCCATCTGCATCAGCGACACGGCGCCCTCCTGCATGCGCGCGCCGCCTGAGCATGTGACGCCGAGCACCGGCAGCCTCATTTTTGTCGCGTATTCAAACAGCCTCGTGATCTTTTCGCCGACGGCAGACCCCATGCTCGCCATTATGAATCTTGAATCCATCGCAAAGACTGCGCACGGGAATCCCTCTACGCGCATGACGCCTGTCACGACGGCAGAGCACTCGCCCGTCTGCTTTTTTGCCTTATCTATTTTTTCCTGATAGCCGGGAAACTGTAGAAAGTCAACCGACGTTATGCCGCGGTCGAGCTCGTAAAAGCTCCCGCCGTCGGCAAGCATCCTTATCCTGTCGCGCGCCGGGACGCGGACATATCTGCCGCAGTCCGGGCAGACGTAACCTGTCGCAAGCAGCTCGGAGCGCTTATGTACACTCTTGCAGCCGCTGCACGAAACGTCAAATTCCTCATCCGTGAACGGCTCGCCCTCAGGCAGTCTGCGCTTTTTCCTGTCAAACATATTTTAACCCTTCGCCTCCATCGCAAAAGCTCACGCATGCTCCGCATCGTCCGGGAAAACGGCGAACGAAAACGAAGCGGATACAGCGACCTCGCCGTCAACATATCCCTTGCCGCTCGCCCAATAAAACGGTCCCTTTGACTTTTCTATCACGCACTCCGTCAAAAAAGTGTCGCCCGGCTTGACGGGGCGGCGGAACTTGACACGGTCAAGCCCGGTGAAAAGCGTTTTTACCTTCCCCTCTATGCTTCCGGCGAGAAGCACGCACGCGGACTGAGCCAATATCTCGCAGAGAATGACGCCGGGAACGGTCGGATCGCCGGGAAAATGTCCGTCAAGGAAAAATTCGTCTCCTCTGATGTATCTTTTTCCGTGCGCCACACCGTCGACCGCCTCCGCCTCGTCGAGCAGAAGCATTGAATTTCTGTGCGGCAGAATTCCCATCAGTTCTTCCCGCGTCATCTCTCCACCTTGCGCAGTACGATGCAGGCGTTGTGTCCGCCGAAGCCGAGGGACGTTGAGACTGCCGTGTCGATCGGAGTTTTTACCGCCTCGTTCGGCGTGTAATCGAGGTCGAGTTCGGGGTCGGGCGAATTGAGGTTGATCGTCGGCGGGACGATGTCCTCCGTCAGCGCGAGCACGCACGCGAGCGCCTCCGCCGCGCCGGCAGCGCCGAGCATGTGGCCTGTCATCGATTTTGTTGAGCTGATATGAAGCTTTTTTGCGTCATCGCCGAAATATGACTTGAATGCAAGCGTCTCCACGAGATCGTTCATCTTCGTGCCCGTGCCGTGCGCGTTGACGTACGTGCGCGCGGGGTCGAATTCGACGCCGTCAAGCGCCTGCGCGATCGCGCGGATCGTCTGCTTCGCCTCGGGATCGGGAGCCGTAACGTGATGCGCGTCGCACGTCGCGCCGTAGCCGCAGACCTCGGCGTACATCTTCGCGCCGCGCGCCTTCGCGTGCTCGTATTCTTCGAGGACGAGCATCGCAGCGCCCTCTCCGAGCACAAATCCGCCGCGGCGGGAATCAAACGGCAGCGATGCCGCGTTCGGGTCTTCCGACTGCGAGAGCGCCATGCAGTTCACGAATCCCGAAATCGCGAGCGCGTTGACGGCGGCCTCCGTGCCGCCGCAGATGAACGCCGTCTGGTATCCGTCTTTTATCGAACGGTATGCTTCGCCTATAGCCGTCGTGCCCGTCGCGCACGCGGTCGCGACGCACATCGCGGGACCGTGCGCGCCGAATCTGATCGCGATCTGCCCCGCGGCGATATTGATTATCATCTTCGGGACGAAATGCGGGCTGACGAGCTTCTGACCGCCCTTTTGGAGCTTGCCCTCCTCCTCGCATATCGTGTTGATGCCGCCGACGCCGGAGCCGACGTAAACGCCGAGTTCATCCCCGTCTACGGTGCCGATGATGCCGCTGTCGCGGACGGCTTCTTCCGCCGCCGTCACAGCGTACTGCACGTATAGATCCGTCTTGCGCGCCGTGAGCTTGTCAAAGCACTTTAACGGATCGAAGTTTTTGACCTCGCCGACGACCTTGCATTTTGAATCGGAGGCGTCAAATCTCGTTATGGCGGAAATGCCGCATTCGCCCCGGCGCAGTCCGTCAAAATATTCCGGCACGCTGCTGCCTATCGGCGTCACGGCTCCGATCCCGGTTACAACAACTCTTCTCTGCATAATAACACCTTTTTATCAAAACCTTTATAAAGATATACGCCGTACATAAGTCTACGGCGTTTTATATCGCAAGCCCGCCGTCGACTCTGATGACCTCGCCCGTAATATAGTCAGCGGCAGAGGAGGCGAGAAACAAAACGACTCCCGCGACCTCGTCAGGTCTTGCGAATCTCTTGAGCGGGATGCTCCCCGCGAGCTCATTATTTTCACGCAGCGCCGCCGTCATGTCCGTCTCAACGAATCCGGGAGCCACGGCGTTGCACGTGATATTCCGCGCCGCAAGCTCGCGCGCCATAGACTTCGTAAGCCCGATCAGCCCCGCCTTTGACGCGGAATAATTCGCCTGCCCCGCGTTGCCCATGATGCCAGAAACAGACGTGATATTTATGATCTTGCCCGAACGCTTTCTCACCATCGTCGGCACGACCGCCTTCGAGCAATAAAAAGCCCCCGACAGATTGACATCAACGACGCGGTCAAAATCGTCCTCGCTCATCATCATCGCAAGCTTGTCGCGCGTGATCCCGGCGTTGTTCACAAGTATATCGACGCCGCCGAGATCGGCGAGCGCCGACTTGAACGTCTCCTTTACGGCCGACGGGTCGGACACGTCGCACTTGTACGAAAAGCCGGAAACTCCCGCTTCCTTTATTATTTCAAGCGTCTCGTCGGCAGCCGCCTCGTTTCCGGCATAGAGAAACGCGACGTTCGCACCGGCGCGCGCGAGCGCACGGCAGATCTCCCTTCCGATCCCGCGTGAACCGCCTGTCACGATCGCATTTTTCCCGTTCAGCTCAGGCATTCGCCGTCACCTCCCCGATTATGCGCTCGCACGATTCCTTTGTCTCCGCCGAATAGACCTTCACGCCCGGCAAAGTCTTCATTATAAGTTTTGAAAGCGTCGTCCCGACGCCCGTCTCAATAAACGTGTCAAATCCGTCGCTCGCCATGCGCCTGACAGTCTTCTCCCAGAGCACGGGATGGTTCATCTGCTGCGACAGCGTCTTTGAAACGGGGAGCTCATACGGCTCGCCCGTATAATTCGCGTAAACGGGGATCGTCGGCGCGCCAAATTCCGTTTGCCGTATCACGTCGGCAAATTTTTCGGCAGCGCCGTTCATGAACGGCGAATGAAATCCACCCGCGACCGCGAGCGGCAGTGCGCGCCCTCCGGCGTCTTTCACCTTTTCCGAAAACGCCTCCATCTCCTCCGCCGCTCCCGCGACGACGAGCTGACCCGGGCAGTTGTAATTTACGGGATAAACCTCGGAAAATTCGCGGCAGATCGCCTCGACTGCGCTGTTTTCAAGCTTGACGACGGCCGCCATCGCAGTCGCCCTTTCGCGCGTCGCCTCGCCCATAATGACGCCCCTGCGAGAGGTGAGCAAAAAACCGTCAGCGTGACTTATCGCCCCCGCGAACGCGAGCGCCGGAAGCTCGCCAAGCGAAAACCCGGCGACCCCCGACGGAACAACACCCGCCTCGGAAAGCACGAGAGCGGGCGCAAGATCGGCAAGATAAAGGCAGGGCTGCGTGTTTTCCGTCGCGCGAAGCGTACCGGCATCGCCGGAGAACATTTGCGCAAGCGTGCCGGGACGGCGCTCCTCAGCGCCGTCGAACAGCGCCCTGACAGACTCGTAACTGTTGTAAAGGTCCTCTCCCATGCCGGGGTGCTGTGCGCCCTGACCGGAGAAAACAAACGCTATCTTAGCCATTTTTGACTCCCCATAAGTATCGACTCGCATTCCGCGCATACGCCGTGAACGATCTCCTCCGCCGTCTCTTCGCGGCTCACAAGACCGGATATCTGCCCCGCGAGGAAGCAGCCCGTTTTCGTGTCGCCCTCGACCGCCGCGCGGTAAAGCGCGCCGACGCCGAGATTCGCAACGTCCTCGGCCGTCGTCTCGGGCTGATACTCCCGCTTAAGAAAATCGCGCGAAAACGCGTTTTTTATGCAGCGGCACGTGTTCCCGCCGAATCGCCTGCCCGTCGTGACAGTCGAAATATCGCTCGCGCGGAGCACCATGTCCTTGTAATTCTGATGTACGCCGCACTCTTTCGCGACGAGGAACCGCGTCCCCATCTGGACGCCGCACGCGCCGAGCATAAAGGCTGCCGCCATTCCTCTGCCGTCCCCGATGCCGCCGGCGGCAAGCACGGGAACGTCAACGGCGTCGCACACCTGGGGCGTGAGCGCCATCGTCGTCAGCTCGCCAATGTGGCCGCCCGATTCCTGCCCCTCGGCAATAACGGCGTCCGCTCCGGCGCGCACCGCAAGCTTGGCGGAGGCGACGGAGGCGACGACGGGTATAACAGTTATCCCCGCCTCTTTCCATGCGGACATATATTTCGAAGGCGAGCCCGCGCCCGTCGTCACGACAGGCACGCGTTCCTCGACAACGACCTTTGCGACCTCGTCAGCATGAGGGCTCATGAGCATTATATTGACTCCGAACGGGCGGCTCGTAAGCGAGCGCGCCTTCGCGATCTCGCCCTTAAGATAGTCGGCTCCCGCGTTCATCGCCGAAATAATGCCAAGACCGCCCGCGTTTGAAACGGCGGCGGCGAGCCTGCCGTCCGAGATCCACGCCATTCCGCCCTGGAACACGGGGTACTCGATCCCGACAAGCTCACATAAAGGTGAATTTATCATACGGAGGTGCGCTTACGCGTTCTGAAGCGCCTCTATTTTGGCAACGAGCGCGCCGACCGTGTTCGTGTCCGCGTCAGCCTCAAGCGTCACGCCGAATTCAGCGTCAGCGTCCATAAGCATTTCAGCCATGTCGAGCGAATCAAGCCCCAGATCGGAAAACTTCGATTCCTCCGTGATCTCGTCAGCCTCAAGTCCGAGCCTGTCGGCAAGCATCTCTTTCACTCTGTCAAGTACCATAATTGAGCTCCTTATTGCAGATAATTTTTTACCATGTAAAATTTTGTCGAAATTGTTGATAACACAACTTCGTCGTTGCTTATAGTATCATAACTTTGTTGACGTGTCAATATATTTCGGAAAGTTTTTTTTAAAATTTCGCCCGCTTTTCGGGCGAAAAATTGTGCAAAAAAGCGGGGGAGCCATCGGCAAAGCCGATGGCTCCCCGACATCGGATTTGCCGATTTCTCCCCGCGCCGCGATCTTATTCTTTCCGCGCTGAAATAATTATGATATCGTATTTTCGCCGAAATCGGTCCCCGAGACGGCTGCCCGCAGCGCCTCATGCTCCGAGAGCGACGGGTCGGACGACAAAAGCTCCGACGCGTCGGAAAACGCGCTCTTCATCCGCTCCATGCCCTCCTCGTCGTCGGCGCGCGCAAGCGAAAACCCGAAGCTCCCGCTCTGGCGGATGACGCCGTTCTGAGGGAGAAAATCGCCGGGACCACGCTGCGCCAGATCGCGCTCCGCGATCCGGAACCCGTCGTGCTCCTTCTTCATCGTGATGAGCCGTTCCCTCGCGCGCGAGCCCTCCTTCGCCGCGTCCGAAACGAGGACGCAGTACGATTTCGCCTCGCCTCTCCCGACTCTGCCGCGCAGCTGATGAAGCTGCGAAAGCCCGAACCGCTCAGCGTTTTCAACTATCATCAACGTCGCGTTCGGGACGTTTACGCCGACCTCGATCACCGTCGTCGAGACTAAGATCTTTATCTTTCCGGAGGCGAAATCGCGCATGATGGAATCCTTCTCGGCTCCCTTCATTTTGCCGTGCACGAATCCGACCGCAATATCCGGGAACACCTCCTCGGAAAGCTGCCTTGCGTATTCGACGGCCGATTTGAGCACGTCCGCGTTTTCGCCGTCGTCCTCTTCTCCGTCCTCCTCCATGTCATCGTCGCCGCCGACGGCGGGACAGACGACGTATACCTGATGCGACTCCTCGACCTGTTTTCTCATGAACGCCCACAGGCGCTGCCTGTAGCTCTCGTTCACAACAAACGTGTCCACGATCTGCCTTCCCTTCGGCATCTCGTCTATCACGGAGACATCGAGGTCGCCGTACATTACGAGCGACAGCGTGCGCGGTATCGGCGTCGCGCTCATGACGAGCGTATGAACGCCCGCGCCGCCCTTTTCGGACAGCGCCGCGCGCTGCATCGCGCCGAACCTGTGCTGTTCGTCCGTTATGACGAGCCCGAGCGAATCAAATTCCACACCGTCCTCTATCAGGGCGTGAGTGCCGATCACGAGGTCTGCGCGCGGCGCGCCGATCCCCCTGCATTCAGCCAGCGAGAGGCGTCTCTCCCGCGCCCCCATCGAGCCGACGAGCAGCGTCACATTGATGCCGAGCGGCGAGAGCGTGCGCGACAGTTCATCATAATGCTGCCGCGCGAGTATCTCCGTCGGAGCCATGAGCACCGCCTGCATGCCGTTTTTCGCCGTGATATACGCTGCGGCGGCGGCGACAGCCGTTTTCCCGCAGCCGACATCGCCGACAACGATGCGGCACATCGGAATGTTGCCTTCCGCGCGCCCGTGCCCGCAGAGGTCGTTTATTATATCGCGGATCGCGCGCTTCTGCGCGCATGTCAGCTCATACCCGAGCGAGGCGGCGTAAGGCTTCATGTCGACGTTTGTAAATCTCGCCGCCTGCTCTTTTGCGCGTTCCTCGCGCGACATCCTCATGCGCACGGCAAAGAGGAAAAATTCGTCATACGTCAGCCGCCGCCGCGCGCGGTCAAGCTCCTCCTCGTTTTCGGGAGCGTGAATGCGGGAGAGCGCGTAGCTCAGCGTCGACAGCCCTCGCCGCTCCCTTATCGTGTCCGGCAGAAAATCGACCGTCTGCGGCAGTGCCTTTTCCGCCGCCTTTTTTATAAGCGACGATATCATCTTCTGCGACAGCCCGGCGGTCGTCGGATACACGGGCAAAAGCCCCGCCATGTCGCCGCCCGTATACGGTTCAAACGACGGCGACGAAAGCTTTGCGCCGCCGCGCTCGCGCGACAGCTTTCCGTAGAACCGGAATCTCGACCCGACCGGGAACGTGTTTTTGAGATAATACTGATTGAAAAACGTGATCTCCGCCGTCCCGCTGTCGTCCGCGGCGCGGAATTTTATAAGCGTCATCCCCCGCCTGATCGTCGCCGCCGACGGCACCGTCACAACGGTGAGCACGTATGAATGCGCCTCGCCGTCCGGCTCGTCCGCGATCTTCCTGACATCTCCCCTGTCCTGATACGAGCGCGGGAAATGGTATAACAGGTCGCCGACCGTGTATATTCCGAGCTTATGCAGCTGGCGCTCGCGCGTGCCTCCCGCGGATACTCCGGAGAGCGTTGAGACGGGCTCGGTGTTCCATGATCTGCTTTCCGTGTTCTTGCTTGCCATTTTATGTTTGCCTGTTCGTCAAATCAACTTTTTCGCCGCGCCTCAGACGGCAGCCGTCCCGCCGGAGGGGATATGTACCGTTTCTTCTCCGCACCATGCCCAGAGATCGGTCGAGGTCGGATTGTACGCCATGCTCCCGTCCGCCGAAAAGATGAGCTCCGAGAACGCGTGCGCGTAGTCGCAAATCTCAATATTCGTCGCGTACCATACGTCGTCGCGTCCGGCGACGCGTTCGAGCAGTCCTTCCATCACGTGCCAGTTGTCGTTGTCCTCAAATTCATACGTGTGACCCCACACGTAGAAAAGGAGAGGGTCGCGCACGTTCTTTACGGTGACAAAGCGCTCCGCCAGCTCGTAGAGCTCCGGGTCGCGGTGGTGGCACGTCGCCTCAAGCCGCAGCCAGTCGCGCGGCATCGAGAAGCTGTGGCTCGATTTTACCGTGCGACAGTACGCGATCCCCGCGAGCTTCATCATCGTCACCACGTCGTCCGAATACGTGCCGAACGGATACGCGCCGCCGCGCACGATGCGCCCGTACTGGGACTCAAGCTCGCGCCTGTCGTTGATTATGTCCCACATAGCCGCAGGGGTGGGCATCGATTCAAGGAACGGATGGTGCGTTCCGTGTATCGCGATTTCAATGTCGTCGCCCTTGTATACCTCCCGGCACTGCGAAAGAGGCATTCTGCGGTGAACCGTCCCCGTCTCCCACTTAAATCCTTCCGGCGGATATTCGCCCGAACTCAGATTGAACGTACACCTGACGCCGTGCTGCCGTATAAGTTCGATCAGATGAATGTCCTGCTCAACGCCGTCGTCGTAGCTGAGCGTGAACGCCTTCGCGCGCCCGCCGGGAAATCTCATTCTTATCTGCTGCTTCATATCATTTGCCCCCTATGTTTTATTTATACAGCTTCGCGAGCCCGCCCTCGGCAGTCTCGCGGTAATGCGAGCTTAGATCTCTCCCCGTCTCATACATCGTCGCGGTCACAAGATCGAACGATATCTTCCGCGTCCCCGTCAGAAACCGCATCAGCATCACGGAATCCATCGCCCTCATCGCCGCGACTGCGTTTCTTTCGATGCACGGTATCTGAACGAGCCCGGCAACCGGGTCGCACGTCAGCCCGAGCTGATGCTCCATCGCCGTCTCCGCCGCGTACTCGATCCTGTCTATCGGCATGCCGTAAAGCTCCGCTATCGCGCCGGCTGCCATTGATGTTGCAGTGCCGATCTCCGCCTGACATCCGCATTCGGCGCCCGAAATTGAGGCGTTCGTCTTTACTATGTTTCCGAACAGCCCGCCGACAGCGAGCGCGCGGATAATGCGCTCCTCTCCCGCGCCCACAAGTTCCGAGCAGTACCGCAGCGCCGCCGGAAGAACGCCGCATGCGCCGCACGTCGGCGCGGTCACAACGATCCCGCCCCCGGCGTTTTCCTCCGCGACCGCATACGCGTACGCGCTGACGAGCCGCTTCTCGCGGTCAGCCTCCCGCTCTCCCGTATATCCGCCCCCGTAAAGCGACCTCGCCTTGCGCTCGACATTCAGCCCGCCCGGCAGAACGCCGACAGCCGAGATGCCCCTTTCGACCGCCGCCGACATCGCATGCCAGACAGCCGAAAGGTGCTCCTTTATTTCGTCGCCCTCGCGCTCGAACACATAGTCCGACAGCCTCATCCGCGACCGCGTGCACAGCCGCGAAATTTCAAGGAACGACCGCTCGGGATATACATCTCCAGCGTCCTTTACGGGCTCGCCCTCGATCCTTATCGCGCCGCCGCCGACAGACATCGCGCGCATTCTGTATATTTCTTCCCCGCCGCAGTATGCGATCAGATCAAGTGTGTTTTCGTGCGGCAGGCCTGTGCTTTCGGTGTCGAACACGACCTCCGTCCTCTCAGCGCCAAGCACGTCAAGGATCGCCGCGTCCGTCTGATGTCCGCGCCCCGTTTTGGCGAGCGACCCATAAAGGATGACCCTCGCCGAGTCAAGCCGTGGCGCGCGGCGCAGCAGTTCCTCTGCCGCGTGAGCGGGTCCCATCGTGTGCGAGCTTGAGGGTCCGTACCCAATTCTATATAATTCTTTAAGCGATCTCACAGCAAAATGCTCCAATATGTCAGTCTTCAGCTTAAGTATACCACAAACGCGCGTATATTTCCATCGTCCCCGAACGTTTTTATAAAAAATCGCGCGACAAATTTCATCGAAAAAAAGAGACGCGCAGCGTACGTCATTGCGCTGTAAAGCTTTGTTGTCCGGCAGCTGCCGACGAAGCCGGTGTTATTATGATTTTTTTCGACACGCATAATTTAATGAAAATTGTGCGACGCGTCAAAAGTTCAGCGCAAATCAAAAAAAGTTAACCAAAAGGGGTTGACAAGATAATTCTTGTGTGGTATCATTGGATTAACCAAATGAGGTTAAGGAGATATCGCTATGCTTACAAGCTTGGGAAAAATTTTGAGAAGTATAAGGATAGAGGAAGGGGAAATTCTACGAGACATGGCAAAAAAACTTAATGTTTCGTCTGCGTTCCTTTCTGCCGTGGAAAACGGAAAAAAGAAAATGCCGGAATCTTGGATTTCAAAACTGAAAGACCTCTATTCGCTTACGCCGGAGCAAATTTCGAAAATCAAAGACGCCGCAATGGAGTCAAGCGACACTGTCTCTATCAGCATTCAGAATGCTTCAGCCGAAGGCAAACAGCTCGCAGTTTTTTTTGCGAGGAAGTTTGACGCTTTGGACGACGAAACGGCGAAAAAGATATTCAGTATATTGCAAAAACACACGGAGGATTGAGTTATTGTCAGATTACATCGTTGAACCAAAATCAAGAAAAGAATTAAGGGACCTTGCAAATATGCTTCGCAAATTTCTCGGGTTGGAAAACGAGCTTAGGATCCCAATTGTGGAGCTTTTGGATATATTTGTAATCATTTTTGACGATTTCAATTATGAAATTGTCTGTGACAACGCTTTGCCAAAAACGGTTCACGCAGAAACAGACATCCGCTCAGGAAATATTTTTATCAAGGAGAGCGTTTTCGAACGTGCGTGCGATGGAAAAGGACGTGACCGTATGACAATTGCTCATGAAATCGGTCATTATTTTATGCTGTGCATATGCGGTTTCAAATTACAGCGTGCTTTCAATATTAAAGAAGTGCCGCCATACAAGGATCCAGAGTGGCAGGCAAAGTGCTCTGCAGGGGAATTCATGGCCGCGCGCCATCTGACAGAGGGAATGTCCCCAGCTGAGATTGCCCGTTACTGTGGAATTTCACGCGAGGCGGCGCTATACCAATTCAAACATAGGAACTAATGCAAGATAGATTCTGTATTCTTGCTATTTGATTTTGTAAATAATCTTTTGCGAATAATAAGAAAAGTGCCTAACAAATTGACTGCAGCAATTTGAAAAGCACCTTTCTTCGGATGCGAGCATCCTGTTAAGTGGTATTGACATTATGCCACATCCGAAGAATTATTTCAAGAGGTTTTTTAAATAATTCTATATTTTAGGGAGGCATATTTTATGTCAAAAGAAAATTATACCCGAAAAGGATGCAAAGATGTTTTTCACGCCTTTATGGTAAAAAATGCAATATACGAGGGCTGCTTAGAGATTCCACACATTGCATCTGAAAAAATACGTCCAAAAATGTTAATTCCATTCTCACGTGCTGTTAGTGGAACTGATTTTTGTTCATGGGTTCATTTTTATGAGGATGATGCTGTTTTTGAACGTATTTGGAATAATCCGCTCAAATATCTGTCCGTTCTAAAAAAATATCAGGGTGTTATTTCTCCTGATTTTAGTTTATACAGGGATATGCCATTGGTGATGCAGCAATGGAATGTATACCGCAGTCACGCTGTCGGTCATTGGCTTCAGAGAAATGGGATTCCTGTCATAACAAATGTACGTTGGAGCGATGAACGTACCTACGAATTATGCTGTATGGGGACTCCGCATTGTACCGCGATTGCAGTAGGCTCTCATGGTTGCGTTAAAACTAAGGATGATCGAAAGTATTTTATAAGAGGACTTGATTACGTCATCAAAACATTGACACCGACTGAAATTATCGTTTATGGAACAGCGCCAGAGGATATTTTTGGAAAATGCAAAGCCGAGGGAATTTCTATTTTGCAATTTGACAGTGACTTTATGCAAAGTCGAAAGGCGGTGAACGCCTGATGGGAGGAGGTTTTCATGGTGGATTTGGTAAAACAAAGGGGTTTGAAAACAATCTAATTGATGAACTCGAACGAAAAGGCGTAAAAATTGATAGGAATAATGTTATATTTATAACTAAAGATGGTGCAGGACAAATTGTATGGTTAGAAAACGGAACTCCGTCTGCAGGTCTTGAACACATTATTCAAAGGCACAGCAACGATTTTATGGACAAGCATGGAATCAAAGAGAATGACATTCCTTTATATTTAAAGGATGTTTTTTCAAACGGTATGGTTGTGTATACAAGAATTATAAATAAAAACGGGCATTTGGGATTTGAAAAACTTTATAGCTACAAGGGACAATATTATTTGTTGAGCGGTATAGGGACAAATGGCTTTATTGTATCCGCTTATCCTATTGATACTTCTGTGGCGCTTAAATTGAAAGGAAGGTATGGAAAATGAACAAAGAGCAGAAAAAGGTAAAGCTTATGCTTGATTATATGCAGGGCCCTATCTGGATCAGTGATTTTGAGACAGGAGAACCTCTTACAGGCATTCCCGTCGTTGACAATGACAAAGTTTTGCCGGGGCTTAACAAGCAATGCTGTGAATTATACAGCAGCTGCTATGAATTCGACTCACAAGACAAAGCTTGTTTCTTTAACAAAGAGAAAGAATTAAAAATCAAAGATAAGCTTATTTCTCTATTGGAACAAATAAAAATCCGCTTGTCCGAGATCAACGACGGCAGCTTTATTGTTGAGGACGCGGAGACAGAACGACTTAATTCCTTGTGAAAGAAAACAAGCCGCCAATACGAAATTTGCCCCTAATACGTAATACAAATAGTTTAAGTTGTACTAAGGGCAAAAGCAGTCAGCGTTGATGCAACAGCCGTTATCAAATAATAAAGATAAGATAACGCGCGTTTTTAAGTAAGCGGGGCGGATTCCCAGCATTTCAAATTCCGCCCCGCTTTTTTATTTAAAAAGCGTGATTATCCAGTAGATCAATCCGTATACGGCGCCCGTCATCGTGCCGTAAAGGATCACGGGGCCGGCGATCGTAAAAATCTTTGCCCCAACGCCGAGCACCCAGCCTTCCGCCTTGTTGTCGATGGCGGGAGAGACGACCGCGTTCGCAAATCCCGTTATTGGGACGAGCGTCCCGGCTCCGGCCCATTTCGCGATATCGTCAAAAACGCCGAGCCCCGTAAGCAGCGCCGCCAGAAATACGAGCGTCACGGATGCGTAAATGGCGGCATCCTTTTCTTCCGCGCCCCAGAACTGATAAAGCGCCCCGAGCGCCTCCGCGATCGTGCATATCAGCCCGCCGACAAGAAACGCGTGAACGCAGTTCTTCGCGCAGGGCGACTTTTTTGCCGACTTGTCGGCGTATCTTTTATATTCGTCATTCGATAAATTCATGTGCCACCTCGATACTTTTCCGTTCACGGATATTATGCGGAAAAGCGCGCCGCCTTATACGGTGCCGGGGTCATTTTTTGGTTTGACATTTCATATACGTTTGGTATATTATATATTGTGAGCCGCAAAACCAAATCTGCGCACGCAAAGGAGAACATACGATGAAATTCTGGGAAGACGTTTCAAGGACGGCATCCGACGCCGCAAACTATACGGTCAAAAAAGCGGGAGAGCTGACGAACGCGGCGAAGGTACGTTACCGCCTGCACCTCGCCGAAACAAAGCTCGCCGTCACTTACGAGGGGATCGGGCGTCTCTACTACAGCGCCGTCATGGACGGCGACGACACGACGGAGGCGATATCCGGTCTTATGGCAGACATCACCGAGATAAACGCCGAAATCGCGGACTGCAAAGCGCAGCTTGCCGATTTCAAAAACCGCCGCATCTGTCCGAAGTGCGGCGCCGAGATCCCGTCTGACTCCGCCTTCTGCAAAAAATGCGGCGCGAAGGTCGAGTAAAAACCGCATATAATATGCGAGGGGGAAGCTTTCAAAAGGCTTCCCCCTCGCGCTCACTATGAAACGCTTTTATTTGTCCTCGTCCCTTTTGCCGTAAAGCTCGTCGAGCTTTTCCCGCGTGATCCTCACCCTGTAAAAGCGTTCTCCGCTCTCACGACTGATATAGCCGCGCTCTGCCATCATGTCAATAAGCCGTGCGGCGCGGTAATAGCTGAGGCGGAGCCTTTTCTCTATGATCGTGATCGAAATTTTGCCGGAATCAACGGCGAGCTCAAGCGCGCGTCGAATCATTTCATCGTCGTCATCGCCGCACTCTGTTTCTCCGCTGCCGCGCCCCGTCTTTTCCCCGGAACGTTTCCCGAACGCACGCTCAAGCGCATCGTTTACGGAGCGGCTGATCTTCTCGCCGAGGTCGGACAGATCGGGGATATCTATATCAAAATCGGAAACATCAACATTAACTGAGTCGCGTTTCTTCTTTTCTCTTCCCGTCACGATCCTGATGCTGCCGTCGCAGTTTATGCCGCCGCCCGACGAGACATCGCCCGCTATTTCGCCGCAGTCAACGCTGCCGCCTGCAGAGACATCGCCATCGACATCGGCGCAGCTCACGTCGCCTTCCGCTGAGACATCGCCCGCTATTTCGCCGCAGTCAACGCTGCCGCCGGCTGAGACATCGCCGTCGACATCGGCGCAGCTCACGTCGCCTCCCGCATTGACATCGCCGTCAACGTTGCCGCATTCAACGTCGCCTCCCGCATTGACATCGGATTCGACATTGCCGCAGCTTACGTCGCCTTCCGCACAAACATTGCCTTCCACATTGCCGCAGTCAACGTTTCCTTCCGCCTCGATGCTGCCTTCAACGGTGCCGCAGTTGACCTCGCCGCCGGCGGATATGCCGCCGGCCACGCTGCCGCAGTCAACGTTGCCGCACGCCGATACGCTGCCGCAGCTTCCGCAGTAAATATTCCCGCCCGCGCTCAGATTTCCGTTCACGCATCCGTCGCTGCCAGCTCCCACGGCCACGTCTCTGCCCGCGTTTATGTTTCCGTTCACGGGTGCGCCCTCGATCGTCACGTCCCCTCCGGCGTTTACCGTGCTGTTCACCGAGGAGGCAGACACCGTCATATCTCCGCCGGAACTGACGGATAAATATACGCTCTGATTTTCGCCGACGAAAAGCTCCGCGTCGCCCACGATTTGTACCGTTATTTTCTCCCATCCGGCAAAGCCCGAAAGTTCGAGCGGTATCTTCCCGCCGTCCCTTTCAAGCTCGCGCACGCTGAGCGGACGGCGTCCCAGAAACTGCACGACGCGAAGAACGCCGTCGTCCGGCAAATCGGCGGCGACTTTGGGAACGATCGTCACATCTTCGCCGCCCGTGCCCATGCGTATGTCGACGCTGCCGATGTCCTCCTTTTTAACGCCGAATTTCTCCGCGACCGCGCCGAGCAGCCTGTCGTCAACGCTCGCCTCCTCTGATGCAGCTTCCGATCGGTTCTTTGCCTCTGCCTTCTCTGTTTCCTTATCCGCGCGCAGAAGGCTGTCGATCGTGACGCCGAATGTGTCCGCGATAGTCGCCAGAAGCTCGATGTCCGGATACGACTGTTCGCACTCCCATTTTGACACCGCCTGCACGCTCACCCCGCACACGGACGCTAACTGTTCCTGCCCCATGCCGCGCTCGCGGCGCAGCTCCTTAAGTTTTGACGCAAACGTATTTTTCATTTTTTCCCTCCGTATTAAGGTCAGGGCGTCTCGCCCCTTTTCCCGAGATCGTGTCACGCAAGCTTGTGTTTACGTAAAAAAGCGTACCTGAAACCGCGGAAAAAGTCAATCAACAATTTGTTGATTCACGAAAAATCAACCGTTGGTTGATTCCCCGCGTTTTGCGCGGCGTCGACAGTCTTATTATGCCGCGATTTTCATTCATATAAAAGGATGAAATCTCCGATCAAAAGCCGATTCCCCGACCGAAAACAATAGTCTCAACCGTAAGTTTGATACCCCGACCCAAAACCGCCTAACCCAAGCCCTCGTCCCCGCGCCGCCAAAAACTTTTCCCGAACGCTTGAAATTTCACGGTCATCATGTATAATATAAAGCAGTAAAATGTTTTGGGATGCAGGACTTCAAAACGATATGTTCAAAATTCTGATTGCCGAGGACGACCGCGAGCTTCGCGGGCTGTTCTCTCACGTGCTGACGAAAAACGGCTACGCCGTCGTCGGCGTCAGCAACGGGCGCGAAGCGCTTGAGGCGCTTGACTCCGACTATTATGACATGGTGATCTCCGACATAATGATGCCGGTGATGGACGGCTACGAGCTTGTGAGCTCGCTGCGCGACGCCGACCGCCACATTCCGGTCATGATGATAACGGCGAAGGACGCGTTTGACGATATGCGCCTCGGCTTCATCTCCGGCACCGACGACTACATGGTAAAGCCGATAAACGTCAACGAAATGGTGCTCCGCGTCGGTGCGCTTCTGCGCCGCGCGCAGATGATAAACGAGCGCCGCTTAACGATCGGCGGGACTGTGCTTGAATGCGATTCGCTCACCGTCATCGCCGGCGGGGAGAGCTCCGTTCTGCCGCAGAAGGAATTTATGCTTCTTTATAAAATGGCGTCGTTCCCCGGCAGGATATTCACCCGGCAGCAGCTCATGGACGATATCTGGGGCTACGAATCGGACAGCGACACGCACACCGTCGACGTTCATATCGGCAGGCTGCGCGAGCGCTTCCGCGACAACCCTGATTTTAAGATCGTCACGATGCGCGGCGTCGGATACAAAGTCGTCAAGACGTGAGGGCGGAGCCGGAAATAATGAAGAAAAAACGTGTAAAAGTCAAAATAAGATACAGCATACGTCTGTTTTTCACGATGCTGATAATCGCCGAGATCGTTCTCGGCATCGGCATCGCGCTGCTCATTCTGAGCGAGCTCGCGGAGCTTCTGCCGGTCGAGATACGCGTCAACCCGACCGTCATCCTTCTCGCGTTCTCAGCGATAGTCGGCATCATCTCGGCGTCGTACATAAATCAGCGCATTTTCTCCCCGATACTCAAGATCAGCCGCTCGATGGCGCAGGTCGCGGACGGCGACTTTACTGTAAAGCTCGAAACCGAGAGCCGGATCAAGGAGATACAGGACATATACGAGAGCTTCAATCTCATGGTGCGCGAGCTCGCCGCGACGGAGATCGTCAGTTCAGACTTCATTTCAAACGTCTCGCACGAATTTAAAACGCCCATCAACGCGATCGAAGGTTACACGACGCTTTTGCAGAACGGCGACGTGACGCCCGAACAGGAAGCCGAATATATCGAAAAGATAATATACAGCACGAAGCGTCTCTCCGACCTCGCCTCAAATATACTGCTCTTTTCAAAAATCGACAATCAGGCGATAGACAGCCAGAAGCGCCGCTTCCGCCTTGACGAGCAGATCAGACAGGCGATTTTGATGCTTGAACCGAAGTGGACGGAACGTGAGATCGAATTCGACGTTGACCTTGACACGGTAGAGATCACCTGCAACGAGAGCCTGATGCTGCACGTCTGGTCGAATCTGATCGACAACGCGATCAAATTTGACCCGCAGGGCGGCTTTATCGGCATACGCATGCGGACACAAAAAAGCGAGGAAACGGGGGAGGAGATCATCACGGTCACGGTCGAGGACAACGGTCCCGGCATCGACGACGACGCGAAGCGCCGCATCTTCGACAAATTTTATCAGAGCGATTCGTCGCACAAGGACGAAGGAAGCGGCCTTGGGCTTGCACTCGTGAAACGGATACTGACCGCCGTCGGCGGGAACGTCACCGTTTCCGACCGCGAACCGACCGGCTCGATTTTTACCGTTACGCTGCCTAAAAAGGAAAACTGAACAATAAACGCGCGCACGCACCTGCGGGATACGGACTTTTTTCAACAATTGTTGATAAAAAATTGAAGTTATGTTGCAATTAAAAGCATAGAATGATAATGAATAATTGCGGCATAAATATTTCATGTCGGCATCTCTTTTTCCGGAGGCTCAAACGATGGTGCGCGCGCTTATATATATTGCTGTGGGATATCTTTCCGGCAGCGTCCTTTATGCGAATGTGTTCTCGCGGCTGTTTCATATAGAAAACGTCGCGGATAAAAGCCGCGACGGCAATCCCGGCACCGCCAACGCGTTTATGTACGGCGGCTTCTTCGTCGGGACGGCAACTCTTCTGTGCGAGCTGGCGAAGGGGATATTGCCCGTTCTCTTTTATACATACGGTAAAACTTCAGCCGAGCTGTCGGCGGACTTCATGCTCGCGTTTGTGGTGTCAGCCCCGCTTTTCGGTCACATTTTCCCGCTGTTTTACCGCTTCCGGGGCGGAAAGGGCGTCGCCGTGACATTCGGGTGCCTGCTCGGGCTTGCACCGCACATGATCCCCGCCTGCACGCTCGCGTTTTACTTCATATTCTTCTCGCTGGTTCTGCGCGTGAAAACTCATTTTCACCGGACGATGGTGACATACTTCTTCACCGCCGCGACGCTTTTCCTGCTCGGAGTCGAGCTGCCCGTTTCGGTCGGCTTTCTCCTTATCACGGCGGCGGTACAATATAAGCTTCACATGAGCCGCGAGGAGCGGCAGAAATTCGAGGTCAGCCTTTTATGGATGCACTGATACTTACATGCGGCACGGGCGGAGGTCACAACGCCGCCGGGCACGCGGTCGAGGAGGAGCTCATCCGCCGCGGACACAGCGCGACGGTACTCAATCCGTTCACGCTGACTGAAAACGGCATCTCCTCCGTCATCGACAACACATATATTTCGATCGCAAAAAACGCCCCGCACCTGTTCGGGCTCATATATTGTCTCGGCGAAGGCGTCAGCCGGCTGCCGATCCCCTCTCCAGTTTATCTTCTGAACGGCACGATGTGCAGCGCGATGGAAAGCTATCTTTCGTCGCACAGCTACGACGTAGTTATTATGTCGCACCTTTTCCCGGCGGAGATTCTGACGAACATGAAGCGGCGCGGCATGAAAATCCCGAAAACCGTCTTTGTGGCGACCGACTACACGTGCATCCCCTTCACATCCGAGATCGACTGCGACATATACGTCATTCCCGCCGCCGAGCTTAAGGACGAATACGTGCGGCGCGGCGTTCCGGAGGAACGCATATATCCGCTCGGGATACCAGTCGGGCACGATTTCTCGGTGGACACGGACAAGTCGGCGATACGAAGGCGGCTCGGACTTGACGATGACCGCAGATATATTCTCGTCTCCGGCGGCAGCATGGGAGCGGGCAAGCTTGAAACGGTCGTCGAGTTGCTGAGCGAACATTACGAAGGTCATCCGGTGACGCTCATCGTCGTCTGCGGGAGCAATGAAAAGCTGTATGAAAAGCTCACGGCGGAATACGGCGGCAAAAATATAATCCTCGAACGCACAGACCGCATGGCGGACTATATGGCGGCATGCGACCTCTTTATCACAAAGCCGGGCGGGCTTTCGTCGACGGAAGCCGCCGTCTCCGGTACGCCCGTCATACACATAACGCCGATACCCGGCTGCGAATCTCACAACATGCGCTTTTTCGAGGCGCACGGAATGTCTATCGCGGTCCCGTATCCGCGCCGCCAGCTGATTTCGGCGTGCGACATTCTTGAAGACGAGGCGGCGAGGGACGCGATGACGGAGAATCAGCACCGCGTCATCCGGCGTGACGCCGCGTGCGAGATATGCGACCTGATCGAATCAGACCTTGGCAGAGCACCTGAAGAGGGCACGGAAACTGCGTTTGCCTGAATCGGGCGGAAGCGCGGCGCGCTATCGTATACACCTTTATAATATTTCGCGGCGGAGCGCTTGTCTCCGCCGCGTTTTTTCATGTCGCCCTTCGCTTTTCAGCCGCCTAAGCCGAAAAGACCGCGCTTCACGTCCGGCTCGCACTTCACGTCAAGCACGCGGTACCCCAGCTTTTCGATCGCCTCTCTCAGTTTTCCCTCATCCGGCGCGCTCTCCGCAATTATAACAGTCTCTCCCCTTTTGTGCGAGGAAGTCACCTTTTTTACACGGAACGCGCCGCGCACCGCGTCGTTGACGTGGCTTTCGCACATCCCGCACATCATCCCGTCGATCTTAAGCGTCATTTTTATCATGTCAAATTCTCCTTCATCGTTATGTCATTGCAGTTAGCGCACGCTAACGTTTACGACATAATTGTACACAACACAGCGCTTTTTGTCAAGGCGCTCACCCCAAAAAAGCGCCTTTCTGTGCGGGACGCCGCGAGAATAAAAGGAAACTCCCCGGCACGGAATTTTATCCGTCCGGGGAGCCGTCCTATTTAATTATTTTGCCGACGCGCGCTTTTTATCTACATAGAGAAGTGTGAGCGCGAAGAGCGCCGTGGCGAGCAGGCAGACGTAGATCGCCGTGCTGCCGCTGTCGCTTGTGACAGGCGGCTCAACGGGATCGTCTGACGGAGGCGTCGGCGGGTCGTTCGGCTTCGGGGAGGCGAGCTTCACGTCATGCGGCGTGACCGCGCTCTCGTTTCCTGCCTTGTCGACTGCCTTCGCATAGACCTTGCCGCTTTCCTTGACATTGAACGTGCCGGTGTATTCGATCCACGTCTCGCCGTCAAGGCTGTAATATATCGTCGCCCCGTCCTCGGCCTTGACCGTGACGTTGCCCTTGTCGTCCGATGTTACCTCCGGCGCATTAGGAGCCGCGGTATCGCGAACGACGGTGAATCTGACTGTGATCTCCGCAGCCGTCTGGTCAAAGAACTCGACCGTAACGACGTTTTCACCCTCGGTGAGCGCCACCGTATACGTGAATCCGGTCGTCTTTCCGCCGTACACGTCAACGCCGCCTTCCGTGAGATACAGAAGCTGATCGCCGTTGATCTTGAGGTTGAGGTCGCCCGTGAGCGAGAAGATCTCGCCAGAAACGTCGAAGGAATCCTTGTTCGTGTAGATCACGGCGCCGTCCCCGATCGCGGAATTATCGAACGTGACCGTCGATTCCATTCCGTCGGGGATGAAGTAGAGGTTGAGCCTCCACGGCACAAGCTCCCAGAGCTGCTCGAAGCTGAAGAATACAGTATTCTTTCCGGGATTGAGCCCGTGAACGTCAAGCATTACCTCAAGTTTGCCCGTCTCCTCGTTCGGCACGCCCTCGATATATTCGCCGTTATAGTAAACGCCCTCGCACATATCGGTCAGCGTTCCCTTGAGATGGAGGACGCCGTCCTCGTCAAGCATATCGGAGGTGACGACCGCGTAACCCGTAAACGTGTCGCTGAACCATTCGGGATCGAGCGGCTCAAGCGTTTCGAATACGTAATTTTCAACGATCACATCACCCGTTATGTCGCGTACATCGGTGTCGCCGTACATGTTGTACGTGCCCTCGGCGTGTTCGCCGCCTTCAAGGACTGTCGTAAATGTCGTTACGTTTCCGGCAACGTCCTTCGCCTGGCAGACGACGTGCTGTTCGTCATACCAGAACGATTCATATGCGTCATAGTCATAGTATTCAAACTTGAAGAACGGTACGTCAAGCGTGAGTATTCCGTTCTCGTCAAGTCTCTGCTCAAGCTCTTCGCCGCTTATCGTGACGGTGTGCATGCTGTCGCGCACTGCGTCGGACAGCTCGGTGTCCTCGCCGTAAAGCATCAGTGAGAGCGAGCGGAACATTATCTCATTGTACGCCATCTCGTCGAACTCGCCCTCGTACCATGTGACGGTGAGCTCGGTCAGATTATCGTCGGACACCTGAACGGCGAGCGGGACTGTGTCGCCGTAGCTGTACTTTGTCGCGAACGCGTATCCGATCCCGAATTTGTTATACGAGCAGTAAACGTTGTCCGTCGACCATTCGCCGCTGTGCGCCTCGTCCGTGACGTATGCCAAGAGCTCAGGTGAGGTGAAGTCGACAAACGCGTTCTTAGTAGCTGAGTAGAGCTCTTCGCCGTCCTCACCGTAAGCCTTGATCTCGAGCGTGTTTTCGCCGAGCGTGACCGGCACCCTTCCCGTGAACGAGCCGTTTGCGAAGATCTCCATCTTTACGCCGTTGACGGTGAGGGAGGCGACCGCGTCAGACACGACGCCGCGCAGCAGCGTCTCGATCGAGGAATACTCCGTCGTGCCGTCAGGCATGACGTTGTACGCGTATGAGAATTCCTTAAGCATTACAGGGTCGCCGCTCATATCGACGTTCGTAAAGACAACGGGCGCGTCGAATGTAACGTCGGAATAATAGTACGCAATGCCTTCGTTCTGCGCGTAGTCAACGCCGACTACGGCAACCTCGTTCATCGAATCGGAGTTGAGATATGACGCCATCGGAACGGTTGCGGTGTAGACGCCCGTTTCCTCGTCGTATGTCATGTTGTAGCCGATCTCGACCATGCTCTGACCGTAAGGATCAAGATAGCCGTTTATGACGATGCTCGCAACACCGGCAAATCCGGAGTAATCCTCGGCGGTGAACGAAACGTTCACGTCTCCGTACTCGTCGCACGAAACGTCAACGATCTCAAATTCCGGCGCCGTCGTATCGAGCTTGACAGGCATCACGGTTTCTTCAAGCTTGTCGCTGCCGGGCATAGCGGCTGAAATGCGGACGTAGTACTGACCCTCGGCTGCGGGTACGTATTCGCCCGTCTTCGAGTCATAAACAGTTCCGTCCCACGTTCCGTCGCCTGCAATGTCGACATTGAGAAGCTGATAGAGCGCGCCCTGCGTCGCGACACTGTAGCCGAACAGTCTTCCGACATCCTTCGCCGTGTTCACACGGCGGACAAGGTTTCCGTCTTCGTCAACGATATCGACGTAAACGGTCCCTGCCGAACGGAGCATCGTGAGCGCGGGCTGAACAACGTCAAAGTAGTCGTCTCCGTTTGGCGAGAACGCATAATGCTCAGGCGTGAATTCAAACACATCGTTCTCGGTGAGCAGTCCGAGGAACATGCCTTCGAGCCCGTAATATTCCGAATAAGCAGCGGATACAAGACCCGTGCCGGGCGCGAAGTCGCTGAAATACTGCGCGTAGAAGTTTGTAAGGAGGTTGTCCTCGTCGTACCACGGCAAGTCGACGATCCTTCCGGCGTCGTCCCAGTCGCCGTAGAACGCGAGCACGGGCATAACGAGCGTTTCAAACGCGTCTTCGCCGTCAAACACGACGTAGCCCTCGGCGAAGTGACCGTCTTCGAATTTGCTGCCCAACGTCAGCGTCGCCTTGACTTCAACGCTTTCACCTGCGGGGACTCTGACCTCACCGCGGTCAAACGTGATCTCGGCGTCCGCTGCGACAACGCAGTATTCGCTCGTTTCAGGATCGGTATAATCTGTATAAACGGGAGCCTTTGACGGAAGCGTGTAGACGGCTTCCTCATCCCCGCAGTTGGTGAGCGTCAGGACGAACTCGGTCGTCTCCCCGACCTCGTGAAGCGCCGCGGCAGCTTCTCCGTTATATGTAACGATGACGCGGTTGTTTGCCGCTCCGAGCGGGTCCACCATGCCCGCGCCCTGACGACGCACCGAGAAGATCTTGTCCCCGTCATAAAGCGGGTCTGCCGTGTTCATCATCGTGCGCTTGACGAACTCGGAAAGGTTCATGCCGTCGGGCAGAGTCAGCTCGCCCGAGTCGACCGCCTTCTTTACGGCCTCGATAACGAGCGCGGACGCGCCCGAAACGTACGGCGTCGCCATAGACGTGCCGCTCATGTATTCATATCCGTCGCCGTACGACGTTGACATGATCGACCCGCCGGGAGCCGTGATCTCCGGCTTTATATCGAGCGTCGGCGTAGGACCCCACGACGTAAAGCTCGACATTCCGGGAGCTTTCGAGAGATAGGAGCGAGCCTCGTAAAATCCTTCAAAGGAGAAGAGCGCGCCCTCAGCCGCGAGAGCTTTCAGCTCAGCGCCGAGGTTGCCGCTGACGAACATCGAGGGCATGTAATCCATGTAGTCGCCCGCGCTGCTCGAAGCGATGCCGCTCGGCACCTCGTCCGTCTCCTCATTATTATATATGATGACGGCGGAAGCGTATCCGTAATACGCGTTCATGATCTTTTCCGCAAACGTCGTCTGGTCGCGCGTTATGAGCGCTATGTATTCGCCGTCAGCCGTTTTATCATAGAAATCGTCGGCGCCCGTGATCTCGTCGAATTCCTCAGCCGTTCCGCCGTCGCAATCGATGATCGGCAGATCGTAAATATAATCCCAGCTCGGATATTCGTAAGGCGCGAAATTGACGGCGTGATGGCCTTCGCATACGAGCTCGCCGTCGGCATATATGTCGATGACGGGAACGGTAACGTAAATATTGTCAAACGACGAAACGGAAAGCGCGCCCGGGAAAGATGCCGGTGAAGACACCGCGCTCGTATCTACGACGCCCCATTCGTTTGTCGCCTCACCGTAAAGCGAGGACGCAACGCCGTCGTTTCCTGCCGCGACGCAGCAGATGACGTTGTTTTCCTCGGCATACGACAGCGCGCGGCGCAGATATTCAACGTCGCTGTAGAAGCCCGCGCCGGAGCCAAGGCTCAGGTTGATAACGTCGGCGCCGAGCTTTACCGAATCCTCGACGGCGCGGATGATGTCATCCGTGTAAGCCGTATTCTGATCGGTGAAGACCTGCATCGCAAAGAGCTGTGCGTTCGGCGCGACGCCCTTTATCTCGCCGTTCGCGGCGGCAATGCCGGAAACGTGCAGGCCGTGGCTCTCGTAATCATTGTTTACATCGTTGTCAGACTTCCCGCCGTAGGAATATCCGAACGGGACCTTGTCAGTATAGAAAGCGCCGTAGCCGAGCTCGGCGATCTTTTCCTCCATCTCGGCCTCGGTGAACTTCACCGCCGCACCTTCGTCAAGCTGCATGTCGGGGTGCGTGTAGTTGACGCCGCTGTCGACGACGGCAATTACAATGCCCTCGCCCGTGTAACCGCCGTTTTCGGCTTCCCACATTTCAGACACGGACGTGAGATTTACGGCTTCGTCCATGTTCTTTCTGAAAGTCGTGACCGGGTGAACGGCCTTGACGCCGTCAAGCTTTGCGACCGTGTCCATCATGGAGCGCTTCATCTCGATCGAGAAGCCGTTCACAAGATATGCGGTGCGGTTGATGACCTTCGTTCCGGTCAGCGCCTCGACCTTTTTGATCAGGTCGAGCTGAGCGTCGAGCGCGTGCTCCTCGGCTGCCTTCACGTCGTCGGTGTACTCCACCTCGCCCGACGCCTCGGCGGCTGACTTTTCATCCGTCTCGACAAGAACGCGGATGACCTCATTCGGGTCTTCCTCTTTTTCTGACATCTTGTATAAATACTTGTCAAAGAACTCCCGCGCCCTCATCAGGTATTCTTCGCTGTTCTGATTCTTTGCCGGAGACGCGGCTTCCGCATGGAAGAGCGCAGTCGTGGGCAAAAGAACGGCCAGCTGAATTACCACAAGGAGAACAGCAGATAAGCGAAGAAGATTCTTGTGTTTTCTCATTTTTGACCCCCACAATGTTTTTGAATTTGTTTAATTGTAACACCGCCGCGCCCTTATGTCAACATAATATATAAAATTAATTTTCACATCTTTATCCAAATGCCAAGGGGCCGACCGGCGCGGGCAAAAAATACTTCCGCGCCCGCCAATAAACGGCTTTGCGTCCGGTTTCTTGCCGGACAGCGCAAAAAACCGCTTTCGCCGCGATTCCTATAATCGGCACATAAATTTAAATTTTGCCTGCTTTCTTATCCTCCCGTGCTCTGACGACAAATTCTTCCTTTATTATATATGTTCCGCGCAGCCATAAAGTCGTCTGGGCAGCCGAAAGGCTGCCCAGACCGGCAGCCAACTAACTGCCCCGACATTTTTTATTTATTCTTTTTTGATTCCGCCAGACGGTTTATCGTTTCGACCGCGCGGTCTACGTCCGCGCCCGCGTCAACGGGAATCGCCATGACCACCTCGCCGGAGGTGTTTTTGATTTCGAGCGTGCCGACCTCGCGTTCAACGCTACTATCACCGGAGACGTTGCAGATCGTGAACCGCTCGTTTCTCGTGCTGACGGACGCGCCGCCGAGCTCGTCATACTTAAGTAAAATGCGGCGGCTGTCCTCCTTCGGCTCAGTCAGGCAGAACCGGTACATATACGCGTGCAGTCCCTCTTCCGTGAAGATGAGCTCTGCCGCCGCGTACATATTCGAGCGCAGCTTTGTGTCTTTGCCCCGCGCGACAAGCAGGCTTTCCGCCGAGGCGCTGTAATCGTATCCCGTGAAGACCTCCGGCATAAACGCGCGGAGCACGCGCTCCCGTGTGCCGATGTCCTCCCTTGCGCGCTCGTCGAGGTCCTTTATCACCGCCGCCGCGGTGCTGTCTACCTCGTCGTCCGATATGCGCGAATCGCGCGTGAACAGCACGATACAGGCGCCGACAAGTATTATCGGCACGCCGAAATAAGCCCAGTATAAGATCGCCACAAGGACGCCGAATACGATTATTGCGATCCCGACCGTCTGCGGGATCATGTTTTTAGGCTTAAAATATTTTATCAGTCCTTTATAATCCATTCTTCTTTTCCTCTCTCCCCGCGCCGCGGGGTAAAAATGTCGGTTATGTCCGCCGCCTCTCCCTTTTGCCGATCCGATCCGCACGCCTGCCCGCGCGTTTTTTTCCTTCCGCCGACCGGTAAATATTTTACCAGCGCAAAGGGAAATATACAATAACTTCTTCGGCGAGCGAGATTCAACCGCGGGTTAAGCTCGCCGCTGTCACGGCGTTTTGTCTGCATATGCGGTCGATTTTTTGCCAGTCCGCTAATTCAATACGGTTTGCCTGACCGCTCATCATAGTCTTTATCCGTTTTCGATTATCGACTTGCCGCAGACACCGCAGACGTGCTCGTCTTCCCTGCACATCGTGCCGCAGAGGACACAGATATTGTCCTCAGTCCCGACCTTTTGCAGATATTTTGTGCCGAAATAATGACGCACGCGGTCGCCGACCTCGTATTCTATACGATCGCCGTCCTCGCTGTCGACATATTTTACGACCGTTACGCCGCCTCCGTCCTTCTTTACCGTGACCGTCTGACGGCGGATATTCGCCATAACGGGCAGACCCAGCCTTTTTGACTCGACGTTGTTGTCATGGACAACTCCGGTGACAACGCCCTCATAGGCGCGTTCGGTCGTGAAAAGACGCCATATCTTCGTTTTCCAGATCGGGAACACCCACAAAAGCTCCACAAACGCCATCCCGATCGGGTCGCCGATATAGTCCGTGATATACGCCGCCATCGTCACGACGGCGCACCAGCCGAAAATAAACAGCATCTTCCCGAAAATGCGCATCAGCACCGCCGACTTTACATCCCTGTTTTTGCCCGGTATCTTTACCTTCGTCCGTGCCACGTTTGCCGCGCCGCTTGAAGTAGATCCGCTTCCCCGAATTTTGTCACTGTTCATCATGTAATGTCACTTCCTTTCCTGCAAATACCTTTTCTGCTCTGAGCTCAGACATGACTTCTCACATCCCTTTGTCTATATTATGTTTTAACTCTTGTTTTCCGTTCGGTTTTTGGAAAAAATTCAGGTACATCCCCAAAATCAGCTTTCGTTCGGAGTTTTTTCGTTTAAAGGGCGTCAAAGCCGCAAAAAAAGCACGCCCGGGGTCACCGGACGTGCCAAAGCCTAATTAATTTCTGCTTATTATATCTCCGAGCAGGAGGAAATACGCGCAAAGCCCAATGAACAGTATAGATTTTTCATGTCATCTTCCTCCTTTGCAAATAAATTTTACGGTTTATGTTACAGCCGAAATTATATCATACGACCGCCGCGCTGTCAAGCGTTTTTTCGCGTGCCCGGCGCTATGTTCCGTCATCAATGACAGACCCCGCCGATTTCTCGGCGGGGTCGTCAATAATATATTCCGTCCGCGAGGTGACTCGAACACCCGACCTACCGCTTAGGAGGCGGTCGCTC
>CANRIL010000003.1 GCA_947630625.1 uncultured Clostridia bacterium
GTCACCTTATTTTCGCCTTCGTGTCGCAGTAGACGCAGCGGTACTCGCCGCGCTCGGTCAGACGGAAAACGTGGTCGAGCTCCTGCTCGCATGACGTGATGCAGCGCGGATTCTCGCATCTGATGACGTTGACGAGCCGCTCCGGCATGCCGATCGTCCGCTTTTCGACGAGCACCCCGTCGCGGATGACGTTGACGGTCGCGCCGGGATCGAAAAATCCGATCACGTCCGTGTCGACGGGCACGGGCGCGTCTATCTTGATTATGTCCTTCCGCCCGAGCTTCCGGCTCGAAACGCCGAGCATGATGGCGACGGGCGCCTCGACCGTCGAAAGCCCTAAAAGCTCATAAAGCTTGAGCCCGCGCCCCGCGCTTATGTGGTCAATGACCGTGCCGTTCTCGATCGAATCTATGTTCATTTGTCCTTCCCTTTCGCGAAAATCAGACTTTTATACCGAGCAGCATGAGTATCAGCGCCATTCTCATGTATTTGCCGTTCGCCGCCTGCCTGAAATACGCGGCGCGCGGGTCGCCGTCCACGTCGACGCTGATCTCGTTGACGCGCGGCAAAGGATGAAGCACGCGCATGTCGCGCTTTGCCGCGCGCAGCTTGTCCCGCGTCAGAACGTAGCTGTCCTTCAGGCGCACGTAGTCCTCCTCGTTGAAGAACCGCTCGCGCTGAACGCGCGTCATGTAGAGCACGTCAAGCTCCGGCAGCGTCTCTTCAAGGCTCGATGTCTCGTAAAATTCCGCGCTGCCGCGGCAGAGCGCGTCCTCGCGGACGTAATCGGGCAGCCGCAGCTCGTCGGGCGAGATGAGGACGAATTTGATCCCCGTATACCTCGACATCGCAAGGATCAGCGAATGCACCGTTCTCCCGAACTTCAAATCCCCGCAGAGCCCGACCGTCATGTCGGAAAACCGCCCGATCTCGCGGCGTATCGTCAATAGGTCCGCGAGCGTCTGCGTCGGATGGCAATGCCCGCCGTCGCCCGCGTTGATGACGGGGACGGACGCGTTCTGCGCCGCGACGAACGCCGCGCCCTCCTTCGGGTGCCGCATCGCGATTATGTCCGCGTAACACGAAACGATCCTCGCCGTGTCGGCGACGCTCTCCCCCTTCGACGCCGACGACGTTGCCGCGTCCGTCATCGAAATGACGTGACCGCCAAGCTCGTACATCGCCGCCTCAAAGCTCATCCGCGTCCGCGTCGACGGCTCGAAAAACAGCGTCGCCAGCTTTTTTCTGCGGCACGCGTCCGCGTATTTGTCGGGGTCGGCGATTATGTCAAGCGCCGTATTTATGAGCGCGTCAAGCTCGTCGGTCGACAGGTCGAGTATGTCAATGAGGCTTCTCACCGCCTGCCTCCCATCCATGAGTCGTCCGTCGGGTTGTCGCGGAATTTCTTCAGGCGTTCGATCGCGTCTGGCGAGATGTAGCCGTCCTCGGCGGCGACACGCGAGACGATGTCAAAATCGGTCAGCGAAACGTTCTTGACGTTCGCCGCCGCGAGGCGCTGAACGCTGAGGCGCATGCCGTACGTGAATATCGAAACGATGCCGAGCACGTCCGCCTCCGCGCGGCGCAGCGCGCGCACAACGTCGATGACGCTGCCCGCCGTCGAGATCAGATCCTCGATGACGACGACGCGCTCACCTGCCGAAAGCTTGCCCTCAATCTGATTTTTCCGCCCGTGGTCGTTGTTCTCCGGGCGCACGTATCCCATCGGAAGTCCGAGCAGATGCGCCGCGATCGCGGCGTGCGCGATGCCCGCCGTAGACGTGCCCATCAAAATCTCCGCGTCCGGATAATGCTCGCGCACCGCGTCCGCGATCGCGCACTCAACGTGCCCGCGAACCTCCGTATCCGAAAGCGTAAGCCTGTTGTCGCAGTAAACGGGGCTGACGATCCCGCTCGCCCAGACAAACGGCTCGTCGGGTCTGATGAATACAGCCCCGATCCGCAAAAGATCCTTCGCGATAAGCTCACTCATTTCCATATCACATAACCTCCTTTAAAGCTTTTGGCGGCGTTATAAAGCGGCGCCGTAGACGGCGAGATAGTCCCTTATCCGCCGGACGTTTTCCGCGTTCTCCGGCTTCTCTTCAAGGTACTCGATGATGTCATAAACGTCGACGACGGAATAAACCGGGAACCCGAATTCGTCCCCGACCTCCGCCATCGCGGAGCGCTCGCCGCGCCCCTTTTCCTTCCTGTCTACCATGACGAACACGGCTGCGACGCGGACGCCTTCGAGCGCCGAAAGATTCTCCATGCTCTCGCGTATCGCGGTCCCCGCCGTGATAACGTCCTCGATTATGACGACTTCCTCACCCGCCTTCGGCTTGTAGCCGACAAAAATGCCGCCCTCGCCGTGGTCCTTCTCCTCCTTGCGGTTGAAGAAGAACGGCAGATCGAGCCCGCGCCCCGCGAGCGCCGCCGACGCGGAGACTGCGAGCGGGATGCCCTTGTATGCGGGTCCGTAAAGGCACGCGCGCCGCGCCCCGAGCTTTTCCATGTACGCCTCGGCGTAAAATTCGCCGAGCCGCCTGATCTGCGCGCCCGTCTTGATGTCCCCGGCGTTGATGAAATACGGTATCTTCCGCCCGCTCTTCGCCGTGAAATCGCCGAATCTGAGCACGCCCGCGCTCTCTAAAAATTGTATGAACTCTCTCTTGTAGCTTTCCATTTTATGTAATATCCCTCTCCCCTATAGCCTCAGCCGATGAATTCCTCGCAGCAGCGCTCGTATGCCGCGACCGGATCGGCCGCCGCCGTGATAGGTCTGCCGACGACAATGTAATCGGAACCGACGCGCTTTGCCTCCGCAGGCGTCATGACGCGCCTCTGATCCCCCGCGTCACCGTCCGCGAAGCGGACGCCCGGCGTCACGGTCAGAAACTCGCGCCCGCACCGCTCGTGAACGACGGCGGCCTCAAGCGGCGAGCACACAACGCCGTCGAGCCCCGCGAGCTTCGCGCACTCCGCGTAGTGCATGACAACTTTGTCGATCGGCTCCTTTATCAGAAGGTCGCGTTCCATAGATTCCTGATCGGTAGAGGTGAGCTGCGTCACCGCGATCAGAAGCGGCCGCGTGCCGTCCGGGCGAGTCAAACCCTCAAGCGCCGCCCGCATCATCGCGGACGTGCCCGCCGCGTGCAGATTGCAGATGTCGACATCGAGCCGTGAGAGCACCGCCATCGCCTTTTTGACCGTGTTCGGTATGTCGTGAAGCTTCAGGTCGAGGAAAATTTTATGTCCCCGCGCCTTTATCTGCCGGACGATCTCCGGACCCTCCGCGTAATAAAGCTCCATCCCGATCTTGCAGAACGGCTTTCTGCCTTTGAATTTGTCGAGAAAAGACAGCGTCGCCTCAGCCGACGAAAAGTCACACGCCACAATAACGTCACGTCCCATAAAATCACATACCTCCGATTATATCTTTTATATTTTTGATACCGTATTTGTCAAGCGCGTCCGGAAGCGCCGTGATGATGTCGCGGCACGCGTACGGGTCGCGCAGATTCGCCGCGCCGACGCCGACGGCGGTCGCCCCGGCAAGCATCATTTCGATAACGTCCTCCGCCGACGAGACGCCCCCCATCCCGACGATGGGCAGCTTCACCGCGTGCGACACCTGATAGACGCACCGAAGCGCCACTGGGAAGACGGCGGGACCCGAAAGCCCGCCCATAACGTTGGCGATCACGGGCTTTTTCCGGCGCAGATCGAACCGCATGCCGAGCAGCGTGTTGATCAGGGAAATTCCGTCCGCGCCCGCGTCCTCGGCAGCGCGCGCGATCTCGGCAATGTCGGTCACGTTCGGCGACAGTTTCACGATCACGGGCTTTTTCGTCACCGCGCGGACGGCGCGGACGACCTCGCCCGTCGCGCGGCAGTCGGACCCCGTGACGGCGCCGCCCGCGTGAACGTTCGGGCAGCTTATGTTGATCTCGAACCAGCCGATGCAAGAGAGCGGATCGAGAAGTGAAACGGTGTACGCGTATTCCGCGGCGGAAAACCCGCCGACGTTTGCCATCACGGGCTTGTGGAACACCTCCGCCATGCGCGGAAGCTCGCGCGCGATGACTTCATGGACGCCGGGATTTTGAAGTCCGACCGAATTTATCATACCGGCGGGACATTCGGCGATGCGCGGCTGCGGATTGCCGAAGCGCGGCTCCTTCGTCGTCCCCTTGAACGAGAACGTCCCGAGAATGTTTATGTCGTAATACTCCGCGAACTCGTACCCGAATCCGAACGTCCCGGACGCCGGAATGATCGGATTGTCAAGTTCGATCCCGCAAAGCTCAACGGTCAGTCGTCCCATACGATCTCCTCCTTTTCGAGAACGGGGCCGTCGCGGCAGACGCGCTTTGAACCGCCGACGGTTTTGACGCTGCACCCGAGGCACGCGCCGAAGCCGCACCCCATCCGCGCCTCAAAGCTGTATTCTCCCCCCGTCGCGGCGCGACCATAGACCGCCTTCATCATCGGGGTCGGCCCGCACGAATACGTGAACGTGTAGCCGCCCGCCTCAGGCATCGCGTCCGTCACAAATCCGCGGACGCCGGCGCTGCCGTCAACCGTCGCCACGGCGACGGAGACGCCGAGCGAGGTGAGTTCATCCGCCCCGAAAACATCATCCGCCGAAGCGAAGCCGAGAACGGCGCTGACGCGCCTGCCCTCGCCGAGCAGCTTTTTCGCGAGCATATAAAGCGGAGCCGTGCCGAGCCCGCCGCCGAGCAGAAGCGGACGTTCGCCCGACTTTGACGTGTCGAACCCGTTTCCGAGCCCGGAGAGAACGTCGAGTTTGGTCCCCGCCGTCATGCGCGACATGTCATCAGTCCCCGCGCCGACGACCTTATAAACGATGGACAGCCACCCGCCGTCCGCGTCAACGTCGTGAACGGATATCGGCCGGCGCAGGTAACGCCCCGGAAGCGCGATATTTATAAACATCCCCGGAGCCGTAAGCATGGAGACATCGCCGCAGAGCCGCATTTTATAAACGTCCCGCGCGATCCTCTCATTCTCAGCCACGGTATAAATAGTCTCGACCATATAATATCATCCTTGTAAATTGAATTGCACAAAGAAATCAGAAAAGTTTTAGAGGGGCATCGGGGAACCTTTTCCCAAAAGGTTCTCCGATCGGGGCTCCGGGGCAGCGCCCCGAATCTGCGCCTCACGGTGTCCGCGCGAAGCGCGGCTGCCTCCCGGCACATAAACGCCCAGCACACTCACGCCGCCGCAGACCAAAGAGCCATAAAGAGTTTTAGAGGGGTATCGGGGAACCTTTTCCCAAAAGGTTCCTCCGATCGGGGCTCCGGGGCAGCGCCCCGACCCCGCGCCTCACGGTGTCCGTGCGAAGCGCGGCTACCTCCCGGCACACAAGCCCCCGGCGCACCCTCGCCGCCGCAGACCAGAAATGTCATAAAGAGTTTTGGGGGTTCTTAGGGGGGATTTTCCCAAAATCCCCCCTAAGTAAAAACCTCACTCCGCATCAATCGTGGAGATCGTCAGTGTGGTTTCCTCGAGAACGTCGAGCAGGACGCGGACGGTGTCGAGGGAGGTAAAGATGGTGACATTATTTTCGGTAGCGCAGCGGCGGATGGCGATGCCGTCATCGAGATGGACGCCGGAGACGATGGAGCGCGTGTTTATGACGTAGCTCACGTAGCCGGAGCGGATCGAATCGAGAATTTCGGTGCTGCCTTCGGAGATCTTGCCGCGGACTCTGGTGCGGATGCCGTGCGACTTGAGGAATGCGGCGGTACCCGCCGTCGCCTCGATGTTGAAGCCCATGTCGTAGAAGCGCCTCACGAGCGGCAGCGCCTCTTCCTTGTCCTCGTCGGCGAGCGTCACGAGGACGGTGCCGTAATTCTGGAGCGTCATGCCGGAGGCGATCATCGCCTTGTACATCGCGCGGTGCAGCTTTTTGTCGTACCCGATCGTCTCACCCGTCGACTTCATTTCGGGCGAAAGATACGCGTCAAGCCCCTTTATCTTGTTGAACGAGAAGACCGGAACCTTCACGTAGTACCGATCCTTTTCCGGCGGATAAAGATCGAATATGCCGAGCTCCTTGAGCGACTTGCCGAGAATTACCTCCGTCGCAATGTCCGCAAGACTGTACCCCGTCGACTTCGACAGGAACGGTACCGTGCGCGACGAACGCGGATTAACCTCGATTATGTAAACCTTATCATTTTTGTCAACGATAAACTGAATGTTGTATATGCCAACTATGCCGATGCCGAGCCCAAGCTTTTTCGCGTATGTCAGAATAGTCCCCTTCACGCGGTCGGAAACGCTGAACGTCGGATAAACGGAGATAGAGTCGCCCGAATGAACGCCCGTCCGCTCGACAAGCTCCATGATGCCCGGAACAAATACGTCCCGCCCGTCGCAGATCGCGTCAACTTCGAGCTCGCGCCCCTTGATGTACTTGTCAACGAGAACGGGCTTGTCAACGTCGATCTCGACCGCCGTCTTGAGATAGTGCCGCAGGGATTCCTCCGTCGCAACGATCTGCATCGCACGACCGCCGAGAACGAAGCTCGGACGGACAAGAACCGGATACCCGATCTCGTTCGCCGCGCGAACGCCGTCCTCGATGTTCGTCACCGCCGTCCCCTTCGGCTGGGGAATGCCGAGCTTGTATAAAACGTGCTCGAACGCGTCACGGTTCTCGGCGCGCTCGATCGCGTCACAGTCTGTGCCGATTATCTTTACACCGCGCGACGCAAGCGGCGCCGCAAGATTGATCGCCGTCTGCCCGCCGAGAGACGCAATTACGCCGTCCGGCGACTCAAAATCGATTATCGCCATCACATCCTCCGGCGTCAGCGGCTCAAAATACAGCTTGTCGCCGGTCGTGTAATCGGTGGATACCGTCTCGGGGTTGTTGTTTATTATGATCGCCTCGTAACCCGCGCGCTTGATGGTCTGGACCGCGTGAACGGTCGAATAGTCAAATTCGACGCCCTGCCCGATCCTGATGGGACCCGCGCCGAGAACGACGATCTTCGGCTTGTTCGTCAGGCGGGATTCGTTTTCGCCCGTGTAGGACGAATAGAGGTAGGCGATGTATTTGCCCGTGTGGAGCGTGTCCACCATGCGGAATATGGGAACAATGCCGTGCTCGCGGCGCGTCTTGTATATTTCGACCTCCGGTGTCGCCCAGAGCTTTGCGATGAACGCGTCCGAAAAGCCGAGCTTTTTTGATTCGGCGAGAACGCCGATGTCGCCGCGGGAGGCGGCGAGACGCGATTCCATGTCGACAATTTTTTTGATCGAGTCGAGGAACAGCTCCGTTATCATCGTCTTGCGGTGAAGCTCCGAAACGGATACGCCGCGCCGTAAAAGCTCGGTGACGGCAAAGATGTTGTCGTCGCGGAACTCGGAGATGTATTCCATTATATCGTCCGTCGCCATATCGTCAAATTTAGGGAGATGGAGATGGCAGACGCCCGTTTCGAGCGAGCGGACGGACTTGAGGAAGCATTCCTCGAGCGTCGAGCCGATGCCCATGACCTCGCCCGTCGCCTTCATCTGAGTGCCGAGCGTGTTCGGCGCTTCCGCGAATTTGTCAAACGGGAAGCGCGGGAACTTCGCCACAATGTAGTCGAGCGACGGCTCGATCGCCGCCGTCCCGCCGGCAACGGGGATGTCTTCGAGCGCCATGCCGAGCGCGATCTTCGCGGTCACGCGGGCGATCGGATAGCCGCTCGCCTTGGAGGCAAGCGCCGACGAACGCGACACGCGCGGGTTGACCTCGATCAGGAAATATTCGCTCGTCTCCGGGTGAAGCGCAAACTGAACGTTGCAGCCGCCGTGGATCTTCAGCTCGCGGATTATCTTGATGGCGGAATCGTTGAGCATTTTCAGATCGTGATCGTTCAGGGAGAGGATCGGCGCGACAACTATGGAGTCGCCGGTGTGAACGCCGACGGGGTCAACGTTTTCCATGCCGCAGATCGTGATGCAGTGATCGTTCGAGTCGCGCATGACCTCAAATTCGATCTCCTTGTACCCCTTGACCGACTTCTCAACGAGCACCTGATGAACGGGCGAGAGCCGGAACGCGTTCGTCGCGATGTCGACGAGCTCCGCCTCGTCGTTTGCAAAGCCGCCGCCCGTGCCGCCGAGCGTGAACGCCGGACGGAGAACGACCGGATAGCCGATGTCGAGCGCGGCGCGCTTCGCCTCCTCGACGCTGTACGTGATCTCCGACGGGATTACAGGCTCGCCGATGGACTCGCACATCTCCTTGAAGAGCTCACGGTCCTCCGCACGCTCGATAGACTCGCGCGGCGTGCCAAGAAGTTCAACGCCGCATTCCTTGAGGACGCCCTTCTTATCGAGCTGGACGGCGAGATTGAGCCCCGTCTGCCCGCCGATGCCGGGAACGATCGCGTCCGGACGCTCGTAGCGCAGGATGCGCGCCACAAATTCGAGCGTCAGCGGCTCCATGTATACCTTGTCCGCGATCGTCGTGTCCGTCATAATCGTCGCCGGATTGGAATTTACAAGGATAACCTCATAACCTTCTTCCTTAAGCGCGAGGCACGCCTGCGTCCCCGCGTAATCAAATTCTGCCGCCTGCCCGATGACGATAGGTCCCGAGCCGATGATAAGCACCTTTTTGATGTCCGTTCGCTTTGCCATTTTCCCTTGTGTCTCCTTTTGGCTTTATGTCATTTTATGTAATTTCTTTGTAAACAGCTCGCCCGCCGCGCGCGGTCAGCACGCACCTGCCGAAAAACCGCCGCCCCGAAAACGGCGTCGACCGCCCGAGGGACAGAAATTCGCGTTCGTCAACGGCGCGCTCGTCCGAAAGGTCGAAGGCCGTATATTCGTCCGGGCAGTACGGTATGCCGAAGCGTATGCGCGGCGACACCGCCATAAGCTCGACGAGCCGCGCGAGCGTGATGACGCCCGTTTTCACGAGCGCCGTATAGCAGGCGGCAAACGATGTCTCAAGCCCGACAACGCCGAACGCGCTGCCCGAAAGTCCGCGCGATTTTTCATCCGCGCTGTGCGGCGCGTGGTCGGTCGCTATCATGTCAATGGTCCCGTCAACGACGCCGGCGATCAGCGCCTCTCTGTCCTCGCGCGAGCGGAGCGGAGGGTTCATGCGGAATCTGCCGTCCTCAAAGAGGTCGCCCTCGTCGAGCAGAAGATAGTGCGGCGCCGTCTCGCACGTCACGTCGACGCCGCGCCGCTTCGCCTCGCGTATGAGCGAGGTGCTCTCTTTTGTCGATATGTGGCAGATGTGAAGCGCGCACCCGGTGCGCTCGGAGAGGGCGATGTCGCGCTCGACCTCGCGCCACTCGCTCTCGGAGGATATCCCCCGGTGTCCGTGCGCGCGCGCGTACTCGCCGTCGTGAATGTATCCGCCGTGAAGCAGGGAGTTGACCTCGCAGTGCGCGGCGATGATTTTGTGAAGCCCCGCCGCCTTTTCCATCGCCGCCAGCATAATTTCGCCGGACTGAACGCCGTGCCCGTCATCCGAAAATGCGACAACGTCCGGCGCGAGCGCGTCCATGTCGGAAAGCGCGTCTCCGCGCTCGCCGACGGTTATCGAACCGTAGGGGTAAACGCTGACCGCCGCGTCGCGGCGGATCGCCGAAAGCTCCGGGGCGAGATTTTCAGCCGAATCAGGCACGGGGGAGAGATTCGGCATCGCGCAGACGGCGGTAAAACCGCCGTGCGCCGCCGCGAGCGTGCCCGATTTTATCGTCTCCTTATAAGAAAAACCCGGCTCGCGGAGATGCACATGCACATCACAAAAGCCGGGAAAAACAATATATTCGTGACCGTCAATAAAACGTATGAACTTCAAAAGCTCCCCGTCGGGCGCCGGAGTGAAGTCGGAATATTTTTCATGTCTGAAGATCGCTATATCCATGGTACACCAAAAAACCCCGCGGCGCGGGGAAAAGGACGCGCCCGACCCGAAGGTCTGCGCCGCATGATCTTGCCGATATCTCCGCACCGGTTTAAAGATCGTTTTATCTGATAGAACAGTATACCATATACTCTCGGCGTTGTCAATCGGATTTTGGCCTTTTTTTGAAATAAGCGGCAGCACGGCTCCGAAAAAGCCGCCCCGCCGCGAAAAATCAGTCTTCGACATCTGCATAAGCATCATCGACAATTGCCTTATTTCCCCTTACCGCAGCGCCGCCCGCAAACAAGCCAGCCGACCTCACACCCGCAAATCTGCCCACCCATCCCCCGACAGAAACGCCGCCCCGGCAGCAACGTGAACGCTGTCCCCGACTGCAACGGAACGCCGACCTCGCTGTAAGTTTTTCGCAGCAGATCGCCCCCCGACCAACATCACCCCCTCGCCGCCGTCGGCGAAACCGCGGGAAAATATCCCCGTTCCAAGCCGTTTCCCTTCTCCTACGCCTTCCCCTCTCCATCATCTTCCTCTGCCCGCGCCTTCCCCAATCTCTCGCTGCTTTCTTCGCTTGCGTTTCTCTCAGCATCTTACGCAGCCTTATCCGCTTATGCCTTTCCAAACTTCCACCGTTTTCCCTTCGCCCGCGCCTTTCCACCCCTCCGCCGCTTTCCATCGCCGCGCCTCCCCACCGCCGCTTTCCCTCGCCAGCGCCTCCCCATCTCCCGCCTTTTCCCTCTCCCATCCCCGCCTCCGCCGTGCCCATCTCACGCGCGCCGCCCTCGCGGCGGAACAATTTCACCCGTTCGCTTGATTTGGCGCGCGCGATATGATAAAATAGTTGCGACACCAACGAAACGGGGTGATAAACCTTGCCGATACGAATACCGAACGAGCTCCCGGCAACGAAAACGCTGCGGGACGAAAACATATTTGTCATAACGGAGGACCGCGCCGTCAGGCAGGACATCCGCCCGCTTGAGATCGCGATACTCAACCTCATGCCGACAAAAATCGTCACGGAGACGCAGCTCGCGCGCCTGCTCGGCAACACGCCGCTCCAGGTGCAGTGCGAACTGCTCATGACGGCGACGCACCGGGCGAAAAACACGTCCGAGGATCATATGCTCGCGTTTTATAAGACGTTCGACGATGTCCGCGAACGGACGTTTGACGGACTTGTCATCACCGGCGCGCCCGTCGAGCATCTTGCGTTTGAGGAAGTCGAATACTGGGACGAGCTCTGCCGGATCATGGAGTGGTCGAAGACGCACGTGACGAGCACGCTGCACATTTGCTGGGGCGCGCAGGCGGCGCTCTACTATCACTATGGGATAAAAAAATATCCGCTCGACAAGAAGCTGTTCGGCGTCTTCCCGCACACCGTCGAATACAAGCGTTCGATCCTGTTCCGCGGGTTCGACGACGTGTTTTACGCGCCCCATTCGCGCCACACGACAGTCCGCCGCGCCGATATCGAAGCGCGCCCCGAGCTGAAAATTCTCGCCTCATCCGAACAGGCGGGCGTTTATGCCGTCATCGCCGAGCACGGGCGGCAAATCTATATAACCGGACATTCCGAATACGACGCCGACACGCTTGAGCGCGAATATCTGCGCGACAAAGCCGCCGGAAAAAAGATCGAGCCGCCGGAAAATTACTATCCCGGCGGCGACGAATCGCGCCCTCCCATCGTAACGTGGCGCTCCTCGGCAAATCTCTTATTTTCAAACTGGCTCAACTATTTCGTCTACCAGACGACACCATACGACATAAAAACAGTCCCCGACCCCGCCACCCACACCATCATCCCAGATTGACCGCGCGCGTTTTTGCCTGTGCCATCGTCACGAATCGGCTTTGCGGTTTCCCGTCGCGCCAGTCGCCTCAGTTCAACGAATCGGCTGAGCGATTTCTCGCCTCACCGTCTCCCGCGTTTCAGATTTCTGCCTCACCATCTCCCCATCGCTACGTTCGGGCTGACTGTGCCGTTTTTCTGCCTCGTCGTCTCCCGCGCGCCGTCTGAAAAAGCATCTGCGGCACGAATCATCCAGCGCGATACCTGAGCATCTTACAAACTTCACATTCATTTGCATATAACGAAAGCGCCTGCCGTAAAACAGACGCTTTAGTTTTTTTATTTTTATAGATTTTAGCAGCCAGCATTTGACCCGTCAGTTCAGCTCCTCCATATACTTCATCTGCTGGTCGGTCGGAATACCAAGCATATCCATCACCGCTTCAGACGTGAGGTTTTGCGACTTCATCAAATGCCTAATAATGTTTATCATATTTTTTCTCGCCTTTTCCTCACCCTGCGCAAGTCCCTGTTCAAGTCCCTGCGCAAGACCGATCGCTATACCTTCTTTTCTCGTTTCTTCAAACGCTCTGCACATGATCGCCACTCCCCGCGGCGCGCGTTTTCCCAGCGCGCCTTATCAGTTCAGTTCCTCCATATACTTTGCCTGCTGGTCGGTCGGAATACCAAGCATATCCATCGCCGCTTCCGACGTGAGGTTTTGCGACTTCATCAAATGCCTGATAATATTTATCATATTTTTTCTCGCCTTTTCCTCTCCCTGCGCAAGTCCCTGCTCACGTCCCTGCGCAAGTCCCTGCTCGCGTCCCTGCAAAAGACCTTGTTCAAGTCCCTGCGCAAGTCCGATCGCTATGCCTTCTTTTCTCGTTTCTTCAAACGCTCTGCACATGATCGCCACTCCCCGCGGCGCACGTTTTTCAAACGCGCCTTATCAGTTCAGTTCCTCCATATACTTTGCCTGCTGGTCGACCGGAATCATCAGCGCGTCCATTGCCTGCTTTGCGGTCAGATTCAGTGTCCTCATAAGCTGTCTGATATTTTTGATACGCTCTTTTTCCTCGCCCTGTGCAAGTCCCTGTTCGCGTCCCTGCGCAAGTCCCTGTTCGCGCCCCTGCGCAAGTCCCTGTTCGCGCCCCTGCGCAAGTCCCTGCTCGCGTCCTTGCGCGAGTCCCTGCTCGCGCCCCTGTTCAAGTCCCTGCGCAAGACCGATCGCTATGCCTTCTTTTCTCGTTTCCTCAAACGCTCTGCACATGATCGCCACTCCTTCCTCATTTTCCTTATAATATCTCGTTGCATCCTTTATGACATCGAAATTCATGTCGTCCGGGTCGCAGCATGAAAAATCGTGCATCAGCTTACCGATGTCGGATTCGTCCCTGTACGCGCCGTTCACATAGAGAATATGTTCCCCGTCGCCAAACGGCTCGTTCGTCACTAAATTCACGCGCTCGATCGGATAAAATGCCGCCCCGCGGCCGAACACATCATGCTCGGTTATAAATATCGTGTACGTGTCCGGCAGCTCGTCAAATTCCTGACCCGCGTCGAGATTCTCAATGTCCATCGCGCTCGAATGATATCTCGCACGGCGCGTCCCCGCGCCGTAGTCCGAACGCTGTATCTCAAGGTCGTACTTTCGCCCTTCCGAATCGTGACCGTACGCGTCAAGGCAGATCGAACGCGCACCGACGAGGCGCTTCATGTCCTTCTGCGTCTCAAGTCCCGTTATCACAAGGTCGTATTTGCCCGTTATGATGCGAAGCACAAATTGAGCGAGCGGGATGTTGTCGCGGAATATGCACCTCATGAAGTCGTCGTCGATAGGGCGAAGCCCGCGCAGCCTCGCGAGGTCGTCCCTGCGTTCCCGTTCTTTTCGTTCAAGCTCACTTTCCCTCATCTGCGTTCCCCTCCGATCCGGGCGGCCGATGTCCCCACATATTTATGATACACTAAAATCGCCGAAAAGTCAACTGTTTATTATATCTGCCGCACGCGCGCGCCTCGCCGCAAAAAACGAGGGAGCATGACCGCCCGGCGATGTGCGCCGTTGATCACGCTCCCCAAATTAAATCAAACCTCCGGGCACAGCGTCGCCGCCATGACCGCCTTGATCGTGTGCATGCGATTCTCCGCCTCGTCGAAAACGATCGACTGGCTGCTTTCAAAAACCTCGTCCGTGACCTCAAGTTCGGGATGACCGAACAGATCATAAAGTCCCCTGCCGATCTCGGTCCCGAGGTCGTGAAGGGACGGCAGACAGTGCATGAACCGCGCCTGCTCGCCGGCGGATGCCATCAATTTTTTGTTGACCTGATACGGCATCAGATCGGAAATGCGGCGGCTCCAGATCTTGTCGGGCTCGCCCATCGACACCCACATGTCCGTGTAAACAATGTCCGCGCCGCGCACGGCCTCGTGCGGGTCCTCGCAAAATTCGATCACAGCGCCCGTCTTCTCCGCAACACCGCGGCACCGACCGACAAGCTTTTCGTCCGGGAAATACTCCTTAGGCGACGAAATGACGAAGTGCATCCCCATCTTAGCGCACCCCGCCAGAAGCGAATTTCCCATATTATACCTCGCGTCGCCGAGATATACCATCTTGACGCCGGAGAGCGCGCCGAAATGCTCCTTTATCGTGAGGAAATCGGCGAGTATCTGCGTCGGGTGGGATTCGTTTGTAAGCCCGTTGTAGACCGGAACGCCCGAATATTCCGCAAGCTGCTCGACGATTTCCTGTCCGAAACCGCGATACTCTATCGCGTCGAACATCCTGCCGAGCACGCGCGCCGTGTCCTTCAGGCTCTCCTTCTTGCCGATCTGCGAGCAGGACGGGTCAAGATACACCGTCCGCATGCCGAGATCAGCCGCGGCAACCTCAAACGCGCACCGCGTCCGCGTGCTCGTCTTTTCAAAGATGAGCGCGACGTTTTTGCCCTCGCAAAGCCTGTGCGGGACGCCGTTTTTCTTTTTCGCCTTGAAACGCGCCGAAAGCGCGAGCAGTTCATCTATCGTCTCGGGCGAAAGATCCATTATTTTCAAAAAGCTCTTTCCATACAGTTCCATAAATATGTCTACCAAATCAATTTATTGTAATTTTTTATTCAGTCTCAACGCTCGACGGCGGAATTCACACCCCGCGCATTCGCAGTGAGCGGAAAACCGCTTGCCTATCAGCTTGCGCGCATCAACAAGTGAAAACCGATTTCACATCAGCCACGTACATCAACAAGCGAAAATCAATTTTTCTTCAACTCTCGCACATCAACACGCAAAAACCGCTTTCCCATCAGCCACGGTGCATCAACACGCAAAAAAACGCTTTGACATCAGCCCCACACATCAACAAGCGAAAGCCGACCTCACATCAACCCCGCGCGCCTTTGTTCAGTCCGCTTTTGCGCATGCCGACTTGATTACGGAAACGGCGCGGGAAAGCACGTCGTCCGGGATGTTGAGCGCGGGCAGAAGGCGGACCTTGTCCTTCGCCGTCAGGCACAGAACGCCGTTTTCAATGCAGTCGCCGACGACCTCCGCCGCCGGACGGCGCGTTTTGATGCCGAGCATCAGCCCAAGCCCGGACACGGACTCAACGCCGGGCGCGCCTTCAAGTTCGGCGCGGATAAAGTCCCCCTTGCGGCGAACGTCTGCCAAAAGCGCGCCGTCGATCCTGTCAATTATCGAGATCGCACCGGCGCACGCGACGGGATTCCCGCCGAACGTCGAGCCGTGGTCGCCGTAACCGAGCACGTCCGCGACGCGCTCACCGAGGATCGCGGCGCCGATCGGGAGCCCGCCGCCGAGCCCCTTCGCCGTCGTGACAACGTCCGGCTTTATGCCGAAGTGCATGTATGAATAAAGCTCGCCCGTCCTGCCGTTGCCGGTCTGGACCTCGTCAACGATCAGAACGGCGTCGATCTCGGCGGCAAACTCGGCGACGGCGCGGATGTAGTCCGCGTCAAGCGCGACAACGCCGCCCTCGCCCTGAACGCATTCGATCATGATCCCCGCGATCGCCACCGATTTTGAAAGCTCGTAAAGCTCGCCGATGTCTCCCGCCGAAACATGGCAGAATCCGGGAGTCAGCGGCCGGAACAGCTTGTGGAAACTGTCCTGCCCCGTCGCCGCCAGCGTCGTCAGCGTCCTGCCGTGAAAGCTGTTTTTCAGCGTGACGATCGTGAAGCAGTCCTCGCCGTGGCGCTCCGCGGCGTATTTGCGGGCGACTTTTATCGCGCACTCATTCGCCTCAGCGCCCGAATTGCCGAAGAAAACCTTTTTCATTCCCGTCCGCTCCGAAAGCCGCCGCGCAAGCTCGGCGCACGGCTCGGTATAGTAGAGATTTGACATGTGCTGGACGCGGGAAAGCTGACGCGTCACCGCCGCGACCCACGCGTCATCAGATATGCCGAACGACGTGACGCCGATGCCGGAGCCCATGTCGATATATTCCCTGCCGTCGGCGCCGACGGCGATCGACCCGTGTCCCGACACGGTCTCGACCGGGAACCGCTTATACGTCCCGGCGACAAATTTTTCGTCAAGCTCGCGAATGCTCATTTTTACCCTCCGAATATGGCGGCGGGGACATAAGACGCCCCGCCGGGATTTTTCATGTCACGCGTGAACGAGCGTGCCCGCGCCCTCGTCCGTCAGAAGCTCCATCAGAATCGCATGCGGGACTCGTCCGTCGAGAATGACGACGTTTTTGATCCCGCGTTCCGCCGCGTCGACGCAGCACTCCACCTTCGGTATCATGCCGCCGGCGATGATCCCCTGCTCAATAAGCTCGCGCGCCTCGCCGACGGTAAGAGCGGGGATCAGCGAATTTTGGTCACCGCAGTCGCGGAGGATGCCGGGAGTATCCGTCATCATGATGAGACTTTCAGCGCCGAGCGCGGCCGCGATGCGCGCCGCCGCCGTGTCGCCGTTGACGTTGTACGTGTGCCCACTCTTGTCGCAGCCGACCGTCGAGATGACCGGGATATATCCCCGATCGAGCAGGTCGGTGACAATGCCTTCGTTTATGCGCTCGATCTTTCCGACAAAACCGAGCCTCTCATCCCTGACGCTCGCCTCGATCAGCCCGCCGTCCATACCGGAAATTCCGACGGCTGTGCCGCCGAGCGTGCCGAGCATGTTGACGAGCGTCTTGTTCACCTTGCCGGCGAGCACCATTTCAACGATATCCATCGTTTCCGCGTCCGTAACGCGCAGACCGTCAACGAACGCGGGCACCTTGCCGAGCTTTTTCATCAGTTCGTTGATCTCAGGCCCGCCGCCGTGAACGAGCACGATCCTGACGCCTATCAGATGAAGGAGAACGATGTCCTCCATCACGTGATGCTTCAGCTCCTCGTTCACCATCGCGCCGCCGCCGTACTTGACGACAACGACCTTGCCCGCGTACCGCCTTATATATTGCAGCGCCTGCGTCAGCACCTCCGCGCGCTGCGCGTTCGGAATGATGTTCTCCATCGTTCTCCCCTTTTTGATCGGTCTATTTTTAACTCAAGGAAACTTTTGGGAAAAGTTTCCTTGAGAATCCTTCAAAACTTTTTAATATGGGTAAATTTGTCCACGCGCAAATCAAGCCCCAGAGCGCGCCCGGCCTCACGGTGTCCGTGCGAAGCGCGGCTACCTCCCGGCGCACGAGCGCAAGAAAATCCTCAATCGCCCCCGCCAAGAAGCCCTCTCCATGAGAAGTTTTGGCAGATTCTTAAGGTACCTTTTCCAAAAGGTACCTTAAGCAGGGCGCGGGGCAGCGCCCCGGAACAACCTCTCTCGCAAATCAACCCCCAGAGCGCGCCCGGCCTCACGGTGTCCGTGCGAAGCGCGGCTGCCTCCCGGCGCACGAGCGCAAGAAAATCCGCAGCCGCACCCGCCAAGGAACCCCTCCATAAGAAGTTTTGGGGATTCTTAAGGTACCTTTTCCAAAAGGTACCTTAAGCAGGGCACGGGGCGGAGCCCCGAATAAACTCTTGCGCAAATCAAGCCCCAGAGCGCCCGGCCTCACGGTGTCCGTGCGAAGCGCGGCTACCTCCCGGCGCACTGGCGCAAGAAAATCCATAAACGCCCCCGCCAAGAAGCCCCTCCATAAAAAGTTTTGGCGGATTCTTAAGGTACCTTTTCCAAAAGGTACCTTAAGCGGGGCACGGGGCAGAGCCCCGAATAAAACTCAAGTCCTGTAATCGGCGTTGATCTTCACGTAGTCGTAGGTGAGGTCGCAGCCCCAGGCGGAGGCGGAGGCGGGGCCGTCTTTGAGGGTGACGTTGATGATGATGTCGTGCTCGGTGAGGACGGTTTTGGCCGTTTCCTCCGAAAAATCGAGGCTGAAGCCGTCGCGGGCGACCTCGATCTCACCGGCGGCGGACGAAAACGAAACGCCCATTTTGGTGACATCAACATCGGCTCCGCTGTAGCCGACGGCGCAGAAAACGCGGCCGAAATTGGCGTCTGCGCCGAAGATCATAGCCTTCACGAGAGACGAGCAAACAACGGATTTCGCGGCGATCCGCGCCGCACGAAGGTCGCGCGCGCCGGAAACGCGGCATTCTATCATGCGCGTGCACCCTTCGCCGTCACCGGCGATCGCGCGGCAGAGCGCGACCGTCACGGTGTTGAGCGCACGCATAAATTCGGTGAAGTCACTGCCTTCGGCGACAACGGGCTCGTTGCCGGCAGCGCCGTTTGCAAGAACGACAACCATGTCGTTCGTCGAGGTGTCACCGTCGATAGAGAGCATGTTGAACGTAGAGGCAACGTCGTGCGACAGCGCGGCGCGAAGCATTTCCGGAGAAATCGCGGCGTCCGTCGTGATGAAAACGAGCATCGTCGCCATGTTCGGATGGATCATCCCGCTCCCCTTCGCAATGCCGCCGATGCGGCACGTCTTCCCGCCGAGAATAAATTCGACCGCCACCTCTTTTTTTGCGGTGTCCGTCGTCATGATGCCCTCGGCGGCCTCGCCACTGCCGTCACGCGAGAGAGAGGACGCAAGCTGAGGGATCCCAGCCGCGATCGGCGCGATGTCGAGCGGCTTGCCGATAACGCCCGTCGACGCAACAACAACGTCTCCGGCGTCGATCCCCAGCGCATTTGCCGTCAGCTCGCAAGTAAGATTCGCGATCTCAATGCCGTTCTCGCTGCACGTGTTCGCGTTCCCGCTGTTGCAGATGACGGCGCGCGCATGACCGTTTTCGAGATGAGATTTAGTCACCGCAATGGGCGCGCCTTTTACGAGATTCTGCGTGTAAACAGCCGCCGCAGACGCTTCCCTGTCGCTGTAGATCAAAGACAGATCGCGCTTTGACTTGTTTCTCCTGATACCGCAGTGAACTCCCGCCGCGGTGAACCCCTCGGCGGCACAGACGCCGCCAGAAATAAGCTTCATTTTGTTGTATCTCCTGTCAGGATGTCAGAACGAGCCCCGCCGTCTCCGGCGCGCCCGTCATGATGTTGAAATTCTGTATCGCCGCGCCCGACGCGCCCTTGCCGAGATTGTCAAACCGGGCGACGAGCAGACAGCGCCCGCCGGAGCCGTAGACGGAAATCTCCATGTCGTCCCGCCCCGCGTAAGCGCCGGCAGACAAAAACCCGCCCTCGTCAGCGCCGTCAACGTATCTCACAACGCTGCCGGCGTAATATCCGGCGTAAACCTCGCGCGCAGCGTCCGCGTCAAGCCCGCTGACCGGAACGATGACCTCCATCCCCGCATAAAACGGCGCGACGACCGGACAAAAGACCGGCGGCACCTCAAGCCCCGCGACAGATGCCATCTCCGGCAAATGCTTGTGCTGCTGCGAAAGCCCGTATGCGCGCGGGGACGAAAACGACGCTGGGCGGCCGGGGGATTCGTATTCGGCGATCATCTTCTTGCCGCCGCCCGAATACCCGGTCAGGGAAAAGCACGACAGCTCCGCCCCCCGCCCGATCAACCCCGCGCGGACAAGCGGCTCAACGAGCGCGATAAACCCGCTCGCGTGGCAGCCCGGATTCGCAACGCGAAGCGAGGACGCAATGCGTTCGCGCCGCCCCGAAAGCTCCGGGAAACCGTACTCCCAGCCGGGGGATGTCCTGTGCGCGGTCGAGGTGTCGATCACGCGCACACGCGGCGACTCTATCATCGAGACGGCCTCGACCGCCGCCGCGTCGGGCAGACATAAAAATACAACGTCGGCGGAATTTATCGCCTCCCGCCGCGCGTCCGCGTCGTGCCGCAGAGCGTCCGGCAGCGTGATAAGTCCGATGTCGGCGCGCGCCGCGAGCCTTTCATGTATCCGAAGCCCCGTCGTCCCGGCGGAGCCGTCAATAAAAACTTTTGTCATTTTAATATGTAATAATATGTAAGCGCAAATCCGCGCCCTATTTCACCGTACCAGCCTAAATCAAACGCCGCACCTGCGCATAAATCCGCGCCGCGCAAACCTAAATCAAACGCGTGAACAAATCAGCGCCCGTTAAAATAAACCGCCGCGCGAACAAATCCACGTTTTTTACCGAGCCAGCCTCAAATCAGACACAGCACCGCCCCCGCCAAAACAAGCTCGCCGCCTCAATCGGACGGCTCGCCGAGCGCCGCGCGAACATACATGACCTGCCGCCGGACTGACTCAGGCGATGTCCCGCCGTAACTTTTGCGGCGGCGAACGCACGCGTCAAGGTCAACGGCGTCGTAAACGTCCTCGCCGATAAGCTCCGAATATTCGCGGTAAACCGCGAGCGGCAGCGTCTCAAGCGTTTCCCCGTCGGCGGCGCAGCGGGCAACGAGCCTGCCCGAAAGCTTGTACGCCGTCCTGAACGGCAGCCCCTTGCCGACAAGATAATCCGCGAGGTCGGTCGCGTTTATGAACCCGGCTGCCGACGACGAACGCATACGCTCCGCGTCAACACGCATCGTCTCGATCATGCCGCGCATGAGGGAAAGACACGGCTTCACCGTGTCAACGGCGTCGAAGACGCACTCCTTGTCCTCCTGCATGTCCTTGTTGTACGCGAGCGGCAGCCCCTTCATCACGGTCAGAAGCGTCAAAAGGTCGCCGTAAACGCGCCCGGTCTTGCCGCGCGAAAGCTCCGCCATGTCGGGATTTTTCTTCTGCGGCATGATCGAGGAACCTGTCGTATACGCGTCGTCAAGCTCGATATAGGAAAATTCGAGGCTCGACCAGAGTATCATCTCCTCCGAAAGCCGCGATATGTGCATCATCAATATCGAAATGTCGGATAAGAGCTCGATCGCGAAATCCCGGTCGGAAACACCGTCCATCGAGTTTTCGCATACGGACTCAAATCCCAAAAGCTCCGACTCGAACTGCCTGTCTGTGTCAAACGTCGTCCCCGCGAGCGCGCACGAACCGATCGGGGAAACATTCATGCGCCGCGCGCAGTCCGAAAATCTAGAAAGATCGCGCAAAAACATCATCGAATATGCAAGAAGATGCTGCCCGAACGTGACCGGCTGCGCTCTTTGCAGATGCGTGTAGCCGGGCATAACGTCGTCCGCGTGCGCCTCGGCCTTGGAGGTCAGCGCCAGAATCAGCCCCCGCGTCAGCGAGTCGATATTTTTAATTTCACCGAGCAGATAAAGGCGGAGGTCGAGGGCAACCTGATCGTTCCGGCTGCGCGCGGTGTGCAGCTTCTTGCCCGCCTCGCCGACGCGCGCGGTCAGCGTCTCCTCGATAAACATGTGTATGTCCTCGGCGCCTGTGTCGATTTCGAGCGCGCCGGAATCGAGATCGGCAAGGATACCTTCAAGCCCGGCGATCAGCGTTTGCGCCTCGGAGTCCGTTATAATGCCCGAATGTGCGAGCATCTTTGCGTGCGCGATGCTGCCCGCGATGTCGGCGCGGTACATGCGGCTGTCAAATGAGATCGACGAATTGAACGCGTCCGCCTCGGCGGACGTTGCGGCGTCGGTGCGCCCCTGCCAGAGCTTCATTCCTTGTTGTTTCCTTTAATTCCAGATTTAAAGCTGCCTGTGTGACGAATAGATTTTATCACTTCCGGTGCTTCGCGTCGACCGCCGCGCTGACCTTTATCGGCAGGCCGTAAAGATTTATGAATCCCGCGGAGTCGCGCTGATCGTAATCGGACTCGCCGAACGTCGCGATCTCCTCGCTGTAAAGCGAATAATCGCTCCATACGCCCGCGTTTATGATGTTGCCCTTGTAAAGCTTCAGCCGGACCTTGCCCGTGACGCGCTTCTGCGTCTCATCGACAAACGCCGAGATCGCCTCGCGCAGCGGCGTGAACCACATCCCGTTGTAGACGAGCTCCGCGAACGTGATCGAGAGCCGCGATTTTTCGTGAAGCGTCATTTTGTCAAGGCAGACGGATTCAAGCGTCTCGTGCGCCTTATAAAGGATCGTCCCGCCCGGCGTCTCGTAAACGCCGCGGCATTTCATGCCGACGAGCCTGTTTTCAACGATGTCGATGATGCCGATGCCGTTTTTGCCGCCGACCTCGTTTAAATGAAGGATTATGTCTTTCGCCGTCATGCGCTCGCCGTTGTACGCAACGGGCACGCCCGACTCAAACTCAAGCGTTATATATTCCGGCTCGTCCGGCGCCATGATCGGCGAGACGCCCATTTCAAGGAAGCCGGGCTTTTCGTACATCGGCTCGTTCCCCGTGTCCTCGAGGTCAAGCCCCTCGTGGGAAAGGTGCCAGAGATTTTTGTCCTTTGAATAATTCGTTTCCCGGTCGATCTTCAGCGGAACGCCGTGCGCTTCCGCATAGTCTATCTCTTCCTCGCGGGACTTTATCGACCACTCGCGCCACGGCGCTATGATCTTCATGTCGGGCAGAAAATGCTTTATCGCCAGCTCAAACCGCACCTGATCGTTCCCCTTGCCCGTGCAGCCATGACAGATCGCGTCCGCGCCTTCCTTTACCGCGATCTCGCAGAGCGCCTTCGCGATGCAGGGGCGCGCCGTCGACGTGCCGAGCAGGTACGTCTCGTAAACGGCACCCGCCTTCATCGTCGGGATTATGTAATCGTTTACATATTCGTCTGTCAGATCGAGGACGTAGAGCTTCGACGCGCCCGTCTTTATCGCCTTTTCTTCGAGCCCGTCAAGCTCGTCCGCCTGCCCGACGTTGCCCGAAACGGCAATGACCTCGCAGTCGTTGTAATTCTCCTTGAGCCACGGGATGATGATAGATGTGTCAAGCCCACCCGAATACGCGAGCACGACCTTCTTAATGCCGGATTTGTCCATTGTGAATAATGTCTCCTTAAAGGTTTCTTTCGTTCATTCAGATAATTATGCGGGTATTATACCGCCCAGCACTCATTTTGTCAAGCATATTTTGAAAAAATATTCGTAAATCAGGCGAAATATTCACAATAACCGAATAATATTCATTTTACCGACGTGCGCCCGTCGTTTTCGCGGCGGGCGTAGGGACTCTCCGGCAAAGGGGTTCGCCTATTGCCGGGGAAATAATGAAATTTTAAATTTTGTCAGATCTTTATAGTTTCCTCGACATTGAGGACAAAGACGGTCGCGCCGCCGACGGTGACTTCGTTCGGGAGGCTGCCGTGCTTCATGCCGCGTCCGAGCGCTTCTGTCGGCGGCGGGGCGGAACGCCTCGTCGTGCAGAATTTGGCGAGTATCTTTTTGACCTCGTCTACGCAGTTGTCCTCGGTCCCGATGAGAAGCGTCGTGTTGCCGACCATGAGAAAGCCGCCGGTCGTCGACAGCTTTGTGACGAAAAAGCCGCGGTCGGTCAGCGCCGCCGCCGCGCGGGCGCTGTCGTCGTTGTTGACTATTGCAAGTAAAAGCTTCATTATATTTATACCTCGTTTAAAAAATATCAAAGGTAATCGTCGAGCAGCGCGCGGCTCTTCTTGTCGAGACGGCGGATGTCGGGTATCTCGTACCTGTTGTCGTCGTTGTCGAGGAAAAGCACGCGGATGCCGTAAGTCAGCTTGATCTGGTGGATGATGTTGCGCAGCTCGATGACGCACTCGCCCCTGTCCGTCTCGCAGAAAAATTTCGTGACGCCGAATTTCTCCGTCTTTGACGTGATGCGCTCCACCTTCGGGATGTGGTAATATTCGTCGAGGCACGACGCGATCACCTCGCGCTCGCGTTCGGGAAGATACGCGAGATTACGTATGACGGCGACCTCGTCCCCGTTTTCGTCGAGCAGCGTTATATACCGCTCGGCGCCCGTCATCGGGAACAGCCTGCGCGGTTCGAGCCCCAAAAACTCGCGCCCGTCGAACATGTGCATGTTGACGGTCGTGATGTCGACGCGCTCAAAATGCGCCTCGTCGCCGTCAATATAGATGCGCTCGCGCCCGGGCTCAAGCATATCGTTTTCGTTCATAATTATTTCCCTCATTCAGAATCCGAAACGAAATCAAAAATTGCGGCATGATGCGGCAGCCGTTCACGAAATGCCGAGTTCGTCCCTGTCACGGTTGAGCTTGTCGGACATAGTCTGAATTTCGACCAGACGCTTGTATTTGCCGTCCATCGCGAGAAGCTCTTCGGGCGTGCCCATCTCAAGAATTTCGCCGTGATCGACGACGATGATCTTGTTCGCGCGGCGCAAAGTCGAGAGACGGTGAGCGATCATTATCGTCGTTCTGCCCGATATCAGCCGCTCGATCGCCGCGCTTATAAGGCTTTCCGTCTCGGAGTCGACGGCGGCGGTCGCCTCGTCGAAGAAGAGGACGGACGGATTTTTCAGCACCGCGCGCGCGATCGAGATGCGCTGGCGCTCGCCGCCGGAAAGTCCCGTTCCGCGCTCGCCGAGCACCGTGTCGTATGCGTCCGGCATGCGCGCGATAAAGCCGTGCGCGTTCGCAACGTCGGCGGCGTGAATGACCGCCTCAACGTCGGCGTCCGGCGTGCCGTATGAGATGTTGTTGAATATCGTGTCGTGGAACATCATCGGCTCCTGCTGCACGTAACCGATCTGGGAGCGGTAATATTCCATGTCGAGCTCGCGAATGTCGACGCCGTCCATCAAAATCGTCCCGTCGTAGCCGTCGTAGAACCGCATAAGAAGGTTCACGATCGTAGACTTGCCGGAACCCGTCGTGCCGACGATGCCAACGATGTCGCCCGGCTCGATCACGAAATTCACGTCGGAGAGCGCCTTTTTCGACCTGTCAAACGAGAAGCTGACGTGTTTGAATTCGATCCTGCCGTCCATGTGGTCGAGCTTTTTGCCCTCGCCCGCGTTATTTTCCGGCTCCGCGTCAATGATGTCGAGGATCCTTTCGGCGGCGGCGAGCGCCGACTGATAGGAGTCGTTGAAATTGGCGAAGAACGTCACCGGCGCGTAAAACATCGACGTATACGAAATGAACGCCACAAGGTCGCCGGCGGTGATAAACGTCGGGTCCTCGATAACGAGTCTGCCGCCGACCGCCCAGATCAAAAGCGACCCCATAGTGATGACGAACGACACGATCTGCGGGAACGCGATCGTGATGCGCGCCGATTTTATGTCAGTTTTAAGCCACTCGTCGTTGTAGCGGTCAAAGCTCTTCGTCGCCGTCTTTTCGTTCGTGAACGATTTTACGACGCGGATGCCCGGCAGGCTGTCCGTCAGAATCGAGGTGACAGCGCTCCAGCGCCGCCAGATTTTGCGGTAGTAGGGGCGTATCTTTTTGCCGAAGATGCGCGCGCCCACGACGACGAACGGCACGGGAATGAGCGACAGAAGCGTCAGCCGCCAGTTCATCGCCATCATGATGACGACGATGCCAACGAGCGTGAACGCCTGAACGACAACCTCCTGAGTGACGCGGAGCATAAAGCTCTGTATCGTCGAGGTGTCGCCGCTGACGCGGTTGATGACGGAGCCGGTCGAGGTCTTGTCGTAAAATTTCATCGGCAGATACTGCGCGCGGCGGTAAACGTCGGAGCGCAGATCGCGGACGATGTTGTCACCGACGACGCGCAGCAGGTAGGAGCGGACAAGGCCGATCCCGTACTGAAGAATGTATGCGAATATCAGGGCGAAGACGACCGTGTTGAGCCCCGAAAGGTCGCCGCCCGGAAGCACGTCGTCGACGAGCGTTTTCGTCATGTAAGGCGGAAGCATCGCCGTCGCCGTCGTGATGCCGGAAAGCACAAGACAGAAAAGGAGCACGAACTTGTGCGGCATTATGTATTTCGCGACCTTGGCGACGAGCTTGTTCTTCGACTGGCAGTATATGCACTCAGCCCCCGGCCTCGGCAGCGCGCGCCCGCACTTCGGGCAGAATGCGCGCTGGCGTTCGAGCGCGGCTTCAATGACGCCGAGCGCGTCATAAATGCCCGTTTCGCCCTTCGCCATCGTCTCCGTGAACTGCGCCGCCGCGTCAAACAGCGACGCCGATTTATACGAGAAGCGGACAAAATTCCGCCGCCCGATCTCGTCCCCCTCGATGATGAGGATCGCGTTGCCGTAATCGCGCTTGACATGCGCGCTCTTGATCATGTCGTAGGCGACGCGTTCCGATTTTCCGCGCTCGTCTACGGCGTAGACGGCGGTGTCCGTCGCGGCGAAGTAGTTCACCGCGTATCGGCTGTGCCCGTTCAGGTCCGTCGTAATGACGAACATTATACGTTCCTGCTCGTAAATCGCCGAATTGATGAGCAGAAGCTCATCCTCACCAAGCGCCCGCGAACGCAGGTATTCGAATGAAGATTCGTCCATAAAAGTCAGGCTTCCCTTTATAATCGCCGATTTTTTGCGCACAGGTGCGCTTTAGCGGAATCATTATACAGGCAAGACCGATTTAAGTCAACAAAAAGAGAGAAGAATTTTTCGTCGTTTTTCACAAGATTTTATCGGGCTTTTGCCGCCTTTGCCAGCACACAGCGATTCGGTGTAAGGAATTCAGCGGCAAGTGCAGCAAATTCAACCGCCGCGCCCGCGCAGCAATTCTGCGCCGCGCCATGTGCAGCCGATTCAGCCGCCGCGCCATGCGCACCCGATTCAATCAATCTATATTCCGGTGCAGCCGATTTCATTAGCACGTGCCACAGCACGACCAATTCAACCACCGCGCCCCGCGCACCCAATTCAATCAATCTATATTCCGATTCATCCGCCCCACCAAACCAAGGCGCACCCAACCAAACCGACCCGCGCCGCGCTGTGCCGTCAGGCGCGATCCTTCAGCGATTTTATCATGCGACGGAGATCCTTTACGGCGTCACGCGCGCGGCGGAGCCAGCGGGAGAAGAAATCGAGCGCGCGCCCCGCGACGAGCGCGAGCACAGCCGTTAAAAGCGCGTCCTCCGGATGGATATCCACGCGCAGGATATAGCGGTGCATGACGAAGAATCCGGCGAAGAAAAACACGGTCATAAGTATCATGAGCGTGATCCTGATCGCGTTTTTCCCGTAAGGACGGCAAACGCGGTCGACCATCTGCAATCCGACGACGCCCATCAGAAACGTCGAGATCGCGCCGAGCGCGGCGGCGTTCCAGTCAAACGCGCCGTAGAATACGAGCACGCCGACGACCAGCACAAAATCGGCTGTCGCCGCCGGGAGCGCGCGCGTCACAACGTTTGACATGAAATGACCGCGCACGCGGCTCTCGTTCGGCTCCATCGCGAGAATGAACGACGGGATGCCGATCGTCATCATGTTGACGAGCGTGAGCTGAGACGGCGAGAACGGATACGGAAGCGAACAGAACAGCGTCATCAGCGCAAGCGCGAACGAGAAAATATTTTTGACAAGGTACAGCGACGCCGAGCGCTCGATGTTGTTTATGACGCGGCGGCCTTCCGCCACGACTGACGGCATCGCGGAAAAGTCGGAGCCGAGCAGCACGATGTTCGCCACCTGCCCCGCCGCCGCGCTGCCGGACGCCATCGCGACCGAGCAGTCAGCCTCGCGCAGCGCCAGAACGTCGTTTACGCCGTCGCCCGTCATGGCGACGGTGTGCCCCGCCTTTTTGAGCGCGATCACGAGCTTTTTCTTCTGCTCCGGCGTCACCCTGCCGAACACGGTATATTTTTCGGCGGCGTCCGTGATCGCCTCGTCCGTCGTCAGTGTCCGCGCGTCGACAGCGAGCCGCGCGCCCGGTATCCCCGCGGCGTCGGCGACCTCGGAAACGGTCACGGGGTTGTCGCCCGAAATGACCTTGACGGCGACGCCCTGCGCCGCGAACCACGAAAACGTCTCCGGCGCGTCCGCGCGTATCTTATTTGATAGAATGACGAACGCGCACGGGATGAGCTCCGCCCTGTTTATATAGTCTGCGCCGAGCGCGGCGTCCCCGAGCGCGCCGCGATATTTCGCCAGCAAAAGCACGCGCCTGCCGCCGCGCGCACATTCAACGGCGGCGGCTGAAAATTCCGCGTACCGCTCGCCGAGAAGCACCTCCGGCGCGCCGAGCAGCGCGACCTCGCCGCCAGCAAACTCGACCCCGCCGTATTTGAACGATGACGAAAACGGTAAAACGTCGGCCGCGCGCCTGCACGCCTCGCCGCGAAAATATTCCGCCAGCGCGCGCATAGTGTCGTTTTCGGCGCGGACGGCGGCGCAGTAATCGACCATGATCCCGCGCGCCTCAGCCTCGCCCGACTCAAGCGGGCGGATGCCCTCGACGGTCATCTTGTCCTCCGTTATCGTCCCCGTCTTGTCGACGCACAGAACGTCGACGCGCGCCAGCGTCTCGATGCACGCCATTTCATGGACGAGCGTCCGCTTTTTAGACAGCCGCAGAACTCCCGCGACGAGCGCCAGACTCGTCAGCAGGTAAAGCCCCTCCGGGATCATGCCGACGAGCGCCGCGACGCTCGGTATCACCGCCTGCTGCCACGTCTTCCCGATCACGTTTATTTCTTTATATAAGAGCGCCGCGCCGAACGGGATCGCAATGACGCCGATGAACGCGACGAGACGCGACAGCGACCGCATCATCTCGGATTTTTTGACTCTGCCGGTGCGCTTCGCCTCGAGCGTCAGCTTTGAGGCGAACGATTCCGCGCCGACCGCGGTCAGCCTCGCGCGGCATTCGCCGGAGATCACAAAGCTGCCGGAGTAAAGACCGTCGCCCGGCTTTTTGTCGATCTCGTCCGCCTCGCCCGTAACGAGCGATTCATTGACGCGGCACCCGCCCGCGACGACAACGGCGTCGGCATAGATCTGTTCGCCCGCTCGGAAAACGGCGATGTCGTCGCGCACGGCGTCGTCGACCGGCAGCGAAATTTCAGCGCCGTCGCGTATGACGGCGGCCTTCGGCGCGGCGAGGATCGTCAGCTTGTCGAGCTTTGATTTCGAGCGCAGCTCCTGCACGATGCCGACGATCGTATTGATGAAAACGACGCCGAGAAAGCCCATGTCGAGCCACGCGCCGACGAGCGCGAGGCAGAACGCGAGCGCGCAGAAGAGCATGTTGAAATATGTGAAGATGTTCGTGAATATGATCTGCCCGACCGACTTTGACGGCGGCGAAACTGGCGTGTTCGCGAGCCCCGCGTCGGCGCGCGCCTTCGCCTCGGCGGACGAAAGCCCAGCCTCCGCCTCGGCGAACGCGACGGGAATTTTGTTTGCCTGAGTCCTGCTTTTAAACGACTTTGTTTTTCTCATCGAATTTTATGTCACGCGCCTCGCGGCGCGTCCCTTTCGGTCACGTTATGTGCAGCGTCTTTTCCGACGATCGTTTACGACTAAAAATTACATATTAATTATAGTCTATACCGCGCACATTTTCAAGAGGTTCCGCCTATTTTTGCGCCCCGCCGCCGATTCCCGTACGCCCCCGTCTCCCGCAGCGCCATATTATCTCCGCTTTTCCTCCGCCGCGCCTCCCACGCCATCGCGCTTTCCTTACCCACCGCGCCATATCGTCCCCGCTTTTCTCCTGCCGCCCTCTCGATCCAACCTCCGCCTTCGCCCCAAAACCTTCCACCGCCTCCGCCCCGCGTTTCCGCACCCGCCGCTCCCTCGCTTTCGCCCTTTCCTTGCCACGCCGCCCCTCTCGCCCTCGCCCTTTCCTCTCCGCCGCGCCTCCCGCGCCTTCGCGCTTTCCTTGCCGCGCCGCCCCGCTCGCCCTCGCCCTTTTCTCGCCGCCGCACCTCCGCGCTTTCCTTAACACGCCGCCCCGCTCGCCCTCGCCCTTTTCTCGCCGCCGCGCCTCCCGCGCTTCCGCCCTTACTTCCCCAGCCGCCCTCTCCCGCCTTTGTCCCGCGTTTCCACTCCCGCCGCTCTTTTCGCCGCCCCCTTCAATTTTCCCGCCGCCCAACCCCCATCCCCCCGTCAACGGGCGGTCACGCAAGTATCCGACATTTCACGTGCGGGGAAAAAATAATTTTTACGCGGCGGCATCTCCCCTTAAAAAAGCACTTGACGTTCGGGAGATTGTGTGTTAAAATATATTCAAGAGAAAACGAATTTTATTATTAAGAGGTATTAATCATGTATTTCGCCATAAATGACGACAAAGTACCCGGCACAATCATGTACCGCCGCGATATGGACGGTTCAACGGGTCTTGAATTTCTCCGCAAGATATTCTATCTAAAGGACGGCATCCTTCTCTCGCAGCTCCGCCACATCTCCGGTGTTGACGGCTCAACGCTCCAGAACTGGGTCAAGCGCGGCTGGATACCGAACACGACGAACAAGCTCTACTCGATGGACATGTTCGCGCGCATCATCATAATCAACATGCTCCGCGACACGATGCAGCTCTCGAAGATCGCGTACCTGCTCGCCTACATCAACAAGACGCCCGGCGACAAGCGGGACGACATCATCCCCGAATCGAAGCTCTACGACTACATCTGCCGCATCACCGACGCAATGCTCGGCGACGAGAGCTACAACGGCGAACGCCTGCGTTCCCTCATCGAAAGCATGATCGTCGAAGACGACCTGAACCCGAACATCCCCGACGCGAAAAACCGCCTTGCCTCCGCGCTCGAGGTCATCGTCACCTCGCGCTACGCCGCGATAATCAAGGCGCACTCCGACAGCCTGTTTGATAAGCTCGCCGCCGAGGACGCCGCCGAATAAGCCTATATCTGACATCCTATCCTATATTGAAAAGAAAAAGCGTGCCCGCTTCCCACGTGGGCACGCTTTTTAATATAGACCGAGCGCCGTGAGGGTCATGCCCTCACGGCGCTCCTGATTTATTCGCTTTTGGCTCAGTCGCCTGTCTTCCAGTACATGGCGGCGTTAGGATCGTCAGAGAAAATCTGCGAACCCCTGCCTGCATAACCGCTGTGATTTGCGCTCCTGTATTCGAGCAAAAGCGGTTCTTCGCTCGCCGGAACCTGGAACGTCACGGTGTGTTCGCGAACCTCGCTCGGGAAAATTTCTTCCGTTCCGTTTTCGTCAACGATCACGCCCTCTATTCTCGTTCCGCTTTCGGTAAAGATATAGAACGTACCCTCTTCGTACGCGTCATCGCCCGACTTGTTTTCGAGCGTGTACGTCACGGTGAAGTTGATAGTGTCGGAAACATCCGGGAAATAGCTGTGCTCGATCGAGAGGACGGTGACGTAAATATCGGAATATTTGTCCTTATATTCGACTCCCTTCGAGTTGAACGGCGCTCTCGGCTCGCCGCAGCGCTTGCAGTAGAGCTCGCCATCCTCGAATTCGTGTCCGGTCGCCGGAATGTCGGTGTCGTGCGTGTCCGTGTACGTCTTGCCGTTGAATTCGGCAGTCGCCGTCACGCGGGAAGTGCCCTTCGCCGTGCAGGTCGGGTCCTTAACAGTGGCGGGAGCGGAAAGCTTTGCGACCACGTTTTCCTTATGCGACGCGTCGTTTTTGCAGGAGAACGTCGCCGTGCATGTGAGCGTGCCGTCGGCGCCCTCAGTCCATGCGAACGTGGGCGTCGTGTCCCAGTTGTGCCCCGTCGCCGGAGCCTCGACCGTGCGCTCGTCGCTGTACGTCGTGCCGTTGCGTTCGACCGTCGCCGTGTATATCGTCTCGCCTTTTTCGGTGCATGTCGCGACGTTGTCATCGTTTATCGTGACCTTCGCGTTTACGGTATCCGTGTGCGTGTTGTCGCGCGTGCAGGTGAACGTTGCGGTCGCCGTCCTGTTGTCACGCGCCCATGTGAACGTGGGCTCGCCCCAGACGTGACCGGACGCGGAGCCGGATGTCACGCCGCAGCGCGTGCAAGTCGCCGGCGCGTCGCAGGAGCCGCCGTCATAGTTGTGACCGAGCGGGCCGCCCTCTGTCGCGCCGCATTCGCTGCATGTGCGCGGCTCGGTGCATGTCGCCTCTACCCATTTATGGACGTGGAGCCCCGTCGATTCGTCCGTTCCGGGAACGACATCGGTACCCGGCTCGTCCGTCGACGGTTCTGTGTTGTTATTTGTATAATTGTTATGTACGCCGGCATTTGTGCCGCCGCCCTGCGGTCCGCCCGGCTGATTGCCGGCGCGGTTGAGAACGCCCTGGAGCGCCAGAAGCACAAAGAGCACCACGGCAACCGCCGCCGCGACGCAGATCATGATTATCCTGCGCTTTTCGCCGTCGTCGCCGCCGTCATCGTCATCGCCGCCGTCATCGTCGCCGCCGTTATATCCGCCGCCGCGCCCGTTCGAGCCCTGCGGCGCGCCGCCCGTGCCTTCCCGCCTCTGCGGGGGCTGAACGGGCGCGAACATGATAGTTTCGTTGTCGCCGTCGTCGCCGGTCTCGCCTCCGACAGGAGCTCCTGCGGAGCCACCGGCGGAACCGTCAGCGACGCCGTAATCGCGCCTCTGCGGCGGCTGCGGTCTGCGGCGCTGCGGCTGCTCGCCCTCGCCGAACCTGACCTCTTCTTGCGTGGCGTCCGTCGGGGCATGTCCCTCGCGCCCCATGCCGGAAGCGCCGCCGACAGCGCCCGTCCGTGCGGGCGTCCCCGTTCCGGCAGCCCCGGTACGCGCGGGAGCGCCGCCCACGGCAGCCCCCGTCCGTGCGGGAGCGCCAGCGTCGTCAACACCGGCACCGGCAATTCCGGCTCCGGCAGCACCGGCAGCAGCGCCGTTGTCTGCCTCGTCCGGCAAAAGCCCCTTCTTTTTATCGTAATAGCGGCAGCATCTTTCTATGTACCGTTCAGTTTCGATGCTGATGCCCGCCTCATATAAACGTGCGTGATTGCGATCGAATATCTTCATCGCGGGTTCGTCCGAAGACTGAATTTCGCGCAGGAATGAAGAAACGATGCGGTAGCAGTCGTCGCAGAATATTTTATTTCTGCCCTCGCCGCTTATCTCGCGGCCGCAGTTCAGACATTGCTTTGACATTGCGTAGCCCCTTTTCACCGAAGGTTATATATATAATGTATTGTATCACTTTCGACAACACTTGTCAAGAAAAGCCGACGGAAAATGTGCGTTCTCGTTAAAAATTGCGAAATTTTCCCGCCGAACATGCAAATTTCAAGCCGTTTTTCAGCCGAAACTCCCGACCGGGCGCGTCACAGTCGAATTAAATCCGAGCTCTTCCATGCGCCCGACCGCACGCGCTGCTTCCCGCTCGTCATAGAAAATTCCGTAAACGGAGGGGCCGCTGCCGCTTAAAAGCGCTGCGAGCGCGCCCGATTTCGTCAGCGCCGCTTTGACGCGCAGCGCCTCAGCGTCCGCATCGAGCACCGTTTCAAACGCGTTATACATCGCGGAGCACACACCGGACAGCGAACCGCGCGCCAGCGCGCCCGTCATCATCGACATGGGCGGCACGTCCCCGCGCGCGGTCGAATCGAGCTTTCCGTAAGCCTCAGCGGTCGAGATTTTCCCGTGCGGGCGGACGATGACGATCGAGCAGTCCGGCAGGGGCGCGAGCGGCGAAAGCTCTTCCCCGATGCCGCGCGCGCCGTAAGTTCCGCCCGTGAGACAGAACGGCACGTCCGCGCCGAGTTTAAGTCCAAGGCCGAGCAGTTCATCCCGCGAGAGCGCGCCGCCTAAAATTTCGTTGAGCCCGCGCAGAACGGCGGCGCCGTCCGTGCTGCCCCCGGCGAGCCCCGCCGCGACCGGTATGTTCTTTTCAATATGTATGCGCACGTGCGCACGCTTATTCAGCGCGCGGAGATATAATTCCGCCGCGCGGTATGCGAGGTTGCGCCCGTCGGTTGGCAGCGTGCCGTCAGTCGACGAGACTGTGATCTCTGTCTCCCCGCCGCATTCGTCCGCCTCGAGCGTCACCGTGTCCGCGAGCGAGACGGACTGCATGACGCTCTCGATGTTGTGATATCCGTCCTCTCGCCTGTCGAGCACGGAAAGGTAAAGGTTTATTTTCGCATATGCGCGTAATTTCATAAAATGTTCGCCCTCTCTGCCTTCGAAGTCCTTCAATTTTCCGCCGATTTTTCATGCAATCGGCTCGTTTTATCCGTTGCCTTTTCCAACTGCAAAACCCGGCTTTCCCGCCTCAAAAAGGCGGCTGTCTTTGAGCTTTTCGCCGCATGTATATCTTATGCAGCCGCCTTTAATTGTTATGCAGCTGTCGAATTATGCGTTTTTCCGCCGCGGTCAGCTCAGAATTCGCGTTATCGGGTTCTTTTTTATCTTCACAACGCCGTGCGGGCAAAGCTCCTGACAGCAGAAGCAGCGAATGCAGCTTTCGCGGTCGATGACCGGGACGCGGTGCGCGCTCGCGCGTCTCGCCGCGAAACCCGCCTCGGACGGCGGTGTCATCGTTATCGTGTGCTGCGGGCACGACGCCGCGCACTCACCGCAGCCGACGCAGTCCGCGTAACCGATCACGGGGTACGGTCTGAACATGTCGTATATCTTCCCGCCGAACAGGTTCCGCATGATCTCGATCCCGTTTTTCTCGACCGAATCCGGCATCGCCAGCTCGACCGGCTCAAGCTTTTCGCCGACGACGTTCACGCCGTCAAACGACTCCGGCGAGATACCCCTCCCCGCCGCGAATTCGACGGTCGCAATCTTTTTGTCCCTGCCGATCAGGTGCGCCGCCGCCGCGTCCGAGACGAACGGATTGCGCGAGACGAGCATAACGCCGAGCGGACGCGGGTCGCCCGCGGTCGGACCGTTGCCCTCCATCGCCACGATCCCGTCCGTCACCGAGACGAACTCGCACCTGTCCGCGAGCAGCTGGCAGAGGTCGACAAGCATCTCGGCGAAATTCCCGTAATCGGGATACCTCGAGTGCATCTCAAATTTGACGATCCCCGGGATCGTGCCGAACATGTTCTTGACGGCGGCGCTCATGCCCGTCAGCGCGTGCGTCTTGAGCTTGCATACGTCGATTATCACGTCGGCGTCGAGTATCGGCGCGATTATGTCAAAGAGGCGGCAGCGCGTGCCGTCGGGAGCCGTCGTCTCGCGGAACGTGCAGTCGTAGTTGAGCTTGACGCCGTATTCATCCGCCAGCGCCTGCATCCCGGTCGCCGCGTAGATACCGCGCAGGCGCGCGGCGTTGTAGACGCCGCCGGGGCTCTCCGCCAGCGTGATGTTGTCCGCGCCCCGCGCGCGCAGCCATTCGATGACGGCGGCGACAACGGCGGGGTGCGCCGTCGCGGCGCTCTCCGGAGAACGCTTCGCGACGAGATTCGGCTTTATCACGATCTTTTTTCCCGAAAGCGTGCCTTCGAATATTCCGCATTCCGCGTCCGCCGCCGTGAGCGCGCGCAGAATTTTCGCCCGGTCGTAGTCGTCGACGTGCTTGACAGAGACGGGCTCACCCGCATACGTCGAGCGGTTTATTTTCCTGCCGCCGCGCGCGCCGTTTTTCTCACCTGATCCGGCAGCGTCGGATGAAATCCCGTCCCGCTTGCCACCTTCAGCACCAATGGATGCGCCCTTGCCTCCAATCGCATCCGCCGACAGCCTTTTCTCATCTGAACCAGCCGCGCCAGCTAAAAGCCCGTCCCGCTTGCCGTCTCCCGCGCCGCGAAATTCCGCATCCGCCGACAGCCTTTCACCTTTGTCGCCATTCGATCCGCCGTTATATTCCAAAATAAACCTCCGTCCGGCGCATTCGCGCCGATCAATTCAAATCCCGTCATTTCCCGCCGCACACGCGAGCCGGTAACCGACATAAAAAAATCCGCGCACAGCACCGGGATCAATCTGATCAAAGTCCCTATAAAGTTCCTATACCGCCGGGATTTCACGCGTCAAAATCCGTTTCGCCGCCCCGGCAAGGCAAAATCGCCGCCCCGGCAGGAAAAAAAGAAAAAGCCCCGAAAATCCTTGAACTTCAAGCATTTCCGAGACTTTTAACCGTAAGCTAGTGGTGGGGATTGAACCCACGACCTGTTGATTACGAATCAACTGCTCTACCACTGAGCCACACTAGCAAAACCCGCGCTTCTCACGAGCGCTTTGATATTATACAATATTACATGCCGTTTGTCAAGGACAAATTACAATCATTTTGCGTTAATTTGCGAGTTTTTTTGCCAAATCCGCAGCGCGCCGCATGCCATACGTGCGGGGATGCCGGAAATTCCCGGCTCCCCGCGCATATCATGCCCGCTTTGATTCAGGACAGACCGCCTGCTCCGGACACGACGCCCGCTCCAATCAGAACGCACCCGCTCCGGACATAACGCCCGCCCCAATCGGCAGCCGCCGCCGGATCGCCGTCAGCCCTGCTGTTCGCCGCCCGCGTAGCGTTCGAGCCAGATGACGCCCTTGTCAAACGCGTCATAAAACCCGTGCGTCACGTCCTGCTTGACGATATTCATGTTATCCTTCGTCGAGAGGATCTGAACGACGATCATATCAGGCACCTCTTTTCCCATGAACTCCGTCGTCGTCATGATCGTGAAAAGCAGCACATAATCGTCATCCATGTTGCCGTAATATATCATGTTGCCCTCGCGAACGAAAGGTCTGCCCCTGTATTCGAGATAATTCCCCTTCACTGTTCCTGCCATAATAACTCCGTCGAAAATTAATATACATTATATATTTTACACTATGCGCGCGCCTTTGTCAATACAAAAAAGCGGGGGCTCACGCTTTTACCGCGTGAACTCCCGAAAGCTCGCACATCTTATCATGTATTACGGCGGCGCCGTCGCCGAAGCCGAGCCGTTCAAGGCAGCCCGACATACGCGAAAGCGCGCGTTCATCCTCGAGCAGGCTGACGCACCTCTCCGCGAGCACGCCTATATCGTCGTCCGTCACGGCTCCGCCGTTTTCGACGAAAAATCTGAGATTGCCCTCCTCGCAGCCGGCAACCGCGTCGACAAATACCATCGGAAGGCGCTTCGTCGCCGCCTCCGTCGTGCTGATGCCGCCCGGCTTCGTCAGATAAAGGTCGGCCGAATCCATCAGCTCGCTCACGTTTTTCGTGAATCCGAGCACGCGGATGTTCTCCCTGCCGGAATAATGCTTTGAAACCGCGTCGTAAAGCTTCCTGTTCGTGCCGCAGATGACGGTCATGAAATCGTTCTCCGTCAGTTTCTGCGCCGCGTCGCGCACAAGCTCGCCGATAGGGCCGCATCCCATGCTGCCGCACATCACGAGCAGGTGCCTGCACCCGACCGGGATGCCGAGCGATTCCCTTGCCTCGGACTTGCCGACCCTTGAGAAAAACGCGCGGCGCACCGGGATGCCGGAGACGACAAGCGTCTCTTCCGGGACGCCCTTCTCGATAAATTCCCCCTTGAACGCGCCGTCCGGGATGAAGCAGACATCGAGCCCGCTGTCGCACGCCATCGGGTGACACGTGTAATCGGTGCTGACGAGCGAGGTCGCCGCCAGACGCAGCCCGCACCGGCGCTCCGCCTCGGTCAGCATCGTTGAAGAGATCGTGTGAGTGCAGATGACGGAATCGTATCCGCCCGCGCTGATGAACTCGGCAAGCTTGCGGCTGCCCGCGGCGAACAGCCTGTGTATCGCCGAACGGTCGCCGGAGAAGCGCGGATGATCTTCAAGGAAATTGTATCCCTTGTCAAACAGCTTCGGCGTGTAACGGTAAAGCCGGACGTGCCACTTCGAGATGAGCCTTGAAACCCTCGGCGACACGAACCGCAGCGAGTCTTCAACGTCGCATTCCTCGCCCGCCCCGATATAATATTCCTGTATCGCGCGGGCTACGGAATTGTGTCCTTCGCCCGTATTGCAGCTCAAAACGAGTGTCTTCATGTTCACTCTCCATTCGTCCCCGGGGGTAAATGTACTAAAATATCATACCGCACGAACGGTGCGTTGTCAATATTTTTTACGACAAACTACGTGTTAATTTTACGTATAATATTATTATGCGGAAAAAGTATCACAATATATGTCCCTTTTTGCTTAACATTGTGCAATCGCGCCGCCCGCGGATATGGTACAATATGATAGGTGAAGACGGCACATCACTATCTATATTGTATCACGAAAGGGCATATGCTTATGATTACAAAAACTGACACGTCACTCCGTTTGAATTTCGGTCACGAAAATTTGCTGCTCGAAGCGTGGGGCGGCGGAATACGCGTCCGCGCCGTGCCTATCGGCGAATTTCCCGACAACGACTGGGCGCTGACCGAACATAACGCGCCCGAAAACGTCTCGATCTCGGCGGGCGGCGACGGCGGCGTATATATCGAATGCGGCGGCGTCCGGTGCGAGGTGCACGGCGAAAAGCTCCGCTTCACCTCCGGCGGCAGGCTGCTCTTCGAGGAAGCGTCCGATCCGTGGTCGCTGCGGCTGCGCGCGCGCCGTTATAAGACGCACGCGGGCGGGGACACGTTCGGCGCCGTCATCCGCTTTTCCGCTTATGACGGCGAAGTCCTGCACGGCATGGGACAATACCGCGATGCGCGCCATGACCTCAAGGGAATGACGCTTGAGCTCGCGCAAAGAAATTCCCAGATCACCGTTCCCTTCCTGATCTCCTCGCGCGGCTACGGCTTTTTATGGAACAACCCCGCGATCGGCAGCGCGACATTTGCCGAAAACGTCACCGAATGGCGCGCGGAAGCGACGCGCGCGGTCGATTATTGGGTCTGCGCCGCGGACACACCGGCGGAGATAATCAAAAAATATGCGGACGCAGTAGGTCACGCCTCGCCCCTGCCCGAATCGCTTTACGGGCTCTGGCAGTGTAAGCTCCGTTACCGTACGCAGGAAGAACTTCTCAATGTCGCGCGCGAATATCACCGCCGCGGCATCAAGCTCGATGTCATAGTCGTCGACTTTTTCCACTGGATATATCAGGGCGACTGGGATTTTGACCCCGAATACTGGCCTGACCCCAAGGCGATGGTCGACGGGCTGCGCGAAATGGGCACACGGCTGATGGTGTCCGTCTGGCCGACCGTCGACCCGCGCTCAAAAAATTATCACGGCTTCGCCTCAAACGGCTATCTCATCAGGACAGAACGCGGGATGCCCGCCGTCATGGACTTCAACGGGCAGGTCGGAATTTACGACGCGACGAATCCGTCAGCGCGCAAATTTGCCTACGGCGTGCTGAAGCAGAATTACGGCAAATACGGCATCGACATGTTCTGGCTCGACGAAGCGGAACCCGAATATTCATACACCGATTACGACCATTACAGGCACTACATCGGCTCCTCGCTAGAGGTCGGGAACATATACCCGCGCATGCACTCAATGATGGTGTACGACGGACAGCGTGCCGACGGCGTGCCGGATATACTGAATCTCGTGCGCTGCGCGTGGGTCGGCAGCCCGAAATACGGCGCGCTCGTCTGGAGCGGCGACATCGAATCGTCGTTCCGCGAAATGAAGGTGCAGCTCAGAAACGCGCTCAACATGGGCGCCGCCGGGATACCGTGGTGGATCTCGGACACGGGCGGATTTTACGGCGGCAACGTCAACGATCCCGTCTTCCGTGAACTGCTCGTGCGCTGGTTCCAGTGGGCGGTGTTCTCGCCGATACTCAGGATGCACGGCGACAGGCAGCCGAATATCGGCGCGCTCGCGTACAATACGGACCGTGGCGGCGGCTTCTGCTCGTCCGGCGCTCCGAACGAGATCTGGAGCTATGGGGACGAGGTCTACGAAATATTGAAGTCGTACGTTTCGCTCCGCGAATCTATGAAGCCGTACATCAAAAAGACCGCCGACGAGGCGGTTGCGGCGGGGCTGCCGATGATGCGCGCGCTTTATCTCGAATTCCCCGACGATGAGCTCTGCTGGCAGCTCGACGATGAATACATGTTCGGCAGCGATTATCTTGTCGCCCCCGTCACCGAATACGGCGCGCGCACGCGCCGCGTCTACCTGCCGCGCGGCAAATGGCGCGAGACAAGCGGCGGCGAAGTCATAACGAGCGCCGGCGAATACGTCACCGTCCCCGCGCCGCTCGATCATATGCCCTGCTTTGAACGGGTGTAAGCGCGGTCGGATACGTCATCGTCCCCACCCTGCTCGATCTGAACGTGGGTAAGCGCATCCATATATAAGCGCGGGCGAATCCCCGCTCCGCTCGATCAAAACGGGTGTAAGCACGGGCGGGTACGTCACCGCTCCCGCTCCGCTCAATCAGAACGGGTGTGAACGCATCCATATATAAGCGCGGGCGAATCCCCGCTCCGCTCGATCAAAACGGGTATAAGCGCGGACATATATAAGCGCGGGCGGATACGCCCCCGCACCGCTCGACCATATCCTTATCATATAATAAAATGAAGCAAACGGGGGAGGGGCTATAAAAAGCCCTTCCCCCGGAAAATTTTTATGTAAATTCTCAACCGGCGGCGGCGAGGAACGCGTCGTAAGCCGGTTTTGGCGTGAGGTCGCCGTTGAAGAGCAGCGGGAACTCACCGGCGCGCCACGTCAGGGCGTCCGACAGACCCCAGACGGTGACGCTCGTGATATCGCAGCCGCTCTCGCGAAGGCGAAGGATGCCCTTTATCAGCTCGCCGTAAAATTTGCCCTGCGCCTCGAAATCGGCCTCGGATTTGACGCCGACATCGAGCTCCGTCAACTGAACCTCATACCCCGCCTGGCAAAATTTCTGCGCGGTCGAGATGAACTGCGGCAGCGGGTCGCCGACCGCGAGATGGCTCTGCATGCCGATGCCGTCGATCAGCCCCTCGTCCTTAATGCGGGAGAGATGTTTCAATATGAGGTCCGGCTTCCACATGCAGGCGTAATCGTTGTAGAAAAGGCGCATCCCCTCGCCCGCGTACCGGCGCGCGAACAAAAACGCCTGATAAACGTAATCGGGACCGACCGTATCATACCACTTGTTGTTCTTCATGCGTATCCCGTCAGCGTCGCCGTCGCCAACGTCAAACGCCTCGTTCACAACGTCAACCGCGTAGACAAGACCGGGATAATTTTCCTCAAAATAGCCGAGCACCGTTTTTATGTAGCTCTCCATCCTCGAAAGCATGACCTCGCGGCTGACGAGCGCGCCGCCGTCCGTGTAATCCTCCGTGAACAGCCACGCCGGCGTCTGCGAATGCCAGACGAGCGTGTGAAGGCGCAGCTTCATCCCGTGCTTCACCGCGAAATCGGCGGCAGCCTTAGCGGAGGCGAAATTGACCTTCGGCTCGGTGTAATATTTTTCGGGATCGGCGGCGTTCGCCGCGCGGTCGAGCAGCGCGTCCGGCTTCATTTCGTTTTCGCACGTCATGCTGTTGAAATTCGCCGTCACAACGTCCTCGTATTTCGAGAAATTACCCGTCACGCTTCCCGGCAGCGCGACGCCGACGTAAAATTCGCCCTCAAACGCGCCGCAAAGCGAATCGGCCTCCGGCTCGTCAGCTCCTTCGTCCGGCACGGATTCGGGCGCCGACTCCGGCGCGGATGTACCTGTTTCGGGCAAAGAACCGTCATCCGAGCAGTCCTGACCGTCGGTTTCATCTGACCTTGACCTGCCGCATCCGAAAAAAGCTCCGAGCGGGAAAACGAGCAGCATAGCAAATACAATTAAAAGCGCAACTTTTTTCATAAAAAACGAACCTCCTGTTTTTCGTCATTTTAACGCAAATCGCTTGACAAATCACGCCGTCGGGCGTATCATTATAGACAGAATTTTTGTTTTCACGCGGAGGCAGCGCATGTTCTTTTATGAGGAACGCCCCGAAATAGACCGGAACATGTTCGCGATCGAGGACGGCGGCAGCATATCGTATCCGATGCACCTGCACAAATGGTACGAGCTCGTCTTTGCGGCGGACGGCAATCTCGACATGATCCTGAACGGCACGCCGTACACGCTGCGGAGCGGCGACTCGCTGTTTATTTTCCCGAACCAGCCCCACAGCTACAACGGCGGGGACGACTGCCGCCGCCGGATATGCCTTTTCAAGCCGGAGCTCATCGCGTATTTCAACGCCAAAAGGCGCGGCGTCGTCCCGCGCTGCCCGAAAAAGCGCATCGACGAGGCCGCGTGGCGCGACATGTTCCTCTCGCTGACGGAGGACTCACCGATCGAGCGCGTAAAAGGCGTGCTATATGCCTACTGCGGATATTTTAATGACGACGAATTTGTAAGCGTGACCGACAGCGGGATACCGGACGACCTCGACCTTCTGCATCGAATTTTCGTCTTCGCGAGCGAGCATTATGCCGAATCGTGTTCCCTCTCCGACCTGTCGGCGGGGATCGGATACGATTACAGCTATCTGTCGAAATTTTTCTCCGAGAAGATAGGCACGTCGTTCACGGAATACGTCGGCAGCCTGCGCCTCGACCGCGCGCAGTATCTGCTCAAAAACACCTCAATGTCCGTGCTTGAGATTTCGGAAAGCTGCGGCTACGGCAGCCTCCGCTCGTTCAACCGGAATTTTCGCCGCTCGACCGGCAAAACCCCGCGCGAATATAGGCGCGGATAAAATCGGAAAAAATCCCCGCCGCAAAAGCGGATTTTACGCTCGAAAAAACCGGATTTACCGTCGCACAAAGCGGACTTCGCATCATCCCGCACCGATAAAGCCGAATTTCGCGCCATACAAAAAAATACAGCGCCCCCCGAAAAAGGGCGCTTTTTTGCGTCGTTAAGCCAAACCGAACCGGACGCGCGGCGCGCGTCCTACGCGCCATCCACACAAAAAACCACGCCTCACCCGCACACGCAAAAACCAACCCTCCATCGCAAGAACCAGCCCCGCCCGCGCGAAAACCTGCCCGCCATCGCGAAAATCAGCCCCGCCCGCGCAAAAATCTGCTCCTCACCTTAAAAATGTTTGCTGAAAAAATTTTCCCTCTCGCACGAACATTTTTTCGTCAAAGGTATTGACGCGAACATTCGTTTTTGATACAATATTCATTGCGGCTCCCCATCCGGCTGAATTATCCCGCCCACAAAATCTCCCCGCGCGGAAGCTCAACCCCCTCATTTTCTTTTTTCACCGAACCGCAAATTCCGACAACATTTGATCTAATGTGTGCCGTAATATAAAATCAAACCAAAAAACTCTCGATCGAGGTGTTACGATGAACGCGAAAACTTGCGCATTTACAGGTCACAGACCGCAAAATCTGCCGTTCGGCTTCAACGAAGCCGACAAACGGTGCGTCGAACTGAAAAAAGTCATGAATGAACAGATAATCCGGCTCATAGAAGACGGCGGCGTCTGCCACTTTATCTCCGGCATGGCGATAGGAATCGACATGTACGCGGCGGAGATCGTCCTTCGCCTTATGAACAGCCGCCCCGACATCACGCTCGAATGCGCGATCCCGTGCGAGAGCCAGCCGCTCAAGTGGTCGGCGGAGATGCGCGAGCGCTATTTTCGGATATGCGAGAGGTGCAGCAAGAAAACGGTCCTTCAAAGGGAATACACGCAGGACTGCATGCAGAGGCGGAACAAATACATGGTCGACAGCGCCGACATCATCCTCGCCGTGTGGGACGGCAAACCAAGCGGAACGGGCAGCACGGTGCGGTACGCGAAATCGCGCGGAAGGTCTGTCATCGTCATCGACCCCTTCTCTTTATCCGTCAGGCGTCTGCCGTGACATCGAAATTACAAAAGTCTCAGCCGTGATCGTCGCGGCTGAGACTTTTCTTCATTCCTCTATTCTGAAATAAGTGTGATACGGCGCGCCGCCGACAAGATACATCGGAACGAACTCGCGCCCGAAGCCGACGAGCGAGAACGCGCCCGCCTCGCGGTTCAGGGAGACGCGGAGCTTTGACGCGATATCGCCACCGCCCGTATGAAGCGTGATGTAATCATGGCCGCCGCCGAGCGCCGCCATCACGAACGGCCCGTACATGAGCGCCGCCGTGCGGTGCCCGTCGGGCGAGTCCGGCGTGTATTCGAGCCGCGCCGTGTATGTAAACGAGAACGGCAGCGTCTCGCTCACGCCCGCCGCGTGCGGGATCAGAAGATAATCGCCGTCGTCGCTGTGCGCCCCGGTGCCGAACACCTCCGCGCGCGCCCATGAGGGGACGCGGAGCATCACGTCGTAGTCGCCGTCGCCGTCGAGCGTCAGCGAGCAGTCCGGGAACGGGAACGCGGAATCGAGCTTGAGCTTTATCCCGTGCTCCGCGTCCGTAAATTCGGAAGCGACGGGCAGATTCACGTAAACGACCGCGCGCCCCGCGCGTTCGGTGACGAAATAGACGGACTCGCCGTATTTGACATGATTTTCCATGCCCGTGCCGTGGCAGCAGGTGAACGAGTGCATGTCGTCGCTGTATTCGCGGCGCGCGCCGGGTCCAATCGGCAGCATGTATGTGACGCCCGCGTGCATGTCGCGCGTTCTGCGCCGCGACAAAGACGGCAGGATGTGATTGACGAGCGCGCGCTCGATGTAGTCCATGTATTTCGCGTCGTCGGGATCGAGCGCGTACATCATCCGCGCCAGCTTTATAAGATTGTATGCGGCGCACGTCTCGCAATTTTTGTCTGAGTCGATATTCGCCGCGAGCGCGTCCGCGTCGAAAAAGCTCTCCCCTCTGCCGACGCCGCCCGTCGCGTACATGTGGTGCGCGGTCACGATGTCGAAGAAGTTCACGGCGACGTTCAGATAATATGCGTCGCCCGTCGCCTCATATATCGCGAGCGCGCCGATAATCTGCGGAATGTGCTGATTCGCGTGCTTGTGCGCTATCGTGTCGACCCCGGCGGCGAGCCCGTCAAAGACAGGCTTATTGTCAAACATGCGCGCCGCTTCGAGATACCGCGCGTCCCCCGTGAGCGAATAAAGCTCCGCCAGGGATTCGTTCATCCCTCCGTATTCACCGGCGATGTAAAGGCTCCACATCTCCTCCCTCTGTTCGGGTGAGACGGACGAGAGCCGCGCGAATACCCAATCGCCGATGCCGCGCGCGATCTGAAGCGCGGCAGCGTTGCCCGTGCGAATATAACATTCGAGCACGCCGGCGAGCAGCTTATGAAGCGTGTAATACGGAGCCCAGATCTTGTTATAAGGCGTTTTCTGTTCGAGCAGCGCAAACTGATCGGGCGGGTACGCCCCGATGTAGCCCTCGCCCCAGACGGACGGGTCGCGGCTCCAGTCCTCCTCGCGGACATTGTCGGGAGTCGACGCGGTCACAAACGCGGCGGGGTCGCCGTGCGACATGAGCTGAAGCGCGCGAAGCTCTGAGATTATGTAATCGAGCTTGTCCCCGAGCGCCGCGTCCCCCTCGGAGGCGAACGCCAGGGAGAGCGCCGAGATGAAGTGACCGAGCGAATGCCCGCGCAAAAGTCCGTTCGGCTCCTCCCAGCCGCCGGGCGGGACCGCGCCGCGCGTGTCAACGCCGAACGTGCGGCGGAAGCTGTAGAGCATCGTGTCGGCGTCCAAAAAACGCAGATATGAAAGCGTGTGGTCGCGATTTTCCGTATACGGCGAAGCCGTATACCGCGTGCGTCCCGTCAGAGAAACGCTGCCGAGGGGAGCGTAATATCCTTTTGGAGTCATAGTATCAGATCCACGTGCCTTTGCCCCGTCAAAGGCTTCCTTTCAGCTATAATTTATGCGGTCATTTTCCCGAGGTCAGGCCGCTCAACTAAGCGTCGACAAGATACGACGCTTTACCGCATAATATAAGATTATTTTACCATACCCCGCCGCAAGTGTAAAGGTTTTTGCGCAAACTTTTTGTCAGCCGTCCGCCGCTTCCCCTTTGCCGCCGCGCCAAAGCCGCCCGCGCTAAAAGCTGCGGCGCTTGTAACAGATGATGCCGATGACCCACGAAAGCATGAAGACCGCGAATGCGGCGGCGAGGACCAGGAGCGAGGCCGTCACCGGGGAGCTGAGCGCGCCGAAATTATAATTTTCAAGCAAGTTCGTGCCCATAAAAAACGACATCCCGACGCCGAAGATCAGCAAATACACGGCGATATACACGACCCGCGCGTTCGCCGCGCCGAACGCGTACAAAAACGGCATCGACAGCGCCGTCTGCATTATCGCGGCGGTGAAAACGAGCGAGAACACGAGCGCCGCCGAGCCCGCGCCCGAACGGCGCAGCAGCTCGATCGAGGCGAACGCCGCGGCGAAAACCGCGCCGTTGATGAGCGTCATCACGTATTTTGACGAGGCGAGCGCCGCGCGCGAATACGGCAGCGTCAGGCTGTATTCCGTCCATCTGCTCCCCTCGTCCCCCATGTAAATTCCCGTCGGGAGTATCCCGATAAGGCTTCCCGTGGCAAAGTACAACATATAATTCGGTGAGGCGTCGAGCGAGGCGAGCGCGACGGCGAAATAAGCCGCCACGATGATGAGCATGAATTTATAAGTTTTAAACAGCAGATAAAAATCCTTCCTCAAAAGTCCCCTCATTGTCCGTTGTCCCCCTTTACAGTATAAATGAAGATATCCTCGATTCCAACCTCGCCTATAGCGCCGCACCCGGCGGGGACGGCCTCGCGGAGCGCCAGCGCCTCCGTGCCGTACTGCCCGCGCCGCTCCCCGATTATGGCGCCGCACGCGCGCGCACGGTCAATTTCATCGTCGCCGCCGCGGAGGATGCAGTATTTTTCGAGCAGCCGATCCTTCTCCTCGCATAAGATCAGCCGCCCGTGATGCAGAAATGCGATGTAGTCACAGATTTTTTCGAGGTCTGAAACGATGTGCGACGAGATCAGGACAGAACATTCCTCGTCGCGCGTGAAATCCCGGAACATCTCAACAACTTCGTCGCGGACGACCGGATCAAGCCCGCTCGTCGCCTCGTCGAGGATCAGGAGCTTCGCATTGTGCGAAAGCGCGACCGCGATCCCGAGCTTCATCTTCATCCCGCGCGAATATTCGCGAAACCGCTTTTTCGGCGGCAGCCCGAGCGCGTCAAGATAACGCGCGTATGCGTCCGCGTCCCACTCCCGGAACGTCAGCGCCATGATGTTTCCGACCTCCTTCGCGTTGAGCTGACCGTGAATGCCGACCTCGTCCGGCACGACGCCGATCTCCTCCTTCGTCAGCCTCAGATCGTGCGCCGCGTCGCGCCCGAGCAGCGTCACGCTGCCGCCGTCCTTGTGAACGATGTCGAGGATCGTCTTGATCACCGTGCTCTTGCCCGCGCCGTTCTCGCCGATAAGCCCCATGACGACGCCGCGCGGCAGCGTCAGATCGAGCCCTTCAAGCGAGAAATCGCGGTAATGCTTTTGAAGTCCGACAGTTTTTATCGCCTCATTCATAAATTTTCCTCCAGTTCGTTTCTGATCATCTCCGAAATGTCGTCGATCGAGATGCCGCCCGTCGCCGCGAGGCGGACGATCTCCGAGATGTGCTCTTCGATCTTGCGAAGACTCTCCTCGCGCAAAAGCTCCGTGTCGCGCGTCGCGACGAAGCACCCCTTCCCCGCGACCGTGTAAATGAACCCCTCGCGCTCAAGCTCGTCGTATGCCCGCCTCGTCGTTATGACGCTGATGCGCAGATCGTGCGCGAGCCCGCGTATCGACGGCAGCGCCGAATCCTCCGCCAGCTCGCCTGAAATGATTGCCGCCCTTATCTGCGAATATATCTGGTCATATATCGGCGAGCCGCTCTTGTTGTCGATGTAAATTTTCACATCTTCACCGTCCGTCTTTCCGTTTTCAATGCTTACTGTGTATATACAGTATATACAGTAAGCACAGCTTTGTCAATACGTTTTGTCAAAATTTTTTCGAAAATATTGAAACGCGCGCCGCCGTGGGGTAAAATATAATCGTAAAACGACTGATTTTGACGGAGCATTTGAGGAAAAATGAAAAATATAGATCTGCACACGCATTCCGACAAATCGGACGGGTCGATGTCCCCCGCCGAAGTCGTCCGCGCCGCGAAGGACGCGGGGCTCGCCGCAATCGCCCTCTCCGACCACGACACGACGGAAGGTATCGCCGAGGCGGTGGCTGAAGGAGAGCGGATCGGCGTTGAGGTCGTCCCCGCGATCGAGCTGTCCGCCGCATCATCCACGGAAACGCACATTCTCGGCTATTTTATCGACCCGAAAAACCGCGCGCTCGCGGAAAAGATCGGATATATCCGCGAGGTGCGCGTCCGGCGCGAGCGCGAGATATGCGAAAAGCTCACCGAGATCGGGCTGCCCGTCAGCTTTGAGGAGGTCGCGGCGGAGGCGGGGCGCGATGTCGTCTGCCGCATACACATCGCCCGCGTCATGATCGCGCATGGCTATGTTTCATCCGTGCGCGAGGCGTTTGACCGGTACCTTTCGCCCGGCAGGCTGGCGCACAGCGAAAAACAGGCGCTCACCGACTCCGAGGCGGTGCGGCTCATAAAGGAGGCGGGCGGGCTCGCGTTCGTCGCGCACCTGAACCAGACGCGGCTCACGCTCCCGGAGCTGCGCGAACTGCTCACGCGGCTCAAGTCCGACGGGCTTGACGGTGTTGAGGGCTACTATACAGAGTATACGGAAGAAACGGGTCCCGCATACCGCGCGCTCGCCGGCGAGCTCGGGCTGATCCTCTCCGGCGGCAGCGATTTTCACGGCGCGAACAAGACGGTAAAGCTCGGCGAGCTTCAAGTGCCGTATTCGGTGCTTGAGGTCATGAAGGAACACGCGCGCCGCTGACAGCGGGCAGCGGGCAGACACATTCCACTCCCCTGCCCGGCGATGCGTCAAAAAGAGTACGCCGGTGAAACGGCGTATTGACATCTTTCGCACGATATCGTATAATATTGTCTGCCGACATCGCCGCGTTGTCGCGCGCCGGAGGCCGTAAGGCGCCGGCGTGAGGAAAGTCCGGGCTTCACAGGGCAGGATAACGGATAACGTCCGCCGGAGGCGACTCCCGGGAAAGTGCAACAGAGATATACCGCTCCGGACACTTTTTGTCCGGAGTAAGGGTGGAAAGGCGAGGCAAGAGCTCACCGATGACGCGGGCAACCGCGCCATCCTGTAAACCCTATCCGAAGCAACTCCCCAAAGCGCCGAGTCACTTGCCCGGTGCATGGCGCGGGGAGGCGGCGGTTTTCGCGCCTGCGAGCGTTTTCGACATATGTCGAAACGTTTTCGTCAACAGCCGAAAATACCGTGAGCCGACTGGAGACAGTCGGCAAAGATAGATGACAACGCTTGACAGAACCCGGCTTACAGGCGGTGTCGGCACTTGATTATAAGCGCGCCCCAAAGCGCGCGTTTATTTTAAGGAGGCGCAGCAATGGACGGTATTCTTTCCGGTCTGAACGAGCGGCAGCTCGAAGCGGTCACGGCGACCGAGGGATATCTGCGCGTGATCGCGGGCGCGGGCAGCGGCAAAACAAAGCTGCTCGTCAGCAGATACGCGTATCTCGTCAAAGAATACGGGATTTCGCCCGCGAACATTTTGTGCGTCACCTTCACGAACAAGGCCGCCGGGGAGATGAAGCGCCGAATCCGCGCGCTCGCCGGCGGCGAATACGACACCTCGCTGATCTCGACGTATCACGGATTCTGCGTCCGCGTGCTGCGCGAGGACTGCGAGCGCGTATTTTATCCGCGCGAATTTGAGATAATCGACAAATCGCGCCAGAAAACGATCCTCGGCGAAATTTACCGCCGCCGCGAGCTGAAGCTCGACCACGCGAGCTTCGAAAAAATGCTCGACCTCATAGCCGAATACAAGGCGAAAAACCGCTCCTACGTCGCCCGCATGTGCGCCCGCGACGGGCGCGCGGTGATCGAATCGCCCTCGACGCTCAACGAAGCCATCATCGGCGAATATATGGAGGCGGAGCGCCGAATTTTCGCGATGGATTTTTCCGATCTATTGTATTTCACGCTCGACGTGTTCAACCGCTGCCCGGACGTGCTCGATAAATGGCGCGACAGGCTGAACTACGTTATGGTGGACGAGTTTCAGGACAGCTCCGGGACCGAGATGGAGCTTGTCGACCTCGTCTCCGCCAAATACAAAAACGTCATGATCGTCGGCGACCCAGACCAGAACATATACGAATGGCGCGGCTCCGACGTGCGCCTGCTCGTCGACTTCGACAAGACGCACACGCCGACGAAGACCGTCATCCTCGACCGCAACTACCGCTCGACGCCGGAAATTCTCCGCTGCGCGAACAGCCTTATCGGGAAAAACGTCCTCCGCCTCAAAAAGGACCTCTACACGGAGCGCGGGCGCGGCGAGCCCGTCATACATTACCACGAAAAGAGCGAATACGCGGAGGCGCAGCGGATCGCCGACAATATTGCTGAATTCAGGCGGCATGGACGCCGCTTCAGCGATATCGCCGTGCTCTATCGCTCCGGCTTCATCTCGCGCGTCATCGAAAAGAAGCTGAACGAGGGCGGCATCCCGTATGAAATCTTCGGCGGCGTCAAATTCTACCGCCGAATGGAAATTCTCGACATCATGGCGTATGTCCGCCTTGTAGCCGCCGGAAGCGAAACTGCTGCCGGCGAGGAAAATCAAAAACGCCTCGCCGGAATTGCCGACCCGCAGGCGCTCAGGGCGGAAAACGACGCGTTTCGCCGCGTCGTCAACACGCCGCGCCGCAAATTCGGGCGCACGCGGCTCTCAAGGCTCGAAGCTCTCACAGACGGCGGGTCATTATATGAGGCGCTCAAACAAAATCTCGACGACCCGGCATTCGCCGGGAGCGGCGCCGCCGATTTCGTCCGCGTCATCGAGGACGCGCGAAAAAACGCGCGCGGCGCGCGCGTTTCAAAGACGGTCGCCGACGTGCTCACCGGCTCCGGCTATGAGCGGTACATACGCGAGCTCGGCGACATGGAGCGGTTCGAAAACCTCTCCGAATTCAAGCGGATCGCGGAGGAATACGAGCGCAGCTTCGGCGAGGACATAACGCTTTCAGAGTTTGTCCGGCAGATCGACATACAGGCGAGCGAAGGCGAGGACGGCGAAATTTCGGACACGGTCAAGCTGATGACGATCCATTCGGCAAAAGGGCTCGAATTCCCGATAGTGTTCGTGCCCGGTCTGTCGGAGGGTATCTTCCCTTCGTCGAAGACGATAGAGGAGCGTCGCGGCCTCGGGCTCGAGGAGGAACGGCGGCTCTGCTACGTCGCGATAACGCGCGCCGAGGACAGGCTGTTTCTGCTCGATTCGGAAGGAACGTCCGGCGGCGGCAGGACAAAAACGCCGTCGCGGTTCCTCTTTGAGATAGGAGAAGAAAATTACGTCCGCGTCGGCGCGATCCCGAAGGAGCTGCGCGAAGCTGCCGAGCGCGCCACGCTCGGCGAGCCGGAACCGTCGCGGATGCCCGTCGTCGGCGAGGCGGTCACACACCCCGCGTTCGGCGATGGAGTCATCGTGTCATACGACGCGCGCCGCCACAGCTTCCGCGTGCGGTTCTCAAAACTCGGCACCACGCGCGACATATCGGAAGATTTCTTCACGCGCCGCCGCGAAACATCAAAATCAGCCGAAACTGGACGCGAAGCGAACACCCACGCCACAGATGGAATCAGCACCGCCGATTCCGGCACGACTTCCACCACAGATGGAAGCATCGCCGCTAATTCCGGCGCGTCTTCCGCCACTGACGGAAGCAGCACCACCGATTCCGGCACGTCTTTCACCACGAATGGGAGAAGCACTGCCGATTCCGGCACGTCTTCCACCACAGATGGAAGAAGCGTCGCTGATTCCGACGCATCTTCCCCCACAATTGAAAAAATCGTCTCCGATTTCGGCACGTCTTTCCCCACAGGCGGACAAAATACTTCATCTTCCTCCGATCGCCACGCCGCCAATAGTGGCTCCACATCCTCACCCGACACCCCCTCCGCCGCGGCGCATGACGACGGCATTACAGCCGCCGAAGCCGCGCGGCGTGCGATAGAGGCTGTCGCCGCGGCTGAACGCCGCGCCGCCGACAGAGCCGCCGAGGAAGCATCAAGACGGGCGAGCGGCACGGGCGAAGGCTCAACGCGCAAACTCGAAGAGGAACTTCGCGCCGCCGTTGAAGCCAGGCGCACAGCGCTTTTGAGCCGCGCCAAATCAGCCGACACCGCAAACTCAAACGACACCGGCGACACACCAACCGCCGCCGCAATGACCGACATCGGCGACACCATATCGATCGACATCTCCCCCGCCTCGTTTGCCGCCGCCGACACAACCGCATCGACAGGCACCGGATCAGCCGACATCGCAGCGTCGACCGACTCCGCGTTAACCGACACCGCATCAACCGACTCGACCGAGTCGACCGCCCCTACCCCCGAATTTGAACTCCCCTTCGACATATTCCCACCGGCGGGCGAGGAAGGGGACTTTGAAGAGCCCGAAACCGACGAGCTTGAACTGCTCGAGGACGGCACATTTTTCGAGGACATAGACGACGCCCCGGACACCGCCGCGGAAATGCCCGCCTCCGCCCGCCAGCGCGACACCTCAAACCTTTGGAATGACCCGACCGTACCGAAAACGGGCTGGACCTGCACGGGCGTGACCGACCTCGGCGCGCCGAACGGCGTCTGCGGCATGTGCGGGCACCAGATAATACGGTACGTGCATCACATGACGCACCCGAATTATCATTCGCTCGGCGTCGGCTGCGTCTGCGCCGGGAAGATGGAGGGCAGCATCGAGCGTGCCCGCGCGCGCGAACGCGAATTCAAGAACCGCGAGGTGCGGCTGAAAAATTTCCTCGCCCGCAAATGGCGCGTCTCGAAAAACCACAACGAGTATATCAAGGTGAAGGGTCACATCATCGTCCTCTGCCGCGACGCCGCGCGGGGAACTTATAAATATTCCTTCGACAGCGTATTTTCCCGCGAAATTTTCCCCGACAGAAGATCCGCCGTCATCGCCGTCTTCGCCCGCCTCTCCGAAGCGGAAAACAAATAAGCCGCCGGAAATAAACGCGGCGCGCCGGAATGCACAAAAACAAAATCCCGGAGACAACGCATGCCGTTCCCCCGGGATTTTTTGCGTCCCCGACATCTCGCCCCTCTCTTTCCTACCGCCGCGCGTCCATCCCGCCACGCCTCCATCCCGCCGCCCTTTCCACTCCCCCTCAAAAAATCCCTCTTGACACGCGGACGAAAATAGTATATAATTGAACTGTTCATTTTTGAACATTATTGTCACATCAATTTGAGGAAGACAAATGAACGACATACTTGAAAGCATGTTTTATGCGCGGGAGCTGTATTCGCGGCTGCTCGCGCCGATCGCCGAAAAATACGCGCTGTCCCCGGCGGAGCTCGCGATATTGATGTTTTTGCACGATACCTCCCCCGGCTCCCCGGCGCGCGACACCGCCGCCGACATCGTCCGCGAGCGGCACATGACAAAATCCGCCGTCTCGATGGCAGTCCGTTCGCTCTCACTGCGCGGGCTTTTGTCCGGCAGCTTCACGGACGGCAACCGCCGCTCCGTTCACCTGTGCATCTCCCCCGAAGCCGCGGCGATCGCCGAGGACGGACTTTCGGCGCAGAGAGAATTTGTCGCGGAGGTGACGCGAGGATTCTCCGACGAAGAGCGGCTCCGGCTGCGCGACCTTCACCGGCGGATGATCGAAAACATGCGCTCGCAAAGTCAGCGGGAGGTCTGACCCGCCCATCAAAGAAAGGAAACTTATCATGGAAATGAACAAACTGAGCGAATACGCACGCCGCGCGGAGGAGGTCTGCCTCGAAAACGACTACATTGACCCCGCTCTCTTTGACAAGCTCGGCGTCAAGCGCGGTCTGCGCGACAAAAACGGCGACGGCGTTCTCGCCGGGCTTACAGGCATTTCCAAAATAACGGCGTTTGAGGTGCGGGACGGCGTCAAAACGCCGTGCGAAGGGCAGCTCTTTTACCGCGGCTACAAAATAAACGACCTGCTCGCCGGGCTTGGCGAAAATCTCGGATTTGAGCGGATCGCGTATCTGCTTCTCTTCGGCAAAATGCCGACCGAAAATGAGGAATCCGAATTCCGCGAGCTGCTTGGCGAATGCCGCACGCTGCCGACTAATTTCGCGCGCGACGTTATAATGAAAGCGCCGAGCGGCGACATAATGAATTCGATGACGCGCAGCATCCTGACGCTCGGCGCCTACGACGAGAGCGCCGCCGACACGAGCGTTTCCGCCTCGCTGGCGCAGTGCATACGGCTCATCGCCGAATTCCCGCTGCTCGCCGTCTACGCATACCACGCCCACAACTACTACGACAACCTTGACAGCATGTTCATCCACCGCCCCGACCCCGCCCTCTCGACGGCGGAGAATTTTCTCACCATGCTCCGCCCCGACAAATCATACACGCCGACCGAGGCCAAAGTGCTCGACACGGCGCTCATACTTCACATGGAACACGGCGGCGGCAACAATTCGAGCTTCACAACGCGCGTCATAACCTCGTCCGGCTCCGATACATATTCGACGATGGCGGCGGCAATGTGCTCGCTCAAAGGACCCAAACACGGCGGCGCGAACATCAAGGTCATGGAAATGATGGACGACATCCGCGAAAACGTCCGGGACACGCGCGACCTCGACGAGCTCTCCGACTATCTTTCCAAAATAATAAACAAGGAAACGTTTGACAAAAAAGGGCTCGTATACGGCATGGGACATGCCGTTTACTCGCTCTCCGACCCGCGCGAGCGCGTCTTCAAGCAGTACATAAACGCGCTTGCCGCCGAAAAAGACAGGCTCGACGACCTTATGCTTTACGAGGCGGTGGAGGATATCGCGCCGAAGCTCATCGCGAAGTACAGGCGAATTTACAAAGGCGTCAGCCCGAACGTCGACTTCTATTCCGGCTTCGTCTATGACATGCTCGGCATCCCCCGCCAGCTCTACACGGCGGTGTTCGCCGTCGCGCGTATCGTCGGCTGGAGCGCGCACCGGATCGAGGAGCTGATCTGCGCCGACAAGATAATCCGCCCCGCGTACCTGAGCGTCATGGCGGAGCGCTGAGCGGCCGCGCGCCGAATAAGCCCGAAAAAATTAAAAAATTATTTCATCGCCTATTGCAATTCCCGATTCCTTATGATATAATACCCTTGTTCGTGATTTGATGATGATTTATTCATATACTTGGAGGTGATCCCTATGGCAAAATGCTGTATCTGCGGTAAGGGCGTGACTTTCGGTCACAACGTTTCTCACTCCGAACGCAAAACGTCGAGAACATGGAAGCCCAACATCAGAAAAGTTCGCATAGATGATAACGGAACGCATAAAACCGTTAGCATTTGCTCTCGCTGCCTTCGCTCCGGCAAGGTAACGCGCGCCGTCTGATCGTTTGAACGCGGAAGGGCAGACTTTTTATCAAAAGTCTGCCCGTTTTTATTGCTGTTTTAAATTTATGAGCATCCTGCTCCTTTCACACAATACGCCGGAAAAGGTCGTCCTCGCCGCGGAAGCGCGCGGATTTCGGACTGTCGTCATGCCGCCCGTCCCGTCCCTTCCGTCGCCCGTCGCCTCGCATCCGGACATGCTTTTGTTCTGCCGCTGGAATACTCTCTTCGTCCGCGCCGCGCACATGGAGCGCGCCGATTTTTCGCGCGCTGTCGAAGAAATAATCTCGGCGGAGCCCTCCCTGTCGCTTTCGCTGACCTCCGACGATGCCGGGGCGCGGTATCCCGGAGATATCGCCTTCAACTGCACCGTGATCGGCGGCGCGCTCGTCGGCCTCGCCGACCATATCTCGCCCGCCGTCAGGCGCGCCGCGTCGGCGAATCTGATGCCGGTCGTAAACGTCGCGCAGGGCTACGCCAAATGCTCGACCGCGCATCTCGGAGACGGCGCGCGCGCGCCGATAATCTCCGCCGACGAAACTATACTCCGCGCCGCCCGCGAACGCGGCGTCCCCGCGTATAAGATCATGCCCGGCGGCGTCTCCCTACCCGGCTACGACACCGGATTTTTCGGCGGCGCGTCCTTTTTCGCCGACGGCACGCTCTATACGCTCGGCGACGTTGATCAACACCCGTCCGCCGAAACGATAAAGGACGCCGCGCTCACGCACGGCGTCCGGGTCCATTCTCTATCCGATCAGCCGCTCTTTGACTCCGGCTGCCTTTATATCGGGAAGGAGGTATAAATTTTGGACATATCCGCAATTCTTGAAGCGCTGCGAATCCCGCTCGCGTGCTGGTTCGCGCTCGCCTCCGCCGCCGCGGTCGTTTTGACCGTGTACGACAAATCGGCGTCGTGGAAGCGCGGGCGCAGAATCCCCGAACGCGTGCTGCTGCTCGTCGCATTTCTCGGCGGGGCTTTGGCGATGTACGTCACGATGCAGCTCATCCGCCATAAGACGAAGCACACAAACTTCATGATCCCACTGCCGCTGTTTATCCTGCTCCACCTCTTCGTCGCGTGGGCGGTCTATATTATGTGAGCGTCAGAGCCGCACAAACGCGAGGATCGAATATACTGTCCCCGCCGCGCCGAGCGCAAACATGATGACAGATACGACACGCGCCGCCGTGACCCATATGAACGTCGGCTCTGCGCCGACGCCGTAGGCGTTCCGCATCACCAACGTATCGAGGCTCCAGATCGCTTTCGGAAAGAGGAAGATCAGCATCGGAATAATGAGGAGAACGAGCGAGATGAGCGCTACCATCGAGATCTCTTCAAGCTCGTATATCTTTTCGGGATATTCTAACAAAACGGAATGCTCCGTGCTTCCGTCCGCGAATACGAGGTCGCCGCTCCCGTCCGTGACGACGCCGAGCGCACCCATCCGGTCCTCCATCTCGCGCCTGACGCTGCCCACCCGCGACGACGTGATGCACAAAAGAATCACGAGCGCCGCAATTGATGCCGCCGAGACGAATCCAAAGATTCTGAGGATCAGCGGCGTGTAAAACAGCTCCGTCCGCTCGCCCGCCCTGTCGATTTTGTCAAGCGTCGCTTCGTTTATCGCCGCCTCCTCATCGGAGGACACCGGCGCGCCGAGGCGCGCGCCGCAATCTATGCAGACGGTGCGCGAATCACTCTGCACCGCCCCGCAGCTTGAACATCTCTTCATTTCAGCCGACTCCTTCCCGCAATATCATGACTTTATCATGTATCTATATTATATCATCATATGACGTGATTGTCAACTCTTTTTATGAAAAAAATTTGCCCGCATCGGAGCGGCTTTCCCTGCCCCCGACGCGGGCGTTTATTTTATTATCTTTCTCCGATGTTTCCGTCCGGCAGTACCACGACCGCCTGCATATTGAGCGAATTATACGCGAGAACGGACTCGTCGATCGAACAGCGCACGTCCCGAACGGCAAGGCTTTCCCTGCCTCCGATGCGGGCGCTTATTTTTATCTTCCGCCGATATTGCCGTCCGGCAGTACCACGACCGCCTGCATATTGAGCGAATTATACGCGAGAACGGACTCGTCGATCGAATAGCGCACGATCCCGTTTGAGCCGTAGGGGTCGGCGAAAATGTAGCCGTCGCTGTCGTAGCCGCAGAACACCATGCAGTGCTCGTTTGCGGGATACATGAAGCTTTCGCTCCCGTCCGTCGACTGCCAGAGGATTATTTTGTCGATCTCCTTCATCCCGACGGTCGCCCACACCGCGACAGGTATGCCGCGGTCGATATATTCCTTCTTAAGCTGTTCAAGCGACATTCCGGAGACGTTTTTGGCGTGATATTCCTCGTCCGCGAGGAATTTGTTCAGCGCGCGGACGATAACGGGCGCAAAGCACCCGTAACCCGCGTTCTCGGAGCGCGGGTCGCCCGCGTAAACGAGCTTCGGATTCGGTCCGTACCTGCACCCCCACTTGATCGAAACGGGCTCGCACTCAAGATAGTCGTCGACGAACTCCTCCGGCGCAATGTCAAATCCGAAATAGCGCAAAAGCATCGTCGCCGAGACGGATTCACACCCGTTCGGCAGAATTCCCTCCTGCGAAATATACGGCACGCCGAGCAGCGCGTTTTTCTTTTTCGCCGTCGACTCAAACGTAAGCTCGTGCCGACACAGAAGGTCGTGTTTGAACGCCCCCTCCACAAGCCTGTCCGACGCGGGGCAGACGCCGTATGAAGTGTATGTGCTGCGCGCGTAATCGAAGAACGATTCGAGCCGCGCGACAATATTTTCAAGGTCGAACGTCTCACTATATTCCTTTCGGGAATAGCCGTCCGGCGCTTCATAATCGCCGATATCGACATACTCAGCGCTCTCATATTCCATTGCGACGCCGTTTGCAGGCTCGCCCCAGACCTCGACCGTGCCGTCGTCCCTGTAATAGTCATAGACAACGTAAAACCACCGCATCATGTCTTTCGCGAACTGATCCCGCGCCGTCATGTCAACCGAAACGACGCCGTCCTCGTGAAAGGTCAGATACTTCATCGGCACCTTGAAGTCGTCAAGCTCGCCGACGGCACGGAAAAGCTGATCGACCGCGTATATCACGGGGTCGATTTGCGCGTCCGCGCCATCGTTGTCGTAATTGCCGTTCGGATTGAGGATATAGTTATTGTCGACGAGGATGCTCTTTATGAAAAGATTGTTGCGGTTCAGCTTGGCGATCACAAAAAGCGACGATGCAAGCGCGGCAAGCAGACCGCATAATATTGTCACTATGACCGCGATAAGTATCGCGCGCCGTCTTTTAGTCCTGTCCCTGTTCTTATCAAACATTTCCTTATATTAAAAATCCGCAGCAGATATTGAAGGGGCGCCCCTTTTTTAAAGACGCCCCTTCTTTTATTCACTTAGCTTATCTATAGTAAACTTCGCCGAGCATGAGGTCGCGCTTGAGCGAATCGACCGTAGCGCCCTCGCCGATCACGACGCTTTCGATCCCGAAATAGTCGCAGAGATCGACAACGTTTTCACGCGTGAGGTCATACGTGAACGCGGTGTGGTGAGCGCCGCCGCACATGAGCCAGCCTTCCGTGCCCGTCTGGAAATCGGGCAGCGTGCGCCAGAGCGCGCTTGCGACAGGCAGGTTCGGCATCGGCTTTTCCTGCGGGAGGCACTCGACCTCGTTGATTATCATGCGGAAACGCGGTCCCAGATCGACAAGCGAGCATGCGACGCCGCGTCCCGGCTTTGCCGTGAATACGAGGCGGGCGGGGTCTTCCCTGTCGCCCATCGAGAGCGGGCAGACGCGGATAGCGGGCTTGCCGGACGCGATCGACGGGCAGACCTCAAGCATGTGCGCCTGAAGGATCGCCTCATGACCGGGTTCAAGGTGATACGTGTAATCCTCCATGAAGGATGTGCCGCGCGCGTCCTTTTTGCCTGCGGTCATCAGCTTGAAGAGGCGGACAACGCCTGCCGTTTTCCAGTCGCCCTCGGCGCCGAAGCCGTAGCCGTCCTGCATCATGCGCTGCATTGCGAGTCCGGGCAGCTGATGGAGTCCCGCGAGCATCTGGAAGTTCGTGACGACGGCGTGATAATTGTGCTCCTCAACGAAGCGGCGGAAGCCGAGCTCGATTTTAGCCTGTTCTGCAACGTGAGCGCGGAATTCGGCGGGGTCCCTGCCGTCCGTGATGAGGTCGTATGTATCGTAGTATTCGTCGGTCAGCGCGTTCGTGTCGGCGTCGGAGACGGCGCGGACGTATTCGTCAACGTCGGTGATGTTGTAGGCGTCGATCTCCCAACCGAACTTCTGCTCGGCCTCTACCTTGTCGCCTTCGGTGACGGCGACATCGCGCATGTTGTCGCCGACGCGGAGAATACGCAGCGAGCGGGATTCAAGCGCGCCGATGGCGGTGCGCATCCAGTCCGCGATCCTCTCCTGCGTCTTCTCGTCAGACCAGTGACCGGAAACGATCTTTCTCGGCGTCTTCATGCGTGTCAGCATGTGCGAGAATTCGCGGTCGCCGTGCGCCGACTGGTTCTGATTCATGAAGTCCATGTCGATCGTGTCAAACGGAATGTCGCGGTTGAACTGCGTGTGCAGGTGCAGAAGCGGCTTTCTGTATTCGTTGAAGCCGCGTATCCACATCTTCGCGGGTGAGAACGTGTGCATCCAGACGATGCAGCCGGCAACGTCGGGAGATGCGTTCGCGGAGGCAAGCGCCTCGCGAATCGAAACGCTGTCGATCAGCGTCGGACGCCACACGATCGGATACGGGAACTTGCCCGACGCGTTGAGCGCGTCGACGATCTTGTGCGAATGCTCCGCAACGATGCGCAGGCACTCATCCCCGTAGAGGTCCTGCGACCCCGTGAGGAACCAGAATTCGTAATTTCTTGTCTTAAGCATACAAAACCTCCGTTTTATTTTAATATTGCTTTTTGAATTTATAATTTGAATGTCCGTCTTTTGTATACCGCTCGAAGCCGCGCTTCACGCGAAAGCTCAGCGCCCGATATTGCAGAGCGCCGCATAAATTCGGGAAAATTTACGCCTCACTCGAAAAGCCCCGGATCGATTTTTTTGTCCCTGAAATAATATTCGCGGTCGCGCTCGCCAAGCTCGCGGAGCACGCGGCACGGATTTCCGACCGCAACGACGTTTGCGGGAATGTCTCGCGTGACGACGCTGCCCGCGCCGATCACCGTGTTGTCCCCGATCGTGACGCCGGGCAGAATTATCGCGCCCGCACCGACCCAGACGTTCGAACCGATCCTCACCGGCACGTTATACTGGAGCCCCCGACGCCGCAGCGTCGGCTCCGTCGGATGCGCCGCCGTCGCGACCGTGACGTTCGGCCCGAACATCACGCAGTCGCCGACGTAAATGTGAGTGTCGTCGACGAGGGTCAGATTGAAATTCGCGTAGACGTGATTCCCGAAATGTACGTGATGACCGCCCCAGTTCGCGCGCAGCGGCGGCTCGATATAGCAGCCCTCGCCGACCTCGGCGAACATGAAGCGCAGAAGCATTTCGCGCTTATAAGTCTCGCTCGGCCTTGTCGCGTTGTATTCGTAGAGCCGCTCAAGGCACATCACCTGCTCAGCCATGATGGATGAGTCGGACGGGTCGTAGATCTCCCCCGTGTGGAGCTTGTCGGACTCATTCATATGTTGCCTTGTTCCCGCGCGCGGTTTGCCTCGCGCTGCGCTTCGAGCATCATGTCCTTGACCTTCATGAGCCGCGTCGTGTTGCCGCGCTCGTTCTCGTCAAGCTTCATCGAAATGCTCTTTATCGTCTCCTCGTACTGAGGTATCATTATATTTTCAAGCGCGTTGACGCGCCTGCGCGTGCGCTCGATCTCGGCTGCCATCAGCTCCGCCGATTTTTCAAGCTCCGCCAGCTTTACAAGGTCGGCGGTCATGCCTGAAAGCTCCTCGACCGCGCGGTCAAGCTCACCGGACGTGAAGAGGAACCCGTAGCTCACGCCGTCCGTTCTCGCCGCCTCCTCATACGAGAAATGCGGCACCATGACGCTCATCACGTTCTCCTCGGACACGGAAAGCGACCCTTCCGCCCTCGGCAGCAAAAGCGCCTCCGTCAGAACCTGGCGGCTCATCGTCGCGGACGCGACCTCAAAGCTGCCGCGCACCTTCGCAAACCGCTCCTCAAGCTTCCCGCGCAGCTCGCGCTCCTCGCGGACAACGTCCAGAAACCGCTTCATCAGCTCGTCGCGCTTGTCTTTCAGGAGCTTGTGCCCGCGCCGCGCCGTCGTCAGGCGTCCCTTGAGCTTTTTGAGCTCCATGCGCGTCGGGTTTACATTGATCTGCGGCATAAACCGTCACCTCACCAGTATTTTTCAAGTATCGCGGGCTTGATGCGCTTCATCTCGGATTTCGGCAGAATGTGCAAGAGCTCCCAGCCGAGGTCGAGCGTCTGCTCGATCGTCCTGTCTTCGTAAAATCCCTGATTGACGTATCTCGCCTCGAATTCGTCCGAGAACTTGGCATAAAGCCGCTCGACCGGCGTCAGCGCCGACTCGCCGAGGACGACCATCAGCTCCTTCGCCTCCTTGCCGCGCGCATATGCGGCAAAGAGCTGGTTCATCGTGCCGGAATGATCTTCTCTCGTGCGCCCCGCGCCTATGCCTTTGTCCTTAAGTCTTGACAGCGACGGCAGAACGTCGACCGGCGGGAGATATCCCTTGCGGTAAATTTCGCGCGAAAGGATGATCTGCCCCTCGGTTATATATCCCGTAAGGTCGGGGATCGGGTGCGTCTTGTCGTCTTCGGGCATCGTCAGGATCGGTATCATCGTGATGCTGCCGGTGCTGCCCTCGCGCCTGCCCGCGCGCTCATACATCGTTGCAAGGTCTGTATAAAGGTATCCGGGATATCCGCGCCGCCCGGGGACTTCCTTGCGCGCGGCGGAAACCTCGCGCAGCGCCTCCGCGTAGTTCGTGATATCGGTCATTATAACTAGGACGTGCATATTGCAGTCAAACGCCAGATATTCAGCCGCCGTCAGCGCCATTCGAGGCGTCGAAATGCGCTCAATCGCGGCGTCGGACGCGAGATTTATAAAGAGCACCGTCCTGTCGATAGCGCCTGTCTTCTTGAAATCGGAGATGAAGAAATCGGCTTCCTCAAACGTGATACCGATCGCGGCGAATACGACGGCGAATTTTTCATCCGTTCCGCGCACCTTCGCCTGCCGCGCGATCTGCGCCGCGAGATTCGCGTGCGGCAGACCGGAGCCGGAGAAAATCGGCAGCTTCTGCCCGCGGACGAGCGTGTTCAGTCCGTCTATCGTCGAAACTCCCGTCTCAATGAACTCGGACGGATATTTGCGGGACGCCGGATTTATCGGCGTGCCGTTGATGTCGCGCACCGCCTCCGGGATCAGCTTCGCGCCGCCGTCTATCGGCTCGCCCATGCCGTTGAAGACTCTGCCGAGCATTTCACGCGAAACGGGGAGCTCAACGCCGTGCCCCGTGAAGCGCACCTTCGAATATTCAAGATTCAGCCCCGCCGACGATTCGAACAGCTGAACGAGCACGTCCGAGCCGTTGACCTCGAGGACGCGGCAGCGCCGCACCTCGCCGGACGGCATGATTATCTCGCCGAGCTCGTCATATTTTACGCCGTCAACGTTGCGCACGAGCATCAGAGGACCCGCGACTTCTTCTATCGTTCTATACTCTCTGTACATTATCTTTTTCCTCCGAGAGACGCGATCTCCGCGTCGATCTCCGCCCTGATCGCGGCAAATTCCCGCTTATACTCAGCCGTCGGCGCCGACTTTGCGCGGCCGATCCTTTCACGGACGGCAAGCTCGGATATCGCCTCGATGTCGGCGCCTCCCGAGATCGCGCGGGACGCCGCGTCGCGGAAATAGAGGATCAGCGCCAGAAGATCGTGCTGCTTTTCGGGCGGGCAGTACGAATCGTCGGGCGACATTGCATCCTGCTGCAAAAAGTCCTCCCTTATCGACTGCGCGACCTCAAGGGTCAACCTGTCGGACGCTGAAAGCGCGTCGATGCCGACGAGCTTCACGATCTCGTCAAGCTCAGCCTCCGCCGAAAGTATCCTCATCGCCTCCGTGATCTGCGCCATCCAGTCCGCGGCGACGTTTTTCTCGTACCACGGCGCGAGTCTGTCCTTATAAAGCGAATACGAATTCAGCCAGTTGATCGCCGGGAAATGACGCCTGTAAGCGAGCGAGGAATCGAGCCCCCAGAAGACCTTGACGATTCGCAGCGTCGCCTGTGAAACGGGCTCGGAAATGTCGCCGCCCGGAGGCGAGACTGCGCCTATCGCCGTCAGCGCGCCGATCCTTTCATCGGAGCCGCAGCAGCGAACCATTCCGGCGCGCTCGTAGAACTGCGCGAGGCGCGAGGTCAGGTACGCGGGGTACCCCTCTTCGCCGGGCATTTCCTCGAGTCGGCCTGACATTTCGCGCAGCGCCTCAGCCCAGCGCGAAGTCGAATCCGCAATGACCGCGACGGAGCAGCCCATGTCGCGCAGATATTCCGCGATCGTGATGCCCGTGTAAACGGACGCCTCGCGCGCCGCGACGGGCATGTCTGACGTGTTCGCGATGAGCACCGTGCGCTTGATAAGCGACGACCCCGTTTTCGGGTCTGCGATCTCGGGGAATTCGAGCAAAACGTCCGTCATCTCGTTGCCGCGCTCGCCGCAGCCGATATATATGACGAAGTCGGCGTCGCTCCACTTGGCGAGCTGGTGCTGTACGACCGTCTTACCCGAACCGAAAGGTCCCGGAATGCACGCCGTGCCGCCCTTGGCGACCGGGAACATCGAATCGACGTTTCTCTGTCCCGTGATAAGCGGCTCGTTCGGAGGCAGCTTTTCCTTGTACGGTCTTGCGACGCGGACAGGCCACTTCTGCATCATTATTATATCTTCGGTCGTCCCGTCCGGCTTTGAAAGCTTGCCTATCGGGTCGGTCACCGTGTAGTAACCGGACAAAAGCTCCGAGATTTCCCCTTCGGTTCCGGGAGGCACCATGATCTTATGGCGGACGACCTCGTTTTCCTTGACGACGCCGTAAATGTCGCCGCCGACAACGTGGTCGCCGCGCTTCGCCGTCGCCTCAAAATACCACTTCTTTTCGCGGTCAAGCGCCGGAAGGTCGACGCCGCGCGTTATGTTCGGGCCGACCGCGTTCTTTATCGCCACGAGCGGGCGCTGGATCCCGTCGTATATATTCTCCATGAGTCCCGGTCCGAGCTCGACCGAGAGCGGAGCCCCCGTCGAAACGACGCGGTCCCCCCTGCCAAGTCCGGCCGTCTCCTCGTATACCTGGATCGAGGCGCGGTCGCCGTGCATCTCAATGATCTCGCCTATCAGGTTCATCTCGCCGACGCGCACAACGTCGAACATGTTCGCCTCGCGCATCCCTTCCGCGATAACGAGCGGTCCCGATACCTTAACTATCCTTCCTTCAGTCACTTTACGAGTTTCCCTCCACCGATTATTTTGCGGTATAACTCAGTCGCGGAACAGTATGTCCGCGCCGACGGCGCGCTCGACGCTCTGCTTTATCAGCCGCATGCCGTAGCTGAGCTCGCCCTCGCGGCTCACCCCGTCCGGCAGCACCGTTATCGCAGGCGTCAGCCGCCCCGAATATTTCTTTATCACATCGTCAAGCGCCTCCGCGAAACGCTCAACGATAAATATTATCGCGTATTCTTCGCTCCCGGCGGCCATATCGAGCAGCCGCCCGGCGTCGCTTGCGTTCTCGGCCTCAAAGACCGTATAACCGAGCGCAATGAACCCGGAAACGGTCGCCCGGTCGCCGATTATGCCGATTTTATATGTGTCATTCATAAAAACCAAGCCTCCGTTCATCTCCGCGCGCGGCGAACGCGCTGGGAGATCTCGTCATACGGGAGTCCGGCGCGCTTTCCGGCGATTATGATGCGGGCGTTTTTCGCGTTGTATTCGCGGCTCGTGAGATATGCAAACGGCACGCCGACGCCGAATACGGCGCGCCCGCCATCCATAACGTATGAAAGATACGCCTCCTCGGTCGAGCGCTCGATAACGGACAGCGCCGAATCAGGCGTCAGCGCCGCGTCGAGCACGCCGGGCATCGCCGACTTGACAAGGGAGAAAAACCTCTCCGCCGACCCGTTATCCTCTTCCTTTCCGCCGTCCTCGTCCGTTCCGGCAGCGGCGCGGATCAACTCGTCCGGCTTGACGCTGCCGAGAGGCGAGAGCGCGCGCTTAAGCAGCTCACGCCGAGCCGTCCCGTCCATGCCGTCGCCAAGCCGCAGCACGCGGATGACGGCGAGCACGTTCGCGATGTCGACGCGCAGCCTGACCGCCCCGGTCAGAAGCGCGTCCCCCGTCGCCTCGGCGGACTTCATCATGGATGAAAGGCACGCAAGGTCAAGGCAAAGGTCGATCGTCTGCGGGTCGCCGGTGCGCTTGTAGGCGTCCGCCGCCTCCCTCGCCGCCGCCGCGAAATCGCCGGGCAGTGCGGAAAAATCGTCCGTCTCCGCCATCTTCGCGTATGCTTCCGGCGGGACAGTCCCGCACCGGAACAAAAGCCCCTCCGCGCTGACAGACTTCGCGCGGCACTTTAGAATCGTCTTTATGTTGTTGCAATCGTACTGATACCGCAGGAAATCGAACACGGACGGATCGACCGTCGCCTCCGAGACGACGCGGAACGAATCGTTCACGAATTCGTCGCACAGCGCGTCCGCCTCGCGAATGTCCTCGCCGCCGCCCTCGAGCGCCGTTTTCGCCTCGAACAGCGCGCTGACCGCGCCTTCCGCGTCGGGCGCGTCAAGCATCCTCGCGATGAGCTGATCCGACAGTCCCCGATCCTCAACGGACCTGATGTACGCCGAGGCGTACAGATAATCTGTGTCACGGTAGTGTCGTTTATCTGCCATTTTTTGTATCTTTTGATCCTTTCAGAGATAAGGAGCTTTATCCCTCGGGATAAAGCGTCCTGTAAACTGCCGCGTCAAGGCTGCCGTGCAGTCCCTCGATAAGCAGCGAGAGCGAGCAGTTTTCCTCGACCGCGCCCGCCCTGACGACGACGCCGCCGACGATGTCCGCCGTCGACTCCGACAGCGTGAGCCTGCGCGCGCATTCGGCGCCGAGCTCTTTTTTATGGTTGTTCTTCATCGAAAGGATGACGGCCTCGCCGATCTCGGCGCGGTCGCGCGCGTTGAGCACGACCTCGTAAGGCTTCGGCTCCGTCGCCTCGCCGTATTTTTCGCGGCGGTATTCCGCCGTTTCCGCGTGGCGTCTGACCGCGGCGAGCGCGAGCGTGACGATCAGCGTCATATACTTGTCGCGCGGCAGCGAAACGAGCGCATCGAGCGCGCGTTCGTAAGCGGTGCTGACGTTGCGGCTCCGCTCGCTGGCGATAATGTTGCGCCGCGTCATCGAGGATGACGACTTCGCGCGGGCGATGATATTTTCCGCCTCGCGCTTCGTTTTCTCGTCAAGCTCGGAAAGGGCGGCGGCAGTTTTTTCGTCGTACTCCGCCCGGACCTTTGCGATCTCGGCCTCGGCAGACTCCCTTATGGAGGCGCACTCGGCTTCCGCGTCCGCGTTTATCCTTTCGATTATTTTTTCAAGCCCCTTCATGTTCTTTCTCCGGCACGAAAAATTCAGACTGCCGCGAAGAGGATGGCGAGAAGCGAGATCAACAGCGCGAAGATCGCGTATGTCTCGACGAGCGCGGCGGAGGTCATTGCCTTCGCGACCTCGCCCGGGCGCTTGGTGATGAGGCTGATGCCGGCAACTGCGACTCTCGCCTGTTTGACGGCGGAGAAGTAACCGACAGCGGCGATAGGCAGGCACGCGAACAGGAAGAAGAGTCCCTGTGCCGTCGTGAGCTCAAGCAGCTCGCCGAAAAGGCCGATCTTGAAGAGCACGAGGAACGCGGTCACAAGGCCGTAAATGCCCTGCGTGCCGGGGAGCGCCTGCATCAGAAGCGCGCCGCCGAACTTCGACGGGTCGTCAGTCAGCATGCCGGTCGACGCCTCGCCGACCATTCCGACGCCTTTGGCGCTGCCCATGCAGGGGAAGAGCGCCGCGAGCGCCGCGCCGAGGATCGCAAGACTTGTTCCGTTTGAAAGCAGATCGAAAAGTGTCATTTTTATTATCTCCTTAAAAATTATGCTGTTTTGATTTTTTCTTTGTAAACGTGATATTTCGGCTTCGGCTCAAGCGGGACGAACGCGCGCCCGCCGGATTCGTAGAATTTGCCGAAGAATTCTATATATTGCAGCCTGCTCGTGTGAACGAACGTGCCGAGAAGGTTTATCGCTATATTCAGCGTGTGCCCGATAAGCACGGCGACGACGAACAGGATGAGCCCGAAGAAATTGAATCCCGCGAGCGTGCCGAGCAGGTTGAAGACGCTGCCGATGACGGCGGACGCAAGCCCGAGCGAGAGCACGCGCGAGTACGAGAGAAGGTCTGACACGTATGAGATCGTGTCGTAAAGCGACATAAGCCCCTTCCCGATCTTCATGACGACGTTCTTTTCGGCTCGCCCCTGCGTCGCGATCAAAATCGCGTAACCGAGCACGACGAGCACGATGCCGACAGTCTTGAGCGGCGCGAACAGCGTAAATCCGACAGCCGCGCAACCGCCGCCGAGGAACACGAGTATCCACGATCCGGCGTCAAATATCGCATCCCACACCGTTTTCGTCTTGCAGAGGACATAAAATTTGACAGCCAGCGCGCCGACAAGGTGAACGGCGCCGACCGCGAGGGACACGATCAAAAACGTCATCGGGTCGTTTATCGGGTCGAACCACAGAGCGAGGCTGAATTCCTCGCCGCCCATGAAGTTGGCGGAAATTTTTGACGGCAGATCGCCGAAATATCCGCCGAGAAGGACGCCGAAGAACATCGACGACAGCCCGCATATCGCGAACATGCGCAGGAATTTCTCCATCGTCCCGCGCGGCTTCATCAGCTTCAGCCCTAGCATGCAGACGAGCGAAACGACAAGCCCGTATCCGAAATCCGCGAACATCAGCCCGAAGATTATCATGTAAAAGATGCTCATCACGAACGTCGGATCGTATGTGCCGTATTTCGGCAGCGAGTAGAGCTCGACGACCGGCTCAAACGATTCCGCGAATTTGTTGTTTTTGAGCTTGACCGGAACGTCGTCCCCGTCCTCGGCGTCGCCGATCTCGTATGCGCACCCGACCGCCTCAAGCTCCGAGACGACCTCCGTCACGGCGTCCTCCGGGACCCAGCCCGAAAGATATCGCGTGCTCTCCGTCGCCGTCATGCGCGAGATCGCGTCCGTGTATGTGAGATTGTTGCGCTCGGCGTCGGAATAATATTCCGCGAGCGGCAAAGACGGCGAGAGCTCGTCCGCCTCGGCGGAAAGCCTGTCGTCCTCCTCGTCGATCGAGACGAGCAGCGCGCGCTTCGACGAGAGGATCGCGTCCGCCGTGCCGTCGAGCGAGGCGGCGGGGGAGCGGACAAATCCGAGCGAGGACAAAAACCTCGTCACCGCCGCGGACGCGCTTTTGTGAGCGATGACGGAGACGTAACGCACCCCGTCCGCTTCCTTTTCAAATAATATGTCGGCGTCAAATTCCTCCGCCAGCCGCGAAAGTCCGCCCGCGTTGCCGGACGGCACGCTGCCGAGGATTATGTCCGTCGAATCCGTTCCCGAAAGCGACAGCGGGAGCGCGTACTCGCGCCAGGGCAGGACGGACTCGACCTCGGCGACTATGTGCGCGCGCTCGGCGCGCAGCTCCTCCATTCTGCCGCGAACTGACAAGGCGCGCTCGGTCAGTTCCTTTGCCTCCGCGGTCTTTTCGGGGTCGTCGCCGCGTTCGAGTTCGGGCTTCGGCGAGAGGAATTTTTTCTTCACCGTGCTCCGGCTCGAAAGAAGGTCGATCGCATCCGCGGCGACGGAGATGCGCCCCTCGATGTTTCGCCGCCGCTCGGTCACGTCGACCGCGCGCAGCTCCTCCCCCGGCGGCTCCGGCGACACGTCGAGGTCGACGCACGACAGCCAGACGAGCCGCCGCGCAAGCTCCTCGCTCGCGTCCGCGCCGACGATCGCCGTCAGGCGCTTCATTTTAGTTACCGGCATTTTTCATCAACTCTCCGATTATAAGCTTCACGGCGTCGTCCATATGCGACATGGCGCCGCGCGTCTCCGACGAGGCGAACGACTCCGCCTCAGCCTTGTTCTTTTTCAGGCGCTCCTCGGACTGCGATTCGATCTCCGAGAGCGTTTCGTTCATTTCGGCAGCGGCCGCTTCGCGCGCGGCTTCGAATTTCGCCTTCGCCTCGTCGGAGGCGCGGGCTATATCCTCCTGCGCAGCCTTCGCCGCCGCTTCCTTTTTTTCCTTTGCTTCTCTTTCAGCCGCGAGAACGGCATCTATGGCTTCCTTTGACAAATGGGTACCTTCCTTTCATCGCAGAAACGGCAATATGCGGAAAAACCCGCCTTATACTGTCTTATGCAATTATATCACACGGCAAATGATAAATCAAGCTCTACACAGAATTATCACGAATTCTTTACAGAATAATCACGCCTCTCGCGCGCGAAAAATTCACGTCCGCCGAGCCTGTAAAACGTGTATTCAGCCTCGCCGGAAAACAGCACCGCCCGACCGCAGACGCAGTTTATCCGGGCAAAAACGACAGTCTTCGCGCCGCGCCTGGCGACAGTGTAAGCGGCGCGCAGAACGCACGGCCTATATTTATACGCGCGCCCCGCCGCCCGCATGCGCTCATATTCTCCGTCCGCCGCCGCCGAGATCTCGCGGTCAAACGCTTCGCGCACGCACGCCGCGTGCCTGTCGATAAACCCAAAGACGCCGCCCCCGCCGTGCGCCCTCTCCGACCGCTTCCCCCGCCTCTTTTTTCTCCCGCCCGAAGTCTTTAAATCAGTCGCTCCGCCCGGATTCTTAGCATCAACCGTTTCGCCCGTAGATTTCGCATCAGCCGCTCCACTCGTCGCCTTAACATCAACCGCACCGCTCGCCACCTTCACATCAGCCGCTCCGCCCGACGCTTTAGCATCAACCGCACCGCTCGTTGCCTTAATATCAGCCGCTCCGCCCGTCAACTTTGCATCAACCGCTTCACCCGCCGCCTTCGCATCAACGGCACCGCCCGTCGCCTTCACATCAACCGCACCGCCCTGCGTTTTCGCTCCAACCGCTTCGCCTGCCGCCTTCGCATCAACGGCTCCGCCCTGCGTTTTCACATTAACCGCTCCGCCCTGCGTTTTCACATTAACCGCTCCGCCCGTCGCCTTCACATCAACCGCACCGCCCGCCGCCTTTGCTCCATCCGCTTCGCCCGCCGACTTCGCACTGACCACTGACCGCTTACCACTGACAACTCCCGCCGCCTCGGCGACCGTGATCTCAAGCTTCGCCGTGACAGCGCCGTTTTTATAAAAATGCGCAAACCTTTCGGAGCGCAAAACGTTAAGCTTCTCCGTCTTCGCACCCGCGCCGCCGCTCGCCTGAGACTTCCCGCCTCTTTTGCGCGAGGCGGAGATCGTGTCTTTTCCGTCCTCCCCGCCTGTCGGCGCGCCCGTCTTTCTCCCAGCCATATAAACCCTCCGCATCTTTTTTACTATATATAAATATTCCGCCGCCCCGCCGAAAATTACGCGCCGCCGCGCCAAAGCAAAAAGCGCCGCCGGAAGGAATGATTTCCCCTTTCGGCGGCGCAATATTAATTTTGTATTTCACACCCTCGCTTTGATCCGTCAATCAAAAGCGAGAAAAACGGCTGTGCCCTGCAAACCAAGCGAAAAACCGCTGTGTCCCGCAAACCCTCATCAGGCAAACCAAGCTAAAAACCGACTGTACCTTTTCACGCGTCAAACCCGCATCAAACCTTGACCGTCCAGCCGCGTGTGTCGGAGACTTTTCCCCACTGGATCGCGGTCAGCTCGTCGTAAAGCCGCTGCGAGACGGGACCTATCTCCCCGCCGTTTATCTTCAAAACGCGCTCCTCGTCGCAGAGCTCGCCGATCGGGGAGATCACCGCCGCCGTGCCCGTGCCGAACGCCTCATCGAGAACGCCCCTCGCGTGCGCCTCAAACAACTCCTCCGCCTCGATCTTCCGCTCCGTCACCTTCATGCCCCACGAACGCAAAAGCTCGATGCACGACATGCGCGTGACTCCGGGGAGAATATTGCCGTCGTCAAGCGCGGGTGTGACGACCTCGCCGTCGATGACGAAGAACACGTTCATCGAGCCGACCTCGTCAACATACTTGTGATGAACGCCGTCGAGCCAGAGCACCTGATCGCAGCCGAGGCTCTCCGCCTTCTTTTGCCCGATGAGCGACGCCGCGTAATTTCCGCCGCACTTTGTCATGCCCGTGCCGCCGCGGACGGCGCGGACGTATTCCTTCTCAACGTAAATTTTCACCGGATCGAGTCCGCCCGAATAATAGCTGCCGACCGGCGACAGGATTATGATAAATTTGTACGTCTCCGACGGATGGACGCCGAGCGACGGGTCTGTCGCGATTATGAACGGACGTATGTAAAGCGACGTTCCCTCGCCTGACGGCACCCAGTCTTCATCATATTTTACAATTGCCTTAATCGCGCATAGCGCGTCGTCAGGATCAATTTCCGGGACGCAGAGCCGCTTCGCGGTGTTGTTGAGCCGCGCGACGTTTCGGTCGGGGCGGAAGAGCTGAACGCCGCCGTCCGGCGTGCGGTATGCCTTCAATCCTTCAAATATCTCCTGCGCGTAATGGAACACCATCGCGGCGGGCGAGAGCGGCACGGGGGCGAACGGAACGATCCGCGCGTCGTGCCAGCCGAGCCCCTCATCGTAGTCCATGATAAACATGTGATCCGTAAAATATCTGCCGAATCCGAGCGACGACGGGTCCGGCTTTGCTTTCAGCGTTTCGGCTCTTGTGACTTTGATATCAAGCATCTAAAAAAACTCCGAACAATTTTTTAGGCGGAAAACGCGCCTTTCACAATTATACACTACGCGCCCGCGTTATTCAAGAGCGCCGGCAGATTTTTCTCCGGGGACGCGTATATTTTACCATCCCTGTGGGATACTTTCAAGTGAAAATACAATACCTTGGAGGTAAACCATGAAAACTGACAACAAATGCGTGAAGTTTTCAGCACTCGTACTTTCGCTTCTGCTTCTCTTTGCAGCACCGGCGCTCGCCGTCGGAGTGTATGCCGCGTCAAATTCGACGGGCGTCCTGTCGCCCGCCCTCGGCGTACTCTCGAAAAATGTGTCCGTCAACGTCACCGGATGCAGCTCCGCACCGGCCGTCTTCCACGCGGAGGACTTCGACTATTCGCTCGGTCTGCCGGTAAAGAGCGTCACCGTGCTGACGCTTCCCGACGCGGCGGAGGGAACGCTGCTGCTCGACGGCTCCCCAGTCTCCGCGAATCAGAAGATCTCCCGCCGCAATCTCGGCAAACTGACGTTCCGCCCCGCCGCGGCGACGGCTGACGCGTCGTTCTACGTCACCGCAAACGACGAATACGCCACCGAATGCCGCGTCCGCGTGATCGAATCGGTCAATCTCGCGCCGACGATCACGGACGACATCGCAAAACTCTATATTGAAACGATGCGCGGCGCCGTCGTCCACGGCAGCGTGACCGTAAAGGACCCCGAGGGCGGCGCGCTCGAACTCGTTCTGACGAACGCACCGAAGAAGGGCACCGTCACCGTGACAGATCCCGCGGCGGGCGAATTTATCTACACGCCTGCGGAGGGCAAAAGCGGCTCCGACAGCTTCTCGCTCCGCGCGCGCGACGAATACGGCAGCTGGTCTGACGAGATCGCCGTCACCGTCCGCATCAACAAGAACAAATCCGGCATCGAATATACAGACCTCGCCGGTCACTGGGCATATAACGACGCCGTGAAGATGACGGACGCCGGTATCATGGGCGGCGCATACGTCAACGGGCGCGCCTATTTCTATCCCGAAACGACAGTCACGCGCGAAGCGTTTGTGACGATGCTGATGAAGACGATCGGACTTTCCGACATCCCGGAGATCAGCGACGTGAAATTTGCCGACGACGGAGAAATTGACGACGACGCGCGCAATTATGTCCGCGCCGCGCAGAAGCTCGGATTCATCAAGGGCAGCGAAGGCGCGGACGGCAAGCTGTACTTTGACCCGAAATCGACCGTGACGCGCGCCGAGGTCGCCGTGATGCTCCAGAACGTGATACACGTCAAGGTCACGGACGCGGTCCCCGTTTTCGCCGACAATGACGCGATCCCCGTCTGGGCTGCCGAATCCGTCCTCGCGATGAAGCAGCTCGGCATAATGAACGGCACCGGCGGCGGCGAATTCACCCCGTTCGGGACAGTCTCCCGCGCCGAGGTCGCCGCGATCCTTTCATCCGTCTACGATATGGTTGAATAACTCATCAAAAAAGCAAGGGAGAGAAGACCCAAAGCGGGACCTTCTCTCCCCGATTTTGTTTTTAACGCTTTTGCATCCTCGCGCAGGCGCAGACAATTTCGACACCCGCAAAATTTCGCCGATCAAGCCCCTCGACGCCGCCCCGCCGGTCATTTCGGCATCTGCCGAATTCCCCGATTCAGCGTCTCTCGACGCCAGCCTCGCCGCTCATTTCGACAACCGCCAAACTTCGCCGATCCGCTCCCTCGACGCCGCCGAATTTACGCTTCCCCGCCGCCGCGGGGCGCATTTCCGCTGTTTCTGATGTAGTCGACCAGAATATCAATATAATCGAGCGCGGTGAGCTCGCCTATCGCGTCGCTGACGCGGCGGAGCACCATCAAAGCATTACACGTCGACCACGTGTATACGTCCGAGCCCTCGGAGCAGCGGAAACCGCCGGAAACGCTGTCCTGAAGGCAGAGGATATATTTGACGCTTTTGATTATCTGCTCGGAAACGACCGAATAATCGTTCAGCCGGAGAAGGCTTATCACCGCCCACGCGGTACCGAAGTGGCGGAACGTGAAGACCGCCTCGCGCTTGATGCCGATCTCGTAAAATATATCGTACCTGCCGTCGGCGCGCATGAGCTTCGAAAGGCATGATTCCGCCCGCATAAGCTCTGGGCGGTACATGAATTTGTCCTCGGACGAGAGAGCGAGCATGGCGTAACCGGTCGCCGCCGCGGACGAGAGGAACTGTTCGTCTATCGTGCGCAGCTTGATGTCGCGGTTCCCGTAAAACTGGTTCTGACGGAGCGAACCTGCCCGGACGTTGCCCCAGCCGCCGTCTTCGTTCTGCAAACTGAGCAGCCAGCTTATCGCCCGCTGGCGGCTCCCCTCCGTCTTTTCCCTGTCAGCCAGCAGCGAAAACGCGTATATGACGAGCGAGGTGCGCGCAACGGTCGAATTGTCGCCCCTGTAATCAGCCCAGCCGCCGTCTTCGTTCTGATTCTGAAGGATCCTGTCGACGCAGTACTTTATCGCGGCGTCGATCTTGTTCATGTGCAGCCGCCTGTAATCGCGGTAATTCGCCTCGACCGCCGACAGCTCCGGCGGGTTGAAGCGTTCCCAGTTCTTGAGATATTCGAGCAGCGCGATGATGACCCACACCCAATCGACCGTGATAAACGCGTGCATCGACGGGTAAAGCAGCCAATACTCGACCGCCTCATTCAGATATTCGATATTTTCCTTCGTCAGCCTGTCTGGAAACAGGCTGAGCGCGTAAACGACCTCGGACGTGTTCTGCACGTTCGGCGATATGTCCGCGACCCAGCTCCAGCCGAAATTTTCCGTATTCTGCGTGTCGTAGAGCCATCCGATCGCGCGCCCGATCTCTTTGTTGAAAACAGTACTCATTGTTCGCTCGCGTATTTCGTTATCAGATATCTTCCTATACTTTCAATGTCCGCGTCTTCGCACGCGTACGTGGCGCGCCGCCTGATCTCCCTCGGAACGGCGTCCGTCGTGAAGCCGTTCAGCATGAAGATCGACGACCCTTCATATTTTACAACGTCCGACAAAAATTCTTCGTCCGTGCCGAACGAGTCCTCGTTCAGAATGAAAACAATGTCGTCGTAGCCGCCGCTCAAAAATCGGTGCGCGCCGTCGTAAACGGCGAAATCCGCGCCGATTCCGTAAGCGTCGAGCATGCTTTTAAAGATGTCGGCGCAGTAAAACGCGCGGCTCAGCCGCTTTCGCGACGACCAAATGAGAAATAGAATCTTCGCCCCCGGTATCTTCTGTTCCGTGAAAAATTCGTACCCGTCAGACAAAATTGTCTTCGCCTCGGAAAGCTGCCGCCTCCCCGCCGCGCCCGTTATATAGCCGTGCGCCAGAAGGTACGCACCGGCGACAGAACGCTTGCGGACGGAGCTTTTGAGCAGCGCCTCGCCGCGCGAGGCGTCCTTTTTGCCAAGGATATGCGCGCCGAGCAGCGCGTCGGCAAGTCCGTCCGGCAGCGAAACGGAGGGGAGCGAATCAAGCGCGCCCTCGCGATCGTCTGGGCAGAACAGCCCGAAATACCTGTTCCAGAAGGAGGTCGGTGAGGCGGGGTCAGCCCCGCTCGCGCTCCCCATCTCGTCCTGGAGCAGGAATTTGTTGACTACGAACGTGACGGCTTCGTCCTCCGTCTTAAACGACTGATACGGCCGCAAAAACACCGGAAACGACGAAACATCGCACGGCCCCGGCGCGTATGTGTAAAGGCTTTTGCAGCTGCTTGAAAGCAAGAGATTCAGAAACGTCATCCACTCCTGCCGGACCCAGCCCTGCGACACGTATTCGCTTCTCGTCCCGACGACCACCATCGCGTCCGCCGACGCGATCTCTTCCTCGATTTTATCCATGTAGCGGTCTGTCCCGACCTCGCGCAGCGACGTGTTTGAGAAAAACACGGTAAGCCCGCGCTCGCGCAGCGCGCGGCACAGGCTCAGCGCTATTTCCGAATCGGGCGTCAGCTTGCCCTCATACGAATTTTTGAACGAGATAAATACCCTGTTCATCTCTTCTCGGCGGAAATTATCAGATATGCGGGGCGGTGAAGCTCCTGCCTCATCCTCTCGTTGTGCTCGATGTCATGCTCGGTCGGCGACGGCTCGATGACCTCTTTGATCTCAAATCCGGCGCGGATCAGCGAATTCATGATCGTCGCCGTCTTTCTGTGATACTTCGTTATCGTCTTTCCGAGCCATTCAACGTGCCGCACACCCTCGACCGCGTAGTGGTCGAGACGATAAACCGACATTTTGCCGTCCGCGTCGTATTCCCAGAGATCGTCCGTGGAGAGGCACGACGTAAATACCGGGTGCTCCATCGAGAAAACGAGCCTGCCGTGATCGCGGCACAGCCCGCACACCTCGGAAAACAGCCTGTCGAGGTCTTTTATATAGTGAAGCGCGAGAGAACTCACAACAAGGTCGAAGCTGCCGAGCGTGTTGTCTATCGTCTCGGCGTCCGTGACTTTGTATCTGATCTTCGCGTCCCGGTTGTGCTCCCGCGCAAAATCTATCATGCGGGAGGAATTGTCGATCCCCAAAACTTCATCTGCGCCCTCCGAGACGAGCCACGCGCACATGTTTCCGTAGCCGCAGCCGATATCGAGCGCGGAAAGCCCGCGCACCTCGCCGATAAGCGCGCGCATTATGGGCTGTTCAATGTTGTCGTTATAGTTGTCTTTATCCTGGCGCAGCTTGTAATAATTATCGAAAAAAGCGCCGTCGTCGTATATTGCTCCCATGTCCCTGCCAACCTCTCGTTCAGCGATCGTTTCTATTTCAAATTTTGAGTCCATAGTCAAACACCCCCAGCCCCGCTCAGCCGAGCGGATTTTATGTTCACGCAAGCTCTCCACGCGCAGCAGATTTCGCACTCATGTCAACTTCCCCGCGCAGCGGATTTTCGCGCTCATGTCAACTTTCTCCGCACAACGGAATTTGCGATCATGCCAACTTCCCCGCGCAGCGGATTTAGCGTTCATGCCAACTTCCCCGCGCGATTTTTATAAACTGCCGCATCTTTTCCGGGTCCTTGCGCCCGTCCGGGAATTCGACGCCCGAATTCACATCGACGCCGTAGGGACAAACCGTTTCTATGGCGCGCGCGAGATTTTGCGGATTGAGCCCTCCGGCGAGAAACACCGGCTTTTTTACGGACGAGACGATTTTTTTGCTTATACCCCAGTCGTGCGTCAGCCCGGTGCCGCCGATCCTGTCCGCCGTGATCGTGTCGAGAACGAGCGCGTCCGCGTATTCTTCAATCGCCAGCGCGTCCTCGACGCTGCGCTCGCCGACAACGTGAACGGATTTGATGATATACGCGCCCGGTATCGCGTCCCGAATCTTCAGAATTTCCTCCGGCGAGATCACGTCATGGAGCTGCACGGCAAAAACGCCCAGTTCCTTCATCGTGGAGATGACATCCCGCGCCGCCGTCAGATGAGTGACCGCGACGGGCACGGAGCCGCGAAGGTCGACAGAATCAAGAATTTCCCGCGCCTGCCTGTTCGTCAGTTTATCTTCGGCAGTGTGCGTTATTCCGACGAGAAATCCGATATAATCCGCGCCGAGAGCCGCGGCAAGCTCCGCTTCCTCCGCCCGCGATATTCCGCAAAATTTGACCTTCATCGCACGACTCCTTCAAATAATTAGTCTTCAAACGTATTATAACTCCAAAAGCGCGGGGTGTCAAGCTCAATAAAGCTGAACGTCACCCCCGCGCGAAAACCCGCCAAACCGCTCGTGTATCTTTGCAACGTTGTCAGCGGTCAGAATTCCGCGCCCGTAAGCGTCCGCGAGCGTCACGACCTCGCCGCCGCCGACGGCGTATATCTGAAACGAATGTCTGCCGCGAAACGTCTTCCCCGCGACCGTGAAGCTCCACAGCGCCTGAAGCATCCCGTCCTCGTAAAACACATCATATCCGCCGTAATTTCCAAGATGCCTCGTAAAATTATGTCCGCCCGAAATTCTCTTCCCGTCGATCATATTTTGTCCCCCATTTTTAATAAACCGCCTTCCCGCAAGCAGCCGCACCGTTTCTCCGCCGTCCCTCTCCGGCGACGTTTTCTGACCGCGAATCAGCGCTGACGCAAAACCCGCGCGGAATGTAACTTCTCCAATATCTTCACATATCCACGCCGACCGGCGCGCCCGCAATCCAGTCCTGACGCAAAAGCTGCGCCAACATCTTCATAACCTACCCGCCCGCAAAATCCGGCGGAGCATATAGGGGGAGGCTTTTCGTGAAAGTCTCCCCCTATTTAAGGTCTATTTAAACTGCCTTATCTTGCGTATCTCTCACGCTTCGTGTAATGCGTGTGGAGCAGCTCGTGAGCCTTGTGGCCGCCGACCTCGCCAAGATATTCTTCATAGAGCGCCTTGATCTCGTCGTTCTCGTGCGACTTTCTCTTCGGCTTGCCCTCGTCCTCGGCGTAGAGTCCCTTCGCGCGCTCAACCTTCGGGTTGACGTACTGGAGCTCCTTCGAGGTCACGATAGGCGTACCGCCGCCCGTCACGCAGCCGCCGGGGCAGCCCATGACTTCGATGAACGTATACTCCTTCTCGCCTCTCTTAACGGCGTCGAGCAGCTTCGAAGCGTTGCCCGTGCCGTGAGCGACGGCGACCATGATCTTCTTGCCGTCAAGGTCGATCTCGGCTTCCTTGATGCCCTCGATGCCGCGGACCTCATGGAAGTTAACGTCAGCGAGCTCCTTGCCCGTCGCCTTCTCGTAAACGGTACGGAGCGCCGCTTCCATAACGCCGCCCGTAGCGCCGAAGATGACGCCCGCGCCGGTCGATTCGCCGCAGAGCTTGTCAAACTCACCGTCAGGCAGACGTGCGAAGTCGATGCCGGCGGACTTGATCATTCTCGCCAGCTCGCGCACCGTCAGAACGGCGTCAACGTCAGCCATGCCGTCGTGGCCGAGCTCGGGGCGCTTAGCCTCAAACTTCTTAGCCGTGCAAGGCATAACGGAAACTACGAATATCTTCTTCGGGTCGATCCCCGCCTTCTCAGCGAAGTAGGACTTGATGACGGCGCCCGCCATCTCGTGCGGCGACTTGCAGGAGGAAAGGTTCGGGATGAATTCGGGATAGAACGTCTCGCAGAACTTGACCCAGCCGGGCGAGCAGGACGTTATCATCGGGAGCGTGCCGCCGTTGTTCAGGCGGGAAATGAGCTCCGTGCCTTCCTCCATGATCGTGAGGTCAGCGCCGAAATCGGTGTCAAACACCTTGTCAAAGCCCATTCTGCGGAGCGCCTCTGCGAGCTTGCCCGTAACGGACGTGCCCATGGGCAGACCGAATTCCTCACCGATGGTGACTCTCACGGCAGGCGCGGGCTGAACGACGACGTACTTCTCCGGGTCGTGGAGCGCAGCCCAGACATCCGAGATGTTTTCCTTCTCGTGCAGCGCGCCGACCGGGCACGCGAGGATGCACTGACCGCAGTTGATGCAGGGGGAATCAACGAGCGAGCGGCCGAAGATCGAGCCGACCGTCGTGTTGATGCCGCGCTTGGAAACGCCGATCGCGCCGATGTTCTGCACCTTGTTGCACGTCGCAACGCAGCGGCGGCAGGAGATGCACTTTGAATTGTCGCGGACGATCGAGGGTGAGAGCTCGTCAAGCGTCGTCTCGGAGCGCTCGCCGTCGTAGGGATAATCCTTCACGCCGTACTCGTTGCAGAGCGCCTGAAGCTCGCAGTTCGCGGAACGCACGCAGGACGTGCACTCGCGGTTGTGGTTCGAGAGCAGAAGCTCAAGTATCGTCTTTCTCGAATTGCGTATCTTCTCGGTGTTCGTGCGGACTACCATCCCGTCGGAAACGGGGGAAACGCACGCCGCCTGGAGCCCTCTGCCGCCGACGACCTCAACGAGGCACATGCGGCAGGCGCCGATCTGTTGTACGTCCTTAAGATAGCAGAGCGTCGGAATATTTATGTTCGCTTCCCTCGCGGCTTCGAGCACCGTATAATCCGAGGGGACGGTCACCTTTATACCGTCTATCGTAAGTGTTACGTTGTTCACTTCACTACCTCCATTATTTCTTGGAAATTGCGCCGAACTTGCACGTTGCGAGGCAAACGCCGCACTTGATGCACTTCGACTGGTCGATCACGAACGGCTTCTTGATCTCGCCGGAGATAGCGCCGACCGGGCACTTCTTCGAGCAGAGCGAGCAGCCTTTGCACTTTTCGGGATCGATCGTGATCTTCGCGAGCGCCTTGCACGCGCCGGCGGGGCATCTCTTTTCCTTGATGTGAGCCTCGTATTCGTCGCGGAAGTAGCGGATCGTGGAGAGAACGGGGTTCGGAGCCGTCTGACCGAGGCCGCAGAGCGCCGTCGCCTTGATCTCGTTGCCGAGCTCGATAAGCTTCTCGATGTCGCCCTCTTCGCCCTTGCCTTCGGTGATGCGCGTCAGAATGTCGAGCATTCTTCTCGTACCAATGCGGCACGGCACGCACTTGCCGCACGACTCGGAAACCGTGAATTCGAGGAAGAACTTCGCGATGTCGACCATGCAGTTGTCCTCGTCCATAACGATAAGTCCGCCGGAGCCCATCATCGAGCCGATGGCGATGAGGTTATCGTAATCAACGGGCGTGTCTATAAGCGATGCGGGGATGCAGCCGCCGGAAGGACCGCCGGTCTGCGCCGCCTTGAACTTCTTGCCGTTCGGGATGCCGCCGCCGATCTCTTCAATGATCGTGCGCAGAGGCGTGCCCATCGGGATCTCGACAAGGCCCGTGTGGATGATCTTGCCGCCGAGCGCGAAGACCTTCGTGCCCTTCGATTTTTCGGTGCCCATCGAAGCGAACCATTCCGGTCCGTTCAGGATTATCTGGGCGACGTTCGCGTAAGTCTCGACGTTATTGATGACAGTCGGCTTGCCGAACAGACCCTTGACCGCCGGGAACGGAGGACGCGGACGCGGCTCGCCGCGGTTGCCCTCGATGGAGGTCAGAAGCGCCGTCTCCTCGCCGCAGACGAACGCGCCCGCGCCGAGACGGAGCTGGATATCGAAATTGAAGCCGGTGCCGAAAATGTTCTTACCGAGCAGACCGTATTCGCGCGCCTGATCGATGGCGATGCGCAGACGCTTGACGGCGATCGGGTATTCGGCTCTGACGTAAATGTAGCCCTCGTCGGCGCCGATGGCGTAGCCGGCGATAGCCATTGCCTCGAGTACGGCGTGCGGGTCGCCTTCAAGGACGGAACGGTCCATGAACGCGCCGGGGTCGCCCTCGTCGGCGTTGCAGACGACGTACTTCTTCGGCGCCGGAGCCGTGGCGAACTGCCACTTTCTGCCCGTCGGGAAGCCCGCGCCGCCTCTGCCGCGCAGTCCGGACGCAAGCACGATGTCGATGACTTCCTGCGGCGTCTTCTCTGTCAGGCATTTGCCGAGCGCTTCATATCCGCGCCTTGCTATGTATTCGTCGATGTTTTCCGGATCGATGACGCCGCAGTTGCGGAGCGCCACGCGGCGCTGCGAACGGTAGAACGCGGTGTCGTTGAGCGACTTTGCCGGTTCGGTCGAACCTGCTACCGGGTCGTTATATATGAGCCTTTCGACGGGACGCCCCTTGAGCAGGTGCTCCTCGACGATCTCCGGAATCTCGTCCGGCGTGACTCTCGAATAGAATGAGCCTTCGGGATAAACGATCATTATCGGTCCGAGCGCGCAAAGGCCAAAGCAGCCCGTCATGACGACCTTGACTTCATCCGTCAGTCCCTTTGCTTCAAGCTCCCTTTTGAGAGCTTCTCTTACTTGCGCGCTGCCGGAAGAAGTACATCCGGTACCCGCGCAGATAAGAACGTGTGCACGATACATATTACTTACCTCCGATCCTTTACTTGCTTATGTACTCGTCAACGGGAGTGCCGCCTGCAACATGCTCGGCGACGATGCGGCGCGCCATTTCGGGCGTCACCTTGACGTACGTGACCTTTTCCTTGCCCTCGGCGATTACTTCGACGACGGGAGCCGTGCTGGCGTCGCCGACAGCGCCGGACTGCATTACGGTCGCGCGGTCGGAAAGACCGCCCTCGGCGACAGCGTCAACGAGCGTGCGGAGAACTTCCCTTGCGCCCGCCTCGATCCCGCACGTGCCCATTCCGACAACGACGCGGACTCCGTTTGCGCCGAGGCGCAGACTAATCTTGTCCTTCATCTTCTCACGAATCTGGGCAAGCTCTTCGAGTGATTTCATAAATTTTCTCCTCCGAAAATATTGTTTTGTTTATACTGCTCCAGAATATACCCCGAAACCGCGATCACCGCCTCGGGAGTAAATATCGGGACATCCCCGAGCACACGCCTCACGGCCCTCGTGTCAAGCCCCACGCGGCAGACGCGCGCGCCGTCCTTCATGTCGTGCGTGAAAACGACATCCGCGCCGCCGATCCCGGACAAAAGCGAGGTCACGGTGCCGGCGATGTCTCCGAGCGGCGGCGAGGTCTTTTTCGGGAACTTAGCGGTCACCGTCGTCCCCTTGCCGGGAGTGCTCTCGATCGAGAACGTCCCGCCCGAGACGCGCGCCGCGTCCAGAAATTTCGGCAGTCCGAGCCCAAGTCCGAACGGCTTTGTCGAATACCCCTCGGTGAGCGCGAGCCGAAGCTCACGGTCAGACATTCCCCGCCCGTCGTCAACGATCTTGACTCCGAGCGACGACCTCGTTTCCTCAAGCTCTATCTCGATCAGAGAAGCGCCTGAAAGGATGGCGTTCTCGGCGATATCGAGGATATGGAGCGATAATTCCATCCGGTATTACTCAGCCCTGATATTTTTCGAGTATACCCTTAATGTCGGCAGGCGTCAGACGCCCGTACACGTCCCCGTTGACCGTCATGACCGGAGCGAGTCCGCAGCATCCGAGGCAGCGCGTATCCTGAATCGAAAATTTCCCGTCGGCCGTCGTCTCACCGGCGCCGATGCCGAGGATCTCGATAACTTTGTCGAGAACCGACTGCGCGCCCTTGACGTAGCAGGCCGTTCCGGTGCAGACGCTGATGACGTTGTCGCCCTTCGGTGTGAGGGAGAACTGCGCGTAGAACGTCGCGACGCCGTAAACGTCCGTCACGGGGATGCCGAGGGAATCGGCAATGAGCTCCTGAGTGTCGAGAGAAAGGTATCCGAACAGATCCTGCGCCTTCTGCATGATCGGCATAAGAGGACCGTCTACGTCCTTATGCTCCGCAATGAAGGCCTTCAGTTCCTCGGTCTTAGCCTCGATTTCCTTAGGTGTGAGTGCCATACTTTAAATATCCTCCTTATAGGGACATAGTATTGTTTTCAATATCAACTCATATTAACACAACTGAGTCAAAATATCAAGGGGCATGACGTAAAAAAACGCTTTTTCCCGCAAAAAAGTATTTCCGCGCCTTCCGTCATCCCCCTCCGCCGCCCGCCGCCCTGACCGCTCAAAAAAACAGTTTACAACCGCCCTTTTAAATGCTATAATGTTATAATAGATTCTTTTTCAAATCCCATAAGCTCCGCTTAAAAACTACATTAATATAATGAATATAAATGCGGTCAGCACCGCATTGACCGGAGGCGTATCATGTATCAGATCATACATAAAAAAGCGCTCAACCCGACCGTCGTCGAAATGAAGGTGTCGGCGCCGCTCATCGCGAAACGCGCGGAGCCGGGGCAGTTCGTCATTCTCCGCGTCGACGAGGGCGGCGAGCGCATCCCGCTCACGATCGCGGATTACGACCGCGACGCGGGCTCAGTCACAATAATATTCCAGACTGTCGGGGCGACAACGATGAAGCTCGCAGCGAAGGCTCCCGGCGACTTTATTGTTGATTTCGTCGGTCCCCTCGGCAGACCGACCGCGACGGACGGGCTCTCCCGCGTCGCCGTCATCGGCGGCGGCGTCGGCTGCGCGATCGCATACCCGGTCGCGAAAAAGCTGCACGAGCTCGGCGCCGTCGTCCATTCCGTCGTCGGCTTCCGCAATCGCGAGCTCGTCATTTTAGAGGACGAATTCCGCCGCGTGAGCGACGAATTTTACCTCATGAGCGACGACGGCTCCGCCGGCGAGCACGGCCTTGTGACGGACGCGCTGCGCCGCCTTCTCGACGCGGGGGAGCGTTACGACGAGGTCATAGCGATAGGCCCTTTGCCCATGATGAAATTTGTATGTAAGCTGACGAAGGAATATAACGTCAAAACGGTCGTCAGCATGAACCCGATAATGATAGACGGGACCGGAATGTGCGGCTGCTGCCGCCTGACGGTCGGCGGGAAAATGAAGTTCGCCTGCGTCGACGGCCCCGATTTTGACGGGCACGAGGTCGATTTTGACGAGGCGATGTCGCGCGGCTCCATGTACCGCGAATTTGAGGCGCGCGCACGCGAGCACGCCTGCAATCTCTTGAAAACGGAGGCTGACTGATATGCCGAACATGTCCCCGAAAATGAACGAAATGCCAACGCTTTCCCCGGAGGAACGCTCGAAGTGCTTCTCCGAGGTCGCCCTCGGCTACACGGAATCCGCCGCGCTCGACGAGGCGGCGCGCTGCCTCCACTGCAAAAATCCGCCCTGCGTCACCGGTTGCCCCGTAAATATCAGGATTCCGGATTTCATCGCCCGCCTCCGCGAAAATGATTACGACGGCGCTTACAGCGTGATCTCGGAGTCGAGCTCACTTCCCGCCGTCTGTGGGCGCGTCTGCCCGCAGGAAACGCAGTGCGAATCAAAGTGCGTGCGCGGCATCAAGGGTGACGCCGTCGGGATCGGACGCCTCGAGCGCTTTGTCGCCGACAGGCACAACGAAACGCACCCGGGCGAGTCCGCGAATAAGGAGAAAAACGGACACCGCGTCGCCATCGTCGGCTCAGGTCCGTCGGGGCTCGCGTGCGCCGGCGACCTTGCCCGAATGGGGTATGATGTGACCGTGTTTGAGGCGCTTCACACCGCCGGCGGCGTCCTCGTTTACGGCATACCCGAATTCCGCCTGCCGAAGTCGATCGTCAGAGTCGAGATCGGAAATCTTGAGGCAATGGGCGTAAAATTCGAGACTGATATGGTCATCGGGCGGATACTCTCCGTCGACGACCTTTTTGAGAAAGGTTTTGAAGCCGTATTTATCGGCACCGGCGCGGGACTGCCGAAATTCATGAACATCCCCGGCGAAAACTACAGCGGCGTATATTCCGCGAACGAATTTCTGACGCGCGTGAATCTGATGGGCGCGTTCCGCGAGGACGCGGACACGCCGATAATGCGCGTGCAGCGCGTCGCCGTCGTCGGCGGCGGCAACGTCGCGATGGACGCCGCAAGGTGCGCATTGCGCCTCGGCGCGCAGGAGGTGTCGATCGTGTACCGCCGCGGTGAGGAGGAACTGCCCGCGCGCCGCGAGGAGATAGAGCACGCGAAGGAGGAGGGCATCACCTTCCGCCTGCTGACAAATCCCGTCGCCGTCCTCGGCGACGACAAGCGCGCCGTCCGCGCGCTGAAATGCGTCAAAATGACGCTCGGCGAGCCGGACGCGTCCGGACGCCGCCGCCCCGTCGAGATCGACGGCTCCGAATACGAGCTCCCCGTCGACTGCGTCATAATGGCGCTCGGCACCTCGCCGAACCCGCTCATAAAGGATACGACGGAAGGGCTCGACACCGAGCGCTGGGGCGGGATCGTCACGGACGGTGACGGCAAAACGTCGCGCGAAGGCGTCTTTGCCGGCGGCGACGCCGTAACGGGCGCCGCGACCGTCATCCTCGCCATGGGCGCCGGCAAAACGGCGGCAAAGGCGATAGACGCGTATATCAAAAGCAAGTGATTTTCCCGGGGGAAACTTTCAAACCGAAGTTTCCCCCGGACTCCCTTTAAGGCTTTTTTGATATAGACCTGAACTCCCGGCAGCGCCTTGCGCTGCCCCCCGTCCGTATGTTTTCACCCCGCCACCGCGCGGCTCGCTTCATCCGCACTTGCCTGATATCATCGGTTTCAAGCCCCGCGCGCCGCATTCCGAACCATCTCACGCTGAAAAAAGGAAGAAATTTTATGGACAAACGCTACAATACCCTCTCCGCGTATCTGCGGGAAAAATACGGCGGGCGGCTCGGAAAGATCTGCCTCGACGGAGGTTTTACGTGTCCGAACAGAGACGGGACATGCGGCGTCGGCGGCTGTATCTTCTGCGGCGAGCGCGGCGCGGGCGAACACATAAAGCCCGCCCCGATACGCGAGCAGGTGCGCGCGTATCTGTCATCGCCCGCCGCGTCGAAATACAGCGGCTATATCGCATATTTCCAGAATTTCACGAACACATACGCGCCGCCCGAAATCCTGCGAAAGCGTTACGCGGAGGCGCTTTGCGACCCGCAAATCCGCGTGCTCGCGGTCGGCACGCGCCCGGACTGCGTCGACGAGCCGCGCGCCGATGTGCTCATGGAATTTACGAGCGGCCTTGACGTGTGGTGCGAGCTCGGACTTCAGACCGCGTCGGACAAAACGGCGCGGTTCATAAACCGCGGATATGAAACGTCCCGCTTTTCGGACGCCGTAAATCTCCTACACTCGCGCGGTATAAACGTCGTCGTCCACATCATGATCGGACTTCCAAGCGGCGAGTCCGAACGGGAAGGAGCGGACGAAATTTTTGAAACGGTGCGCCTCATCAATTCCCTGCCCGTCTTCGGCGTCAAGCTCCACTCGCTCTACGTCATGCGCGGAACGCGCCTTTGCGGGATCATGGAGCGCGGCGGATATCAGCCGCTCGAAATGGACGAATACGTCCGCCTCGCCGCGGAAGCGATCTCGCGCCTGCGCCCCGACATCATCCTGCACCGCGTCACCGGAGACTGCCCGCGCTCGCTTTTGGCCGCCCCCGACTGGAACACCAGCAAAAGCGCCGTCATCGCCGGCATTGACGCATATCTTGAATCCCACGGCCTCCGTCAGGGCTCGAAAATCTGACTTCCCCGCCTTCGGGAACGGCAAGCTCGCCTCGCCGTTCCCGATTTTTTATGCGGTCGCCGCCAATTCCCGCAATAGCGCAAGTCCAAATATACGGTCTTGTGATTTTTTTATGGCGTTATAAAATACTATATTGACATCTTCAGAACTATATGATATACTGGCAGCGAAATAAAGCGCGGTCGGCATGACCGCGTAAAATGCGCCGCCGTCATCGCCGCGTATCCCGAATCGCACGACCTTTGTCCGGAATCGGCGGCATAGCGGGCAAAACAACGCCTTGCGTCAGAAAAAAATCTCTCGCCCCGCTTGACATTGACGCGACGTGACGAGCAAAAAAAACGCTCCCTGCGGCGTCAGAAAAAAATTCTCTCGCCACACTTGACATTGACTCGGCGCGACGAGTAAAAAACGGCTCCCTGAGGCGTCAAAATTACCTTCACCCGCTTGACATTGACGCAGCATAACGAGCAAAAAAACGGCTCCCTGCCGCGTCAAAAAAATTACGCCCGCCCGCTTGACATTGACGCGACGTAAAGTGATATAATCGGGCAAACCGCAAGGAGGTGGGCACTCATGAACGGCGAAAACCTTCACGATATCGGCGAGGTCTGTCGGCTGCTCGGCGTAACGTCGCGCACGCTCAGATTCTACGAGGAACGCGGCATCATAAAAAGCGAAAAGCCGCCGTTCGGCACGCGCAGACAGTATACGGACGCGCAGATCGAGGAGATAAAACACGTCCTCGTCCTGCGTTCGCTCGGTATCTCCGCCAAAAAAATAGGCGAGATACAGCGCGGCGGCGCCGACCTGACCGCCGCCGTCGCCGAGCGCCGCGCGGAGATCGAATCATCCGTGACCGCGAAGATAAAAGAATTGCGCCTGCTTGAAGAGGCGCTCGCAAGGCTCGAAACGAGCGGGGACGACTCGATTTTCAAAAGCTCGCCCCCGCCCGAAACAGGCGGCGAACCATTTCCCGCCGCCGACAAATATACGCGCACGATCGTCGCCGGCGATATCGACTCGCTTTTCGGCGATTTCAGCGAAAAGCTGAAGCGGTATCTGCCAGTCGACGCCGCCCGTCATGTTATCGCCGATATAACAGCCCCCGCCGGGGGATTTGTCCGCTTCCGCGGCTCGACCGCCGACCCCGAACTCGCAAACACATTTCACAGCTATATTGAATATGAAAAGCTCGGCGTCCGCGTCACATATATCATAATTGACGGCGTCATTCACGGGATATGGTTCGGTTATTATAACGTCCGCCCGGAAACGCCCGGGTTTTCGGAGGTATAAAAACATGGGATGGGCAATATATTACGCCGCGGCGCTTGCCATCAGCGCCGTCGCCGCCGCCTTCTTCAGGGAAAGCATAATGATCAACGCCTGCTCGGTCGTTCCGGCGGGATTTCTCATCGCGGGGATCGTCGGGGCATGCGCGCTCCGCTCGCAGGCGCGCGACCCCGAAAACGGCACGCGCTTCAACACAGGCTCCACGCCTGCCGCAATGGACCTGACAAACGATGAATACGCCGAAAACTGCCGCGCCGCCGCATGCTCTATGATGATCTCCCTGCCCCTTTATCTGCCGCTCGCGCTGTTTTTCGGCGGACTTTTGAAGATCATCATTTCGGTCGCGGTATATTTCATTTTCTTCGCCCTCGGCGCCGTCGTCTTCCGCATCCGACACGGCGCAAGCATACGCGCCCGAATGGATACTGAGTCCCGCGAGCTCGAAGATCAGCGCAAAAAAGAAGAACTCGGTCATTGGCGGTGACAGCCGCGAATGTCCGAGTCGGACATACAAAGCAATGTAAATTTCAGAATGAAGGAGAACTGACGTGGAACCGTATGTGATCATACTTTTATCTGTAGTCGTGCTGTCCGCCGGGGTCGCCGGGACGATTTACAGCCGCGCAAAGAAAGAATACAAATGCCCCGTTTGCAGCCGAATATTCAAGCCGCGGATAAATAACTGGATACGCTTTCTTTTAAATTTCCCCGCCGGAGGATGCGCGCTGAGGTGCCCATTCTGCAACGAAAAGCACATAATGAAAGAATACGATGATCGCGAAAGCTGACGCGGATATCAGACTCTTAGAATTTTATCATTCATGAATAGCTTTGCTTTTAGGGTATTATAATAAATACATGATCATTTTTGGTACTTTTTATATCAAAAATTCTTGACTTTTGCCCGCACACGCAATATAATAGATTTGCACGGAGGGAAGAAATATGATCACGTATATTAAATTAAAAAATTTTATTTCGTTCGGTGATACAATTTTTGATTTCCGGAAATCAAAGGGCATTCCCGTAAGTTTCGCCGCGATTTACGGAGAAAACGGAAGCGGCAAGACAAGCTTTGTAAAAAGTCTTGAAATGCTCGCGATGAGCACCTCTTCTTTCCGTTCGCTTGAATCTATTGAAAAGCTCCAGAAAATAATTGATTCAAAAGACGCCGTGCCCGGTATCCTTGAAGGCGTTATGGAGCAGCTGATCCTGGACAATTTTTCGACAACGATCGAAAAAAACCGTATGATAGGATGCGAAGACGAATCATCCGTCGAATACGGTTTCATATGCGGCGGCAAAAAATTCGTATACCGCATCGCTTTCAGGGACACTGTGACAGAAGAATCACTTTACGGCTGGACCGGGAAGCAGTCCGGGTATCTATATAAGATCAGACTTGATGAAAATAACGATATAAAAACAAGCTTTTTCGGAAAGCTGTTTTTAAGCTCCGCCGCACAAAATGAGGCTGTCGCGGATATTAAAAAATTCTGGGGAAAGCACACTTTTATCGGCATCCTCAATAATCAGTTAAACAAGCAAAACAGCCGCTATACAAACGAAAATTACTCCCCTTGTCTTTTAAATTTTCTCGTCTACCTGTCAAACCTGACGGTTGTGACAAAAAGCGGCTCGCGTGTCCATTTCATCATCGGCGGCGGCAGATCAAAAATATTTGTACGCAATCTGACCGGCGGCAAGATCTCTACAAAGGACTATGAACTTCTCGAAAGTTCTCAACATATAATTTCAAATTTTTTCTCTCAGCTCTATTCGGATATCAAGAGCGCGGAATATGAGACAGAAAAAGAAAGCGACGACATTTTAAGCTATAAGCTGTATTTCAATAAAATGATATCCGGGAAACTGCGCCGCATCAGTATAGACAACGAATCTACCGGAACGCTTCAACTCCTTAAAATATTATCACCGCTCATATGCGCCATGCTCGGAATGACTGTCTGCATCGACGAGGCGGATACGGGCATACATGACATTCTCTTTAACAACATTCTTGAATCAGTCAGAGAAAACCTTAAAGGACAGCTCATAATCACAACGCATAACACAACGCTGCTTGAAAACATACACCCAAGCGAGGCATATATTATCAATATAGACCACATGGGTGAAAAAAGCGTCGTGTGCGCAGACGAGTTCGGGCTGCAAAAATCAAATAATCCGCGGAACTGCTACCTGAAAGGAATGCTCGGCGGAGTACCTGAAAACCTGCCCTTTGACAGTGATGAAATTCTGGCCGATCTGTCAGAGGATGCCGAGCCGGGGACGGGGAAACCCGAGTCTTTCAGCGGTGACGATGATGAATAGACAAAAGAGGCCTCTTTCTTATAAAAAGGCCGTCGTAATATGTCACGGAAAATCGGAATGGCAGATGGTAAGGTACATTTCTTCAAATCTGCGGCTGCCTGTCGTGCCGTACGGCAAGGACAAGGGCAGGCACAGTATTCAGATAACACGGCTGACGGATGAACTTGCCTCTCAAAATTTCAGGTCGATCGACGAGTTCGTCGAAACCTTCTGCGTCGAAACATCAGGGCGGGGCAAAAGCAAACGGCTCCTAAATTTTAAGCTGTTTATTATAATGGACACCGACGACTGCACCGACAAACAGCGGGATTATTATATTTCGGGCAGGATGTTCTCAGGACACTGGCTCCGTGAATACATAGTCCCGATATATAACACGCCAAATCTCGATATCGTCCTATATAAAGCGGGGATAATAGATTCGATTCCGCTCGACAAGGGCGATTTCTACGAAAACATCTTTCCAATAAATAAAGATTCGGACAAATCCGGAACAGTCGATGAAGTTGTCGATTTTCAATCGCATCTGCTCGGGAGGACAGACACAAACCTATCCGTTTTAACAGGATACATGCTCGACCTTCTGCCGCACGACTGAAAAAGCGCGGATATTAAACGTTCGTAAAACGGCGGCAACCCTCTTTAAGGAAGCCCCCAATCTCTTGAAAAAGCGTGCCACGCATCTCGCGGGGCACGCTTTTGATCATCGGGATAAAGATATTCTCATTCCTCAAATAAATAGAGGTAATAGTCCTCAAGCGTCGGCGTTACGGGAACAGCCTCGGGGCGCGGCGCAGTATCCGAAAGCACGCGGAGCATCGCGACCCCGGGGCGCGTTTCGTCACGGGCAATATTAGTCACACGGTATCCGCTCTGAATGTCCGCAACCTCGGATTCCGGCGTCGGAAGCGACCACACCTTCCCTTCGATTTTCTTTAACAGCTCGTGCGGCGGGGCGTTGTCGATGATGACGCCCTTTTTCAGCATGATGATATCGCGCGCGATAAATTCAATATCCGAAACGACGTGCGTCGCGATTATGACGATTTTATCAAACGCGATCTTCGATATGTAATTGCGTATCGCTATGCGCTGCTTCGGGTCAAGTCCCGCCGTCGGTTCGTCAAGTATGAGAACAGACGGATCGCCGAGGAGCGCCTGTGCGAGCGCAAGACGCTGCTTCATGCCGCCCGACAGCGCGCCTATCCTTCGGTCGTAAACGTCGTCGAGCTCAACCGCCTCAAGCAGACTCTCTACCTGCTCTGCAATATAGGCGCGCCGTTTTTTCCCCGGAAGGTCAGATGCGATATTTTTCAGCGTCGCGATGTACCACATGAAGCGGTTTACGGTGAAGCTCGCGTACATGCCCGGATACTGCGGCATATATCCGAGCTTTTTGCGAAACCTCTCTCTCATTTTGAGCACGTCTTCCACGGGAACGTCAGCATCTTCAAATGTTATCGTCCCGGAATCCGCTTTGAGATTGTCGGTGATTATGTTCATAAGCGTTGTTTTGCCAGACCCGTTAGGTCCCAGAAGGGCATATATTCCGGGCTCAAAATCTGCGGTAAAATCGGAAAGCGCGCGATTTGCGCCGTAGCTTTTAGATATGGAATTTATATGCAGCTTCATATCAGCTCTCCTCCCTCTGCCCTGCGCATTGATAAAATTATCGCCGCGGCAGCCGCAAATAAAATCACCGCCCAAAAACAGATACCGTAGACGGGCGCGGGAGCCGCCCCCGGCGAAAGCCTATATAATCTGTCAGCATCATAAAGCGCGGTAAGGTCAAAGAAGCCGGCAGCTTTCACTCCGGTCGAAGCGGCAAAATACGGAACGGTGATCACGACCGTCGCCGCCGCGTACACGAACAGCGCCCGCCTCATCAAATATCCCATGCAGAAGCATATGGAAGCGAGCAGAAGCGTCCCTGTCAGACTTATGACCGCGGTTACTATAATATAATTTGAAATCGTCAGATCAAAGAGCGTTTCGCCGTAACGCGGCATGCTAAGAAGCGAAGAGGTCATGTCGGGCATTTCATATGAACGCATAAGGAAGAACAAATCTATCATCTTAAACGCGTACCATGCAAACGCCGACGACATAATACTGACCGCCGCCTTGCACCTGAACAGGCGCTTTCTGCCAAGCTCGGTCACATTTGAAACCATGAGCATTGATGTTCCGGACTGCGTTTTCGCATGCTCGTACAGATACGACCGGCAGCACAGCACGGCGACAAACAGAAGGAGAAGCCAGTCTACCCCCTGATCCATATACGCATAATACCCGGTGTCATATATGAACGACCCAACAATTCCGCGGCTTTCAAGCTCGCCCAGATATTCGGCTCTGTTAACCAGATATTCGAGCACGTCCTTGTCCGTCAGGGCGCTCATATATCTGCTGAAAAGCTGATTATAATATTCGTCTGAGATCTTGCCGTACCACCAATCGGACTGTATTGTGTCAAACTGTGAGACGATTTCAAGACAGGCCTCGTATTCTTCGTTTATATAAGCGGCTTTTTCCGCCGAATAAGGACCTCCTATCTTCTCGATATATGACTTTAGCGCCGTATCCGTCGCTGTATTATTCGGCTTATAATAGTCAGACGTTACGATTACTTTTATAACGATTATCGCCGCCAAAGCAATATAGACCGCGCGCTGTTTATATATCTCATACAGCACAAGCGAATTTGAACCGACCCGTTTTGAGGCGCGCCTTTTCGCACGGAACATGGAGCGGAGCTTTTCCGGCATCGTAAATCTCGACGATATCCTTATCCCTGAAAAGATCCCGTTTTTTGCGTAAAGACCGAGTGAGATAATGAAAGCGGCGGCGGCAACGCACACGACGATCGCTATAAGAACGGCGGTAAGACCGACCGATTGCCCCGCGATGTCTACGGCTCTGTATCTTGCGGCGTACTGGTCTATATAATAGACGCTCCACAAATTCAGGAATTTCCACTGACCTGCGGCAGTCTCGTTTGATCCGGCAGCGACATAATTCAGAAACATTATCCCGATACCGACGCCGACGGAGAGAACGGACTGCTTCAGTATCATTATCACCGCGAACAATATCATGCAGTAAAGCGACGCCGAAAGAAGCTTCAAACCGAGATCGACCGCCAAAGCTCCGCCGAAGCTGAGGCGAAGCGGCAAAAGCTGCAAGCTGTATACGGACTGCGCCGCGTTGCGAAAGTCGGAATACCCGCCGGCGGCGATTCCGGACACGGTAAATGTAACGGCGGTGAACAATACGACTATAACGGCTGACAACAACAGCGCGGAGATCAGCTTTGCGGCGGCTGTCCTGGCGCGTCCGTTCCTGCACGTGCTCGCAATGGAATAAAATCCGGACGTGCGATCTGATAACGCTGCCCTCAGAGATACAACGGTGATAAGGATAAATACAATAAAATAATCGGCGTTATATCTGAAGTACTGTTCCCATCCTTTGACCGGCTTGCCGTCGAGCTTTACGTTTTCGTAGAGATACGTGTAACGCTCAAGCACATATTTATTGTAGCGGTACACGCAGTTGTCCGTTCTGCCCGCCTTCTCATAGTTGCTGCATATGCCCCTGACCTGCATTATTACACTATCGATCTTATCGTGATATATGTCGTCTGCGCAAACGATTTCATTGACCTTGTCAAACAAAGATATATCATAATACACGCCCCCGCCGTACGCCGATGACGGTTCGTCGCTCGAGGGATCCAAATGTTCGAACTCGTTTTCTAATCTCGCATACTCGCTGAAAAAATACTGCGGGTCGTCATAATAGATCTGCAATACTCTGTCAACATATTCCTCCGGGCCGTATGGCGTATATGAGGAATATGCGCATAAAACTATATTGACGAGAAGCAGAAGCAGCGCGAGTATTTTCACGAATGAAGATGAAAATACTTTGCGCAGTTCATATAAAATCAGTCTGGTTATCATAACGCGTCAGCCCGGGATAAGCCATTCTTTGCCGGATACGAGGTCAATACACGTATAGTGCATACCGCTTGTGTCGCTTCCCCTATATGTAAACTCACATATAATATATGTGTCCCCGTAAGCATAACGGCTTTTTGTTATTTTATCGCTGTCATCCGTTATATCGTATACCGTCTTCGTTTCGCCCGTCTCCATATTAAGGGAGCTCAAAACATAAAGTGCGAATCCGGAATAATAATAATATACATCCCCATAAAATCCTCCCGTGGCGTCTTCAAGCAAAAACTCAGATTTTGATATGTCCTTGAGACTGCGGCGGTAGAGATCTTCTTCGCCGTCAGCGTTTATAACCGTGTAGTAGATATAATCGTCCGTAACATAACTTACGTCCTTAACATAATTTACTCCTGTTCCGTCAAACAAGACGTGTCTGTCGCTGAAATCGAGATTACATGAACATACCGAAAGAGTCTTATACTCTACATAATAGATAACATCGTTGTGTACCCATCCGATAGATAATTTTGTCGGCTCTTCGTTCTCCATGCTGCTGTATCCGCTGCCGTCGCGGTTTATCTTATGGAGGACATATCCGTCTTCCCCGCCCGTGGCTGTAACGAAAAATATCGTATCACGGTACATCGACATTTCCATTGGCTCCCCTTCCACATCATCACTGATGACCGTCCACTTATTTGTCAGTGTGTCGAACGACCCGATCATTGTTCCTTTGTAAACTATTCCCGTATCTTCCGAATATCCGATAGGGAAAGATCCGCAAATTATGAGAACGGGTGCTCCGCCGTTTTTTATTGTGGCGTCTTCATCTACAAGAATACACGCAGCTTTCAGCTGGGCAAACGGATCATCGCTGCCGTCCGAAAGCGCGTCGTTATGGAGCGGAAGCTTTGTGGGCTGAATATTATTCACATCCTGATACCAGATGCCTCCGTCGTCCCAATCTGAAAAGTAGAACATGCTTCCCCATGTGCAGCCTCCCCAGCTTCCGACTATGTAATCGCGAGCCTCCCGTTCAAGTACCGTCACTTCCCCGGGCTCATCCAATGTATCTTCCCATTTCGGCTCTTCCGGAGGAAAGGTTTCAGGCGGTCTTTTGTAACCGTCGGTTGACGCAGAATTATCGCCGGTCGACAAAGATTCCGTATTTTTGTCATTTCCGCCCGCCGGTGAGCACGATATCAGACCCACCGCACATAATGCAGCCGCTAAAATAAGACATACGATCTTTTTAAACATACTTTTTTACCCCTCCCCGCATTGCTATGAAAAATGCTATTCTATTCAAAAATACCTGCACCGAGATATTTTGAAAAAATTATATCATAAATTACCACAAATATCAACTGTTTTCCGCAAAAAAATTAGCTTCATGTAAAAACAGCATCCCACAAAACTTTTCATTTTGTGGGATGCTGCTGTTTTGATCGGTTATTTTGATTTTATCGTTATAAAAAGCCTTTTTTCGAGAAATTTATTCTTTCCTGAAAGCCCGACGGGCTAAGGCTCACAGATTCTCGGTCGCCGCTTTTTCGACGGCAAGGCCGGCGCGATAGCGCTTGATGAACGAGGTGAAGCCCTTCACGTCGCGCGGATTCGGTTCGAGCGTCGTGCCCTTGTCGCCGTGGAAGACGCGCTCGGAAAGGAACGATTCAAGCGACTCGCCTTCGCGCTTGTTGACGAGATACGACGAAAGCAGCGCCATGCCCCAAGGGCCGCCCTCTCCTGCCGTCTTCATGACGGAGACGGGAGAATTTATCGCCGCCGCGAGATAGCTCTGACCGACGCGCTCCGTCTTGAAGAGCCCGCCGTGGCCGTACATCATGTCGACCTTGACGCCCTCCTCCTCGAAGAGAATGTCAAGACCGATCTTGAGCGCGCCGAGCGTCGAGAACAAAATCGAGCGCGTGAAATTCGCGAAGTTGAAGTTGCCGTCCGGCGTGCGGACGAAGAGCGGTCTGCCCGTGTCAAGCCCGGTGACGTGCTCGCCGGAAAGATAGCCGTACGACATGAGCCCGCCGCAGTCGGCGTCGCCCTTTTCGGACTGGAAGTAAACGATGTCGTAGAGCTTCCATTTCGGAATGTCGCAGCCCGCCTCATGGAGCAGCTCCGCAAACATATCGACCCAGCCGTTTAAGTCGGAGGTGCAGTTGTTGCAGTGCACCATCGCGACGAGCTTGCCCGTCGGCGTCGTAACGATGTCTATTTCGGGATAATAACCCTTGAGTGGGCGTTCGAGCACGACCATCGCGAAGACGGACGTTCCGGCGGACGTGTTGCCCGTGCGCGGGGCGACGCTGTTCGTCGCGACCATGCCCGTTCCGGCGTCGCCTTCCGGCGGCGCGAGCGGGATACCGGCTTCAAGATTGCCGGACGGGTCAAGCAGTCTCGCGCCCTCAGGCGTGAGCTTTCCGGCGTCCTCGCCTGCCATGACAGCGCGCGGCAGAATGTCGTGCAGGTGCCACGGGTAATTCTTGTTTTCGATCAGCGCCTCGAACTTTTCAATGAGCCATTCGTCATACGTATTCGTCGACTGATCTATCGGGAAAACGCCGGACGCGTCGCCGATGCCGAGCACGCGCTCGCCCGTGAGCTTCCAGTGTATGTAACCGGCAAGCGTCGTGATGAAGCGAATTTCCGGAACGTGCGGCTCGTCATTCAATATCGCCTGATAGAGATGCGAAATGCTCCAGCGCTGCGGGATGTTGAAATGGAATTTCTCCGAAAGGATCTCGGACGCCTCGCCCGTGATCGAATTGCGCCACGTGCGGAACGGGACGAGCATGTCTCCCGCCTCGTCAAAGACGAGGTAGCCGTGCATCATCGCCGAGAATCCGATCGCGCCGACGCGGTGCAGCACGACGCCGTATTCGTCCTTGACCGCCGCCGCGAGCTTTGCGTAGCTGTCGCGGACGCCCTCCCAGATGTCCTCCTCGCTGTATGTCCAGATTCCGTTTTCGAGCTTGTTTTCCCAGTCGTGCGCGCCCGAAACGATGGGCGCAAAGTCATCGCCGATGAGGACGGATTTTATCCTCGTCGAGCCGAGCTCGATGCCGATAACGCATCTGCCGCTCTCAATCGCCTTCTTGATCTCGTTGAATTCCACTTTATGTACCTCCGTATTTTCCGCTTGCGCGGATTTATCCTATATACATCATACTATAAAAATTGCCGGATTGCAAGTCCGGCAGACATATTTTTTTGTGAATGTGTGCTATATTCTGCGCGTCCGTCGGCAGTCTGCCGTCGTCCTCGCCCTGATTTTGACCCGAAACGGCGGAAAACAGATCGAGCCGCGTCTCCGTCATGAGCCCGAAATACCGTGCGCAAGTTTCGGGCGAAAAATCATCCCCATACGCGCGCAGCAGCGCCTCGTCCGTTATGAGCCCCGCGTATGCCGCGGCATGAAACGCGACCGCGAGCGCCAGGATGACGCATTTGACGCCTGCCGGCGCACCCCGCTCCGGCAAAAGCCGCGAACCCCAGACAGAGAAGACGACGGGCGGCAGCAACAGCAGCAGGACCGGCAAAATGCAGCCGGGAAGTCGCGGCATGATATCGGCGAGCCTCCCCGGCAGCTCCCCGATCCTTCTGATATACGCCCAGCGGAAAATTTCTCCCGCGGCGCCGAGATAAAGCAGATGGATTATGTATATCAACGTCACCGCGAATGATATCACGTCCGCGATGATAACGTTGACACGGCGCGAAAACAGCGTCGCTGCAAAGGAGAGGACGCACCCGGCGGAAAGCGAAAACGCGAGCGTGTAAAACACGCCCGTCAATCCCCCGCCGACGCCGCCCGACACGCGGAAAATTACCTCGTCATAAAGGATAAGGAACGGGAACCAGAGATAAAACGCGTGCTCGCGCCGGAAGAGCTTCTCCCGGAAGCTCTTTTTCCCGATGTAACTTTTGTAACCGCTCTTTCCCCCGACGTAACCGCGCCCCATAGCTCCGCCCCCGGATATCGTCAATGATTTCCTGACATAAGTATATCACAAAGCCGCCGTCGAAAGTATGAACTGTTTGTAACTTTTCGCCGCAGGTCAGAGCACGACCGCAATCTTCTATAAGTGAGCTTGCAAAGGCGGCAGATATGCAAGACAGAGCGCACCCGCGATCTTCTATATGCGAGCCTGCAAAATGACGCCGATATGCCAACCAGAGTGCACCTGCAATCTTCTATATGCGAGCCCGCAAAATGCCCCCGATATGCCGCTCAGAGCGCGTCCGCGATCTCGTAGACGAGGCGTTCCGTCTTTTCCCAGCCGAGGCACGGGTCGGTGATCGATCTGCCGTAGACGTGCTCGCCGATCTTCTGCGCGCCGTCCTCGATATAGCTCTCGATCATGAAGCCGCGGAAAAGCTTTCTTATATCGCCGTTGATGCGGCACGAATGGAGCACCTCGCGGACGATGCGCGGCTGTTCGAGAAAGCGCTTGCCGGAGTTCGCGTGATTCGTGTCGACGATGAGCGCCGGATTTGATAGACCGCTTTCGGCATAAGTCTCGGCGAGGCGGCAGAGGTCTTCATAGTGATAGTTCGGGTGAGACTCGCCGCGCGCGTCCACAAATCCGCGCAAAATCGCGTGCGCGTACGGGTTGCCCTGCGAATGTACCTCCCAGCCGCGGTACAAAAACGTGTGCTTGTGCTGCGCCGCCGTTATCGCGTTCATCATGACGGAGATGTCCCCGCCCGTCGGATTCTTCATCCCGACCGGGATGAGAAGCCCGCTCGCCGTCAGCCTGTGCTGCTGATTCTCAACGGAGCGCGCGCCGACGGCGACATATGCAAGGATATCGTTTAAATATCTGTGGTCCTCGGGATATAGCATCTCGTCGGCGCACGAGTACCCCGTCTCGCGCAGCGCGCGCATATGGATGCCGCGTATCGCGAGAATTCCCTTGTACATGTCGGGCTTCTCGTCCGGGTTCGGCTGATGCAGCATGCCCTTGTAGCCGTCGCCCGTCGTGCGCGGCTTGTTCGTGTAGACGCGCGGGATGAAAAAAATCTTGTCGCCGACCGAATCCTCGAGGCGGCGCAGACGCGTGATATAGTCGATGACGCTGTCCTCGTTGTCGGCGGAGCAGGGACCTATGATCAAGATCAGCTTGTCCCGCTTCCCTTCAAATATCTCGCGCAGCTCCGCCGCGCGCGCAGCAACGTTTTCGGCGTCCGCCTCCGATATCGGAAACATCTTTTTGACTTCCTGCGGTATCGGCAGCTTCCGCTCAAATATCATGTTCATATAATGTACCCTCTTTTACTTTTTGTCAAACCTCGCGCGGCGCTCGGCTGAATGGCGCATCATCGCGCGCATGCCGTCCTCGTCCCCATTGGCGATCATATCGCGCAGCTTCATAAACTGACTTTCAAACATGTCCATCTGGCGAAGGAGCGCGTCCCTGTTTGAAAGGAACAGTTCGCTCCAGAGGGAATCGTTGATGCGCGCGATGCGCGTCAGGTCGCGGAACGAATCCCCGGTGAACCGCTCGATGTGCTCCTCCTCGTTGCATGTCATAAGCGCGACCGCGATGCAGTGCGTCAGCTGCGAGACGAAACCTATCATCTCGTCGTGCTCCTCCGGCGACAGCTCCGCGACGTTCGCAAAGCCCAAAAGCAAACCGAGCTCACGGCAAGTCTCAACCGCGTCGCGCGTGTTCTTCTCCGTCGGCGTCACGATGTAGTTCGCCCCGGCGAACATGCGGGACGTGCTGTTTTCGACGCCGTAGACCTCGCGCCCCGCCATCGGGTGCGCCGCGATGAATTCAACGTCCGGGCGCAGCAGCTCCTGAACGCGGTAAACGACCGAGCATTTGACGCCGGTCACGTCCGTCAGAAGCGCCCCCGGCTTCATGTATTTCTGATTTTCCTCTATCCATTCGATAAATATGTGCGGGTAGAGCGCGAACACGATGAGGTCTGCGCGCGATATCATATCGGGATCAACGCCCTCGGTTCCCTCGTCGATTATCCCCTTTTCGAGCGCGTAGTCGATCGAGCTTTGCCGCCGCGTCAGCGCACTCACGTGAAATCCGTATCTGTGCAGCGCCTCGGCATAGCTGCCCCCGAGCAGCCCGAGCCCCACTATAAGTATGTTCTTTCTTACGTCGATTATCATAGTCGCAGATGCTCCTTTATTCTTCCGTGATTTTGACTTTCGCCCCGAGCGAGCCGACAGCGCCGAAATACGACGGATAGCTCTTGTTCACCGCCTCGCAGCCGACGAGCTCCCCGCCCGTCAGCGTCAGCAGCGTCGAGCACGCCATGACGACGCGGTGGTCGCCGTGACCGAAAATCGGGCAGCCGGGCGCTTTTATCCCGCCGCCGGGGACTGAGATTTCGTTTTCCCCGAGCGTCACGCGGACGCCGAATTTCAAAAGCTCCTCTGCCATCGCGGCTCCCCTGTCGGACTCCTTCGCCGCGAGCCGCCGCGTCCCCGTGAACACCGCCCCGTGCATGCACGCGGCGAGCGCGAACAAGATCGGCGCGAGGTCGGGCGTGTCGGCGAGGTCTATCTTCGGCGTGCCGCCCGAAAGCTGCCGGAAATATTCCCGGTATGCGGCGTCCCCCTGCGCGCTCGACTCCGGCAGCCCGAGAACGCGAACGTCCCCGCCGAGCAGGTTGAACGCGTCAAGGAACGCGGCGTTTGAAAAGTCGCCTTCGACCTCGCCCGACCACGCGTGCATCAGCCCGCCTGTCCTCACAAAAACGTCGCAGCCCGAAACGTCCGTCTCAGCGCCGAACAGCCGCAGCGCCGCCGCCGTCAGCTCAACATATGGGCGGCTCTCAAACGGCGGTATAACGTGTACCTCCCCGCCGCCCATCGACGACAGCGCGAAGAGCAGACCCGTTATAAACTGCGAACTTATGCTGCCGTCTATCGTGTATTTTTTGTTAGGCAATTTGCCTAACACTGTTATACAGTTGCCTTTTTTATCGAATAAAATCGAATTTTCATTTGCAATTTCCGCATAAACGGAAAGCGGGCGAGCCATCAGCCTGTCGCTGCCGCAAAGCGTGACGCGCTGACCCGTCATCATCGCGAGCGGGATAAAAAACCGCAGCGTGCTGCCGCTCTCGCGGCAGCAAAGCGGCGAGCGCACGGCGCGCAAGAACTCCGCGCCGGAGATTTTAACGCTCCCCTCCCGCCTTGATACGGCAGCGCCAAGCGCCTCGGCACAATCGAGCGTCGCCTCTATGTCATCGGAATATTCGATCCCGAATATTTCACTCTCCCCGCCCGAAAGCGACGATGCGATGATGAGCCTGTGCGCCATGCTCTTTGACGGCGGCGCCTTGACGCTGCCTGAAAGTCGCGATTTTTCAAATATTGCCTTCATTTTAAGGTTTCCTTAAGATAGTCTATCGCCTCGAGATATCCGTCCGTGCCGTGACCGACGATAGAGTGTACGCACGCCATCCCCGCGTAGCTGACGCGGCGGAACTCCTCGCGCTCGTTCACGTCCGAGATGTGCACCTCGACCGCCGGGATGCTGACCGCCTTGAGCGCATCGAGGATCGCTATGCTCGTGTGCGTGTACGCCGCCGGATTTATCACGATGCCGTCAAAGACGCCGTACGATTCCCCGATCTTGTCCACAATCGCGCCCTCGTGGTTCGACTGGAAAATTTCGACCTCGACGCCGGCGTTTTCGGCATGTGTCTTAATTTTTAGACAAACGTCTTTATACGTTTCACGCCCGTATATATCCGGCTCGCGGATGCCGAGCAGATGGAGATTCGGTCCGTTTATTACGAGAATTTTCATGTCCTTGTTTTTTCGTGCTCCCTGATTATTTCTGCGGCGTTGCCGTCCCTGTCGTCCTTCATCTTTATTATTTCGTCAGCCGTCCCGATATAAATGTCGTGGCGCTCGGCGTAGCGCGCGCGGATCGCGTCCGCGTCGCTCGCGAGCGGGCGGCTGCTCGTCGGCGTCAGCCATTCGAGCGGGCGGTCAAGATAATATATCCTGCCGTTCTGCTTCAGGAGGCGTATGTTTTCCTCGCGCAGCACCGCGCCGCCGCCCGTGGCGATGACGCTGCCATGGACTTTCGCGATGTCGGCGATGACCTCCGCTTCGCGTTCGCGAAACGCCGCCTCCCCGTATTCGCGAAAATAGTCCGGTATCTTCATCCCTACCCGCGAGACGATCTCGGCGTCCGTATCGATGAACCGCCTTTTCATTGATGCTGCGATCCTTCGCCCCGTCGCCGACTTGCCGGAGCCCGGCATGCCGGTGAGGACGATATTTTCCTTCTCGCGGAAAAGCTCGTCGTAGATCCTCGCCGCCATCCCGTCTCCGAGCGCTTGCCCCGTGAAATATTCCGCGGCGAAAACCGCCTGAGAGACGAGCATCCGCAGCCCGCCGACCGCGTTTATACCGCGCTCGATCGCCGACATAACGAGCCGCGTCCTTATCGGATTGTAGACCGCGTCGATGACGCCGGTGAGAGAGGCGAATCTGTCTATGTCGACCGGCGTCCCCTTGATATCCGGGAACATGCCGACCGGCGTCGTGTTTATGATTACGTCCGCGTCGCCGTGGCGTTCATACGCTTCCTCATACGTGACGACCCCGCCGAATTTTCTCCGGCTTACGGTTACGATCTCCTGCGCGCCGAGGCTGCACGCGAGCTCGCGCGCCGTGTGCGAAGTGCCGCCCGTGCCGAGGATGAGCACCTTTTTGCCCGAAATTTCGATCCCCGCGGACTCCGCCAGCGCGCGCATGCCGGGCAGGTCTGTATTATACCCGTAAAGCTTCCCGTCCCTGTTGACGACGGTGTTGACGGCGCCGATCCGCTTTGCCGCGCCGTCGATCTCGTAAAGATACGGCATAACGTCGCGCTTATACGGGATCGTTACGTTGATGCCGAGAAAATCACGCGCCTTCATAAAGCCGTCGAGCTCGCCTTTTGCGACCTCGCGCAGCTCGTATTCGTAAAGCCCGATTTTTTTATGTATGTCGCGGGAAAAGCTGTGTCCCAGCTTTTCCGCGATGCAGCCGTATTTCATTCCCCGCCTCCGAAATAGTCTCCGCCATAGCGCGCCTCGAGCATGTCCGCCAGAGCGAGAGACACAATAGCGTCAATGACGATCCGCGCGCGATGCACGATCGCCGGGTCGTGCCTCCCGCGCAGCTCAAGCGTCACCTCTTCGTTTTTCAGTACGTCCACCGACCTCTGCGGCTTAAATATCGACGGCGTGGGCTTGACTGCCGTGCGGAATATTATCGGCATGCCGTTTGAGATGCCGCCGTTTATCCCGCCACATTTGTTCGTCTCCGTCATGATCTTGCCGCCCTGAAGAACAAACGCATCGTTTGATTCGCTGCCGCGCATATCCGCCGACGCAAATCCCGCGCCGAACTCGATCCCGCGCACGCCCGGAACCGAGAAGACCGCGTGCGCGATGACGCCCTCGAGCGTGTCAAACCACGGCTCGCCGACGCCGACGGGAACGCCCGTGACCGCCGTTTCGAGCACGCCGCCCACGCTGTCGCCGTCCTTCGCCGCCTCCTCGATCTTCTCCCGCATCCGCTCGCCGGCTCCCTCGTCGAGCACCGCGAACTGCATTTCATCAAGCTCCGCGATTTCCCGGGAAATATCGGAAAATCCCGCGTCGTTAACACCGGCGCACCGCAGAATGTGCGTCCCGACCGCGATCCCGCGCCGCGACAGCGCCGATTTCACGATCGCGCCGACGGCGACGAGCGCCGCCGTTATCCGCCCGCTGAAGTGGCCGCCGCCCCTGTAATCCTCAAATCCGTGATATTTGAAAAATCCGGTCAGATCCGCGTGCCCCGGGCGCGGCAGCCCACGCGCGTAATCGGCGCCCCTCGCGCTCTCGTTCGGGATTATGACCGTCAGCGGCGTCCCCGTCGTTTTGCCTTCAAACACGCCGCTCACAATACTGAATCTGTCCGCCTCGACGCGCGAGGTCGAAATCTTCCCGGACGGGCGGCGCAGCTCAAGCTCGTGCGCGATATAATCCCTGTCGACCGGCACGCCGGGCGAGAGCCCGTCAAGCACCGCGCCGATATATTCACCGTGACTTTCACCGAAAAGCGTCACCGAGACGCATGTGCCGAATGTATTTTTCACTTGCCGCAGCCCCCTTTTTCAGTTTTCTTCAATGTATGACGCGATCCTCTCCCGCAGCCCGTCCGGCGTCAGCCTTTCGAAGCGGCAGCTGCCGATCTCGTCAACGATGACCGCCGTGACCGCGCCCCCGTCGCTTTTCTTGTCGTGCGATGCGGCTTCAATTATTTTCTCCGTGTCAAAATCGTACCGCGTCGGGAGTCCGAGCTTCGTAAGCACGCGGAGCAGCCTCCCCCGCGCCTCGCGCGAGCACATTGGGAGCATTCCGAGCGCAACGCATTCGCCGTGATAAAGCCCCAAAAGCCCCTCTTCTGCCTCGATCCCGTGCCCGATAGTATGCCCGAAATTAAGGATCTTACGCATACCTCCCTCGCGCTCGTCTTCCTCGACTATGCGCTTTTTTATCGTCACCGAGCGAAAAATGATATCGTCGAGCACGTCATAAACGTCCTCGTTTTCGAATACCGAAAACAGCTCCGCGTCCGACGTTGCCGCCATCTTGACGGCCTCCGCGAGCCCTGACGCCATCTGCCTTGGCGAAAGAGTTAAAAGCAGGTCGGGGTCGATGAGCACGCGCCGCGGCTGATAAAACGCGCCGACAACGTTTTTTATCCCGTCAAGGTTGACCGCCGTCTTCCCGCCGACTGATGAATCAATGTCCGAAAGCGCCGTCGTCGGGATGTTATAAAAGTCGATGCCGCGCATGTAGGCGGACGCGGCGAACCCGGCAAGGTCGCCGACAACGCCGCCGCCGACGGCCAAAACGCAGTCGCGGCGAGAAAAACCATTCCGGAGCATGACGGTCAAAAGATGCTCAAATTCCGCGATGCTCTTGCTTCCCTCTCCCTGCGGCACCGTCACAATGACGGGCGCGCCGCAAAATTCGGCGGCACGCCTCGCGTATTCCGCCGGAACGCCGTCGTCCGTAACGATGAGGACGCGGCGGTCGAGTTTGAGGAATTCCCCGGCGCGACCCGCGACGCCGCGGCCGATGATTATGTCGTAGCCGCGCTCGCCGAGTTCGAGCGTCAGCTTTCTGCATTCGCTCATAATTTCGCCTCCCCGGAGTAACCGCCGACGACCTTCAGCCTGTCGCAGACCTCTGAAAGGTCGGCGAGCATGCGCTCGCCCGCCTCGCCGTCCGGGCTGCCCTCCGCTTCGATATAGAAATAATACTGCCACGCCAGCTCCTTCATCGGGTGCGAGCGAAGCACCTTCATGTTGAACCCGTGCTCGCCGATTATGCTGATCGCCCTCGCGAGCGCCCCGGCGGCGTTTTTGACCGTGAACATCAGTATGAAGCTTCCGCTCCCGGAAAGATGTTCGCGCCTCTCGCCGGAAAAGACCGCGAAGCGCGTCGTGTTGCCCCGGCTGTCGTTTATGTCGTGGTCAAGAACTGTCAGCGAATAAAGCTCCGCCGTCTCCTCGCTGGCGATGGCGGCAGTCCTGATGTCGCCCTCCTCTGCGACGGCGCGCGCAGCGACGGCGGTGTTCGTCGCCTCGATCTGGCGGAAGCCGTGCTTTTTTATATAATTCTCGCACTGCGAGAGCGCCTGCGGATGCGAGATGACAGTCTCAATGTCTGAAAGCCTCGCCCCCTCCGGCGCGAGCAGATGATGCGTCACCGGCAGATCGTATACGCCGCTGACATAGAGCCGTCCCGAAAACATCAAGTCGAGCACCTGCCCGACCTCGCCGGCGTAGCTGTTCTCGATCGGCAAAACGGCGCAGTCCACCTCGCACCTCATAACGGCGTCGTAAGCCGAATGAAAGCTCGGATACGGCACCGCCTCCCCGTCCGGGAAAATGCGGTGCGCCGCGATGCTCGCGAACGCGCCCGGCACGCCGCAGTAAGCGACGCGCATACCCGACAGCAGCCGCCGCTGATACTGCTTTGAAACGTCCATCACCGCCTGCTCGAATTCCTTATAATACGTGACGAGTGCGGGATCGTCGACGAGCCCGACGCCCCTCTCGATCAGCGCCGCCTCGCGTCCGGCGTCATAGATCGGCAGCCCGTGCGCGCGCTTGTATTCGGCGACCTTTGATGCGGCGCGCATCCTTTGGCAGAATAGCTCCGCCATCCGTTCGTCTATGACCTCTATCTCTTTTCTTATCGCGTCTATGTCGTTCATGCTTCCCCCGTATAAAAAAACCGCCGCCTTTGGCTCGCTTCGCAAGACAAACGGCGGTGGAATGCTTTTTACCATGTCTTCGTGACCGTTATAGGTCCCTCATCCGGCAAAATGTCGCACGCCATCGCACACCGTATAAAAATAAAAGCAGTAAAAATAAAAGCGCATGCGGACTTTTGCCCCCGACAAAAATATATTTTCATATATTATATAGGACGCCCCGCCGTTTGTCAAGCATTTCTTTAAAAAAAGCCGCAAACGGCGCATCTCGCGGCTGTTCATAAATCAGTATCTCGTCTGAGCTTGTCTATGATTGACTTAGAGCAAACCGGGACAGCGGATATGACGCTCCGGACGAGGACAAAATCGCCGGAGCATTTTTTTATTCGGCATAGGCAGAAACGTCGTGAAAAATTCGATCGACCGCCCTAACGGACAGTAGAATTCTTCGCAATTGCGTGTTATAATGTTAACTGTTGAGCGGGCGACTGTTCGACAAATTAAAATTTGAGAGGTGTGTGGATATGGACATGATATATTCAAACATAGAAATCGACTTTACGTTATTGAACGGAATCGTTCTCATACCATCAACAGTGGATACTGAGCATGGTTATCTGATTTTTGATACGGGCGCGATGAAAACGGCGCTGCACAAGAAGTATTTTTCAAATGTTCAGGGAAAAGAACTTGAAATTGCAAAGTTCAACGGCGATATTAAAAGCGAGCAGACCGATACGGCTTCAGAGGTCACAATACATAGTCTTTCTTTTTCCGATGTTGCGCTGACGGATCGCAGTGCGATGCTTATGGATCTATCTTATGTGGAGGACAGCCTTTCAGCTTTTGACCCTGATGTTCGTATTCTTGGGACAATGGGTATTGACATCATAAGCGGTTTTTCCGTTATCATGGACTACGAAAACAGCAGGATAGTATTAAATCCGTCGTGCGGATTTGCAAAATATACTTGTGTTCCGATGAAAACGGAGCCGCTGCCGATAATTGATATAGAGATCAGCGGTGAAAAATACAGCTTTGTTTTAGATACAGGTGCAAACACCTGTTTATTGGGAGCGGCGCTGCAAACCCGTTTGACCGTACAGCCCGTAAAAGACGATCCGGGTGTCTTCATGATCCCATCTTTATCTTTGCAAGGCCATTCATACAGCGATGTTGTCTCGGTGTTTGCAGATATTTCCGCCATACAAAGTCAAATTTCCGTGGATGGCATTATCGGGTACCAGATTTTATTATCTCAAAGAACTTATTTTGATTTTTCAAATCAGCGGCTTTATTTAGAACAGGCGTAATTTTCTGCTTGCGCTCTGCGGATCGGGACTGAGTATAAAGCATTGACCGCCCGCACCACGCCTTCATGTATATCGTTTTATGACCGGCCGCCTTTTTGGCGGGCGGAAATTTTCGGCGCGGTTTTTTCGCGTCCATATTGCAATTTTCGCATGCTTTATGTATAATATAGATTGTATGATTATGTCCGCCGGTGCGCGGTCTTGCATTTTTTCAGCGAAAACAGGTTTTAATTATAGATGATAGACACAACAAAACGCGAAAACAATATGATCGCGCCCGAAGCGTCCGCCGGAATGGCTAAGGCGGTCGCCGCCGTCCGCGCGCATACGGATGAAATGCGCCGTGGCGGGCAGACGCCGCGCGCCTGCATCATGACGTTCGGCTGCCAGCAGAACGAAGCCGACAGCGAGCGGCTTGCCGGGCTCGCGGACGCGATGGGATACGAGCTCTCCGCCTCGCCCGCGGGGTGCTCCCTCGTCCTCGTCAACACGTGCGCCGTCCGCGAGCACGCCGAAAAAAAGGCTCTCTCCTCGATCGGACAGCTCAAGCACGAAAAGGCGAAGAACCCTTCAATGGTAATCGGCGTCGGCGGCTGCATGGTATCCCAGCAGCACCGCGCGGACGCGCTCAAAAAAAGCTACCCCTACGTCGATTTTTCCTTCTGCACAACGGAGCTCTGGCGCGTCCCGACATTTTTGCAAACCCGGCTTGACGGCGGTCCCCGCCGGTTCCCGCTCGTGAGCGAATCGCTTTCGGAAACGGACTTTTCCGAAGATGTCCCGGTCGTCCGCGCGTCCCGGGCGCGCGCGTGGGTCAGCGTCATGTACGGCTGCAACAATTTCTGCTCGTACTGCATCGTCCCATACGTCCGCGGGCGCGAGCGCTCGCGGCTGCCGGAGGACATAATGCGCGAAGTGAAAGACCTCGTCGCGACGGGCTGCCGCGACATAACGCTGCTCGGGCAAAACGTCAATTCATACGGCCACGATCTTTCGCGCGGAGTAAAATTTTCCGACCTGATCCGCGAAATTTCAAAGCTTGACGGAGACTTCCGCCTCCGCTTCATGACCTCGCACCCGAAGGACGCGACCGACGACCTCATCTCGGCAATGGCAGAAAGCCGCGTCGCCTCGCGCCACTTCCACCTGCCGCTCCAGTCCGGCAGCGACCGCGTGCTCGCGGCGATGAACCGCCGTTACACGGCGGAAAAATATCTCTCGATCGTTGAAAAACTGCGCGCCGCGATGCCAGATATCGTCATCACCTCCGATATAATTGTCGGCTTCCCCGGCGAGACGGAGGAAGATTTCGAGATGACGCTCGATGTCATGAGAAAGGCGCAGTTTGATATGATATATTCCTTCATCTTCTCGCCTCGCAAGGGAACGCCTGCGGCGAACATGGAGGAGCTGCCCGAAGAGACAAAATCCGCCCGCTTCTCCCGCCTGATCGAGTGCCAGAACGCGATCTCGAAGGAGAAAAACGACGCTTCCGTCGGCAAGACATTGCGAGTGCTCACCGACGACGCGCTTGAACCGGGGCAGCTTCCGACCGGGCGCACGGACGGCAACAAGCTCGTCCACTTGAGCGGGCACGCCGAGCCCGGCGAATTTTACGACACGATCATCACCCGCGCCGATACATTTGGGCTTTACGGGGATATAATAAAAGCATAAACGGCATAAATAAGGAGAACAAAACGATGGAAGACAGACTCGACGACATGATAATCGAAATGGCGCACCACCTCGGCGAAACGATCAAGGCAGACCGCCGCTTTGTCCGCTATGACGCGGCGCACAAGGCTTTTCAGTCTGAGCCGCGGCTGACGCACATGATGACGGAATACAGCGCGCAGCAGGCGGCGCTGCAATCCGTTTACGGCAAGCCGGACGTTGACAAAACGCTCACGGACGCGATCGAAGGGCGCATAAACATGCTTTATCTTGAGATCACCGAGCACCCGGTCTATAAAGAATTCGTTGAAGCGAAGGCGGAGCTTGACGACCTCATCAAGGGCGTCAACGACGAGATCTATTTTGCCCTCACGGGCGAGGAAGCCCACAGCTGCGGCGGCGACTGCGCCTCCTGCGGCGGATGCTCCACGGCTGACGAGCACATCTACGATTGACCCGATAATCAAAAAAGCAAAGGAGAGGCGCGTCATGGCAACGGCGATGATGGAACAATATCTCGAAATTAAGCGGCAGTATCAGGATCATATACTGTTCTACCGCCTCGGCGACTTCTACGAGATGTTCTACGAAGACGCTAAAATCGCCTCCCGCGAGCTCGAGCTGGCGCTGACGGGGCGCGACTGCGGCGAGCCGGAGAGGGCGCCGATGTGCGGCGTCCCCTTTCACTCGTGCGAGCCGTATATAAATAAGCTCGTCGCGCGCGGCTACAAGGTCGCGATCTGCGAACAGATAGGCGAGCCGGGCGCGACGAAGGGACCGATGGAGCGCCGCATCGTCCGCGTCGTCACGCCGGGGACGGTCACGAGCGGCGACCTCTTATCCGAAAAAGAGAACAACTACCTCGCGACGCTGTTTTTCGACAAATCGACAAACCGCGCCGCCGTCGCGTTCTGCGACATAACGCAGTCGTCCGTTTCGGCGACCTCGTTCGCGCTCGACGACGAGGCGAGGATCGTAAACGAACTCGCCGTTTTCCGCCCGAGCGAAATTTTGTCAAACACGGACGAAAAATCGCTCCCCGTCACGTTTGCGTATATCGCCGACCGCCTCTCCTCGCTCACAACGAAAAACGACGCGGCGCGATTCGACAGGGAAACGTGCCGCCGCCGGTGCGACGACCAGTTCGGCGTGCTCGGCGCGGAATCGCTCTCGCGTGACGATGAGATCACGTGCGCCGCGGGCGCGCTGCTCTCATACGTCGCCGAGACGCAGCTTTCAGACATATCGTATATAAAGGAACTCAACATCTACGCCGCGAGCGGATATCTTGAGATCGACATGTCGACGCGGCGCAGCCTTGAGATCACCGAGACGATGCGCTCAAAGGAAAAGCGCGGCTCGCTCTTGTCCGTGCTCGACAAGACAAAATCGTCGCTCGGCGCGCGCCTTCTGCGCGCATGGCTCGAACATCCGCTCTGCAACACGCAGTCGATCCGCGCCCGTCAGGACGCGATAGGCGAGCTCGCCGACAATTTCATGCTCCGCGCCGAATGCTCTCGCCTGCTCGCCTCCGTGCTCGACCTCGAACGGCTGACGACGAAGGTGGGCTTCGGCACCGCGAACGCGCGCGATCTGCGCGCGATCATGACGACGCTCGATGTCATACCGGAGCTGCGGGCGCAGCTCGCCTCGGCAGAATCGGACGAGCTCCGCTCCATTTACGCGGAGCTCGACGAGCTTGACGACATACGTGAGCTGATCCGCGAGGCGATTGCGGAGGACCCGCCGTTTACGATCCGCGAGGGCGGCATGATCGCCGACGGCTACAACGCCGATGTCGACTATCTCCGCTCTGTCCGCCGCGACGGGCACAACTGGGTAGAAGAGATAGAGACTGCCGAGCGCGAGGCGACCGGCATCAAAAATCTCAAGGTCGGATACAACAAGGTGTTCGGCTACTATATCGAAGTTTCAAAATCGTTCGTCCCGCAGGTGCCGGCGCGCTATATCAGAAAACAGACGCTCGTCGGCGGGGAGCGGTACATAACGGAGGAACTGAAGGACCGCGAGGCAACGATACTCGGGGCTGAAGACAAGCTGCGCGGGCTCGAATACGAGCTGTTCTGCGCCGTCCGCACCGCCGTCGGCGAGGCGACCGCCCGGATCAGACAGGCGGCTTCCCTGCTCGCGAAGGTCGACGTTTACTGTTCCCTCGCCGACGTTGCAAAGCAGAACAACTACGTCCGACCAGAGGTCGACTATTCGGACGTGATCGAGATAAAGGACGGGCGGCACCCCGTCGTTGAACAGTTCGCACGAGACAAATATTTCGTCCCGAACGACACGCTGCTCGACACGGGATATAACAGGCTGATGATCATAACAGGCCCGAACATGGCGGGCAAATCGACATATATGCGCGGCGTCGCGCTGATCGTGCTGATGGCGCAGACCGGCTCGTTCGTCCCCGCGTCCGAGGCAAGGATCGGGATCGTGGACAAGCTGTTCACGCGCGTCGGCGCGTCCGACGACCTTTCCTCCGGGCAGTCGACGTTCATGCTCGAAATGTCCGAAGTCTCATATATTCTTGAAAACGCAACGCGCCGCTCGCTCATCATATATGACGAGATCGGCCGCGGCACGAGCACGTTTGACGGGCTCGCGATCGCCCGCGCCGTCGCGGAATACACACACGGCAAACGCCTCGGCGCGCGCACGATGTTTGCGACGCATTATCACGAGCTCTGCGAGCTCGAAGGCACGCTCGAGGGCGCCGTCAACTACAATATCGCTTGCAAGAAGCGCGGCGGCGACATAACGTTTCTGCGCAAGGTCGTGCGCGGCGGCACCGACGACAGCTACGGCATCGAGGTGGCAAAGCTCGCCGGACTTCCCGCCGAGGTCATAAAGCGCGCACGTGACGTGCTCGCCGAGGTCGAGGCGGGCAGCGCGCGAACGAGCGCAAAACCGGAGAAGGAAGAAGAGACGCTTTCGATGTTCGCCTCCGCCGAGCACGACGCCGCCGAACGAATTCTTTCAACTAATCTTGATACAATGACGCCGATCGAGGCGATGAACCTCATATTCGAGCTGAAGCGCTCGCTCGGCGGCTGAAAACGCGCCCGCCCGCGCGGCGGGTAAAAACGACTTATGGGAGGTGACCTTTACGGCAGGGAGAGAACAAAAAATACACGTACTTGACTTCGAGGTCGCCAACCTGATCGCGGCGGGGGAAGTCGTCGACAGACCCGCGTCCGTGATAAAGGAGCTCGTCGAAAATTCGATCGACTCCGGCGCGACCGTCATCACGGTCGAGATACGCCGCGGCGGGATCGCATATATGCGCGTGTCGGACAACGGCTGCGGGATCGGATTCGACGACCTGCCGACCGCGATCCTCCGCCACGCCACGAGCAAGATCAAGGACGCCGGCGACCTTGATAAGATCGGGACGCTCGGCTTCCGCGGCGAGGCGCTTGCCGCGATAGCGTCCGTCTCGCGGCTGCGCATAATAAGCAGACCGAAGGATGAGGAACTCGGCGGGCTTTTGCACGCCATAGGCGGGGAGATAATCGAACATAACGAAACGGGCTGCTCCGCCGGAACGACGGTGATCGTCGAAGAACTGTTCGCGAACGTGCCCGCAAGGCATAAATTCCTGAAAAAGGACAACGCCGAGGCAGCCGCCGTCGCGACGGTCGTCGAGCGGATAGCGCTTTCCCGCCCCGATATTTCGTTCCGCTTCATCTCAAACGGCGAAATGAAGCTGCGCACCGAGGGCAACGGCGACCTCGCCGGAGCCATATATTCGGTCCTCGGGCGCGATTTTCAGACGCGGACGATCAAGGTCGAATACAAAAACGCGGGGCTCACCGTCTCCGGCTTCATCGGTATGCCGGACACGGCGCGCGCCAACCGGTCGGGGGAGATATTCTTCATAAACGGGCGGCTCGTCCGCTCGAAGACGGCAGGCGCCGCCGTAGAGCAGGCGTACAGCACATATATTCCCGGCGACCGCTTCCCCGCCTGCGTACTTTCGCTCGAAATTGCGCCGGACACGGTCGACGTGAACGTACATCCGGCGAAGCTGGAAGTCAAATTTTCAAATGAAAAGCTCGTCTTTGAGACGTTTTACTACGCGGTGCGCCCCGCGCTCGAGCGGTATATGACGCGCGAAGAGCTCCCTTTAGGCGACAAAACAGACGACGCGAACCGCGAATATATGCGCCGCGCCGCGGCGGCGGCATCGTCGTTCGTCCCTGTCGGCGACAGGAAAAGGAAGCCGAAAACAATAACGATAGATACGGGCAACGACAACGTCATCGTCGGCGGCACAAATCCGCACATGCGCACCGAGATCGACTTCAGCCAGAGCCGCGGCGGACACGAGTCCGACATCAGGCTTGTGAGGGCGATCGCCGACGCAATGCCCGCAAACCCGGACACGCCCGCGTCGGGGAGCACACAAAGCCGCACGTCGGAAAATCCCCCGGCTCAGAGACAGAATGAACCCGCTCACGGTTCAAATCAAGGGATCGCACCGGAATCTCCTTCCGGCTCAGATCAGGGACATACAAAATCCGCTTCAGGCTCAGATCAGGGACTAACACCGGAATCCCACGCCGCCCCAGCCCAAATACTTGCGCCGGACTCCACCGCTGCCCCAACTCATGAAACCGCGGTGGACGGGCAGACCGCCCCCGCCGCATTTACGACAGCTCCGGGCGAGCGCGTGAGCGTTCCCGTACCGGAATATACGATCCTCGGCGAGGCGTGGGACTGTTACGTCATCGTGCTGCTCGGCGAAAAAATCATCCTCATCGACAAGCACGCCGCGCACGAGCGGATTTTGTTTGAACAGCTGCGGCGCGCCATGCGGGAGGACCCGGCGTCCTCGGCATCACAGCTTCTGCTCGTCCCCGTTACCGTAAGGCTGACGGAAACGGAAGCCGCGAACGTCGCCGACTTCGCCGACGACATACGCGCCGCCGGATTCGATTTCACGCTCGACGGCACGACCGCGTACGTGACCGCGGTCCCCTCCGGCTTCACCGCCGCGATGACGGTGCCGATGTTTGAGACGTTCGGCAGCGAGCTTTCGACCTCCGCCCGCGACGCGCGCGACGAAGTTTTTGAGCGCGCCCTTTACCGTGCGGCATGCAAGGCGGCAGTCAAAGGCGGCAAAGTCTACGACTCCGCGCATATCAAGTGGATATGCGACGAGCTTTTCCGCCTGCCAGACATCAAGTACTGCCCGCACGGAAGACCCGTCGCGCTTGAGATCTCGCACGCGCAGCTCGACCGCCGGTTCGGCAGAACAGAATAGAAAAGGAAAATTTATGTTTACGCTTATAAAGGAAGAGGGTCACGCCCGCCGCGGCAGGCTCGAAACGGTGCACGGCACGATAGAAACGCCCGTGTTCATGAACGTCGGCACGTGCGCCGCCATAAAGGGCGGCGTCTCCGCCCCCGAGCTTCGCACCATTAACTGCCAGGTCGAGCTCTCAAACACTTACCACCTCCACATCCGCCCCGGCGACACGCTCATACGCGACATGGGCGGGCTGCACAAATTCATGAACTGGCAGGGACCTATCCTCACGGACAGCGGCGGATTTCAGGTCTTCTCGCTCGCCGGGCTGCGCCGGATCAAGGAGGAAGGCGTCTATTTCTCGTCCCACATCGACGGCAAGCGCATCTTCATGGGGCCGGAAGAATCTATGCGGATACAGTCAAATCTCGCCTCGACGATAGCCATGGCGTTCGATGAATGTATCGAAAACCCCGCGCCTTACGATTACGTGAAGCGCTCCGTCGAGCGCACGGCGCGCTGGCTGCTGCGCTGCAAAGCCGAGATGGAACGGCTCAATTCCCTGCCGGACACGATCAACCGGCACCAGCTGCTGTTCGGCATAAACCAGGGCAGCACATACGCCGACCTGCGCGCGTGGCACATGGACACGATCGCGGAATACGACCTTGACGGATACGCCATCGGCGGCCTTGCTGTCGGCGAGGCGACCGAGGAAATGTACGAAACGATAGAGTCCGTCGAGCCGCACATGCCGAAAAACAAGCCGAGATACCTAATGGGCGTCGGAACGCCTGTCAACATCCTCGAAGGCGTTTACCGCGGGATAGACTTTTTCGACTGCGTGATGCCGAGCCGAAACGCGCGCCACGGCAACCTCTTCACCTGGCACGGCAAGATGAACCTTTTGAACGAAAAATACTTCCGCGACCCGCGCCCGATAGACGAGGGCTGCGGCTGTCCCGCGTGCCGGAACCATTCGCGCTCCTACATCCGCCATCTCATAAAGGCGAAGGAAGCGCTCGGCATGCGCCTCGCGGTGCTCCACAACCTCTATTTCTATAACGAGCTGATGCAGAAGATACGCGACGCGCTCGACGGCGGGTATTACGAAGAATTTTACCGCAAATACCGGGATATCCTCGGCGAGCGGTCGATAGATTAAACAAAAAGACCTGCTAACAAAAGTCAAGCCCCAAAATGAAAAAAGTTGAGATTTTTTAAAAGCATCATGCAGGGACGG
>CANRIL010000004.1 GCA_947630625.1 uncultured Clostridia bacterium
TCGCCGTCCCTGCATGATGCTTTTAAAAAATCTCAACTTTTTTCATTTTGGGGCTTGACTTTTGTTAGCAGGTCTTTCTTTGACCGATCTTTCACTGTCAGCGCTCCGTGCGGTATTTTTTTTCTGAACGATGTCGGGGAGCATCCGGCGGCGCGGGAAAACTGACGCGAGAAATGCACGGCGCTGCCATAACCGCACATCTCCGCGATCTCGGACATACTCATGTCCGTGTTGAGAAGCGCGCCCTTCGCGCATTCGACGCGGCTGTTTATTATGTCCGCCCCGCACGACCTGCCGAACGTCCTCTTGTATATCTCCTGAAAATACTATTTATTCAAATGGAAATGGTCGGCGATGTCGGCGATTTTCCAGTCCTTATCGGGGGAGCTGTATATTTCGCGCCTCACTTCAAGCAGCTCGTCATGATATCTGCCGTACTTTTTCTCAGCTGGGCAAAGGTCTGACACCATGTTCAGCATTGCCCCGATCAAAAGGGCGCACGTTTCAAGCCCTCTCCGGCTGCGCGAATAAAACGTGTCCGAGATCAGGCGGAATATTGACGAGATCTCTTTTTCATGTTCGCTTTTGATAAACACAGGCGTATCAAACCGAATGGAAAGGTCGTCCATAAAATTGTTAGGTCCGTCAAACTCCATCCAGTCGTTTATATAAACGCCCCCGCACGCGCGGTACTTGTGATATGAACGTTTGTTGTAGACGATGAACGTGTTCGGCGGGATGATCCGCTCGACGCCCTCCAAAGTCATATACGCGCGCGTCTTGATGAACAGCATGAGATAGCAGCCGTCTCCCCAGCCGTCCGGTCTGTCGACTTCAAATCCTACGTCTTCGACAGCATCACAGCCCATACAGAATATTTCGAACATCGCTTCATCTCCCCGCCCGAAAATGATGCCTTTTTGCCAAAAAGCATCTTTCACATTTTGATTATATTCCATACATTTAAAAAAGTAAATATTCAATCGCGGTCATGATTTAACATATCGTCGGATTTCGCATTCACAGCGCCGGAAGTTCCGCCGCCGCTCTCGACAAGCATGCTTTTTCGTGATATATTTATATTTGCAAGCGAAGAACTGCCAAAGGACATTTGCCATGACTGTCGACACAAACTGGACGCTCATTTATGACGGAAAAGAATACAGCTGCGGGAAGCTGCCCGTGTCGTGCCTCGGCACGCTGCGCGGCGTCGCCGCCCCGCCTGACTATTCGGTCGGCGAAAACCAATATGAAGCTGAAAAAATCGCCCGCCGGGACTCGATCTTCCGCACCGTTTTCGATGCGGATACAAATATGTCGGTGCTTGTCCTGCGCGGCGTCGATACGATCGCGGACGTATACCTGAACGGCGTCCTGCTCGGGCACTTCGACAACATGCACAGGGTCTGGGCGTTCCGCATACCGGACGGCGCTCTATATTCGGTCGGAAACGCGCTTGAAGTCAGGGTCAAATCGCCCGTCGTCTTTGCAGAGGAGGCGCACGCGGCGCGGCCGCTGTTCGGCGTGTCCTCGACTTTGCCCGGATACCAGCACATCCGCAAGGCGCACTATATGTACGGCTGGGACTGGGGCGCCGTCATCCCCGACATGGGAATATACGGCTCGCTTGAGCTTAGGCGGGACGAATATGAGCTGTTTGCCGACATAAAGGAGGATTTCAGCGATGACTATTCCTCCGTCAAAGTAAGCGTTGCGCCCGCGCTTTATTCGCTCATAACGGGAAAACGCGCCGAATCCCATATTAGCGCGGAGATTATATTCAACAGCGAGGCGGCGCGCGCCGCCATAGGCGAAAAAGCCGTATTTGAAGTTGACGCCCCGCGCCTCTGGTTCCCGAACGGTTATGGAGAGCAGCCGCTATATGATGTAAGCATCGCCACTGACGACGGGCGCGAGAAAAATTTCGCGATAGGTTTGCGGGAGATAAAGCTCTGCCGGGACAGGCTCGACGACGGAGGGCGCGAATTCTGCATCTCCGTCAACGGCAAAAAGATATTTGCCCGCGGCGCAAACTATATCCCGGAAGATAACATAATCCCCGACATAACGAACGAAAAAATTTACCGTACGATCTCCGACATGAAGGCCGCCAGCTTCTGCATGACGCGCGTCTGGGGCGGCGGGTATTATCCCGGCGATTTCTTCTACGACTGCTGCGACAGAATGGGGATCCTTGTCTGGCAGGACTTCATGTTCGCGTGCGCCGTCTACGATTTTGACGATACAGAGCTTGAAGGCATCTACCGCGAGTCGTGCGACAACATTCTCCGGATAAAAAATCATCCGTCGCTCGCGCTCTGGGGCGGGAACAACGAGCTTGAGGAGATGTGGGAAACGTGGGGTGTCCCCGACGACAAACAGGCGAGAGAGTGTTATTTCCGGATGTTCGGCGGGGACGGCAGGCGGGGGCTTATCGAGTCCGCGATCGAATATTGCGGGAGCGACACGCCTTACTGGCCGAGCTCGCCGAGCCGGGGCGGCGGCATATATGAAGGCAGCAAATGCTTTGATCACAGCTATTCCGTCGACGACGGGGACAGCCACTACTGGCAGGTTTGGCACGGATACAAACCGATCGAGGCATTCAGGCAGAACGTGCACAGATTCTGCTCCGAGTTCGGCTTTGAGAGCCTGCCCGATTACAAGACAGTGCGGTATTTTACGGGCGAGGACGAACCGAATCTCTGCTCAAATTCTATGACCGCGCACCAGAAATGCGAGCTCGGCAATGAAAAGCTGATGTTTTATATGGCGGAGGTCATGCTGATCCCGCGCACGATAAGGGGAATGATATACGCCTCCGAGCTCGTTCAGGCGGAGTGCATCAGGACGGATGTCGAACATCTGCGCCGCCGCAGGGGGCGCAGCATGGGCGCGCTGTTCTGGCAGTATAACGACTGCGCGCCGATGATATCATGGTCGTGCACAGATTATTTCGGGAACAAGAAGGGGCTTTACAATTATTCGAGCCGGTTCTTCTCTCCCCTGCTCGTTAGCTGCGACACGTCCGACATAAAAAATGTGACCTTCAACGCTTCAAGCGAGCTTTTGTATCCGTTTGAAGGGACGTTGAAATACAGTCTTTGCGACATCGACGGGCGGACAATTCTTTCCGGCTCGCACAAGTTTACGGCTGATCCGCTGTCGGCAAAGGATATCGAAGTTTTAAATCTCTCCTCCTTCCTCCCGGACAAAAAATCGAAACGGACGCGGTATATTGAATTTTCCGTGCTCCGCGACGGCGGAGTTTACAGCCGCGGGGTAGAGCTGTTCCTGTATCCGAGGGAGTTTGAGTTCCGCGATTTTGTTATAACCGAAAAAATCACGGAGACGGACGGCGAGTTTTCACTGACGCTCACCGCAGACGGTTTTATACATGCCGCATCGCTCACGCATGACGAATATATTATCGAAATGTCGGACAACTGGTTTGATATTCTGCCAAACACGCCCGTAACGGTCAAAATCTCAAAGCGCGCCCGTACAATTGACGGGAAAGCAGTACTTCTGACGCCGGACGATATCGGGAAGATCAGGATAACGCACTGCGGTAATTACACAAACGCGTGACACGGCAGTAAATTTTCAAAACAGCTTCAAAACCGAAGCCTGCAATTACGGAGGTTTTTCATGAAATTCAGAAACGGACGCTGGCTCACAAAGAAGGGAGCCCGGAGCTTTTCGCCCAAAATCGCATACGAAATAAATGTATCCGGCGGCAGTGTAAAAATATTCGCCCCGTCATTCGGAGTTAATCACAGGGGGGACACGCTCGGCGGCGTCTGTTTCACGATAGAAATAAGCGCACCGTTCGACGACGCGCTCAGGATCAAAATTCATCATCACAAGGGACGCGCCGACTCCGGCGCGCATTTCCCGCTGAGCATCGCCGGCGGCGCGCTTGAGACGGAAGATACGCCGGAGCTTCTGACTGTGCGCTCCGGCAGCCTCGAACTCAAAATAAATAAAAGTGACTGCTCGATGCGGTTTTACCGCCGCGGCAAGCTCCTTACATCGTCAACAGGCGACGATCTTTCATATATAGTCGAGGACTGGCAGGGCGACGCTTATCCCGGCGGGACGGCATATATGTGCCAGCGCCTCGCGCTTGACGTGGACGAGCTCATATACGGGCTCGGCGAGAGGTTCACCCCGATTGTACGAAACGGTCAGTCCGTCTCGGTCTGGAACGAGGACGGCGGCACAAGTACCGAGCAATCGTATAAAAATGTCCCGTTCTTCCTGTCGAATCGGGACTACGGCGTATTTGTGAACGACCCCGGGCGCGTCGAATTTGAGATCGCGACCGAAACTGTGAACAGGACGGCTTTCTCCGCGGAGGGCGAGTCTCTTGACTATTTCATCTTCTGCGGCGACACGATGAAGGACGTTCTTTACCGCTATACGGAGCTCACCGGCAAGCCTTCCCTGCCGCCGCGCTGGAGCTTCGGGCTGTGGCTCTCAACATCGTTCACGACGAACTACGACGAAAAGACTGTCATGAGCTTCATTGACGGGATGCTGGAGCGCGGTATTCCCCTTTCGGTATTCCACTTCGACTGCTGCTGGATGAAGCCGTTTCATTGGACTGATTTTCTTTGGGACAGCGACGTATTCCCCGACCCCGAAGGGATGATACGGCGAATCCACGAGCGCGGCGTCAAAGTGTGCGTCTGGATCAACCCATATATCGCGCAGCAGTCGGCGCTTTTTGACGAGGGGTGCGAGAAGGGGTATTTTCTGAATCGCGCGGACGGCTCGGTGTGGCAATGGGACATGTGGCAGTCGGGGATGGCGATCGTCGATTTTACAAATCCCGAAGCCGCGAGCTGGTACGGCAGAGGGCTCAAAACGCTCCTTGACATGGGGGTCGACTGCTTCAAAACAGATTTCGGCGAACGCATTCCGGACGATGCCGTATATCACAGCGGCGCCGATCCTCAGAAAATGCACAATCTATATAGTTATCTATATAACGAGTGCGTTTACGGCGTTCTCACAAAATACAGGGGCGCTGATGACGCCGTGCTTTTCGCGCGTTCGGCGACAGCAGGATGTCAGAAGTTTCCCGTACATTGGGGCGGCGATTGCTGGTCTGATTACAGCGGCATGGAACAGAGCATACGCGGCGGGCTTTCGCTCACATGCAGCGGATTTTCGTTCTGGAGCCACGATATCGGCGGATTTGAAAGCTCAGCGACGCCCGACCTTTATAAAAGGTGGTGCGCGTTCGGACTTTTGTCGACGCACAGCAGACTGCACGGAAGCACCGCGTATAAGGTCCCGTGGCTTTACGGCGAGGAAGCGGTCGAGGTCCTGCGCTTTTTCACGGAGCTTAAACATGAGCTCATGCCTTATCTCTGGTCGGAGGCGCGCCGCTCAGCGTCGTCGGGCGTTCCCATGATGCGCATGATGGCGCTTGAATTCCAAGATGACCCCAACTGCCGGTATCTTGACAAACAATATATGCTCGGAGATTCTCTGCTCGTCGCGCCCGTCTTCAACAGTGACGACATCGCGCATTATTACCTCCCCGCCGGGAAGTGGACAAACTTTTTCACCGGGGAGGTCATAGACGGTGGCGTATGGCGGACGGAGCACGCCTTATATCTTTCAATTCCGCTGTTCGTGCGCGAAAACAGCATTATCCCGCTCGGAATATCGCATCCGGATCCGGTCTACGGCTTCAGGGGCAACGTGGAACTGCGCGTATTCGGCCTGACCGGACACGCGCAAACGGAGGTATACGACGATTCGGACGTTATCATCAAGGCATCGTTTGACAAAGCGGAAAACCGTTTCACGGTCACGGGCGGCGCCGGATGCAGGATAAGATACGGTGCCGCCGTAACGAACCTGACGGAAGACCGCGAATCAGGTGAACTGAACGCATATTGAGCGGCAGAGGTTCCATAAACTTTATACAAGGCTTAAAGCAGAGGATCGCCGCACTTTTGCCGGTGCAGCGATCCTCTTTTTGTTAAATTCATTTTTTATAAAAATAAGGTCCGCAGAATTCTTCATGCGTTTTGGAATATGTCCACGAGAAATCGTCAGCCGTAACGGTCACGTCCGCGAATGATTCCAATACCTCCGGCGTGAGTTCAGCGCCGCTTTCTAAATGGCAGGCAAACTGATCGATGTTGTCAAACAGCACGCAGCCTCCCCGTTCGGTCTGAGAATATGCTTTCTTTGCCTCTTCTTTTTCCTTGCAGGGCAAAAACTCATATGAAAACATATGCCAAAGAAACGTGGAAAACCGACGTGAATGCAAACACAGCTTCTTTATTTTCCGGCGGGATTCTGCCGACGGCGTATAGGAGATGACCCACGCCTTTTTATAGTCTCTGCTCTCTTTTTGGCTGAACATGCAAAAAGGTGTATGCAGCTCTTCAACAGCCCGGCAAAATTCCTGTCTTGCGGCTTCCAAATCAATTTTTTCCTGCTCGCGCCTGTCTTTTCTTTCTTTTAAGATACGGCGTATCTCCCAAAAGCGCGGCGGCTCGTACATCCGCTCTTCCGGCTCCTCGTCGAGGAGCCATTTCATATCTTCGCACCAAAAACGGATGCAGATAAATCCCTTCGGCATATCCTCCGGGATATCGTTTATCTCGTACTCTGGACACTGAAAATCAAACTGAAAAATTCCGATATTTATCCTCGGGTCGGGACGGTCATCTTCAAAGCCGTTCTCCGCTAACTGCTCGACGGTAATTAGATCTTCCGGCGGATATTCAAGGTACTCGCCGGATACAAGGTAGTATCCTCCGCACGGGAACTCACCCTTTTTGCCAACGCCGATATGCTCTATTTCGCAGCAGATGGGGTCGATGGCGAACGCATCAAAAAATTCTCTTTCCTCGCCGCTCAAGGACTCGCAATATTTTGCGAAATTCCGATTTGCCTGCGTCTTCGGTGTCGTATAATTCCGATAGTATTCCCTTGTCTTTTCAACGTCTACGGAAATTTTAAATTCGCCGTACTGTACAGTCTTCATGTTTTTGCCTGTATTAGTTAATTATTATAACATATTCTGCTTCAATTATATCAAAGAAGGTCATCTAAATCAATGCCGCTTGATCGGTATTAATATTATTTAATAATTAAAAAGCATGATTCGGTTTTGAAAGCCTCACGTTTTGCGAATCTAAAAATTCATACTTGATCGTAAGGCATTCGCAAAAATTAAAATAATATCCCGCCTGATTTTTATAACTGTATATTTCAAGCGCCGCAAAGCCAAAATGGTCATCGTCCTCAATAAAGACATCCGCCGGTACCGTTAAAGCTTCGTGGTGCTTGAATGTCACCTTCCCAAGCCTGCTTACATCTACGCTGTACTCACCCGAATTGAAATCTTCCGTGCTTATAAATCCGGCGAAAAACAGCCCTTCCACATCCATGTAATCATCATAGAGGGTGTCGAATTCTATTGCCCTGTACGCTTCCTGATTGCAGAAATAAAGTGCTACGCCGACAGATACACGGTCGTCGTCATCGCTGTATTCGCTCGCCTCCCCTCCGTAATAGAAATCGAGCGTTACATCATTTATGTTGAAATCGGGGCGGTCACTTTTTACTGCCTCCATGATCTGTGGCAAATGCGTAAAACGGCTGAATCCGATTTCAAGCGCGCCGCCGTCCCCGCAAGACGATAAACAGCATATCGACAATATCAAAGAAATTATACCTAAAGCGATTTTGAGCCTTGTGCGTGTATGTTTCATTGCTGCCTCCGAAAAAATGTTGTTTACTGCTTTAGATTATACAATAACAGTCCCCAAAACGCAAGCCCGGCAGCCATATAAAAGCAAAAAAGCCGCCCATGCTTTTCAGAAAGCAGGTTGTTTTGGTGATTTTATCGAGGCTGCTTCCGACCGCGTCCGGAACGGCGGCTAAATTACGGATCGCCCGCTCGGTTTGCCGGGTAATGCCGCCGTCTGCCAAAACGCCGATTTCCGGCACAAGCGGAATTTGTCCGGAGGTGTAAATAAAATCACCGGATAAAATCCCCCGGGAATACGGGCTGATTGCTGCGGGAGCCCTTTTTTGTTTCAATGATATAAATGAAAATCTTCCTTTTTGCCCGGCGAATCGTTAAATTTTTCTCTGTGCCAAATCTTTTATTACCTCTCCCGCAATGATCAAACCGACGACTGAGGGAACAAAAGCGTTGCTGCCGGGAACCTGACGGCGCTGCTTACATTTCCTTGCGGTTCCGGGCGGACAAATACAGTGCGCACGGCAGCTGATCGCCATATCGTCGATCGGTGTCAGAGGCGGTTCTTTGGAATAAACGACTTTTAGTTTCTTGATTCCGCGACGCCGCAGTTCGTATCGCATGACTTTAGCAAGAGGGCAAACGGAAGTGCTGTAAATATCCGCCACCTCAAATGCTGTCGGGTCGAGTTTGTTTCCCGCACCCATGGAACTTATGATCGGTGTTCCCGTGCTGTCCGCATTGACCGCGAGCGCAATTTTTCCTGTTACTGTATCTATGGCATCTACAATGTAGTCGTATTCGGAAAAATCGAATTTAGTCGCCGTTTCGGGCGTGTAAAAGGTTTTATGGATCGTAACCTTGACATCGGGATTGATTTCGCGAATCCTTTCGGCCGCCACATCCGCTTTGTATTGTCCAACGGTTTTTCTGGTAGCGTGGAGCTGCCGATTCAGGTTTGTCAAGCATACCTTATCGTCATCGATCAGGTCGATGGCACCGATCCCGGAACGGACAAGAGCCTCCACGGTATATCCACCGACACCGCCGATTCCAAATACGGCAACACGGGAGGCGGCCAGCCGCTCCATCGCCTCTTTTCCAAATAATAGTTCGGTTCTTGAAAATTGGTTCAACATAATATCTTTCAATCCCTGAATTTCCGGTTGCTTTAACCGTGCAGATACTTTGCACGGTACTCAGCGTTGATCTCGGAGATTTCCTTTTTTCCGTCGATGTATTCCTGATACATTTTATAGGGATCCCCGCCGCCGAGACAGCAGGAGGAACAGTTTTCACAGCCGCCTCCGCCGCAGTCAAGAGCGCGGCGGATAATTTCCTCCCGCTCTTTTCGTGTCGTATCTTTGATCAAAATCTTCATATACCTGTTCCTTTTTTGTTTCTTTCAGTTAAAATGACGGACGTATCACTCGTCCTCTTTCCTTTACTGTTTATTAAGGAAATACCGATGCACGCGCACGTATCTGCAAAGCACAGTGCCTGTCTGCTCCGGGTCGAAATCATCCGGTTTCTGTCTCCGCTGCGTCAGCTATCACATAGATCGTGCTGCGTATCATGCCCATCCAGCAGGTATAGGGGATCGAACCCGCTGCGTCCGGGGTAAAACGGATCAGATTGTCGCCGGGTTCCAGAGGGACGCTGAGGTTGAACTTGGGAATGTAGATTTCGTGGTTGCAGCTGTTGATGCGGTCTTCCTCGGCGTGGATCGTCCACTCAACAGGGATGCCAGCCCGCACAGTAATGACGGGATAGCCTCCGTAGTCCAGCTCTGAGCGGATGTACTGCACACCGTCCTGCACAATTGCTATACCATCTTCATCCGTTGGTCTTGCAGCCGGCGTTCCTGCACCCACCAGCGCCAACCCGCTCGCCAGCGCACTCACACCCATCGCGAGCACCAGCGCGGCGGAGGCGCAGCGCATTGGTCTGGCAAAGCGCTTGTTCAGCTTGCCGCTCGCCAGCCCCACGCCCAGCATCAGCGGGATCGTGCCCAGGCAGAAGCAGCACATGGACAGCGCGCCACGCCACCAGCTGCCCGCAGAAAGCGCGCAGACCTGCATAGCCTGCAACGGGCCGCAAGGCATCAAGCCATTCGCCAGCCCGATGACAAAGGAGGACTTCCCGGCAGAGCGTGCGAACAGCCGTGCGCTCAAACCTTCAGGCAGACGGAACGTGAGCTTGCGCAGCCAGGCGAGGCTGCACAGCAGGTTCAACGCCATCAGCAACATGAACACCGCTGCGAAGATTTGAATTGCTGCCTTCGCCGTATTGGTGATGCTCAGCGCCGTACCCACCGCACCCACGATGCCGCCAATCAACGTGTAGGAGCACAGGCGGCCGAGATTATATAGAAAATTTGCCCGAGTCAACTTTACACCGCGCTGAGCCGAGACAGCGCTCTGAGACAGGTTGATACCGCCGCACATTGCCACGCAATGCAGCGATGTGGCCAGCCCCACGACAAACAACGCGCCCATGCCCATGCCCGCGCGAGCCGTCGGGAACGCTCGCATCCAGTCGGAAATGACCGTCCGCGTGAGCAGCAGGTAGAAAATTCCCGCCGCCGCGAGCGCAAAAAACAGCCGGAGGATGTCGCGCACCCACCCCGCGCACTTTGTACCGCGAACCAGGCCGTAGCCCGCCTCCCGCAGACGCGCGTCGATTTCCGCTTCATGCAGCTGCTTTTCGTCCCACAGCGCCGTCAGCGTTCCCTTTTGGAAACTCACAATGACCTCGGAAAGCCCTGCCATCCCCACAAGCGCACTTCGCACCGCAGTCTCGCAGTGCGGGCAGTGCATCCCCTCTACGCGCCAGGTCTTGCGGATCGCGCTCATGAGAACTTTTTCCAGTTGATGAAAGCGGGGGCGTTGGCTTTTAGCTCGGATGCAGGGATCACTACGCTGTCGTCCCCAACGGACGCTTCGCCCACGGGCAGAGGATTACAGCCGCCGACTACCGCGCCGACCGAATAGAGACCGAACTGATTGCCGCAGTTCTGGCAGATCAAGAGACCGTCCTTGTAAACAAAGTAGGCGTAGGGCGAACCCGCGCAGGACTGGCAAGTGTTGTACGCAAGCCGCACCTGATCTCCATCCAGCAGCGCGATCAGCTGCATCGATGTACCATCCTGTTCCCAGTCGATAAAGCTAGGCTGAGCGCTCAGGCTGTCCAGCGGGATCGTCAGGTCGCCTGAGTCTGTCCCGGAATTTGCTGCGGCCTCATTTATCAAGGAGCCCGCCGAAGCCGCGTTCTCCGTCGGTGAAACCGCAGCTTTCGGAGAGGCCGAACCGCTGCCGCAGGCGGTCAGTATTGCCATAAGCGTCAAGAACGCAAGCATAAAGAGCATGTTTCTTTTCATTGTGGATTCCTCCTTCATCATCATTTTATCCTATCCCCTTCCATCGGCAGCCTGACTTGTGCGTATCATATCCAGAAAATACCGATGCACGCGTGTGTCGTCGTAAAATACAGCATCACGCCTTCTACCGTCACGGAATGCCGCATGTGAAACGGTTCTTTATTCCACTCGCACAGCAGCTCCCACGCTTCGCCTTTTGCGGTTTCCTTTGACGATCTGGTCTTTCCTTCCTTTTCTCTTTTATGTCCGAGAATATGTATATTAAGTCTATCGACATAGTAAGTATTATATGCAATTTCATCCCATCTGTCAATAGCACCGAATCAAAAAGCAAAGATATTCCCTATTTTTCGGATAGAGGTTGACAAAAGGACTGTCGAGTGATATAATGCCTATATATCCGATAGGTTAAATAGCGTATTGGTGGAAAGCTGTTATCGGAACAGCCGATGATGCTGCTGTGAAGTACATCAAATTCATCACTGCACGAATATAATATACAACAAACAAAGCCGAGAGGAGCAAAATATCAATGAGAACATATGACAAGATCACCGATTTGATCGGCGGAACGCCGCTTTTGAAGCTGACGAACTACATCCGGGAAAAGAAACTGGGCGCGACTGTTTACGGCAAGCTGGAATACTTTAATCCCGCTGGCAGCGTCAAGGACAGGATCGCCAAGGCCATGATCGACGACGCGGAAGCAAAAGGCGTGCTGAAGCCCGACTCGGTTATTATCGAGCCTACCAGCGGCAATACCGGCATTGGACTCTCTGCCGTTGCAGCTGCAAGAGGATATAAAATCATTCTCACCATGCCGGATACCATGAGTATCGAGCGGCGGAATCTTCTCAAAGCCTACGGCGCAGAACTGGTGCTGACCGAAGGAGTCAAGGGAATGAAGGGCGCTATCGCCAAAGCGCAGGAACTGGCAAAAGCAACACCGCACAGCTTTATTCCCAGCCAGTTTACCAATCCCGCAAATCCGGATATCCACCGCAAAACAACCGGCCCGGAAATCTGGGAGGATACCGACGGAAAAGTGGATATCTTTGTTGCGGGCGTCGGCACCGGCGGAACGGTGACGGGTGTCGGTGAATATCTCAAGTCCAAAAATCCGAATGTTAAAGTTGTTGCCGTGGAACCGGCAGGCTCTCCCGTCCTTTCCAAAGGAACAGCCGGACCGCATAAGATCCAGGGCATCGGCGCCGGTTTTGTGCCGGATACGCTGAACACAGAGATCTATGACGAGATCATCGCCGTGGAAAATGAGGATGCTTTCGAAACGGGACGTACATTGGCACGGAAGGAAGGTCTTCTGGTCGGTATTTCTTCGGGCGCCGCGGTTTATGCGGCGACGCAGCTTGCGCTTCGGCCGGAGAACAAAGGAAAGGTCATTGTCGCTTTGCTGCCGGATACCGGTGAGAGATACCTCTCCACTCCTATGTTTGCAGAGTAAACAAACAAAAAAGAATTCCGCCGCTTTTGTGTCAGGCACGAAAGCGGCGGTGATCTTTTGTCAGATCATATAATTGTCAATGTTTCTCGCATTTTGTTGGTCGATAATATCCTGCAAAGTAATTCCGTCAAAATATTCGTTTATCACCTTGTATAATCCCTGCCACACGGGAAGTGTCGGACATTCGGCACTGCGTTTGCATTCTTCCGGATTTTTTCCGACACACGCTACCGGGGCAAAATCTCCCTCTGTCAACCGCAAAATCTCGCCTACCGTATACTTGCCGGGTTCTTTCACGAGCATATATCCGCCTTGTTTTCCGCGGTTTGTACGCAAAAGGTCTGATCTGTTTAAGATAGGTACGATCTGTTCAAGATATTTCTTTGAGATGTCCTGCCGCTTGGCAATGTCTTTTAATGCAATATATCCCTCTTTCCGATGCTCGGCAAGATCAATAAGCATCCGAAGCGCATAGCGGCCTTTTGTTGATATTTTCATAAAGAAAGACTCCTTATCATCGCATACCTAATAATAACATATATTTAATAGGTTTTCAAGGGGAATGTTATGAACCCCTCATTTTCTGCGTCCGTATTGACTTTGGAACGGTTATATGATATACCATGTATATAAAGCCTATCAGTAAAGTAAGAAATTAAAAGAGAACCTGCTATGACACTGCAACAGATACATTACGCCATCACGATTGCCGAAAGCGGCTCATTAAACAAGGCTGCCGAAATTTTATATATTGCACAACCTTCTCTCACCAGCTCCATGCAGGAGCTTGAAAGAGAACTCGGAATTACGATTTTCAATCGCAGTGGCCGAGGCGTTACGCTGACAGCCGACGGTATAGAGTTTTTGCAATATGCAAAGCAAATCTACAGTCAGTATGAAGATCTCATTGAAAAATATGAGGATCCGAAAACATTGAAAAAGAAATTCGGAGTCTCCACGCAGCACTATTCTTTTGCGGTAAAAGCGTTTGTGGAGCTGGTAAAATCATTTGATACCCCCTTCTATGAATTCGCCATTCGGGAAACGAAAACAAAAGATGTTATCAGCGATGTCGCGTCTATGAAAAGCGAGATCGGCATTTTATATCTCAGCGATTTTAACCGTGCTGCGATCAATAAACTTTTGCGTACCGCGGGACTTGAATTTCATCATTTGATCAACTGCAGCGCATATGTTTATTTATGGTCAGGTCATCCGCTTTCAAAAAAGGAATCCATTCGGTTTGAGGAACTCGCGGATTACCCCTGCCTTTCTTTTGAGCAGGGTGATACCAGTTCGTTTTATTTTGCGGAAGAAATTCTAAGCACAAGTGAATATATTCGCACAATTAAAGCAAACGACCGGGCAACGATGTTAAATCTGATGATCGGCCTGAACGGATATACCCTTTGCTCCGGTATTATCTGCGAAGAACTCAACGGCGATGATTATATTGCCGTACCGTTTGAAGCCGATTCTGTTGAAGAAAACAGTGTGATGGAGATAGGATACATTACTAGAAAGAACAGTTTGCTGAGCAATATCGGGCAGAAATATATAGAGGAAATAGAAATGTATTTGAAGATAACATAATACCATATCACACATATAGGCTTAATCTATAACTCGGCATTGACTTTCCGTATTAGACAGAAGGCAGACGCCGAGTTATAATCATATTGTAAACAAAAAGGAGACGAAAACAGTGAGAAAAGAATCCTGTCGGAGGAATATTTCCTGCATTTCATTTTCCGTGCTGCTGAGCCTTGATCGAATGTGCGGATGAGTTCTCTGTCGATCCCAAACATCAACCACGTTAAAGTTAAAATAAAAATTGAAGCGGCATGACAAGCGGCATTGCCGCAGGAGGATAAAACTATGGGGAACATTCATGATCCTAAGAACTGGAGCTTTGAAACCAGACAGTTACATATCGGTCAGGAGAAGGCTGACCCTGCAACCGACGCAAGGGCGGTGCCGATTTACGCGTCCACCTCATTTGTATTTCACAATTCACAGCACGCGGCAGACAGGTTCGGTCTAAGAGATGCAGGCAACATCTATGGCAGACTGACAAATCCGACACAGGACATTTTTGAGCAGCGTATTGCATCGCTTGAAGGCGGCACGGCGGCGCTGGCAACCGCCTCCGGTGCAGCGGCGGTCAACTATGCAATCAGCGCGCTTGCGAGAAGCGGCGAACATATCGTTGCGTCTAAGACAATTTACGGCGGCACATACAATCTGCTGGCGCATACGCTCCCGCTTTCGAGCGGCATCACAACGACTTTTGTCGACCCCGATGAGGACGGCTCCTTTGAGGCGGCGATCAGGGAAAACACGAAGGCGATCTTCATTGAAACGCTCGGCAACCCGAACTCGAATATCATTGATATTGAAGCTGTCGCCGCTGTGGCTCACAAGCATGGCATTCCGCTGGTCATTGATTCCACCTTTGCGACCCCGTATCTCATTCGCCCGATCGAATACGGCGCGGATATCGTCGTTCACTCCGCGACGAAGTTTATCGGCGGTCACGGAACCGCCATCGGCGGCGTGATCGTGGACGGCGGACATTTTGACTGGAAGGCTTCCGGCAAATATCCGTGGATCTCCGAGGCGAATCCCAGTTATCACGGCATTTCCTTTGCCGATGCGGTCGGCCCTGCCGCCTTCGTCACATATATCCGCGCAATTTTGCTTCGTGATACGGGCTCGACACTTTCACCTTTCCACGCGTTTTTGTTCCTGCAAGGCCTGGAAACCCTCTCCCTGCGTGTAGAGCGTCACGTCGAAAACGCGTTGAAGATCGTGGAATATCTCGATCATCATCCGCAGGTGGAAGCGGTGCATCATCCCTCTCTCGAAAGCGAACCGAGCCACAAGCTGTATCGGAAATACTTCCCGAACGGGGCGGGATCAATCTTTACTTTTGAAGTCAAGGGGAACGCTGCGACAGCGCAAAAGTTCATTGACAATCTCGCGATCTTCTCTCTGCTAGCCAACGTCGCCGACGTAAAGTCTTTGGTGATACATCCGGCCAGCACGACCCATTCGCAGCTTACCGAAGACGAGCTGCTGGATCAGGGCATCAAGCCGAATACCATCCGCCTGTCCATCGGCACGGAAGATGTAAAGGATTTGATCGCAGCCATCGACGAAGCGTTCAAGGCAATCGAGTAAAATGCTCTGAAATGCGCCGGACTTTCAAGCGAAGAAGCGGCAGAACAGAGCGAAATAATCTGTACTGCCGCAAACAAAGACTTATTTAACATCCTTTAAGAAAACAACAAACCCGAACGTTTCACCAATAGTTAAAACGTTCGGGTTTGAATGCTTTAATGCGGGTAAAAGGACTTGAACCTTCATGAAGTTGCCCTCACTAGAACCTGAATCTAGCGCGTCTGCCAATTCCGCCATACCCGCGAACTTTGTGAGCGGGTATGGTGGAATACTTGCACCAACTTGTTGGTGCTCACATACCCGCGAATTCTATGAGCGGGTGTGGCGAAATTTTTGCACCAGCTTGCTGGTGCCCACATACCCGCGAATGTTACGTCGGTTTTATCCGACGCGTGATATTATACACTATTCCGCCCGATTTGTAAACCCCTTTTTTCAAAAAAATCAAAATCGAACGTCCAGTCATCGCTCGCAGCGTGCCGGGACAGTCTGCGACTGTCCCATACATGCCGTTATTGCAGCGCAGGCTGCATTCAGCATCTCGCCTTACATCCTTGCGCCGTAAATAGGGGAAACTTCCCCCGGAAGCTTCCCCTGCAAAAAATCATTATTTATAAACCGTCACCGAACGGGTCATCAGAACAGCCCCGTTATCTTTCCCGTGTCGTCGACATCAATGCGCTCGGCGGCAGGGGACTTCGGGAGCCCCGGCATTGTGAGTATATCACCGGTGAGAACGACGATGAATCCCGCGCCCGCGGAAACCTTGACATTCTTGACAGTGACCGTGAAATGCTCTGGCGCGCCGAGCTTTGTCGGGTCGTCGGAGAAGCTGTACTGCGTCTTCGCTATGCACACAGGCATCCCGCCGAAGCCGAGCTTCGTCAGCTCGTCTATCTGCTTTTTCGCTGCGGGAAGAATGCTCACGCCGTCCCCTCCGTAAATGCGGCGGACAACAGCCTCGATCTTTTCCTCGATGCTCGCGTCAAGCTGATATGAGAACGAAAACTCTTCCTTTACTTCCCCTTCCTCGCAGAGGCGGACGACCTCGCGCGCCAGCGCTTCGCCACCCGCGCCGCCGTTCTCCCAAACGGTCGAGAGCACCGCATTGACGCCGAGCTCTGCGCACTTTTCAATTATAAACTTAATTTCCGCATCCGTGTCTGTCGGGAAACGGTTGACCGCGACGACACACGGGAGATGGTAAACGTTTTTGATGTTCGAGACGTGGCGCAGCAGGTTCGGTATTCCTCTTTCGAGCGCCGCGAGATCCTCCGTCGCAAGCTCTGTCTTTGCGAGCCCGCCGTGCATTTTGAGCGCGCGGATTGTCGCAACGACGACAACGGCGTCCGGCACAAGTCCCGCCGCGCGGCACTTGATATCGAGGAATTTCTCGGCTCCGAGGTCAGCGCCGAAGCCTGCCTCAGTGACCGTATAATCGCCGAGCTTGAGCGCCGTCTTCGTCGCGATCACGGAGTTGCAGCCGTGCGCGATGTTCGCGAACGGTCCGCCGTGGACGAACGCGGGCGTTCCCTCAAGCGTCTGCACAAGATTCGGCTTTATCGCGTCGCGCAGAAGCGCCGTCATCGCGCCGACCGCGTTGAGCTGTCCCGCCGTGACAGGCTCGCCGCCGTATGTATACGCGACTATCATCCGCGAGAGGCGCGCTTTCAGGTCGGAGATGGACTCGGCAAGGCAGAAGACCGCCATTATCTCGGTCGCGACCGTTATATCAAATCCGTCCTCGCGCGGCATTCCGTTCGCCTTGCCGCCAAGCCCGTCGACGATGAAGCGAAGCTGACGGTCGTTCATATCGACGCAGCGACGCCACGTGATGCGGCGCGGATCAATTCCGAGAGAGTTGCCCTGCTGGATGTGGTTGTCTATCATCGCGGCGAGCAGGTTGTTAGCCGCACCTATTGCGTGAAAATCTCCGGTAAAGTGAAGGTTGATGTCCTCCATCGGTACGACCTGAGCGTATCCGCCGCCGGCAGCGCCGCCCTTGACGCCGAACACGGGACCGAGCGACGGCTCACGGAGCGCGACCGTCACCTTTTTCCCTATTCTTGAAAGCCCGTCCGAAAGTCCTATCGTCGTCGTTGTCTTTCCCTCTCCGGCGGGAGTCGGCGTGATCGCCGTCACGAGGATGAGCTTTCCGTTTTTAAGATCATCCCGGTTCATAATGTCAGCTGACACCTTCGCCTTGTATCTTCCGTACTGCTCGATGTCCTCCTCGCGTATGCCCGCTTTCGCAGCGATCTCTGTGATCGGTCTTAATTCACAGCTCTGAGCGATTTCAATATCTGTCTTGTAAGCCATTGCCGTTCCCCTTTCGTTGTCCGAAATCGGTTCTGATTTTTATTTTCTATTCTTATAAAGTCTTAGAGCGCATACTGCATATAAATTTCACCGTCGAGCGTCTTCCAAAAGAAGCCCCCGTCCGTGAGCGTCATGTACCCGCGCTTTGAGCTCCCCTTCGGTATCGACACCGAGCCCGGATTCATGTATATGAAGTCGCCGTGGTCGGCGCACTTCGGTATATGCGTGTGCCCGGTCAGAAGGATGTCGCCGTTTTTGTGCGGAGGCGGCGCGTCTTCGCTTGCGTGATGTCCGTGCGTCGCGTATACGAGTCTGTCCCCCGCGAACAGCAGGACGGACTCCGCCGTTATCGGGAAATCGAGCACCATGCCGTCGACCTCAGAGTCGCAGTTGCCGCGGACGCAGACTATATCGTCCTTTATCCCGTTCAGCATTTCGGCGACCGTCTTCGGATCATAGCAGCGGCGCGGATTGCGCGGCCCATGATAGAGTATGTCGCCGAGAAGAAGCAGCCTGTCGGCTCCCTCGCGCGCGTATGCGTCAAGCAGCTGCCCGCAATATTTCGCCGAACCGTGTATGTCGGACGCGATCATTAAATTCATAGCTTTTCCCTGTCTTTTCCCGAAATATTCGATCATGACGGTTTCCACACATCCATCATACCATAAATCACCGCCCATATCAAGCACGATATTGTCGCGTTAACGCCAATAAAACGCGCGCGGACGCGCGTTTTTTCGGTTATTTTGCAGTAATGCGGATCATACCGACGATGCCGACGGCACCGACAAGTTTATATTTTTTGTATGCGTCCCGCGCAATACAAAAGCGAGCGGCTGACACCCGTGCGCATCAAAAAACAAAACTCCGGAGGATATATCATCCCTCGGAGTTTTGCTTTACTTTATGCGGTTTTTACGCCTGCATGCTGTTGGCCTTCATATAATCATATATGAGCTTGCCGTGATTCTGCTCCTGCCCCTGGATCGAATTGAGGCACGTGCGCGCGTTCTCGTCGTTGAACTCGAAAACGCACGTGTCGTAAAGGTGCGAGGCGTGCTTTTCCGCCGTCAGAAGGTCTGTGCAGAGGTAGCAGTCGTTCTGCTTTTCGGGAGTCTCCGCCATCGTGTACGTCGGGTGGAATGTCGGGTTATACTGTCCGCCGCCGTTTCCCTGAGGGACGTTTCCGTTCTGCATATCCGTTATCATCGTAAGATGCGTCTTCTCCATCTTCGCGATCTCCGAGAACAGGCTCTTCAACTGCGGGTCCTTCGCGCAGTCGGAATGGCGCGTGTATTTGTCGACGCAAAGCTTCTCCTGTGTCGACAGGTCTTTCAAGAGGTCAACTTCTTTTTGTGTGAGCTGCATTTTGATTTTCTCCCTTTGTTTTTTGATCTGGCTCCGCCAGACTCCGGCGTGCCGTCGCGATTATTGTGTGCAGAATTTTACATAACTATTCAGCCGCGCGCGGCGGAATACTAAAAGAAAACGAGGTGATAAAAATGTACGACAAGGACAAACACAACATCACGATCACAACGCGCGACAGGCTCATGTGCGCGTGGCGCGATTCGATGGAACTGACGCGCAATTTCGAGATTTTTTCAAAAGAGTCAAACGATGAACGCGTCTCCTCAATGTTCGCGGATTTTGCCGAGGATGAAGGGCTCCATTCGGCAAAGCTGCTCAGCCTGCTAGAAGAATATGACACGTTCGCCTGAAAACGGCGGCGCTGACCTTGACGGACGCCGTGCCCCGAACAGGGCACGGCGTCCTCTTTTGCAATTCATAAAACGGACAGGCGCTCATATACATATACCATGTACATCACAAAAGAAAAATACATCAAAGATAATTCTTTGTCAGTCGCGCTCGGCATCCTGCCGCCGCCAGTGCGCGCTGAAATTATGTGCACCGTCGACGCCTCCGGCGTCTCGGCAGACGAGGTAACGGATATACGGCTGCGGCGCGGCGGCGCGTCATTTTTTACCGCAAACGGGCGCTCATATCCGCTCGGCGGCAACATCTCCCCGCGTGAATTTGACGATATAATCTTTTATCTGACAGGCGGCTCGCTTTACGCGCACGCGGAAACAATACGCGAGGGCTATATCAGCGCCGGCGGGATACGGTGCGGCGTCTGCGGGCGCGCAGTCATGAAGGACGGCAAGATCGGCGAGGTCACCGACATCACCTCCGTCGTGCTCAGGGTCGCGCACGACATCCCGGGGTGCGCCGACCGCGTGTATAGCCGCATTACACGCGGCGACGCGGTTTCGGGTGCGCTCATATATTCTCCGCCGGGCGGAGGGAAAACGACGCTGCTGCGTGACCTCATCTTTCATTTGTCGGAGGCGGATCGTCAGTTTGCCGTCGTCGACTCGCGGCGCGAGCTCGGCGGCGCGTGCGAGGGCGGGTGCGCCGACATCCTTACCGACTATCCGAAATACGACGGGATCATGTGCGCCGTGCGTTCCCTCTCCCCCGAACTCATAATCTGCGACGAGCTTTCAGGTGAACGCGACGCAGACGCGGCGCTGTACGCGTTCTCGTGCGGCGTTCCGATCGTCGCGACCGCTCATTCCGGGAGCGAAGATGAGCTGCGTTCGCGGCACGATATGCGCGCGCTGCTCGACGCGGGCGTGTTCCCGCACATCTTCGGGCTTGACCGGCGTCATCACATCATAACGTCGCCATGAACGTCATATACCTTTACAAAGCGATCGGCGCCGTGCTCGTCATATTCGCCGGGATATACATATCGCTTGATTATTCAAGAGCCGTCCGCGGCGAGCTTTCCGCCGCCAAAGACGCGGAAAAGCTCGTGCGCCACATCCGCGACAGCATCACTTACGGCGGCGGAAACGTCCGCGACATTATAAGCTCGTATTGCGACGCCTGCGGCGCTTTTTCCGCTGATTCTCAAACCGCCTCCGGCGGCTCGCCGACTGATGAGATCTGGCGGCGAGCATCTGAAACTTCGCTTTCGGAGGCGCTCAAACTTCCGAATCTCCCGTTTGACTCGGCAACGCTCGGAATAATGACCGAGTTCGCCTCACAGCTCGGGCGCGGATACAGGGAACCGCAGACAGAGCTCTGCCGGGCAACGGAATCACGGCTTGCCGCGCGGATTTCGGAGCTCGAATCGTCGAAAAAGGACAGGCTCCGCGTCAGCTCGGCGATCTGCGTCTTTGTCTGTCTCTCCCTCGTCATCCTGCTCTTATGACAAACGAAACCGAAACATTGACAAAGCCCCCGGCAAACGCTGAGGAAGCTGTCACATACATGAAAGGAAGTCTTTGCGGCGGTAAACCGCACACGCAAAGCACGGTTAATTATTGTGTCGGACGTTTCACTTTTACTGAAGATCGCCGGGATCGGCATGATAGCAGCTGTCATCTGTCAGATCCTCTCAAAATCAGGACGCGATGAACAGGCGACGCTCGTCTCCGTCGCGGGGATCATCATCGTTCTTTCGATGCTCGCCGACAAGCTCAGCGGACTGTTTGACGCGCTGCGGAACATATTCGGGCTTTGACATGCTGAAATTCATCGGTATCGCAATTCTCTGCGCGGCGGCAACGCTGCTTCTGCGCGAGAGCGGAAGCCCGCTTTCGCGGTTCCTGCCCGTCGCCGCGGGAATTTTTATACTTGCGTTCGCGTTTTCGGTGCTGGAAGAACCTATTTCAAAGCTCACATCTCTGACAGACGGAACGGCAGTCTCAGAATACATGGGCACGCTTCTGCGCGCGCTCGGGATCGGATACGCGGCTGAGCTCACATCAGACGTTTGCCGGAGCTGCGGGGCTGAACCTGCCGCCTCAGCGATCCTTATGCTCGGCAAGGCGGAGCTCGCGGCGCTTGCCTTCCCTCTGCTCGCCAGACTTTTGGATGCTGCCGCCTCGATTCTGCCGTAATGAAAGCGATCATAACTGCCGCAAACGCGATTTTGCTTCTGCTTGCGCTGACGCTTCGATCGCCGATGAAAGCCGCCGAGAGCGCGCCGACCGTCTTTGAGGCAATTGAAGCGGTCACAGACTCAAAAAAAGTGCTCAACACGTACAAGATCGAAATCGGCGATCCGGCTGTTCTTGCTGCGGCGGACAACACCGCCGGCAAAGCGGCTTCCACGATTTCAGAGGATGCAAACGGGGACGATCCGACAATACCACTGCCAAAGGAAATTTTGCCGCTTTTGCCGGACGAGCTCGCAGACGGCGATGTGACGACGGAGAAGATCGCCGAAACAACGGGCATCGACTACATTTTCGGCAAGCTCGGCGAGATGCTGCGCGACGCGCTGCTTCCGGCGGCAGGAACGCTTTCCGTAATTCTCGGCACGATCATGATCTCCTCCGCCGTAAACGTCATGTCGCGCGATCTTTCCGGCGGCAAAATTTCGGGGGCAGTATCAATGATAACGACGCTCGCGCTCGCCGTCTACGTCGTCAGTATCGAGGAACGGCTTGCCGATGATATAAGCACGTTTGCGGGCGCCCTCTCGACGTTTTCCGGTGCGATGGTGCCGATGATGGCGGGGCTGCTCTCCGCCTCGGCAAACAACGCCGGCGCTGCCGTCGCCTCGTCCGGGCTGCTTTTTTTCTCCGCCGCCGTTGAATACGTCGTAACGTATATATTCATTCCTTTATTCAGATTCACGCTCGCGCTCGCGGTCATTTCGTCTGTCGCCTCGCCTGAATCGGGCGTCGGCGGAATATGCGGGTTGATCAAGCGCGCGTTCACGTGGCTGACGGCGGGCGCGGCAACAATTTTCTCGGCGGTGCTCTCATATCAGACACAGCTTGCGGCTGCCGCGGACACCGCGGCGGCGCGCGGCATCAAATATACGGTCGGCAGCGCTATCCCCATCGTCGGCGGCGCGCTCGGGGACGCGGTGCGGACTGCCGCCGCCGGGCTCTCCGTCATAAAGAGCGGAGCCGGTACCGTCGGCATCGTGGCGCTTATATTCCTGACGTGCCCGCTTTTGATATCGCTTTTTTATACGTCGCTGTCGCTTGGGATCGCGTCGTTCGCGGCGTCCGTCTGCGGATGTTCGCGTGAATCGTCGCTTCTCTCGGAGCTGAAATCGGCGACAGGATTCGGTATCGCGCTCGTCGCGCTCGTCTCGTTCGTATTCTTCTTCGCGCTCGCGCTGTTTATGAAGACTGCGCCCGCGCTCTACGCATGAGCGCGTATATGTCCGCCGTGCTCGTCTGCGCGGCGGTGACGGCTCTGTGCGCGATCATGGCGCCGGATAACGACTCGATCAGCCGGTACATAAAATATATATCGGGGCTCGTATCCCTCGCCGTCCTGCTGACGCCGCTCGTCGGCGTGATCCGTTCGCCCGATTCGCTGCCTCAATTTAGTTTCGGGACTGAAACTGTCGGTGAATACGACGCCGATATGGATGAAGCAATAATATCCGAGGCGGAACGTACAGTTTCAAAGTCGATTCGCTCGACGCTGGCAAATTATTTCAATATAAATGAAGACGACATCACCGTCGACGCCGTCCTCAGCCGCGACGATCCGGCGGACGTGCGGCTTCTGACCGTAACGGTGACGCTTCGGCACCGCGCGTCATGGACAGACGCGGGCGCTGTGGAAAGCTATATAAAGCAGAATTACGGCAAGGAAACGGAGGTAATATTCATATATGAATGACGGAAGTCTTTTATCGTTTATAAAGAAATCGCCAAAAAAAATATTCATCATCGCGGCTGCTGCCGTCGGCGTCATACTGCTGATCCTCGGCGCTTTGCCGGGCAAAAACGACTCGCCGACGCAAAATTCCGGGAGCGAGCCTGACGGGGTCGAATACGCGGAATCGCTTGAAGAGCGGATCGTGAAGATCTGCGAGCAGGTCGATGGGGTGTCGCACGTGTCGGTTCTGCTGACACTTGACGGCGGGACGGAGCACATTTACGCCGAAAACAGTTCCGGGAGCGGCGAAAGCTACGTCGTCATAAGCGTCGGAGGCGAGGAAAAGACCGTCCTTGTCCGGGACATATATTCTTCTGTGCGCGGCATCGCCGTTGTCTGCCGGGGAGGAGACAATATCGCGGTACGGCGGACGCTGACGGAGCTTTTGTCCTGTGCGCTCGGTGTCCCGATATCAAAAATTTCAGTCGCGGGCGCAGGATAACGAAAAAACAGGCATAAGCGCGGATATCCGGTCATATAAATCGTAATACATAGGCAAAACGGAGGTCACCAATCAATGAAGATACGGGAGAAGCTCAAAAATTTTCAAATCAAAGAAAAGCTCTTATCTGTAAAGGATAAGGTCATGACAGGCATACGCAGGATCGGCGCGAAGAACATGATAATCGCGTGCGCCGTGCTCGTCTGCGGCGTCGCCATCATGCTCAATTTTATTCTTGCCGGGACAAAACCGAAGAACAATTCGGGGTATAAGATCGACCCCGACTACTACGCAGCCCTTCTAAACGCGAAGGACACGACAAACGAAACGTCAGCGCCGGACGACGGCAAGGACGGCGACAAGGATGCTGCCGCGCGCGACGAATACTTTGACACGGCGGCATACAACCGCGACCGCGCGCGGGACGAGGCGATAGAGGTGCTCTCCTCCGTCGTCGAAAATGAAACGGCGCTCGACGAGGTGCGGAACCAGGCGGGTGACGATATCGCCGCGCTCGCCGCCAACATATCGGCTGAATCGAATATCGAAGAGCTGATAAAGGCAAAGGGCTTTGAGGACTGTGTCGCCATCATCAACGGCGACAGCATCAGCGTCATAGTTAAAACGGACGGTCTTCTGCCGAACGAGGTCGCACAGATAACCGAGATCGTCTATGAGCAGTCCGGCATACTGCCCGCTAACATGAACATAGTCGAAAAATAAAAAATCGTTATCCGTCCGTATAACATACGCACAGTCAAGCATAATATACATCCGCCTAAATAAAGCGTCTGCCCGGTGTAATGTCGTGCAGACGTTTTTATTCATTTGCATTTTTAGTCATTTGCAGATTATTGACGCAATCGGGAGCAATTCGGGCGGCAAAGCTGATTGAGTACTTTTGAGCCGCGCAAATAAGTTTAACCGCGTTTTCTTAGTAAAACGGCACAAAATTGCGTTGTGGAGCTGTTGCAGCGCTTAATAATACAATTGTCGAATTCGGAACAAGTCGCAAGAGATTTTATACAGTTGACAAACTCCATGTCTTACAGCCGCATTGATTCAATGGTATTCGTCTAAATTCATTCTTGCTTTAATAGGCAAAAGCCAATGATACGTTTCCCTCCGTTTTCAAGTTCTCGAACGTGAGAGTTCAAGCCCCGCCGCCATTATCGCCAGAACAAGGACGGACGAGGCGGCGTTTCCGTATGCCCCGAACGGTAGCGGTATATCAAAATACAGCGGCAGAAGACCGAGAAAATATCCGAATGTCAAAATGCCGAGCGTGAATCCTTCCCGCCTATTATATACATCGGACGCCGCGCGCATCAATAGCGGCACTGCCATATTGAAAGCGAGCACAGCGACGACGGCGAAAATCATTTTGTCCGACAAAAGCATCAGCGCCGACGAGATCAAAAGCGTTCCCGACGAGGCTGCCTTCATGCCGATGTTGTCCGCTAAAACGCCTCCCAGCAGCATGCCGAGCACCGCGGCGAAAGCAAGCAGAGCGTCAGCCGCCAAAGCGTCAATGTCGGCGCGCCACGCGAAGTTGAACGCGCCGCCGCAGAAAGAACGCATTGCAGCGATAACGAAAAAACAGACAAATCCAAGAAAATCGTGCGCCGGGTAGTTTACCGCGATCCCGTGCGGGAACGGCGCGACGGATTCAAACGGATCGGACACGGGTTCGGCGAGCACTATCAAGAAAACGGTGATTATCATGAGGAGCACCGTCAGCACCATTATTAGAGGTCCCGCCAATTTGAGCGCGTCTGAAGCGCACATGCCGATGAAAATGCCGAGAGCGCCGGGCGCAAAGAACGCGCCAAGGCTTCCGCACCCTTCACACGACCGCAGCGCGAATACTCCTCCGCCAACATGATAGCACGCGTTTCCGACGCCAAGCATGACCGCGAGGACGAACGGCGCGGGAGTCGCCACCATTGCCGCTCCGATCATGACGCAGCCGAAGATTGACAGCCCGCCTGTCCTCCCGAAATGATCCGCCGCAGCGCCTATCGGCAGCGGGAGCACGAACGCGCAGACGCCGTATGTCAGCATCGCATACGCGAAATAATCCCCGCGAGTAAATGCGAGCATCGCGGCGCAGCAGCACATATCGACGGCGAGGTGTCCGACGGAATAGACCGCGAGCATTATATTGACGCCGAGCCTCGGATTCCTCGCCCAGACCCGCTTTTTATGCCTTTGTTTTCCCGCAGACAAAATATCGCCCCGCATTCGTTTATCTGATTTATTTATCTCATTCTATCAAACCGCCGCACTTTTGTCAACGTCAGATGAAAAAACGCGAACGCCGTGGCGAAAAAAACTTCCCGCATAATTTTACGGCTGACCGCCGTGAAAAAAATTCGCACGTGTTCGCGTTTGTGCTCAGACGGGCAAAAAAATTCTTCCGTAAACGCTTAAAACATTATGCGGCGCTTGATTTTCATAATGATAAATGGTATACTTTATTATATATTCTCGCACGGGCTGAAAAACGGAGATGATTCGCAAGGACCGACCGAGCGTTTTTGTCAGGAAGGTGAATTATGGAGTATAATTATTCAAAAAAGATGCGGGATCTTAAGCCCTCGGCGATAAGGGAGATATTTAAAAGTCTCTCTGACCCATCTATTATCTCCTTCTCCGGCGGCAATCCCGCGCCGGAAACGTTTCCGCTGAAAGAGATCGCCGAGATCTCCGCCGACATATATGCAAAAAGCGGCGCGTCTGCGCTCCAGTACAATATAACGGAAGGATACCCGCCTCTGCGCGAGGCGCTGCTCCGCCGCGTCCATGATAAATACGGTATCGGCGGCGACGGCGATTCTCTGATCGTCGTTTCCGGCGGCTCACAGGGGATAGAGCTCTCGGCAAAGGTGCTATGCGACGAAGGGGACAGCGTGATCTGCGAGGACCCGACGTTTATCGGCGCACTCAACGCGTTCCGCACGAACGGCGCAAAACCCGTCGGCGTTCCTGCCGCAGGGGGCATTGACCCCGCCGCCTTGGAAGCAGCGATCATCGCGCATCCCGAAGCAAAGATGGTATATCTCATACCCAACTTCCATAACCCCATGGGAACGACCATGCCGTTTGAAAAGCGCGCCGCAATATACGATGTCTGCCGTCGGCACGGCATTATAATTTTCGAGGACGACCCATACGGCGAGCTGCGGTTCGGCGGCGAATACGTGCCGCCGATAAAGAGCCTTGACCGGGACGGGATCGTCATTTACTGTTCGACGTTTTCAAAAATTCTTTCCGCCGGAATGCGCGTCGGCTACGTGCTTGCACCGACAGCGCTGACACAGAAAATGGTCGTCGCAAAGCAGGTCGAGGACGTTCACACAAACACGTTTTTCCAGATGGTGTGCCACAAATACATGACGGAATACGACATAGACGCGCACATAAAAGATATCCGCGCCGTCTACCGCCGCAAATCGTCCCTGATGCTCGATTGCCTTGATTGCGAGATGCCCCGTTATGTTACATTCACCCGCCCCGAGGGAGGCCTCTTCATCTGGTGCACGCTCCCGGAGGGAAAGAGCTCTGACCCGGTCGTCAGCGCGGCGCTCGAACGCAAGGTCGCAGTCGTGACCGGAACGGCGTTCAACTGCGACGAATCAGCGCCTTCCCCGTCTTTTCGCCTCAACTATTCAATGCCGTCCGACGAACAGATCGTCAGGGGCGTCACATCTCTGTCCGACGCCGTGCGCTCCGTTCTCGGTTGAGGTCTTTTCAGATACTTCATAAAACGTTCAAAACGAAAGGATAAGCCTTTGCACCTCAAAGGCAAGGTGACAATATGCCGGAAGAAACCGTCATCCGAAAAAAAACCGCCCTTTCGGGCATTCAGCCGTCGGGCAATCTGACACTCGGCAACTACCTCGGCGCGCTCTCCAATTTCAGCGAATTTACGTCCGAGTACAACTGCTATTACTGCGTCGTTGACCTGCATTCGATAACGGTGCGGCAGATCCCTGCCGAGCTGCGCCGCCGCACGTATGAAGTGCTGGCGCTCTATATCTCTTGCGGACTCGACCCGGAAAAATGCACGCTGTTCGTTCAGAGCCACGTCCACGAGCACGCCGAGCTTTCATGGATGCTTTCCTGCTTCACGATGTTCGGCGAGCTGTCGCGCATGACGCAGTTCAAGGACAAGAGCGCGAAGCATGCGGACAACATAAACGCAGGGCTGTTCACTTATCCCGTTCTGATGGCGTCGGATATTCTGCTCTATCAGGCAGACGTTGTCCCGATAGGTCAGGATCAGAAACAGCATCTTGAGCTTGCCCGCGACATCGCGGAGCGGTTCAACGGCGTCTTCTCGCCCACGTTTACCGTTCCCGAACCGTATATACCTAAAATCGGCGCAAACATAATGTCGCTAGCGGAGCCGACCAAAAAGATGAGCAAATCGGACGCGAACGAAAACGCCGTCATCCGCATTCTCGACACGCGCGACGTGATCATAAAAAAATTCCGCCGCGCCGTCACCGATTCCGACACATGTGTCCGCTATGCGGACGGCAAGGACGGGATCAAGAATCTCATGACGATCTACTCCTGCTTCACGGGCAAAAGCTATGACGAGATCGAGCGCGAGTTCGACGGGCGCGGATACGGCGACTTCAAATCCGCCGTCGGCGAGGTCTGCGCGGACGGGCTGCAGCCTGTGAAGGAAAGATTCGATAAGCTTATGGCGGACAAGCCGTATCTTGAATCCGTCATGCGCGACGGCGCGGAAAAAGCGTCGCGAGCTGCCGGTAAGACTGTCTCAAAGGTAAAGCGCAAACTTGGTTTTGTGACGCTCTGAACCGGGGCGCGCCCTGCTTTTAAAATTTCCGGTCGGCAGCGCCGACGTGACAAAAATCAGACCGCCTAAAAAAGGCAAGGAACCTCTCTTTTGCGGAGGTACGGTACCCATATGATAGATGAAAGACTCGTATACGGAGCGGCAGCCGTCATCTGCGCGTTTCTGCTCTCGTATCTTCTGACGCCCGCCGTCCGTGCGCTCGCCGTGAAGATCGGCGCCGTGGACGTTCCGAAAGACGACAGGCGCATGCACAAAAGGGCAATTCCTCAGGCGGGCGGCCTTGCCGTCTTTATCAGCTTTACTCTCACGACCTTTCTTTTCGGCAAAATCGGCTCCGAGCTTTACGCGATATGGATAGGCGGAACGATCCTAATCCTGCTCGGCATCCTGGACGACGTTTTTGACCTTAACCCGTGGTTAAAGCTCGCGGTTCAGATAATCGCCGCGCTGTGTGCAATTTACGAGGGCGTGATCGTTCGCGAAGTATTTTTCTTCACGCAATATGTGAGCCTCGGCTGGCTTTCATACCCGCTGACCGTGCTGTGGATCGTCGTACTCGTGAACGCTTTCAATCTGATAGACGGACTTGACGGGCTTTCGTCAGGCGTCTGCGCCATATCGTGCGTTACGCTTGCGCTCGTCTCGCTGCTCTACGGCAGAATAGAGACGGCTCTCATAGCCGCCGTACTGTTCGGCTCGTGCGTCGGCTTTCTGCCGTTCAATTTCTATCCGGCGCGCATTTTCATAGGCAATACGGGCGCATATTTTCTCGGATTCGTGCTCGCCGTTATTTCGATCGGGGGCGTATTCAAGGTGAGCGCCGTCATCTCGTTCCTTCTGCCGGTGATGATCTTCGCGCTGCCGCTGTTTGACACCGTGTTTGCGTTCTTCCGCAGGATCGCGCACGGGCAGGCGCCGTTCTCCTCTGACAAGAAGCACCTGCACCACAGACTGATCGAGCTCGGACTGTCGCAGCGGCACGCCGTGCTCGTGATGTACGCCGTCAGCGGGCTGTTCGGTCTGCTCGCGGTCATATTCACAGACAAGCTGCTTTTAAACGAAAAGCTGCTGAAATCCGTTGTACTTCTCGCCGCGATCGGCGCTATCTGCGCCGTTGACTATCTTGTATTGAGGCAAAATAAAAAGCACCGCGACGAAAAATCGCGGGATATCGAAGATGATCATGATGAAGGGGGGCAGGAATAAATGTTCAAGTTTATAAAGGTGTGGACAAAGAGCCGCAACCCGCAGAGCCCGCGTTACAGGCGCGATTTCGTCCGCGAGCTTGACGGAATGAGCATCAAATACGTGACCGAGCGGCGCGGCGACAACGATGACGTGATCGGCAAAGGCGGCGCGCTTATCGTCAAGCCTGAGACTGACACGTTCATTGTATATGCCGGTTCGGAGGTACTTTTCCGCTGCAATATACCGGAGCTTGCCGCCTGGCAGCTGCTCTCCGGCGACGGCGTTGTGCTGACGGCGCCCGATATCGAGCACGGCGGCGTCGAGCGGACGATCATCGCATATTATACGTATTACAGGAAATAATCGTTATGAAAAAGCGCACCATTCTGCTCGCAGTTTCCGCGCTGATCATATTAGTCATCGCGGGCGCAGCGGTATTTTTGTGGATGAATCCGCAGTATACGTTTATCGCGGGCGAATTTTTAGGGGCGAGGCGCGAGCATGTTGAGCTCGATGTCGCCGAGCCGAACGGGCTGCGGGAATACACGCTTGACGAGCTAAAAAGCGATGATCGCGTCACGTTTGACCAGAGCATGATGCTCGTAAATACGACATACACGCTCGCGGACGATTATGTTCCGGAGGTCGAGCCGTACGGCGACACCGGCGTCATAATGAACGTCTCTATGACGGAAGCGTATAAGTCGCTGTCGTCCGCCGTCGCCGATAAAACGGGCGAACGGCTGCTCGTTTCGAGCGATTTCAGGACTGCCGAGCAGCAAAAAGAGGAATACGAAAGCTCCCCCGCCGTCGCGACCGTTCCGGGCGCGAGCGAGCACCAGACCGGGCTTGCGCTTGACGTTTACGTGCCTTACTACGCAAGCTACGGCTTTCTGAAATCGGAGGCAGGGCGCTTCGTCGACTCGGAATGCTGGAGATACGGATTCATAGTCAGATATCCCGTCTACGGGGAGGACGAAACGGGCATCGTGTTTGAACCGTGGCACATCAGATATGTCGGCATGCCGCACGCGAAGCTGATCTATCACAGCCGCAGCACGCTTGAAGGATATATAAGCTCGCTCGCGGACGGCGTGTGGTACAGCTGCGACGAATATATATTCTCGCGTCAGACACCGAGCGGCGGCTCGCTGCTCCTGCCGGAGACTTTCAGAAAAGCCGTGATCTCGCCTGACAACACCGGCAGATATATTGTCACGCTGACCGTCTGAAAACAGCCGAATTATCGTTATCTCCGGCAATTTACAGCCGAATTAATGGCGCGCCCATGGCTGCGCCGAACAAATTAAAAAAGCGTCGGGGAAAATTCCGAAAGAGTTTTCCCCGACCGGTCTGCCGAAAAAGCACAGTTTACGGACTGTGCTTTTTTACGTAGATGCGAAATGCCTGATCATCCGCGATAATTGTGACTTTCCTCGCCGGTGTTCATTTTTTTGCTTATTTCAAATAATCAATAAAATTCTTTTTGTTCTCGCTCGCCGCAGTCGTCGGTCTACCCAAATCTTTCCTTGACCCTATCGAGCATTTAACTTCAATCAGGCAGAGTTCATTTCTAAGCTTTGCAGCTTCCAATTCGACGCCAAGGTCTTTAATGTTATCCACGCTTACCGCATTTGGATAACCGCAGCCTTTTGCAATCACCGAAAGATCTATCTTCCCTGCGACCGTCGGCATACCTCCGACCGTTTCATGCGCCCCGTTGTTGAGGACTATATGCACGATGTTTGAGGGGGCGTTCGCGCCTATCACCGCCATCGCGCCCATGTGCATGAGCGCCGCGCCGTCGCCGTCTATGATCCACACCCTTGTATCCGGCTTCTGCACCGCGATCCCGAAAGCGATCGATGAAGCGTGTCCCATCGAGCCGACCGTCAGAAAGTCCCGTTCGTGACCTTCTCCCCGCGCCTCGCGTATCTCAAACAGCTCGCGGCTCGCCTTGCCCGTCGTTGAGACGATAGGATCGTTCCCCGTATGCTCGACAACGTGACGGATTATCTCCTCGCGCGTCATGCTGTTGCTGTTCTCATACCTGACCTTGCCGTCGAATTCGAGCGCGCCCTTTCTGACGACGAATGCTGCCTGCTTCCCTGCGGCGAAAATTTCTCTGAATTCCGCCATTTTAGCGCTGATCTCGTCCTCGGTCGTCTCTTTCGAGATGACGAAATGCGCGATATCCATATCCTCGAGCAGCTTAAGCGTCACCTCACCCTGATAGATGTGCTGAGGCTCATCGTGAACGCCGGGCTCGCCTCGCCAGCCGACGATGAACAGACACGGAATGCCGTATACCTTTTCGTTGAGCAGACTCGCGACCGGGTTGATGATGTTGCCCTCGCCGCTGTTCTGCATATAGACGACCGACACTTTTCCAGTCGCGAGATGATATCCCGCCGCGATCGCGGCGGCGTTTCCTTCGTTTGCCGCTATAACATGATGATGCGGGTCGGTGCCGTACGTATAGATCAGATAGTCGCACAGCGCGCGCAGCTGCGAATCAGGTACGCCGGTGAAGAAATCGGCGCCTGTCGCGTTTATAAGTGATGTTGCCTTCATCATTCACCTCGTCAAAGCTCGTCTATGAGCGAGATTATATCCTTGATCGGCATCAGCCTGCTGTCGACCTCTTTGGCGCGGTGATAGCGGAGAATGTCCTTTGCGGTCTGCTCCATCGCGGGGAACGCGCTTCTTGTGAGCTGATTTGCATAAATTACGATGTTGACGCCGTGCGCGGCGAGCTCGTCCTCCGTTATGACGTTGAAGGAGGATGGAACGACAACTATCGGTGTGTGCTTATCCTTTTCGCGGAATTTGTCGCAGAATTCGAGTATCTCTGCGGGGTCCTTCTTGCGGCTGTGGATCATTATGCCGTCCGCGCCCGCCTCCACAAACGCATATGCCCTCGCAAGCGCGTCGTCCATTCCCTTTTCAAGGATAAGGCTCTCGATCCTTGCGATGATCATAAAATCATCGGTGAGCTGAGCGCGCTTTCCCGCCGCGATCTTCTCACTGAATTCCTCTATCGACGCCTGCGTCTGCTCGACCTCGGTGCCGAACAGGCTGTTTTTCTTCAGTCCCTTTTTGTCCTCGATTATGACGGCGGAAACGCCCATTCTCTCGAGCGTTCTGACATTGTATACGAAATGCTCCGTAAGCCCGCCCGTATCGCCGTCAAGGATGATCGGCTTTGTCGTGACTTCCATGATATCGTCTATGGTGCGAAGTCTTGACGACATATCTACAAGCTCGATGTCCGGCTTTCCCTTTGCGGTGGAATCGCAGAGGGAGCTGACCCACATCGCGTCAAACTGGTCGAGCTTTCCGTTTTCTTCAACGACGGTCGTCTTTTCGGCGATAAGCCCCGTAAGACCGCTGTGCGCCTCGATGACCTTTACGATCGGGCACATGTCTATAAGCTGACGCAGACGTTTGCGGCGGTATTCCGGCATGGCGAGCTTTTCTCTTAACTGAAGATCGATCTTTTTGACGGTCTCGTTATATGTATAAGGAACATCTATAACCTGTCCGCCGTAAGAAGCCAACAAATCAGTTACGTGTGCGCGAATTACTGCCTCAGGACCGTTTATCCAGTTGTCGCCGTGTATAACGTAGTCGGGATGAATAAGCGTGACGACATCGTCATACATCATGTCTTCCTGAATAACGACTTCTTCCACGCCGTCGATGCTGCGGTACAGCCTGATTCTTTCGCTCTGGCTTATAGTGGGAAATTTATTATATCTGATGAGTACCTTGTCAGAAAGAGCTCCCACTATTACTTTCCCGAGCTTGTGCGCCTCCTCTATAATATTCAGATGTCCCTCATGGATAACATCCGTACAAAAGCATGTGTAAACGGTTTTCATTTTCGATCCTCCATCAATCGTTATATTTTACAGGCGTTTTGACTCCGCATACCGCCAGAGCTTCTTTAAATACATTAAAGAAATCCTCAATATCCTGTTCATCTATCGCGCCAAGGGCGCAAAGCCTGAAGGTGTTCGTCGTTGAAATCTTTCCCGGGTAAATCGTAAATCCGCGCTCATAGCAATAGTCATGAACCTTTTCAAAGCTCCAGTTCGGATCGTCAGGATAGATCGCCGAAGAAACAAGTCCCGCTCGCCATTCGGGTTTTATCACCTGTTTAAAGCCGAGTTCGTCAAGACCTTTGTTGATCGCGTTGAACACTCTTGTGTGCCGTGCCCATTTTGCCTGTTCCCCCTCAGCCCAGTACTCCTTAAGCGCCTGCAATGTGGCATAGATCGTCTGGACAGGCGGGGTAAAGTGCATCTCGCCCGTCTTTTCAAAATAGTCGTATTGCAAGAACAAATTGCAATAATATGAGTGCTTGGGATAGTCCTTTGAAGCTTCGATCACATCTCGGTTGCCGACGACAAACGACAACCCGGTAAACGCCATCAATCCTTTCTGTGCAGAAGCCATCAGAAAGTCGATATTGTCCTTTTCGATATCGATAGGCCGCATCGCGTAGGTGCTTGTCGTGTCGGTAATGAATATAGCGCCGTATCTGTGAGCAAGCGCGCCTATCTCGCGGATCGGGTTGAGTATCCCGGTGCCGGTTTCGTTGTGGGTGGTGTAAACGACGGCAATATCCGCGTTTTTCTGTAAGGTTTCCAGAACCTCCGAAAGATCGGGACGCTCGTCGACAGGATATTTCAGCTCTATATACGGCAAACCGTAATACTGACATATCTCCGTGGCACGTGTACTGTATGCGCCGTTGTTGATAACGAGAATTTTTTTATTTGCCGGCAAAAGCGAATTCAGGCAGACATCGATATTGAGCGTTCCGGAACCGCAGAACAAGACTGAGGTGTACTTTTCAAGATCGCCGTGGACGACCCGCACCAGATCCTCACGAAGCCCTTTCATCAGCGATGCAAATTCCTTCTCGCGCGGGCAGATATCGGGCACTACCTGAGCATATTTAACGGAATCGGTCGTAGTAGACGGACCGGGATTTAAAAGAACATTTCTTTTTACAGATTCCATCTTAATATACCTCACTTATATTCTTTCCCGAAGTTCTTTCTCTCTTTTATGTAGAAAACAAGCCCGATCGCTATCCAGACCGCAAGCATTATATAGCTCTCTTTCCCAAAGTGGACGCCCGGCAGACCGGGGATCGGGATAAGCTGCAATATCATAAATATGATGCCGAACAAAGTACCCGTCACCGCCATTGCTTTCAAAAACGCCGTCCCGTCGCCGTCACGCTTCACGGTGACAAGCGTACTTGCGCATGTGAAGAAATAACCGATCGACGCGCCTATCGCGCTCATGTCAACGAACCATCCGAGCGCCTCTCTGCCGAGTATCGGTCCCGAAAGCGAGACGATCATGCAAAAGATGATGGCGTTCTTCGGTGTTCCGTATTTACCGTCGACCTTTCCGAAAGACTTCGGAAGATATCCGTCACGGCTCATCGAATACATCAGCCTCGAAGACGCAAGATAGAATCCCATGATCCCGGAAAGGACGGCGCATGACACGCCGACGCCGATCAACACCTTGCCGAATGCTCCGAGAAGCTCTTCTGCGGCAACGAGGAGCACCCACTCTCCTGCCATGACCCGCTCCGGCCAATTTTCAAGAGCCGCAGCGGCGACGGTGTTGTTGCTCGTGTATACAAAGCAGCCGAACACGATGGCGATGATCATTATGAACGAAACTTTTTTGTAACTGAAATTGAATTCCTCGGCAGCCTGCGGAATCGCATCAAAACCGACATATGCCCACGGAGCTATCGCAAACGTTGCAAGAATTGCCGAAAGGATCCCGACGGTGCCGGTGTGGGCGTAACTGCCTATTTCGGAAGTAACGGCATTTGCCTCTATAGCGGCTTCTTTGTCAAAGCCCCAAATCGGCTGCATATTGATCCCCTTTGCCTTTGCGGAGACAACTCCGGCGATGCAAAGCGTAATCGCACATATAACGAGAAGCGACGAAAGTATCGTCTGCACAAATCCCGCCTTCTTTACGCCCACTATATTGAGCCAGCCAAACAGGATGAGGATCGCCATTGCCAGAAGCATTTCGCCCGCGTAGATGTCAAATCCGGCTATCGTATAGTGAAATCCCCATTTCAGAATATTCGCGGACCCGTCAAGCCCGTCGACAATAAGTCCGATCGCCGTGCTGTTCATCGGCACGTTTGTCAGATATGCGACGACCAAAAACCAGCCGCAGACAAACGCGGCGTCCTTACCGAAGCACATCTTTGTGAAAGTGAATTCTCCGCCCGCCTTCGGATATTTCGGCACCATGTAGGCATAGGAAAAAGCTATAATGATCATCACGAGCGCGCCGAGGATCATCGCTATCGCGGTTCCTGCGACGCCCGAGTTCGGCAGGAACTTTTTGCCTGGGTTGATGAAGCTTCCCCAGCCTATGACGCAGCCGAAAGCGATCGCCCAGACGTGCATAGGCGAAAGCGAACGCTGCAGCTTCCCGTCGGAATTTTGTGTTTGTTTACTGCTCATTTTTTCGCCCTCTTTTTTATACATCATAAGTCGGATCGATTGCCTTTAATTCTTTGAATGTATCGATCTCGACAATGTCGGATTCCCGACAATCGCGGATCTCAACCTGATAATTTTCCTTGCAGTATTTAAGCGGCACCTGTTCCCAATACCGTTCCTTCCCTCCCGGTGACTGGTATACTTTTGCGATATCCTCCGAAAGCCTCCTGCCGTCCTGACCGTTCCAATAGGAAATGCCGACCATCTGCCATATGTCATTGCCCTCGCCGCCGACTTCCTGCTCAACGATAATTTCGTCCTTTACCCGAAAGCACCAGTCGTCGGAGCGGTCTTTTTTTATGCCGAGAAAGTTTGAGGTGTAATGGTATTTCTTTATTATATCCTGATTTGAAAGCAGCAGATCCGCCTCGAAAACGTAGGCGTTGGAGAGCATATACCGCGCGACAAAAGCCGAGCTTATGTTATTTGCCTCGTTATATACCGGATTTTCGAGGAAGTGGATCATAGGGTATTTATACAGAAGCTGATCGAACTGCTCAGCCAAATAGCCTCTGACCATGTAAATTTCATTGATTCCTGCCCGCAGACAGGCGTCAATAAGGTGATCGATGATGCGCACGCCGTGGACACGGACGAGCGGCTTCGGGGTGTTGAAGGTTATCGGCACCATACGGGAACCGAAGCCCGCGGCGATGAATACGGCACGTTTTACGCGATATGGTTCCAGCGCATTGACACCGGAGTTTGTGATGTCGCCGTTTTTCAGATAGCCGAGGTCTGTAAGCTCCTTTGACACCTTGTTGACGGTGCCGAGCGAGTACCCGGTCTTTTCTTTAAGCTGACGCTGGGTGAGAGTGATCCTTGATGTTGCAAGCATTTCAAGAATGTCAAATTGCTTGCGGGTTAGTTCCTGCATTTTTGTTATCCTTTCTTAATAAATTTTGTTCAAACTAATTGCTGACCGTTTAAAATCCTTCAAGATTTTGAGAAGATTAAAACAAAAATCACGCAAAAAAGCCGACTGCGGCGCAAGTTTTGCCCACTGTTCAAAACGTGGGCGGAAGTCAATAACACCATTAAAAATTTATAATAATAAATTCCGGTTGAGGATCAGGTTTTGCCCGCTTTATTTTGCTGTCAAAATAATATTTTAAGCCGCGTATTCGAATTTTTAAAACTGCTCATTTGCAGCGCCTGAAGAATCCCCTTAGCTCGAGCGGATTATATAGATGCAAATATTTTCCAATAAATCCGCATGATGAAGCATCTGTGATTGCTGCATTATCTGCATAATGTAGTTCAAAAAATGAAAGACTCGAAGGTAAATCAACCACATAAATAAAAAAGCGCCTTCAAAAGCGCTTTTCAAACATATAAAATGAGCCCTTACAGATCTGTTCAAAAAACATCTCCGCAAGGGTTCTGTCAGCATACATAAAATTTTTAAATATGTTGTTTTTACCATCGTTGATAATAAAAACTGCGTGTTAGATTAGATTTTATGCGAAAATCATCTTGATTTCTACGCATGTTTCTGTTATAATCTTAACGATAAAGTTTCCGGCGTGCCGCAAATACCGTTGGTTGACTACATTATGCAGATAATGTGGTCCTTATTTTTGTGAAAATCAGCTTGTTCACTACCATTTCGACGCGTTCACGGACTTCTTCTTCCGTTGTCTTTACGTATATCTTCGTCGTGTTTATGCTGCTGTGGCCGAGAAGCGCCGCAAGCTGAACGATATCATGCGTCTCCATGTAAAATGTTCGCGCGAACAGCTTGCGGAGGTTGTGCGGAAACACCTTGCTCTCTGCAACTTTCGCTTTCTTGCAGAGCCGCTTCATCTGCTTCCAGATGGCGCTCCTGTCGAGCGGTTTGCCGCTTTTCGTCCGGAATATCGGTCCCGATTCGATTTTGTTTTCCTTAATATATGCGAGTACCTCCCGCTTCAGCTCGTCCGCCACGATCACACGGCGGTTTTTCTTTTTGCATCGGACAGTCACGCGCACCTTATCGAGCTTGCAGCGGAACGATTCCACTGTGAAATATTTCACCTCCGACACGCGTATGCCTGTCGAGAATATGACGAGCAAAAGCAGATGCAGCCGCCTGTTATCCTTCGCCGCGTCGAGCAAACGCTCAAATTCATCCTTCGTCAGATTCTTCTCTTCCGGATTGAACGGTAACTCCTGAATTCTCAGATTCGACACTGCGCAGTCGGGGCGTCCGACGAATTTGAGAAGCGCACGGATCGACGATATCATCGAATTTATGCTTGAATCGGCGAATTTACCGCATTCTAAAAGATGCGCTTTGTACGCAAGCACCCTCTCCTTCGAAAGCGGCTCGCCGCCGAGAAAGGACGCAAAACCGGCAATGTCGCGGATATACTTATCGATCGTGAACTCGGATTTTTCTTCGGAAATGAGATAGGAACGAAAAGAAGCTATTACTTCGCTTGTGATGTACGTTTCGGCTGCGGTGCTTGACATTGTTTGAAACTCCCTTGTTCGGTGATTTTCCGCGCGTCGGCGGTTACATATATTTTAGCGAATTTATTGAATCTTGTGCAATTTAAAATCACGCAAATCTTTCGGGCTTTTCAAAAACTTTCCGTATAGCACACCTGCACGGTCGACATATCTGACCGCACGGGATTTTATCAACGTCAATTAGGTTATAATAAAAAAACGTGCCCTGCTTCCCGCATGAACACGCTTTTTTGTCAGACTGCGCCGGGGACGATTCTTTCGGAAATTTCCCCGATCGTATTATTATCTTACATCATCTTACATCGACTCGGCGCTGAAGCTCTGCGGGAGCAGTTCGCCAAGCGTATATGTGCTGAATTTTTTCGGCGAGCCGAGTATCACCCTGAAATCAGGCCGGCAGAACTCCGCCATAAACTGGCGGCATATGCCGCATGGCGGACATTCGCCGAGCGGCTCACCGGCAGCAATTATATCTTCCCTTCCGCCGACTATCGCTATGGCGTCAAAATCGCGCTCGCCTGCGGCGACAGCCGCCGAAAAAGCGACGCGTTCCGCGCATATCGTCGCCGGGTATGAGGCGTTTTCGATGTTGCAGCCGATATATACAGCGCCTCCGCGTGTCAGAAGCGCCGCCCCGACGCAGAAATGCGAATATGGGCTGTACGCGCGGCGCGCAGCGTCTAAGGCGCGATCTAACAGCTCCGTCTCAGTCATAAATTTTCTCTCCATTCCGCCGAGGCGCATCAGCACACTTTATAAATTCGGGATACGGCTTTGCCGGTGAAACGCGCCCGTTTTAAAACCGGATCGACGCCGTGGAGACCGGCGCTCCGACAACGGAAGCCCGCGCCTTCACGCCATCGACTCCGAAAAGCTCTCCCCCGCGCCGTTCCATTCGATCCCGAGAAGCTCCGCGACCGTCGCGGCCGTATCCGCAAACGTTTTACGCACGCCGAGGCAGACCGGCTTTATTTTTTTGCCGAAGACGAGTATCGGCACGTACTCGCGCGTGTGGTCGGTGCTGACATCTCCCGGGTCGCAGCCGTGGTCTGCCGTGATTATAAGCGCATCTTCCTCGCCGAGAAGCGGCAGAAAGCCGCCGAGCCAGCCGTCAAATTCCGTGAGCGCCCGCGCGTAACCGTCTACATCGTTTCTGTGTCCGTAAAGCATATCGTAATCGACAAGATTTACAAAGCACAGCCCGCAAAAATCACGCTCCGCGAGCTTTTTTGTCACCGCCATGCCGTCCGCGTTGCCGGACGTGTGTATCGCCTCCGTTATGCCGCGGCCTGCAAAAATATCCTCGATCTTGCCGACCGCGATGACATCCCGCTCGGCAGCCGAGAGCGCGTCAAGCACTGTTTTCCCGGTCGGCTCAAGCGAAAAATCACGGCGGTTCTTCGTCCGTGTAAAATTCGGATATTCGCCCGTATAGGGTCTGGCGATTACCCTGCCGACTCCGTGCTCGCCTGTCATTATTTCGCGCGCGGCGCGGCAGTATCCGTATAACTCCTGCGGCGGTATCAGCTCTTCGTGCGCCGCGATCTGAAGCACGCTGTCGGCGGACGTATAGACTATCAAAGCGCCGGTGCGAAGCTGTTCACGCCCGTAGTCGCGTATCACGTCCGTGCCCGAATACGGCTTATTGCATATGATGCCTCGCCCCGTCGCACGGCGGAGCGCGTCTGTCACCTCGTCGGGAAAACCGTCGGGATATGTCGGGAACGGGCGCTCCGATATAACGCCCGCCATCTCCCAGTGACCGACCGTTGTGTCCTTTCCTCTCGAACGCTCAGCCGCCTTGCCGTAAGCGCCGAGCGGACGCGGCGTTTGTCCAATGAAGCCGAGCCCGTCTATATTGCCAAGTCCGAGCTTTATCATGTTCGGGACCGAAAAGAACTTTGAGCGCGACACGGACAAAAGCGTATTCGCACCCGCGTCGCCGAAATCGGCGGCGTCCGGCAGCTCGCCGGCGCCTACGCTGTCGAGCACGATCAAAAATACGCGCTTCATTTTGACTGCATGACGGCTGTGCGCAGCGCTATCTCTATCATCGTCGAGAACGAATTCTGCCTCTCCTCGACAGTCGTATCCTCGCCCGTGACAAGATGGTCGGAAACCGTGCAGATCGCGAGCGCATGCTTTCCGGCGCGCGCGGCGTTCATATAAAGCGCCGCTGCCTCCATCTCGACCGCAAGGACGCCCATTTTCGCCCAGTCGAGCGAGTTTTCAACGTCGTTATAAAATCTGTCCGACGAGACAACGTTTCCGACGTGATACCGGACGCCAATGTCCTCCGCCGCTTTTGCCGCGCACGACAGCAGCTTATATGACGCGGTAGGCGCAAACGTGCCGGGGAGCGCATATTGCGCGGCATAATTTGAATCCGTGCACGCGCCGAGCGCGAGCACGACATCGCGCACATGCACGTCGCGGTGGAAGCTGCCCGCCGTGCCGACGCGGATTATATTGTCAACGTCGTAGAAATTGTACAGCTCATAGCTGTAAATGCCCATTGACGGCATACCCATGCCGCTCGCCATAACGCTGACCGGCACGCCGTCGTAGTAACCCGTGTAGCCCCCGATCCCCCGGACATTATTGACGAGTTTTGATTCGGTCAGAAACGTCTCCGCGATCATTTTCGCGCGGAGCGGGTCGCCGGGCATGAGCACCGTTTTCGCGAAATCGCCCTTGACCGCCGAATTGTGCGGAGTCGGCGTAGTTGTCTTGTGTTCGCCCATGTTTTTTATCTCCTTATTGCTGTTCGGTCTTCATCAGCCTCACAAGCGTACTCGTTCCGAGCCTGTCAGCGCCGATGGAGAGAAACATCGCGGCGTCCTCAAACGTTTTTATTCCGCCCGCCGCCTTAATTTTGACGTGCGGCGCGCAGTAACGCTTCATCAGTTCGACATCGTGCGCGACAGCGCCGCCTCCGCCGAAGCCGGTCGATGTTTTGATGAAGTTCGCGCCGGAATCGGAGACGACGCGGCACATCGCGATCTTCTCGTCATCCGTCAGCTTGGAGCACTCGATTATGACCTTCAGTATCCTGTCCCCGCACGCGGCCTTGACGCGTCTGATCTCCTCCGCGACCTGATCATACATTCCGTCCTTGACCCAGCCTAAATTTATGACCATGTCCACCTCGTCAGCTCCACGGCGTATGGCGTCAGTTGCCATGAACACCTTAGCCGCCGTCGTGTCGTACCCGTTCGGGAAGCCGATGACCGTGCAGACCGCAATTTTGCCGCGCGCGTATTCGACGGCGCGCCCGACATATGATGCCGGGATGCAGACCGACGCGGTCCCGTATTTTATTCCGTCGTCTATTATGCTCCGTATTTCATCCCACGTCGCGGTAACCGACAAAAGCGTGTGATCGACGTGCGAAAGAATCTCTTTTTTATCCATGTCTGAAACTGCCTTTTTCTTATGTAACTGCTGTATCCTGCGCGTTGAACGCAAAGGACGCCGCTGGTGCGGCGCCCTTTGAAACGCATATTCGTTTACGCCTCTGTGTAAACGCTGACCAGCTTTTTGCCGGTACCGGTGCGCTCGAACTTGACTTTGCCCTCAACGAGCGCAAATAGCGTATCGTCGCTTCCCTTGCCGACGTTTTCACCGGGGTGGATCTTCGTTCCTCTCTGGCGAACGAGGATATTGCCCGCGAGAACGTGCTGACCGTCCGCACGCTTGACGCCAAGACGTTTGGACTCACTGTCACGGCCGTTCTTCGTGGAGCCGACGCCCTTCTTATGTGCGAAATACTGTAAGCTGAGCTTTAACATTTCGGTAATCTCCTTTCACCTGTCTCCCCATACGGTTTAATCCGCATCGGGTCTTCTTTCCTCTACCTCGACCTCGAGATAGTCGTAATACTCTTCTGTCAGGTCCATGAGCTGATAATAGTAAGCCTTGATAAGCCCGGACAGCGCGTACTGCCGCCGCTCATCCTGCTCGTAACCGGGAAGCGCGCCTCGCAAAATGAGGCTTATGTCCGCCGTATTTTCGTCAATCCTGTAATCGGCTTCCGATTCGTATGCGACCTCCGCCGCGTTGATGATAAGCATCGTCATCGCCGAAAGCGCCGCACATAAAACATCGTCTCCCGACTCCCCGTAGCCCGTGTGACCGACTTCCTCAAAGCCGTAATAAATACCGCCGTGAGTGTAGAATGTGATCTTTGTCACGTCTTTTGGACTCAGCCGTTTATAGCCGAAATCTGAACCTTCGTATAGGGCTGACGGTGACCGATCTTCTTCTTCTCGTTCTTCTTTGCCTTATAGCGGAGAACGTGGATCTTCCTGCCCTTGACGTTGCCGAGAACGTCCGCCGTGACGGTCGCGCCGTCAACGTAAGGAGCGCCGAGCTTGACGCCGTCGTTGCCGGAGACTGCCAGCACGTGATCGAAGGTATATTTGTCACCCTCGTTTGCTCCGAGAAGCTCAACGTAAATGATTTCGCCCTCGCTTACCTTGTACTGCTTTCCGCCCGTTTCGATTACTGCGTACACGAAAAGCACCTCACTTTCAAAATAGACTCGCTGCCGACGGGCGGCGCAAAACTGCGCGCTTAAAGAGCCCGCTCACAAGCGGCATAGTATTATACCATGCCGCAAACAGACGTGTCAATAGTTTTTTATAAAAAAACTCTGTTATGAAAAACCTTATCGCGAATTTTTACCGGCAAAAGCAGAGCCGCAGATAAATTTTTGCCGTAAAGGTTTTCAGAGGCTGTTATAAAATCCTCTATAAGTCAAAAATTGAAGTCCCGATCCAAAAAAATGACCCGCCGGATGGCGGGTCGTTTCAGTATTGCGAGTTGACGTTCCGGTCAGCCGCCGCAGCCGCAGTGTTTGCCGCCGGACGGTTCCCTTCCGCAGTCCCTGTCGTCATCGCGCGGGATGAAGGACGGCGGGTAGAACTCGTTTACCGGGAAGGACATCGTGCGGAAGAGCGCGCACGGGTCGTCGTTTTCGGGGCTGACGCATTCCTTGTCGGGAACCGTATACTCGGTCGCGTTTATGAGATACTGAGCAGGACGCTCGATCCTGACGACCGAGAAGAAGCCGAGGGACACGACGAGGACTCTCTCGTCGTCATCGTCGCAAAGTCCGCCGCCGACATCGCGGAGCACGTGTTCCGGAATATCGTCCGCCGTGCAGCAGCACATGCAGCAGCCGCAGCTCTGCGGCTCCACTATCTTAGCGCCGAGAACGATAGGATCGACCGTTTCAAGCACCGCGACCGGCATATTCGTGCCGACGCGCTTGCCGGACAGGTCCGGACGGCGGCAGGAATTGCCGTCAAACGGGTCGCTCTTGAAGATGTTGACGTTGCCTTCGGACGCGAACAGGATGACATTCTTCTCGACGGCGGCGATGCCGACGATCTCCTGCGGCATTCCGTTGACGCAGACCTCAAACGTCACCTTGACGAAAATGCGGATGTTTATCTGATAAAACCCGCGGTTGAACGGCACGGGAGAAACGTCGAGCGTCGCCGCTACCGTTTCGGCTGACTTGGTGCGGACAGCGCCCGCGCGGTTGATAAGCTCCTGGCCGAATGATGTCAGATATACTCTTACGTCCTCGAAGCAGTCCTTGTCACGGCATGAATCAAGAACTCTGTATGTGTCGATACAGACCGTCTCGCGGCAGGACTGACCGTTATTGTTGTTTCTGTTCTCTTGCATGGAGAAGCATTCCTCCTTGGAATTTGAAGCGGATGAAAACGATGCTTTCACGATGGGAGAGCCGCGTCTACACAAAAGACGCGCTTTTTTGTCAAGCCGCGTTCACGGCGCAACTTTGTAAATCTAAAGTCCCCGTCATCTGCCGGGTCTTCATCCGCTTTCAATTTCATGATATGCCGCCCCATGCCCATATGCCACGAATGACGAAAAAGATTTTATTCGTCCGTTAAAGGGCGGCGCAAATATATGCGCCCCGGCAGCATCTCCCGACCAAATTGGCAAAAAATCGGGAAAGCGCCGGGGCGCATATGATAAGAAAGGAGGTTAATTTTTAAATTATATGTATTTCTTCATCGTTTCCGTTGCGTCGGACGCGTCGATCGTTGAGGTGATTATGACGTTGATGCCGTGGACGTTCGCGAACGAATTCGTCTTGTCAAGGAACACGTCGAACGCCTCTTTGTCCTCGCCGCAGATGCGGAGCGCCGAATCTATGAAGATATCGGTTATGTCATGATTGCTGGCATAGATGCCGGAAACGAAACCGTAAAGTGAATACGCGTCAGAAATGAGATACTCTTCGGCTGGGATCAGGCGGCACTGATACTTGATGTCAAAGCGAAGCTTGTCGTTGCGTTCAATACAGACGACGGAGCCCTTTGTCCGCGCGACAGCCTCATTGACGAGCTCTATCATTTGTTTTGTTTTTCCTGTTCCCTTGAGTCCGATGATAAGTTTAAGCATTGTGTGTCCTTTCGTGCCCGCAAGGCGGGCAGTTTGTGTTGCCCTTCTGTTTATATTGTATCACGTTTGATGTGTAAATTCAATAGAAAAATCGTGATACCGCGTAAATTATTTGTACCGCTCAAAGCTTCGAAATTCTGAGAGCGAGCTCCTTCCCGCGTTCCTCGCTGCCCTTCTTTCCAAGCAGCGCGAACATGTTCTTCTTGTAGCTCTCGACGCCCGGCTGGTCAAAGGGGTTGACGCCGAGCATATAGCCTGAAATCGCGCAGGCGAGCTCAAAGAAGTAGATGAGGTAACCCGTCTCGTATTCGCTCCTGTCGGGCGTTTCGAGCTTGAGATTCGGTACGCCGCCGTCCACATGGGCGAGCAGAGTGCCGAGCATTGCCTTATGGTTGATCTCATCGAGCTCTTTTCCGGCGATATAGTTGAGCCCGTCGGTGTCCTCTGGGTCAAACGGCACCTTCAATGAATCCTTCGGATTCACGATATCGACGACAGTCTCAAAAAGATTGCGGCTGCCGTCCTGTATGAACTGACCGAGCGAATGAAGGTCTGTCGAGAAGATGACCGACGACGGATAAATACCCTTGCCGTCCTTGCCTTCGCTTTCGCCGTAAAGCTGCTTCCACCATTCGGCGAACATCGCTGCCGCCGGCTCATAGCTGACAAGTATCTCCGTCGTTTTGCCGCGGCGGTAAAGTATGTTGCGGCATGCGGCATATCTCATGGCGTCGTTGTCGGAAAAAGGTGCGAACAGGTACTGCTCCCTCGCCGCCGCGGCTCCCGCCATCAGCGCGTCGATATCTATTCCGGCAACGGCGATCGGCAAAAGCCCAACGGCGGTGAGCACGGAATATCTGCCGCCGATGTCGTCCGGGACAACGAACGTCTCATATCCCATTCTGTCGGAAAATTCCTTGAGCGTTCCGCGCGCTTTGTCGGTCGTCGCGAAAATGCGCTTTTTCGCCTCTTCCTCGCCGTATTTCTTTATAAGAACGTCGCGGAAAACGCGGAAAGCGATCGCCGGTTCCGTCGTCGTGCCCGACTTGGAAACGACGTTTACGCAGATGTCCTTTCCCTCGCACATGCGGAGAAGATCAGAAAGCGCGGAGGCGCTGATGCTGTTCCCCGCAAAATATATTTCGGGCGTGCCGTTTTTCACGGCGTTGTAGTTGTTCGACTTGATATATTCAATGACTGCGCGCGCGCCAAGGTATGAGCCGCCTATGCCGATGACAACGAGAACGTCGCACATTCCCTTTATTCTCTCCGCCGCCGCCTTTATGCGGGAAAACTCATCCTTATCATAGTCGACGGGGAGATCGACCCAGCCAAGAAAATCGCTGCCCTGACCGCATTTCGCGCGAACGAACGCAAGCGCTGCCTCAGCAGTCGGCGCGATATAATCAAGCTCATGGCTTTTTATAAACTGGCTTGCAAATTTTGTGTTAAGTTTAACGCTCATTATATTTTCCGCCTTCTTTCGTTATGTTCCGATGCTTTAAATATACCACAAATCGCGCGCCATTTCAAGTAGGTTCAGCCGATTTTCCGCCGTCAGAGCAGTATCCCGTAGAGCATCCGCAGCAAAAGCCCCCAATAGCTGATTTTTTCCACGTCCTCGACCGCGCGGACAGGGACGCTGCCTATCTGTTCTTCCCCGACCTTGTAGACGACCTCGCCGATGACATCTCCCTTTTTGACCGGAGCCGCCGCTGACTCATTGAGCGTGACAGTCTCGGTCACATTTTTCTCGTCGCCCTTCTTGAGCATCGCGGAGAACGAACCGTACTCGCCAGCGACCTCGTCGGCGACGCCGCCAGTGACCGGTATCTTGTCTGTCTGCCCGCCGTTCGCCGTATAGACGGCATAGTTTGCGTAACCGTAATCGAGCAGCGTCTTCGCCGCTTCATTTCTTATATCGCGCGTCGGCGAGCCCATAATGACCGCGATAAGCTGCATTCCGTCGCGATTTGCCGTCGCCGAGATGCAGAACCCCGCCTTTGACGTTGAGCCCGTCTTAAGTCCCGTCGCGCCGCGATAGAAACGGATGAGCCTGTTCGTGTTTGTGAGTCCGAATGCACCGTTTCTGATCGAATCCATCCACACCGTCGTGTATTCGAACACTTTCGGATGCTTCGTTATGAGTTCACGCGACATTATAGCGATGTCGCGGGCGGAGATCAGATGAGATTCCGCGTCGGGCGCGTCGTCAAGTCCGTTCGTATTGACAAAATGCGTGTGCTCCATGCCGAGCTCGGCGGCGCGCTCGTTCATTCTCGCGACAAACGCCTCTTCACTGCCCGCAACGTATTCGGCAAGCGCGACCGTTGCGTCATTCGCGGACGCAATCAAAACACATTTCAAAAGCTCCTCGACGGTCATTTCCTCGCCCGGCTCAAGATAAACCTGCGAGCCGCCCATCGAAGACGCGTATTCGCTGCACGAAACCTTGTCTTCAAGCGTTATTTTGCCAGAATCGACCGCCTCCATGATGAGCAGCACCGACATTATCTTCGTAACGGACGCCGGACGAAGCGCTTCGTCCGCGTTTGATTCATAGAGCACCGCACCCGTCGACGCCTCCATCAGAATCGCGCTCTTCGCGTTGACCGTCAGCGACGCCGACGCGGCGCCGTCGACCGCGTTTGTTCCGCCCGCCTCATCAGATATCGGCGCAATTCCGTCCTCATCCCCGCCGTCAGCATAAAGCGGCATCACGCCTAAAACCGCGAGCAGAAGCGCCATGACAGCCGCGACCGCTTTGTATATACGTCCCATAAAAAATACCCCCGTACCGTTTTTTATATTTATACGGCTCCATGCGGGAGTTTATGAGTTATGAAGTTGACGGGATCAGGTTTTTATAGGCGCGGAGGCAAAACAAATCTTCGCGGAGATGTGTTCATTAAAAAATTGTTGATGCGATTTTCGGCGGGGCAGATAAAATGATGCGTTTCATTGCTTGGTCTGATCAAATGATGCGATTTTCGACGGATCAGATTTAATGATGCGTTTCATTGGCGGATCAGATAAAATGGTGCGTTTCATCGGCAGGTCAGATAAAATGAACCGCGCACAAACATGGCAACCACCAATTGATCAGAGCCGTAAATTCCAAAATAAAAAGGCAGCCAAAAGCTGCCTTTTTATGCGGGAAACGGGACTTGAACCCGTACGGTGTGAACCACACGCCCCTCAAACGTGCGCGTCTGCCAGTTCCGCCACTCCCGCACACTTTATGTTGCATGCACTCTTCGTGAATGCTTTATTATTATACTAACAACAAAAGCAATTGTCAAGTGGATTTTTCAAAAAACTTCATCTTTTTTACGTGCGGCTCGAAAAAAGCCCGAAAACCCCTGTAAAATCTGAAAAGTAGCGAGGCAGTAGAGTCGTGTGGCGCGGCGGTAGAGTGCGTTTTTCCCGCTTTAGACCCTAAAATATTGACTCTCCCGCCGCCCGATGATACAATCAAAATAATAAAATCATCAGGTCTTCGCCGCCTTTTGACATTTTACGACAGGAGTTCATAGACATGTCCTTTGCGGTTTTCACCGATTGCAGCTCTAACCTTCCCGGATATCTTCTTCGCGATCTTGACATCAATATAATGCCATGCACGTACATGGTCGACGGCGCGCTCGTATCTTATGACGGCAATCTTGACAATTTTGATTATAAATCGTTTTATGATTCGCTTCGCGCGGGCAGAATGATCACGACCGCACTGATGAACTTCGAATTTTTCATCGAGCATTTCACGCCGACGCTTGAGGCTGGACAGGATATCGTCTACATCGGGCTTTCAAGCGGCATCAGCGGCACATATCACGCATCGACTATGGCGGCGGCTGAATTGATGTCACGCTATCCCGGCAGAAAAGTACACGCGATCGACTCCCGCGGCGCAGGGCTCGGCGTCGGCATACTCACCTGTCTTGCCGCCGATTACAGAAACGAAGGCATGACCTCCGATCAGGCGGCCGAAAAATTGAATTACGCCGCCGATCACCTCTGTCAGTATTTTACCGTTGACGATCTGATGTTCCTCCGCCGCACGGGCAGGATCACAACGACGATCGCCGCCGTCGGAACGCTGCTCGGCATCAAGCCGCTCTTATGGGGCAATGAAAACGGCGCGATAGTCGATATCGGCAAATTCCGCGGCCGCCGCCGCGCCATCGACGCAATAGTAAAAAAATACGCCGAGAAGGTGCGCGAGGCGGGCGTGCAGCGCGTCGCGATCTCACACGGCGACTGCCCGGACGACGCGGAAGAGATCGCCCGCCGCGTCCGCGAGATCGCGGAGCCGCGCGAGCTCATCATCTGCCCGCACGAGCCTCTGACCGGCTCCCACGTAGGCCCCGGAATGCTCGCCCTCTTCTTCTTCGGCAAGGAAAGATAATATAAACAGTTTTTCAGCGATGGCGGTTCAATACATACACATTATGATTAGGATCAACCGTAAGACGACCGCCGAGTGGTTCACATATGCGCGTCGAAAAAACTTTTACTAAAACCGATTTGATCGATCAAAACCGCCGGCAGATCAGCAAACGCACGTCACAGCTTACAGACGGGTTCGTGATAAGCGGCACACTGCCGACGCAGGCAAGCGCAATATACGTCACAGCTTACAGACGGGTTCGCGATCAGCGGCACGCTGCCGAATCAAATCAGCCACAATATACGTCACAACTTATTATGCCGGAGGCGACACCGCCTCCGGCATTCTTTTGCGTTTTTTCGCGTGAGAGCTTGTCCCATGCTTAGTATGCGTTTTCGTCCTCGTCGACAACGACGCTGCCAAGGCGCGCGTAATTGCCGTCCGCGCCCGTCGTCCAGCGTTCGAGCACGCTCTGCGCGTCATCATAATACGAGACATCGCCGCGCGCTATAATATCGTAATTGTATATGCGCGCCTCTGCCTCAAAGACATTCGCCTTTACGGCGGACACCCTTACCATGACGCCAAGCTCAGCCAGATCCTGCTGAACCGCCTGCGCGACTGCAATGTCTGTCGCGCTGTTCGTCGTCAGGTACAAAAGCGTGAACCTGTAAGCGCGGTCGAGCATACCGTCGCCGTCTTCATCCATGCCGAGCTCCTTTATGATCTCGCGGGCCTCCTCGCGATTCTTTTCGGTCGAGGATGAAAAATATCCGTTTTCGTCGGAAGCCGGGTACGTGTGCTCCGCAGTGTTGACCCTGTATTTGCCGTTAACGCCCGTTATCCCGTCGGGAACGATCGAATTTGACATGCGCTCGCCGTTTCTCGTGATCGACGAGGTTATATTTTCCCTGTCTATAAACAATGAGATCGCGCGCCGCAGCTTTGACGCGTTTGCGGCCTCCATATTGCGGAATGCGGAGCAGTTAAAGTTATACGAAAGATAATATATACCGTTAACATCGTCGACGCGGTAATCCTCGCTGCGGCTCAGCTCGTCGTGGAGCGCCGACGGTATGAGTCCGAGATACGCGACAGCGCCCGACTGATATAACGCGTACGCGTCGTCCGCGTTATCGCCGAGGACGACCTCAAACGTGTCTGCGGTCATTTTTCCGGCGTCATAGAAATTTTCGTTTTTCTTGTATATGTGTTTGCCGTCCGCCGTGCCGGAGAAAGAAAACGCCCCTGATACAACGTAATTCGAGCGCAGCGTCCAGGCGTCCGGGTCGATAATGTTGTCGTATATATCCATGTACCCTTCAGCCGATTCAACGCACATCTCGTTCACGGGATAAAACGCCGGGAACGCGCAGAGCTCCGTAAAATACCCGCACGGGTCTGCCAGTTTGACGGTCAGGACCGTATTCGATTCGTCTGCCGTCAGATCGAGCTTCCCGTCCTCGTCGCGTGCTATGATGTCAAACAGATACTTATACGGGCTGCCCGTCGACGTATCAGCCGCGCGCCGCCACGAGAAAATGAAGTCGGAAGCGCCGAGCGCGCTGCCGTCAGACCACAAAAGCCCCTCGCGCAGCGTAAATTTATATGTCAGCCCGTCGCGGGAAACTTCGTATGACTCGGCGAGCGCCGGGACGATCGAGCCGTCCGCAGCGTGAGAATAAAGCCCGGAAAACGTATTTTCGACGATAGTCAGCGCGACCGTTGTTGACGCGAGCGCCGGGTCGACGCTGTCCGGCTCGGTACCGAGATATGCGGAAATCACGTTCGAGCCTGAATTCGCGTACATAAAATACTTGGCGCCGTAATGCGTCTGATAAACTCCCGTGAGCGTCGGTTTCTGCAAATACGCGTCCCTGTAGCCGAAAAGCGGCGTAACGCATTCGGTCCCCATCAGCATATCTTCCGCGCGGTGCATCATTTCCTCGCGCACCGCCCCGTCCGATTCAGCCTTTATCGAATCTATCAGCTCGTCGTATTCAGTCCAGGCTATGCCGTCGATACCGCGGACTTTGCCGCCGCAGCCGAAAAGCACCGGCATTATAATCAAAATCGCGAGCAGCGCCGCCGCCGCTTTTATGCGCAGCTTCAAATCCGTTTCTCCTCTGATGATGTGTTTTTACAAATTTATTTTACAATATTTTACGCGTATAGTCAAGTACCGGAGCCAGCCTCCGCCGAAAGCTGCATAAATTTGTCGCGGAAATACGAAAGCACGACCCTCCGCGTCACGATCCCGATAAAGCAGCCCCTGTCGTCCGTTATCGGCACGAACGTGCACTCGGTTATTCTTTGATAAAGCGTCTCCGACGAAACGTCTATCGTGACGGCGGGATTGCGCGTTTTATTGATTATCTCACGGATATTGACCTCTTCAAGCGCCTTCGCGCCGGGAAAATTGTGATTGACCAGGTACCATAGGCAGTCGCCCTCGCTGACCGTTCCGACGCAGTGCCCGTCGTCGGAAATGACAGGAACCGTCGTATATCCGCTTAAGCGCATTTTTTCGAGTCCTTGGCGCAGCGAGTCGTCCGCGTGGACGTACGCCACATTTATTTTAGGTATCATCAGCTTGATTATATTCATTGGTGACCCCCATTATTTTCACTGTTTTTCTGCTTTCAGTTTATCACGTCTTTTAACCTTTGTCAAGGCAAGTCGTAAAGAGCGGCTGACTTACATATCGGACATTTTGCGAAAAATATAAGCCAAAATAAGCGATTTACACAATATTCATTTAATCATATTGCGATTTTTTCAACAATATGCTAAACTATAATCACACAACAACGCATGAGGTAACAATTATGTTAACAAGAAAACCGCCGCTCGGATGGAACTCATGGAACACATTCGGCGAGCACATCAACGAAGATCTTATCAAAGAAACGGCAGACGCAATGATTTCGACCGGGCTTCGCGATGCCGGATACGAATATATAGTCATTGACGACTGCTGGTCACTGCGCCGCCGCGGACCTGACGGCAAAATCGTTCCCGATCCCGAAAAATTCCCCTCCGGCATGCGCGCGCTGGCAGACTATATCCACGAGCGCGGGCTCAAATTCGGCATGTATTCGGACGCCGGAACAAAGACATGCGCCGGATATCCCGGCAGCTTCGAGCATGAATTCGTTGACGCCGAAACGTTTGCGGAATGGGGCGTCGATCTTCTCAAATACGACTTCTGCAACAAGCCGTGGCTCCAGAACGGGCCGATCCTTTATAACAGGATGGCAATGGCGCTCAAGTCGACGGGGCGCGACATCGTGCTCTCCGCGTGCAACTGGGGCTCGGATCACGTCGAGACATGGATACGCTCGCACGGCGCGGGAATGTACCGCTCAACCGGCGACATCTGGGACAACTTCGACAGCGTGCGCCGGATCGCGCGCAGTCAGATGGACAAGATCGCGTACAGCGGCCCCGGCTGCTACAACGATATGGACATGCTTATATGCGGTATGTACAGCCGCGGCAACGTCGGCGGCGGCGAACACGGCGGCTGCACGGACATTGAATACCGCACGCATTTCGCGCTCTGGTGCATATATCAGTCGCCGCTGATGATCGGCTGCGACATACGCAATATGAACGAGGCGACGCTGTCGCTGCTCAAAAATCCCGAACTTCTGGCAATAGACCAGGACGAAGAGGCGCGCCCGCCCATCTTCTTCGCCGGCAACAGCGAATCAAACGTCGTCGGCATGTTCAAGCATCTCGCAAACGGCGAATACTTATTCGCGTTCGTCAATTATTCAGACCACGATGCTGGGCTTTCGTGCGAGCTTTTCGACATTGGGCTCTCGTCGCAGTCGGGATACGGGTTTGAGCTGCGCGACATCTTCACGGGAGAGGTTTCGGGGGCGTTCTGCGACTACTTCAACGTTCACCGTTTGGCTCCGCACGACATCCGCGTCTACCGTGCAAAGCTCGTCAAAATGTGACCATGACGGACGTAAAAAGCCGCTGTTTTGTCTGCGGCGCTTCCCTTTCAAATGACGAGATCGGGATCTACAAAAAAATGATAAATCGCGGCGCGACGGAATGTATGTGCCTTGACTGCCTTTCACGCGAGCTCGGCCTGCCGAAAGACGCGCTGCTTGAGCGAATCGAGCATTTCCGCCGCATGGGATGCACGCTGTTTACATGAATGACGCGGGGAAAAACTTTCTTGCAAAAGTTTTTCCCCGCGGTTTTTTCAGGCATATTTAATTGCGGCCGCATGGATATCGCTTTCGATCCGCGAATCAAAATTTACCGAAGCTTTGCTTCGCTATGCTTTCTCGCGTTCGAAATAATATTTCGTATTATGCAGCTTCACGCTTTCGACAAGTCCAAGCAGCATCCACGTCGACAGCATTGACGAGCCTCCGTAGCTTAAAAACGGCATCGTTATTCCGACGACCGGCAGCATTGCGAGACACATCCCCAGATTCTCCGTCGTCTGCGCGATCATGATCGCGACAACGCCCGCGCATATGTACGTTCCGGTGTCCTTGCGCGACACGCGCGCGATATGTATGACGCGGATGATGAGCACCGTCATCATCAGCATGTACATAAGCGCGCCGAACAGCCCGAATTTTTCAGCCGTTATCGCGAAGAAACAGTCTGTCGTCGCGACGGGGACCTTCAGATATTCCGAGCCGCCGTTCAGCCCTTTGCCCCAGAAGCCGCCGGCGGAGATGGCGGCGCGGCTCTTCAACGGCTGATATCCGTATTTTTCGGAGATAGTCGGGTCGAATCCGGCGAGTATCCTCATCTGCTGATATAATCCGAGGTGCGGCCAGATATACGGCATTGCGACGACCGCCGCTCCTATGACGCCGACATAATACCACAGCGACAAACCCGCAGTATACATCATCACCGCAAAAATGCACATGAAGACGAGCGCGGAACCAAGGTCGTCAATGAAAATGACAAGTCCGATTATGAGCAGCGCGTGCGCGCCGACAAACAAAAGGCTCCTCGGGTGATTTATCTTCTCCTTGACCAGGTCTATATTTTTGGAGAGCGACATGATGAACAGCATCTTTACCGTCTCTGACGGCTGCCAGTCTATGACTCCGAGGTCGAGCCACAGCCGAGGCCCGCTTGATTCTGACGGATTATACCCAAACAGCTTGACGACGATCAGAAGAGCGACCGAAACGCCGACTATCGGCAGCCACAGCTTCGTCACGATCGCGTCATAGTCAAAGAGCGACATGACGATCACGGAGACGAGCCCGAGCAGCGCCGCGACGGACTGCACGATGAACATGCGCGATCCTCCAGCGTACTGGTCCCTGATCCCGTAAAGCGTCAGCACCGACATTATCGTCATGCCGAGCGCGCAGGCAAGGATCACAAAGTCAAGCTGCTTCAGCCTTTCCTTTATTGATGTGGAAAAAACCTTCATTTCATCATTTCGAATTTTGCCTCAGCCATCCCCGCCGACGTATGCCGGACAGGGCGCGGGCTCATTTCCGCATTTTTAAACTCCCTTTTATGGATCAATACGCGACCGCGAAATAAACCATGTGCTGTGCAGGTTTCCCGCAGCAGACGCACTTATCGTCTAGATGTTCCTGTTCAAACGGGATGCACCGCGAGGTGACGCCCGTCTCTTCCTTGATCTTCTCCTCGCACTCCGGGTCGCCGCACCACATAAGCTTGAAGAATCCGTCTCCGCGCTCCTCCCTTATAGCCTTGACCTCGTCGAGCGTATGGCATGCGTAAGTTCTCGAGTCGCGGTTTGCGAGGGCGCGCGCGAAGAGCTGGCTGCGCACTTCCTCGAGTTTTTCTTCAACGGCAGCCTCAATATTTTCGAGTGAAACAGTCGTCTTTTCCCTGTTGTGGCGCGTTACGATGACACACTGACCTGCCTCGATATCGCGCGGTCCGAGCTCGATCCTGAGCGGGACGCCCTTCATCTCGTACTCGGCATACTTCCAGCCGGGCGAATTGTCGCTGTCGTCGAGCTTGACGCGGCACGTGCCGGCGAGCCTGTCACGCAGTGCGCCCGCGGCTTCGAGAACACCTTCCTTATGCTGTGCGACCGGAACGATAACGACCTGGATCGGCGCGACTGCCGGCGGCAGCACAAGACCGTTGTCGTCGCCGTGGGTCATTATAATTCCGCCTATCATGCGCGTCGTCACGCCCCACGATGTCTGGTACGGATAGACGAGCTTGTTTTCTTTGTCTGTATATTTGATGTCGAACGCGCGCGCAAAACCGTCGCCGAAATAATGCGATGTCCCAGCCTGGAGCGATTTGCCGTCGTGCATCAGCGCCTCTATCGCGTACGTTGCGACGGCGCCCGCAAATTTGTCGCTCTCGGTCTTTTTCCCTTTGACTACAGGGATCGCGAGGTCGTGTTCATGGAAATCGGCGTATATGTTGAGCATGCGCTCCGTTTCCTCGATTGCCTCATCAGGCGTGGCGTGCATCGTGTGCCCTTCCTGCCACAGAAATTCACGGCTGCGCAAAAACGGGCGCGTCGTCTTTTCCCATCTGACAACGGAGCACCACTGATTATAGAGCTTCGGCAGGTCGCGGTAACTCTTTATGATGTTTGCATAGTGCTCGCAGAACAGCGTTTCCGATGTCGGGCGAACGCAGAGGCGCTCAGCAAGCGGCTCAGAGCCGCCGTGCGTGACCCACGCCACCTCGGGCGCGAATCCCTTTACGTGATCCTTTTCCTTTTGAAGCAGGGATTCGGGGATGAAGAGCGGCATATATACGTTCTCATGTCCCGTCGCCTTGAATTTTCCGTCAAGAATTTTCTGAATATTTTCCCAGATCGCGTACCCGTAAGGACGGATTATCATACAGCCGCGAACGCTTGAATAGTCGATCAGATCGGCTTTTGTGCATATATCCGTATACCAGCGGGCAAAATCCACATCCATAGACGTTATGGATGAAACCATTTTCTTATCGTTGCTCATATTGACCTCAAATCATGCTGCATAGCTTATTTTTATTAGTTTGGAATTAAGTATATCATATAATTCCCCCTCTGTCAACCTGATAAAAACCCGTGCCTTCCCGCATATTTTTTCAATGTAACTGCAACCGCAAATTCTACTGTTGCGTTTACTTTGAGAAGCTGCTTTTTCGCATATTTTTTCATCTCGACGCGCGCGGGGGTTGATTTATGAGGAGACATTGTGATATACTATAATATGTGATATTTTTCCGTCGTGGGAGAATTATATATTATGGCTGAAAAAAAGCGGTTCATGGATGACTTTGAGGAATACGAGGTCACAGAGGAGCACCATCCTTCGAAGCTCGGCACCGTCATCCGCTTCATTTTTTACGGGCTTATACTTCTTGTAAACGCCGCGATACTGTTCCGCGTCTGCATGGGAGGCGACCCGGCATCCGTAAAAAAGCTTACGATAAATGACACTCTCCGCGCCGCATATACTGCGTCCCCCGATGACTTTACTGTTTACACGCAGACCGTATACGATATGTATACCGAGGACGGCATATATTACGCGACAGGTATGTTCTTCGTCCCCAAGGCGGGACAGCTTCAGGTCAGCATACGCTATAACGTCCGCACCGCGGACGACGCGATAACGGGCACGTCGATCAACGAAACGTTTTCAACGCTATTAAGCGACAGCGGACTTTTGCCGCCGTCCCCGCTCTCCGGCGCCGTTCTGCGGCGCGGAGCTACGGTGCATCTTTCGTTTGACCAGAGCGAGCTGCGCGACTCTGATTACTTTGCGTTCCGCCTTTGCGATGATGAGGGCAACTACTATCTCGTCTCAAACGACGAGAAATCGACGCGCCTGCTCTACGTCTATCACAAGCTCACATTTGACGGTATCCCAAGCAATGAGAGCAATCTTTACGTAGAAATATACGCGTCATACAAGGGCATCCCCGACTATTCGACGGTGCTCGGCAGGATGAAGGTCTACAGCAACGAGCGCGCACTTGATGAATACAGGCTCTCCGGCAATCAAAAAAACGATCTTACGGTGACAAAATGAACGAACATGAACAAAATCAATATGCCGTCGACTATAGGCACCGCGCCGTAAAATCAAATAAGACGGACATTGTCTTCTCTGTCAGCGCCTATCTGTCGGCGGCGCTTCTCTACATCTACCCGCTCGTCGTTGACGGGGTGAGATTCGTTCCCGTCATGCAGTTCTGCGCTTTGGTCGCGCTTGTCATCGGGATATATATAAGCCAGCGGTATTCATGGTGCGTCTACACTTACGGCGTCATCCCGAACGAGAACAAAAACAGCGGCGAGGTAGAGGGCTTATATTTCGTCGCGTACCGCACAGTCGGCAAACGGCAGACGTGCCTTTCGAAGATCGACATGCACGGCTTGAAAAAAATCATACGCTGCACGCACAAGGAAGATCATAAGGATGAAATTTCCGCATACGGCTCGCCGAACGTATACAATTTCTGCGCCACGATGTGCCCCGCGCAATATTACCGCGCGGTTTTTGAGGCGGACGGCGGGATCGCCGTCATCAGCTTCGAGCCGGATATGACGCTTGCGCACATCATGAAGGCGCTTGCGCCGGAGGTGAGCGGCGAATTTTCGGACGGTAACAGCAAAAAAAAGGACGGTGGTGACGAATGAAAATAGCAATACTCGGAATGGGAAACATAGGCGGCGGCGTCGCCGATTCGATCCTCCGCGACAGGGACGCGATAGCTCTTGCGTGCGGGGAACCGATCGAGATAAAATATGTGCTCGACCTTCGCGACTTCCCCGGCCACCCGCTCGAGGACAAAATAGTACATAACATAGATATTATAGCGTCCGACCCCGAAGTCGGACTTGTCGCGGAACTGATGGGCGGCTCACACCCCGCGCGCGAATATACGCTCAAGTGTCTCTCCGCAAAAAAGCACGTCGTAACCTCTAATAAGGAGGTCGTCTCCCGCTTCGGCGACGAATTTACAGCCGCAGCTGAGGAAAACGGCGTTCATTATCTGTTTGAGGCGTCCGTCGGCGGCGGAATTCCGATCATCCGCCCGATAACGGATTCACTCGCCTCCGAGCGGATAACGGAGATCAACGGCATCGTGAACGGGACTACGAACTATATCCTCACAAAAGTTGCCGAGGGCGCGCCTTTTGACGACGCACTCGCCGAGGCTCAGCGCCTCGGATACGCCGAGCGCGACCCCTCCGCCGACGTTGACGCCATCGACGCGCAGCGGAAGATCACGATTTTGTCCGCCCTCGTGTCAGGACTTCTGCCGAAACCCGAATCGGTACGCGCCGAGACGATACGCGGCATCTCCCCTGACGTGCTATCGCTCGCGGGAGAGCTCGGCGGAACGGTCAAGCTGATCGCTCACGCGTCATTTTCCGACGATGGCAGAGCCGACCTCTTTGCCGCGCCCTGCTTTGTCCCGACATCGTCCCCGCTCGCGCACATTTCCGACGTTTATAACGGCATCCTTCTCGGCTGCTCGCGTTCTGGGGAGCTCATGTTCTTCGGCCGCGGCGCCGGAAAATATCCGACCGCAGGCAGCGTTATAGCTGACATGATCGCCGCCGTATCCGGCACCGCCCGCAGGTGCCGCAGGCTCACGCGCGCCGGTGAAGACGCGCTCTTGCCATACGGCGAGCACGTCTGCCGTCATTTCATCGCCGCAGCTCCCGAAACATGGGAGAGCATTCGCGGCACGGTCGGTGAAGGACACCTCGCCGCCGGCGGCAAGCTCGTCGGCGCGATCCTTCCGCCCGGCAAGCATTCGGACGCGGAAAAGCTCGCGAGCGCCGGCTCACACATATCAGTTTTCCGCATAATATAATAAAGGCAAAGCCTGAAAAAGAAAGCGAAGAGCGCCGCGGCAGAAGCCGCGGCGCTTGTTTATTTTATATGAACAGACGAAAATACATAGTCGACGCGATAATATGCCGCCCTGAAAGGAATATCTGCGGTATAAACGCCGTGCCCGTCAGCGTTCTCGGATGCGGCATGCGCCGTTCGCTGCCGACGATGCTTGCAATCGTTTCGTCATGCGGCAGCCGCGCGCTGTCCGCCGAGATCTCCGACATCGAGATCACCGTGACAGTCCCGTCGGCGGACGCCGTTCGCGTCGCTCACGCCATAGCCCCGCTCATCTCACGCGAACACAGATTTTTATCTCAAGACAAATCGGGTTCGTGAGCGGCGTTTTCGCGCGATATTTTAAAAGCATTGAGATGACCATCCCCAAAGATAAAAGCGTACCCGCCGTTTTGTCGGCACGTTAAAGCGCATTTTAAACCCACAGATCGCGGTTTTCGTAGCAGAGGATCGTTTCTTCAAGCCAGTATGCAAATTCGGTCCCCGGAGGATAGCTCGGTTCAAACGATTTTAGCGTTCTGTAAAGCTCCCTTCCGTCGCCAACGTCGTGCCATATATCGGCGAAGATAAAGTCAAATCCCATTGCGGGCGCCTTATCCCTTGCAAACGACACAGCATCCGCGATAATGACGCTGATTTTTTCCGGGCGCGAAAACTGCGGCAGGATCACGGTGCGGAAGAGTTCCGCCGCCGCCTCCGATCGTTCAACAACGGTCACGCTCTCGACCTTGTCCGAAAGCGAGCACATATACGCGAAATATCCGAGCCCGAGCCCATACGTGAGGACCCTGCCATGCGCTTTCCCGACGGCGGGCAGCGTCGTAACTGTTTCGTTCGGCATCAGCGTCATCCATTCCCTGCCGCCCTCGAGGACGGCGGGATACGAGAATCCGCGCATGAAAAAGCCGAGCTGCGGGATCAGCTCGCCCTGCCCCGTCAGGAGAAAATCATGGCATACAAACGCCTCGCACGGGGAAAGCGACATGATCCGCGTCTCCCAGCTGCCGATGCGTTTTTCTTCGATTTTAATATTTTTATAATACGGATCAGCTTCAAATTCCGCCGGATCGAGCTCGTGCACCATCGGGACAAAATAGTTCCGAAAATGCGCCCTGTCGGCTCCGGTCGAATCAAGGCCGCAGAAAATCGCGAGCAGCTCCGCGAATGCGCGTTCGCGGCTCATCCCGCCCTCCCGCGCGAGCTCTTCAACCATGTCGGGCTTTATCGCGTCGGGAGTTAAGTTCAGATAAAGTGAGATCAGCTCCGCCGTGCGGGAATTGAGCCGCCTTATCTCGTCGCGCGGCAAAATTCTTTTGGGCATCGCACCATTGCCGGGCGTCATTTTACATCCTTATACGAAAGAGCTGCGCCGATAACGGTTGAAAAGCTCGAATACTCCGGGATCACGAAATTTATCCCGAAATAATCTGTGAGCGCCGTGAAAATATCGTGCGCGGGGGACGCCGTCGTGAGGTTTCCGGTGAGAACGATATCCTTCACATCGAACGAGCGCGAAGCGAAGATCGCCATCATCGCGACCGTTTCATATACCATATTGAAAAGGCCGAGCGCGATATCGGAATTCGTTGCAAATCCGCTGATGTTGCCGAAGTTTGCTGCCGTAAGCCTTGAGGAAACGCCGCCTATGTCCTTGCGCGTCATGTCCCCGACGAAAAGGTCTATATTTTCGATTTTGCCGTCCTTCGCCAGCGCCTCAATATCCTCGATATTGTCCGTGCCGAGCAGCTTTCTTGAAAGCCCCAAAAGCGTACCGCCGCCGACTCCGGTACCGCCGAGATACTGCGGCTCGCAGCCTCGCTTTGAATATACGAGCGCCGTGCCCGTGCCGAGGCTCGCGACGACGGCGCGGTCAAGCCCGGACAGATACAGCCCGCCGAGCCCGATGCAATTGAATTCGCCGGCGTGAACGCACGGGAGAGAATAGATCGGCTTTTCGATGAATGTGGAGCCGACGCCTGTAAGCATGACGCATTCGATGTCTGAAAGCGACAGCGAATTTTCGTCCGTGAATTTTCCGAACGCGCCGTAAAGCGAAGTCAGGGGGTCTGCGGCACGGACAAACAGCGGCTTTATAAGCGTATCCTCATTCATATTTTCGGCGTCGCGAAAGCCGACGATCTTCGTCGTACTTCCTCCAACGTCAATTCCTATGATCGCCCTCATGTATTGTCTCCGAATTTGTAAAATTATTTTGATTTTTGCATCTTTAATAATATCACAAGGTTGAAAAAAATGCAAGACGGTGGTATACTGTTAGAAGATAAAATGAAACGGAGACGCCATATGGTATCGCCCGAAATTTTAAGGGACAAAAAGCTCTACATATTCGACCTCGACGGGACGATATATCTCGGCTCAAAGCCATTCGACTTTGCGGTGCGGTATATCGAGAAGCTGCGAGCGTCCGGGCGCTGTGTCATGTTTTTCACGAACAACGCCTCGCACAGCCAATCATTCTATTATACTAAGCTGTCGGCGCTCGGCTTTGACCCGCAGCGGGGCGAGATCATGACCGCGGGGGACGTTACGGCGGAATTTATCATGCGTCGCCGCCCCGGCGCGTCCGTCTACCTGCTTGGCACGAGCGAGCTTAGAAGGGATTGGCGCGTTCGCGGCATCAGGCTGATCACGGACGACGACGTTGTCCTCGGCGAGCGCGCGGATATAGTCGTCTCAAGCTTTGACACGGAGCTGACGTATGAAAAGCTGACCCACGCCGTAAGACAGATTCGTCTCGGCTCGGAATATCTGTGCACTCATCCTGATCGCGTGTGTCCGACCGAGGACGGCTTCATTCCCGACAGCGGCGCGATCGCTTCCGCGATCACGACGGCTACCGGCGTGGTCCCGCAGTTTTTCGGGAAGCCGGGGCGCGAAACGATGGAAATGATCTTAGAGGTGACGCGGCGTCGCCCCTCGGAGCTGTGCGTCTTCGGCGACAGGCTTTATACTGACATTGCGCTCGGAAAAAAGAACGGCATAACGTCGTGTCTCGTTCTGACCGGGGAAACGACGGAAGCGGAACTCCGTTCCGTGCCGAGCGACAGCATGCCCGATATCGTTCTTCCCTCGCTTGCGGAAGCAGACGAGGCGACTTTCGGATAAAATTGAATCAGATCACGCGCTTCTGGCAATAATAACCAAAACAAATAGTAAGGAGAACCGAGATGGACCCGAAAAACATCGAAAGAGCCGCGATTTACACGCTGATAATTATTCTTTCCGCCGCACTTATTGCCGGGGCTGCGGCGCTCGTCGTTCATTTTTCCCGTAAAGCGCCGGATGATCCGTCAGGCAGCAATTCACAGTCTGAAATGCACATTTCCCCTGAAAATACGCAGGGCGAGCCTGAAAATACTCTCTCCACGCCCGAAACTCAGGACAATAACACAGCGGGGACAGACGAAGGAACAAATACGGCTGAGCCGCCCGCCGAAACGGAAACATCATTTGTCCCGGTCAAAGTTACGACTTATGATGAGCCGAAAACGATGTATGCGATGTATAACACAAACGCGAGAGAAAGCTATACGACGGCAAGCGTCATCCTCGGAATGTTCTATCAGGGCGATGAGATCACCGTAATAGGTCAGACTGACAACGGCTGGTATCAGGTCAAGTACGGCACATATAAAGCATACATCCGCGCAGACCTTTTGACAGACAAAAAGGAAGAAGCCGAGACGACCATCAAAGTATACAAAACGCCGAAAATCATGTACACCACAGGCGAAATAAACATCCGCCGGAGCCACACGACAAATTCCGAGCTTATCGCAACGGTACCATTAGGGACTGAGATCACGGTTACGGGCGAAACGGATAACGGATGGTATCAGGTCAAATATAATGACGAAGAAGCTTATATCAAGTCCGATCTTCTCACGTCGACCAAACCCTCGGCCGACTCCCCTGCCGAAACGAATCAGCCCGCGTAAATCGGAATCAATATGACGTAATAAAAGGAGCGGCGCGCCGCTCCTTTTTGCTATGTTCGTATTAAAGTCCAATTAAGGCAACTTATCGGTCTATCTTATTGCCCCGTCGTATGCGGCGCACTATCCCAGCTCAAATTTAAGATAATAAACGCCGTGTAATGCTGAGATCAACATACATATGCACTAAACGATATTGCGATTTATCTGCCGTGAACGCGATGATTTATAACACATACACCCGATGCGATATGCGCCATTTTAGCGCAATATATACGCAAATTAACAAGCGTATTAAAATATGCGGCATAGATTTCATGTGAGAAGGCGGAACATCGCCCTGTATTCGCCCTAACATCTTGCCGCAAAACCGAAAAAATGCACAACATAAACCCTATGTGAGAAGACAAAACATCATTCTGTAATCGCACTCACAGCTTACCGCAAAAACCGAAGAATGCCCCTAAAACAAAGGAGCAGGGATAAACCCCGCTCCTTTATTAATTCTGAATTCAAGAGTCAAACTCTGATTTAAGCAGCTGTGCCCCAGAACTCAAGCTCGTTGACGTTGCAGTAGCTCTCCGCTCTGCTGTAGTAACGGTAGTACGTGTATGCAGTCGTGTTTTCAAGATCAACGATCGTGAACTGACCTTCCGTCGGAGCCGTTTCAAGCGTGTAGAGCGTTACCCATTCCTTGCCGTCATTGGAAGCCTGGATCGTGCATCCGATGTAACGGTCGGAACCGTCTGTCTTCGAAGAAGCAAACGTGTCACGGGGATACAGACGGATCTGTTTGAGGACGAACGCCGTCTCAAAGTGACCGCCGCAATAGCCGTAAGCGTTGTTCTCGGTATCGGTGTAGTCGCCATACTCGCTTCCTACAAGAACTGCCTCTGTCGGCGGCTGACCTTCATTCTTTTCGTCGCAGTCATAGTATGAATCTTTATTGCCGTCAAACGCCATGAGAGCGGTGGTGTCCTCATGATTTTCCCATGTGCCCTTACCGTCATGGATGATGTTAGAAACGTCTACTGCGAAGTAGGTCAGACCTTCGGGAGCCGGTGTCGACTCAAGAGATGCGGGAACGTGGCCATGATACAGATCAAATTCTTCGTTGTAGAGGTCAAGAATCTTCTCACCGCCAACGTAGATCTCGATCGTTTCCTTATTTACCGTGATGCCGACGCTTGTAAGCGCATCGGTAGGAAGAGAACGCGTAACGGTGAACTGAGCGTTTTCCTTCTTGCCGTCCTTTACGACGTAACAGGTGATCTCTTTATTGCCTTTCTCACCGAGAGACAGCACATAGTAGTTGTTAGCGTCAACAGCGCAGAAGTAAATGTCCGCAACAGTCTTGTCGTCCGGAATGAAAACCTTAACGGTCATCTGATAGAGGTTCCAGATAGGTTCGCCTGTCACAAGCGTTTTGCCGTCTGCGACGGAAATAACGTGTCTTTCAAGAGAAGAGCCTTCCGGAAGAGTCGGGTCAGCCACTACCTCGCCCTTGACTTCGTCGGTCGCGCCGAGAGCGTGGAACGCGGGGAGCTTCGTCTCATCCTCAAAATTAACGGTAGCAACGAGGTCTGTCGGGCCCTTGCCATGGTTCCTTACTCTGAGGTCATCGAAGTAAGCCGTGCCGCCGGTAGCGCCTACGCCGACAGCCCCGCTGTACGGGCAGTCAGGATCAGGCGTGTACTCTTCAGCCGGCGTCTTGTCGTCGCCCTTGTTTTCTGTTCCCGCGGGAGCATTTGTTCCGGCGTTATCATTCGTCTGTGCGTCTGTGCCGCCGGCTGGGGGCGTCGAATTGTCGCATGCGACGAGCACAAGAAGCATCATCGCGGCCAGAAGCAGCGCAATAAATCTTTTCATCTTCAAAATTCCTCCATATTGAAAATGTTTTATTGTGCATCTATTTTATCATAAAAGAGCCGCCGTGTCAATCGTATTCTATCAATTTTTCACAAAATATGATAGAATCATAAATCCCTCGTTGAAAAGAGCGCCAAAATTCCGAGCGCCGCACAGATTATGACACCGCGAAAGAGCGGAACTGCGCCGAAGCTCATCGCGCCCGCGACGACTGCGATCAGCGCGACGAAGCATATCGCCGCCGCTGCGGCAATATTTTCGCGCACCTCTTCGCTGCACAGCCACAGTATAAACCGGCATACAGCGACAAGCCACGCCGGCGCCCGCCGCGCCGTCATCTCGCGGCGTCCGCCCATGCTATAGCCCCTTACCGAGCGATTAATATATTGCCTGTCCATTCCGTATGTGTTGTTCATACCCGTCTCCGCTTTATCCTTTTCGGTTATCTTTGAGACGATTATATCACCGTTTTTGATAATTGTCAAGCAATTTTTTATAATTTTTCTCGAAAAAATTTACCGTTTAAGGGTTTACAAATTTCGTTTGCCGTGATATACTTTATATCGCAATGACAACGCATATATCGAAGGACGGACTATGATGGACACCTGGCTCAAGCGAGTTAAAGAAAAAAAACGTGTCGCGGGGCTGACAAACGACGAGCTTTCGCGTGCAACTGGGATACCGCAGGGCACGCTCAACAAAATTCTCTCCGGCGTTTCGGACGACCCGAAGCTTTCGACGCTGGCGGCTTTCTCCCGCGTCTTCGGCGTTTCCCTTGATTACATAGCGTTCGGCGACGAAGGCGACTTCTGTCTTACGCCGCGCGAAAGCGAGCTTCTGCGCCGTTTCCGCGAGCTTGACGAACACGGAATGTCCCTTACCGAGGCAGTTGTCTCCATCGAATACGAGCGCGCCGCGTCCGCCCATGCGGAATCGGCCGCGCCCGCGCCGTCGGCGAAGGTGCTTTCTCCCGGCAAACGTTACGACTTCACTTTCGACCGCGTAAAGCGGACGACTGCGGGCGTGCTTTCCCTGCCCATATACGATCTTCCCGTCTCCGCCGGGCGCGGCGCTCTGCTCGACGGCAGCAGCACCGATTTTATCACCGTCACCGCCGGCGGACAGGCACAGGGCGCTGACTTCGCGCTCCGCGTCAGCGGTGACAGCATGGAGCCCCGCTATATAGACGGGGACATAATTCTTGTTCACGAACAGACCTCTGTCGAAGAAGGCGAGCTCGGGATATTTATCTGCTCGGACGGAACGACGCAGGAGGGCTTCTTCAAGCGCTTCGGCGGCGACCGGCTCATATCTCTCAATCCCAAATACGACGATATCCCGCTCTCAAAATATTCGACAGTCATATGCCGCGGCCGCGTTATAGGAAGGATGCCGCGCAATACATGAGCATGAAATATATCGAAAGCTTCCGGCTCCCGACCGAGGAAGAAGAAGCGGGCTACATTCTCGATATGCACAACCCGCACATGACGATGACGTACTATACTGACAACGTCTACCCGTTCGGCATATTTCCGACGCGAATTTCTGCCCCTCTGCGTCTCGAACAGATCACGATCCTTTCCGGCAGCAACGGTTCGGGCAAATCGACGCTTCTCAACGTGATCGCCGAATCGCTCTCGCTCAGCCGAGCCTCCGCGTTCAACAAGACGCACCATTTTGTAAATTACGTTTCGATGTGCTCACCCGAGCTATCATTCGGCAGGTCGGTGCCGAAGGAATCCGCCATCGTCACGAGCGACGACGTGTTCAACAGCCTTCTGACGCGCCGAGAAAAGAACGACGAGCTTGACCTTCGCTTTGAAGAATCCGCTTACGATTATTTCAGACTCAGAAAAGGTCCCTCCGTCCTGCTCCACTCGCTCGACGAAGACGATATGCGTAAATTTAAGGAGAAAAACGACGCGAACAGACAGACGGCGTCGCAATTTGTCGGCGAGCGGATAAAGGAGCGCGAGGTTCGGGGCGGCTCAAACGGCGAGGAAGCGTTTTTGTATTTTGCGAAAAAGCTTGACAACTCCGCGCTTTTCCTGCTTGACGAGCCTGAAAACAGCCTTTCCCCGCGCCGCCAGCTCGACCTTGTGCGCTATATCGAGGATTCCGTAAGGTTTTTCGACTGCCAGTTTATAATCGCCACTCATTCGCCGTTTTTCTCATCGATGCGCGGCGCGCTTATATACGATCTCGATGAGACGCCGGTAATAACAAAAAAATGGCGCGAACTCGACGGAGTCCGCGCGTATATCGAATTCTTCAAGGACAAAATCTGACGCTGAAGGGCAGTCGCTATGCGGCCGCCCTTTCATTTTTCCGTTTTACGCTTTGGATGCCGCAGCCGCGCCGCCCGATTTTGTCTTTGCGCCGCCGTCGAGCACAAGCCCGGCGCGCGAAAGCGCGAACACAACGGCGGGGATCAAGACTATCTGCACGATGATCCCGGGGATCGAGCCCATCACGGCGCCCGCCCAGAACGCAGAGAGCCCAAATGCGTTTACATCAAGTCCCGCCATGAAGAATTTGACCGTTCCCCAAACGAGCCTTCCGGCGACCATCGCGACCGCAAGGTCAATATACATGAACGGCAGCTTTTTCGGCAGAGCGCGATACATGATCCCGGCGATCGCGCCGTATGCCGCGAGCTCAAACGCCATCGGCAGCGCCGTCGTCAACGGCATCATCCCCAAAGCCAGCCTGAGCAGCGGCGAGACAAATCCGACAACGAGCCCGCACTCCCAGCCGCATATGAATCCGCAGAGGATCACCGGAATGTGCATCGGACAGAGCGCCTGTCCGATCTCAGGGATGTTCCCCGTCAAAAACGGCAGAACAAACGCGAGCGCGACAAACATCGCGGAAAATGTAAGCTTCTTTACGTAATACGAGGTCCTGTTCATCTTTTAAATTCCTTTCGATAATAAAATAAGGTACGCGTGCACGTTCGGTGCACACGTACCTTCATGGTACATAAAAAATATTGCAAAAATGTACTCAATGTCGGTCGGCTTCAGCCGCCTTGCCGGAATTCCTCACCGGATGGAGCTATTATATCAAAAAATCCCGCGCCTGTCAACTGTCAGGCGCCAATTATTTTTGAAAGCTCCGCTTTGGCAAGCTCGATCAATTGTCCCGTCGAATGCTCGCCGACGCCGACGATTATATTGTCGCAGTTTCCAAACGGGATGAGTATCCGCGCCGCCTGCGACGAGCCGACGGCTGCCGCCATTGCCGGCGTTACCTCGCCGTAGAGCGAATCCGCGATGACGATTCCGAGCGGTCCCATTATCACGTCCGCGCGGCGGCACGCGACGATCACGGCGTTTTCGCCCGTCGCGGCAGCGTCCGCCCCCGCCTTGAGCATCGCGGCGGTCGCCGCCGTATTCGTTCCGACAGCGGTGACATGCGACTCGGGCGAAACTTCCTTCGCCGCGGCGACGAGCTGCCTGCCGACGCCGCCTCCCTGCGCGTCGATTATGAGTATGTTCATGTTTTTTCCCCTCTCCTTTTCCCTGTGCGATTATTTTATCATATCATGATCATTTTATCAATAATGATCATGTCCTGTGCCGCGCGTCAAATCGGGGATGATCCCCGCCCGGCGGCTTCATGTCAAAGGACACGCGTGTCGCCGCGTGTCCTTCATTTTATTGTAAATCAAAAGAACGAAAGCTGATTTGACTCGTCGAGCCCGTCAAGGACGCCGTTTCTTTTCAGCGTCTCGATAACGGCCTTCGTCACCTTTGCGCGGTCGCGAAGTTCTTCGATCGAGAAGACATCTCCTCCAAAGCTGTCGCGCGCGGCGGCAAGATTTTCAGCGGCGCTGCCGCCGACGCCGGACAGGCACATAAACGGCAGCCTTATTTTGCCGTTCTCCGGCAAGAACGCCGTCGCGTCCGACTTAAATATATTGACCGGCAAAAACTTATACCCGCGCCCGAAATATTCGTTCACGATCTGCATCGCGGCGAGCTGAGTTTCCTCCTTCTGCGAAGCGTCCGCCCCTCTCGAGGAATATTCTTCAATTCTCGCCCTGACAGCGGCAGGCCCTTGCAGCACGAGCTCACCGTCAAACCCGTCCGGCGCGGCGGTGAAGTACGCGGCGTAGAACTCGACCGGATAGTTGATCTTATACCAGCCGAGACGTATAGCCGACATGACGTAAGCGGCAGCGTGCGCCTTCGGGAACATGTACTTGATCTTTTTGCACGAATCTATGTACCAGTCGGGAACGCCCTTTGCTTTCATTTCCGCCTCGTATTCGGGGTCGAGTCCCTTGCCCTTTCTGACCTTTTCCATGATCTTAAACGAGAGCGAGGAATCGAGCCCGTAACGTATAAGCCGCAGCATGATGTCGTCGCGGCAGCCTATAACGGAGGTGATATCGCATATGCCGTCCTTTATCAGCTCCTGCGCGTTTCCGAGCCAGACGCCGGTCCCGTGCGAAAGTCCCGATATCTGGAGCAGGTCGCCGAACGTTTTCGGCTGGCAGTCTGTGAGCATCTGCATTACAAAACGCGTTCCGAGCTCCGGCAGGCCGTACGTTCCCGGCTCGTCGGGGTCTTTTTTAATTCCGAGCGCCTTGCTCGATGTCAGAAGGCTGTAAACCGCGCGGTCGTTCATGGGCACGTCCATGACGCTCGTGCCAGTATACCGTTCGAGCATCTTATACTTTGTAGGAATATCGTGACCGAGCTCGTCAAGCTTCAGGATCGTGTCGTGCAGATATGAAAACGCAAAATGCGTCGTGATTATGTTCGAATCGGCATCATCCGCCGGATGCTGCACCGGCGTAAAATCGTAGACCTCGTATTCGCTCGGCACAACGATGATCCCGCCCGGATGCTGACCCGTGCTGCGCTTGATGCCGGAACACCTGACGCAGTAACGCTCAACGTCTGCCCGCGTCAGCTTCGAGCCCTTTTCGTCAAGGTACTTCATCACAAATCCGTATGCCGTTTTCGACGCCACGGTGCCTATCGTTCCGGCGCGGAAGACGTTTTCGGCGCCGAAAAGTTCCTCCGTGTACTTATGCACCTTGCCCTGTATGTCGCCGGAGAAGTTGAGGTCGATATCGGGGGATTTGTCGCCGTAAAAGCCGAGGAACGTCTCAAACGGTATGTCGTGCCCGTCGACGATCATCTTCGTCCCGCATTCGGGGCAGTCCTTGTCCGGCATATCGAATCCCGACGCGTACTCATCCTTGTGGAACTCGCTGTATCTGCAGTTCGGGCACCTGTAATGCGGCGGGAGCGGGTTGACTTCCGATATTCCCGAAAACGACGCGACGATAGAGCTGCCGACCGAACCGCGCGAGCCGACAAGGTATCCGAGGCTTTCGGAATATGAAACGAGCTTCTGCGCGATGATGTAAAGCACCGCGTAGCCGTTTTTGATTATCGACGATAGCTCACGGTCGAGCCGTTCCGTAACGATATCGGGTATCTTTCCGTTATGGCAGTACCAGTCGTTTGCGCGCTTCTGGCAAAGCGCCGTCAGCTCCTCCTCCGACCCCTCGATGTTCGGCGTATACGTCCCCTTCGGGATCGGGCGAACGTCGCCTATCATGTCGGCGATCAGATTCGTGTTCTCGACGACGACCTCATAAGCCACATCCTCGCCGAGATATGAAAATTCTTCGAGCATTTCATCAGTCGTCCGCAAGTATAGTTTCGTCTCGCGGTCGGCATCCTGGAATTTCATGCCCTTTTGCAATATCTGGCGGTATATTTCGTCCTCGGCATCGAGGAAATGCGCGTCGCACGTCGCGACGACAGGCTTGTTTAGCTTGTGCCCAAGCTCGACGATCCGCCTGTTTATGTTCCGCAGCTCCTCCATGTCCCTAACCTTTTCGGTTTCGATCAGAAACGCGTTGTTCGTCAGCGGCTGGATCTCAAGATAATCGTAAAATCCCGCGATCCGCTCAAGCTCGGACTCAGGCTTAGAATCGAGTATCGCGCGATATAGTTCTCCCGCCTCGCACGCGGAACCGATTATAAGCCCCTCGCGGTGCTCTTCGAGCACCGTCTTCGGTATGCGCGGGTGGCGGCGGTAATAGTTCAGGTAGCTGTACGAAATAAGCTTATATAAATTTTTCAGCCCCGTCTGATTTTTTACAAGTATGATCTGGTGGTAAGACGGCAGAACGAGCGGGTCTGCGTGTTCGCTCATCATTTTTACCATGTCCGGGATATCGCGTATCCCCTCTTCCTCGAGCTTTCTTGCCATCTTCATGAAGACAAGCGCCGTCACCCTCGCGTCCTCGAACGCGCGGTGATGCTCGAACCCGCCGAGCCCGTAATGATCGACAAGCGTGTCGAGCTTGTGATTTTTCAGTTCGGGATTCAAAAAGCGCGATATTCCGAGCGTATCTATATATGCGTTATCAAACGCGAGCTTAAGTTTTGACGCTGCGACGCGCATAAAGCCCGTGTCAAAGTTTGCGTTGTGCGCGATCAGCGGGCGGCCGCCGCAGAATTCAAAGAATTTCGGCAGCACTTCTGCGATCGGCGGCGCGTCTGCAACCGTTTCGTCCGAAATTCCCGTCAGAGTCGTGATATTTTCCGGTATATGGCGTCCGGGGTTCACGTATGCGGAGAATGTTTCCGCCGGTTCCCCGCCGCGCAATATGACGGCGCCGATCTCAATGACCTCGTCGTTTGCCGACGAAAGCCCCGTCGTCTCTATATCGAAAACTACGAATTCGCCGTTGAAGTCGCTCTTAATGTCGCCCCAGACGGCGCGCGCCTCGTCATCGACGAAGTACGCTTCCATTCCGTAAATGACCTTGAAATCTTCGTCCCCTGCCTTACGCATCGCGTCGAGTTCAAGCATCGCGTCCGGATACGCCTGAACGTTGCCGTGGTCTGTTATCGCGACGGCGGGATGACCCCAATATTTTGCGCGGCGCAGCGCGTCTTCTGGCACGATGAGCGCGTCCATCTGCGACATCGTTGTGTGCAGGTGCAGCTCGACGCGCTTTTTCTTTGCCACATCCTGCCTGATCAAACGCTTTACCTTTGCCGCAGAACGTAGCCTGATGCTGTATTCGAATCTCGGCAGCGGGTCGTGCTTCGCCTCATCCGTCGTAGACTCCGAGGCCTGCTTTTTCTGCTTGAACGACTGCGTATCCTCCTCGCGGACTGAGCCTTCGATCAGAACGCACTCCCCCACCTTCAGCGACTTCAGGAGCTTTTCGCCCTCTTCCTTCGGCTTCGTCGTCTTCACGTAGGCGGAAAGCTTGTTGTCGGTTATGCCTATTGTGATATTAAGCTTATCGTAACTGCGCGTTTCCTTTGAGTTGACCTCGAATATCTGTCCCGCCACCGTGATCCTTTGCATTTCGCGGTTCAGCTCGGACAGCGGGGACAGGGATTTTGCGCTTATATCGCTCCCGTATATTGTCTCTGGCGACGACACATCGAGCGTCAGCCCGCCGTATTCTATAGTTCCGGCGTCCTCATCGACCGTGAGCTTGTCCTCGCCGCCGACAAGAGGCGTCGTATACGCCGCCTTTTCAGCCTCGTCGGCTGCCTTGATCTCTTCCCTCTCGCGGGCATATTCGCGACGCATCGTCTCATATTCTGTCGAAAGGCGCTCATCCCTCTCCTTTTCTCTGCGCTCAAAAACTTCGAGATAGTCCCCGCGCTGCTCTATTTTCACGTCAATGTCGAGCGAGAATTCGCTTTTGATTATGGCGCTGACATATTTCGCCGTCTGCGCGCATTCGAGCAGGTCAATGCCGCCGCGCAGGAAAGGTATCTCTATGACGATCCCTCCCTCAACCGAGCCTGAAACAGAATAGTCGTCGAAAAACCCGTTGGCGACGGCGCCGACGTTTACGGATTCGATAAATACCTCCGGCAGATACGAGAGCGTAAATAGCTCCTTGTCGTATTGCGGCAGGATGCGCATAACGTTCAGCTCGTAAGCCTCGCGAATCCCGCTCTCTATCCGGTAAAGCTCGGATTTGCGGATAATTTCGGAAAAATGCGCCTTTACCTCGATTATGCGCTGCTCGCGGTCTGCCTTTACGGAATATTCGTCTATATATGAAAGAACCTCCCGTGCGCGGTCGTCCGGGGAGTACCTTGAAAACTTATCAAAAAAACTCAACATAAAATTTCCTCCGTATTATGCTCTTCCGTCAAAGCATACGTCAGCCAAAAATGCCTATTACAAATATAAACCACTCGCGCGACGTACGGCACGCCGTCAAAATCAGCAATCATTCACACCGAAACCGGTATTGACGCGCTTTATCTATCTCAAGAAAAAAAAGTCTCAAACCGGCGAAGATATTTTATATCTTCGCCGGCGTCAAATGCGTATACGCGTTGCCGCCGCGCGTCATTGTCCACGGCGCGCGTTTAAATCTGTATGCGATGATGCGATCATCGCATCCTTTATTCGTTTATGAGTTTTTCCGTCTCGGAAAGCAGCACGGATACGGCGTCTTCCTCTTTTATTTTGCCAACTACTTTGCCGTGTCTGAAAAGCGCCGCCTCGCCACGACCGCCGGCGATCCCGATATCGGCGTCCCTTGCCTCGCCGGGTCCGTTCACGACGCAGCCCATGACGGCGACCTTTATCTTTTTACCGTGCGTGTCAAGCTTCATAAGCTCCGGTTCAAGCACGTTCAGTATCCCCAGAAGGTCTATCTGTGTTCTGCCGCACGTCGGGCACGAAACGAGCTCAATCCCGTCCTCTGCGTATCCGCAGGCGCGGAGAATGTCGCGGCCGACCGGTACCTCGTCCTCCGGCGGCGTTGACAGCGTGACGCGGATCGTATCCCCGATCCCATCTGACAAAAGCGAGCCTATCCCGACCGCATTTTTTATCGTTCCCATGCGCACCGTCCCCGCCTCGGTCACGCCGAGATGAAGCGGGCAGTCGCAGCCTGCCGCGATAAGGCGCGTCGCCTCTATCATCGTCTTCACGTTCGACGACTTGACGGAGACAACGATATCGTGAAATCCGTGGTCGTCAAGCGTTTTTATGTATGAAAGCGCCGACTCCGCGAGCGCCTCTGGCGTCACCCCGCCGTATTTTTCGACAAACCGCTTCTCGGCGGAGCCGCCGTTCACGCCGACGCGCATCGAAACTCCGTGAGCCGCGCATGCGTCCGCGACCGCAAGCAGCCTGTCCGTGCCGCCAAGATTGCCGGGGTTGACGCGGACCTTGTCGGCGCCGTGTTCCGCCGCGCCGATGGCGAGCTTGTAATCAAAATGCACGTCAGCGACGAGCGGGACGTTTATCCCCTTCGAACGGACATACTCGAAAACACCGACACAGTCACTGTCCGGCACCGCGATCCTCACGATATCGCAGCCGACGCGTTCAAGCCTTGCCGTCTGTTCGGCGACATCCGCGAAATCGTGGCTGTCGGCATTCGTCATCGACTGAACGCTGACCGGCGCGCCGCCGCCCACAGTTACGCTGCCGACTTTAACGGCGCGAGAAGTGCGCCTTATTATCCCTGACATACGTTTTTGTCTCCTATTTACCGCACGATTTCGCTATTTTGTGAATAGCCTGCTTATATCCTTGAACGTCACAAGCACCATGATCCCGAGCAGGATCACGATGCCTATAAAGTGAACCATAGCTTCGACGTTCTGATCGACCTTTTTGCCGCGTATCAGTTCGATTATCATGAAGAACAGCCGTCCGCCGTCAAGCGCGGGGAGCGGGAGCAAATTCATGATGCCGAGGTTCATCGACAACACGACCGCGATATAAACAAGATCGGAAAATCCGCTCGCGGCTGCCTCGCCAAGCACCTCGGTGACGCCGACAGGTCCGCTGACCGCCTCGACGCCGTAACGGCCTGTAACAAGGTCAAACAGCGACTCCCATATCATTTCGACCGTCAGCTCGGAGCGGAAAAATGCCTGTTTTACGACATTTCCGAACGTTCTCGGCTCAGCGTAAACGTAAAAATCAAGCGCGCCGAACGCGATCCCTTCCTCTGACGCGAGCGGGAATTGTACATTGGCGAGCGTCACATCCTGCCCGTCCCGCTCGACCGTTATATCGATAGGTTCGATCCCGCGCCGCATGATCTCATATGAGAGCTCATGCGCCGTGTGGACGCGTTCACCCTCAACGGCGACGATCCTGTCCCCCTCGCGCAGTCCGGTCGACTGAGACAAAGCCTCGCTGCCGTCCGCATTGGGGACGAACTGATATATGACCGTACTGCCGAGATTTGCGGAAAATATCACGAGCAGCGTCATCAGAATAATTCCGATTATGAGGTTGGAGAGCGACCCCGCCGCCGTAATTATGAAGCGCTGCCAAAGCGGCTTTGCCGTGAGCGCGTTCGGGTCGTCCGATTCCTCGTCCTCGCCCGCCATGCTCGTAAAGCCGCCGAACGGCAGAAGCCGCAGAGAATATCGGGTGCCGGACTTTTTTCCAACCCATGAGAAGATCTTCGGTCCCATTCCGATAGCGAATTCAAGCACCGTGACGCCGCACGCACGCGCCGTCAGGAAATGCCCCATCTCATGAATGAATATAAGCAGTCCAAAGACAAATATCGCTATAATGATGGACAGAATGTTCATAATTCACTCCCCCTTGCGTTATCTTTCGATCCTACGTGAAAGCTCTCCCGCGCGTATTCTCGCCTCCGTGTCAGCCGCAACGATCTCGTCAAATGACGCCTCGCCGCCTCTGCCGCAGATGCCGACCGTATCCATGACGACATCAAAAATGTCGGTAAATCCGATTTCCCCGCGCAAAAATGCGCCCACGGCGATCTCATCCGCCGCCGACATCACGGCAGGGCACGTTCCGCCTGCCTCTGCCGCCTTGTATGCGAACGCCAGCAGCGGGAACGTTTCGGTGTCGGGAACGCCGAATGTTAGACTTGAAAGCGTCCGCCAGTCGACCGACCCGGCGCAGCCCGGCTCGCGTGCCGGATATGTTATCGCGTATGCGATCGCCGTGCGCATGTCAGGAACTCCGAGCTCGGCGATTATTGCATGGTCACGGAACTGTACCATCGAATGTACTATGCTTTCCCTGTGTATGACGACCTCGATCTTCGACGCCGGCACGGAAAACAGGTGCATCGCCTCGATCACCTCAAAGCCCTTGTTCATGAGCGTCGCGCTGTCGACCGTGATCTTTTTTCCCATCGACCATGTTGGGTGCGCGAGCGCGTCCTTCGCCGTAAGCTTTTCAAGCTCGGCGCGTTTTTTTCCGTAAAAAGGTCCGCCGGACGCGGTCAGAAGCAGCTTTTCAACGTCGCTTTTTCTGTTTCCGGCAAGGCTTTGAAATATTGCCGAATGCTCGCTGTCGACCGGAAGCAGCTCCGCCCCGCCGTCTCTTATCGCGGCGAGCAGATATCCGCCGGCGGCAACGATCGCCTCCTTGTTCGCCATGCAGATCCGGCGGCAGCGGCGGGACGCTTCTATCATCGGCCTGCATGCCGCCATACCGGAAATCGCGATAACGGCGGCGTCAGCGTCCGTCTCGGCGGCAGCTTCCACGACGCCGTCACTTCCGCCGTATACGGTTATGTCCGTATCGGCAAGCGACACCCTCAGGCGCGCGGCGGCGTCAGCGTCAGCCATCGCGGCGATCCGGGGTCTATATTTTCTGCACTGTACCTCAAATTCCCGGTCGCGCGAACCGGCTGTCATAACGTCGAGCGACAAGCCAAGGGAATCGGCGACGGAAAGCGTCTGACTGCCGATCGAGCCTGTCGCGCCAAAAAGTGCTATGCGTTGAGAGGTCATATCATTCATCTATAATTTTACGTCCGTTTCAACTAAAATATGTACAGAACCTCGACAGCACATACAGAAACGGCGCCGAGGCGATCACGCTGTCAAACCTGTCGAGCATGCCGCCGTGACCCGGAAAAATGCTGCCGAAATCCTTGATCCCGTGCTCCCGCTTGATATACGACGCGTTGAGGTCGCCGATCTGCGAGACGACGGAGAGCAGAAGTCCCGTTATAAGAAGAGCGACGTAGTTGACGGACAGCTCCGTCACCGAATCGATCACGAACCCATAGACGGCGCAGAAAATTCCGCAGAATACAACACCGCCGATGCTTCCCTCAACCGTCTTTTTCGGAGATATCTTCGGTATGAGCTTATGCTTGCCGAAAAAGCTTCCGCAAAAGAACGCGAAGCTGTCCGTTATCCACGAACCGAGAAAAACGATTGGGAGTATAAGTCCGCCGTAAGCCGACTGCGTGATCGCGACGACTGAAACGGACGCAGCGGATACGTACACGAGCATAAGGAACAGCTCCGAAAGCGGCGAAAGATTCGGTTTGATGAATCCAAAAACGCCGCAGGCGTAAAGCAGGTATACTGCCAGAAACGCCGCCACAAGCAAAATCGGCGCATATTTGACGCCGACCTCGCTGCCGCCGCCCACAACGTACTGAACGACCGGAAACGCCGCGCCGAGCGCGCAGAGCAGAACGGTAAGTCCCCTGCCCTTTGTATCAGCCGCGTCGGTCAGACCGACGCAGCCCGCCGTTTCCCAGACCGAAATTGCAGCGATCAGCGCCCATAAGATCGGCGTTGCCGGAGTGTTGTAATATATCAGAGCCGGCACGAGTATCAGGACGAGCACCGCGCCGGTTATTATCCTTTTTAACATAAATATATACCTTAAAAACTATTTGCCCGTAACTCCGCCGTACCGGCGTTCACGCGCATAAAAATCCCTGACGGCAAGGTCAACGTCCGCCGGCTGCATATCAGGCCAGAGCGTCGGCGTAAAATAGAGCTCCGAATACGCCGCCTGCCACAGAAGAAAGTTTGAAAGTCTGCGTTCGTTCGCCGTTCTGACTATGAGGTCGGGATCGGGACAGCCCGCCGTATACATGTGCTCCGACAGCGACTGTTCGGTAATTTGTTCGCCGGACGACGCAAGCTCCGCCGCCGCGTGCACGATCTCGGCTCTTGAGCCGTAGTTCAGCGCGATATTCAGGCGCAGCTCATACTTTGATGACACATCTTCGAGGCGGCGCATCCGCTCCGCCATCTCGGCCGAGAAAACGGATTTGTCGCCGAGAAAAGTATATCTGATCTTGTTTTCCTCAAGCTCGTCCTCGGCTCCCGTGATATACTCATCGAGCAGGGAGATGATCCTGTCAACTTCTTTTTTCGGGCGCGACCAGTTCTCTGTCGAGAACGCGTAAACGGTCACGACCTTGATCCCGATATCGCCGCAATAGCGGACGATCCGCTTGAAGGTTTTTGCGCCCTCCGTGTGCCCGAATTCGCGCGGAAGACCGCGTTTTTTCGCCCAGCGCCCGTTTCCGTCAAGGATGAAGGCGATGTGCGTCAGCCGCTCGTCTACGCGCACCGGCTCGGACGAGCCGGATCTGTTTTTGTCAAATAAAGCCATAGTGACTCCCGGGTATATACTCCGCGGCGGTCAATTTCCGCGTTGTGATACTCAATGTAAAAAGAAAATCGCGGCGGCGGGGACGCGATGCCCCGCCGTCCTTTTCTGACACCCAAGCATAGTGCGCGGCAAACGCCTGCCTGCCGAGATCTGTCTTTCGACACGCAGTTTGCCGATATTCGCTTCCCGCTCAGACTGACATTATCTCCTTGACCTTGCCCTCAGTCACGCGGTCAACTTCTTTGATATATTTGTCCGTCAGCGTCTGGATATCCTTCTCAGCCTGCTTTTCCTCGTCCTCCGTCAGCTCGCTTGACTTCTTCTGAGCCTTCGCGCGGTCCATTGCGTCGCGGCGGATATTGCGGATCGCGACCTTTGCCTCTTCGCCGAGCCTTTCGACCTGCTTTTTGAGCTCGCGGCGGCGCTCCTCGTTGAGCTGTGGGATCGCCAGTCTGATGAGCTTGCCGTCATTCTGGGGCGTGATCCCAACGTCTGACGTTAAAATCGCGCGCTCGATCGCCTTCAGCGATGACGGGTCATATGGGGAGATGACGAGCGTGCGCGCGTCTGCGGCGCGAATTTCCGCCATCTGCGAGATAGGCGTCGGCGCTCCGTAGTAGTCCGCGGAAACTCTTGAAAGGATCTCGGGATTTGCGCGGCCGGCGCGGATCGTCCCAAGATTGTCCGAGTAAGCAGAAATGGACTTCTTCATTCTGGTTTCAAATTCGTCTGTCTTGAATTTCATCGTTTGCTCCTCCGTTTATTTAATATGTTTTTATTTCGTATGTGTCACGACCGTGCCGATGTCTTCCCCGCAGACGGCGCGGACGATATTTTCCGGGTCTTCGAGCGCGCAGAGCAGAAGCGGCAGATTGTTTTCGCCCGAAAGCGTTGCCGCGGCGAGGTCGATCACGCCGAGCTTATTTTCGATTATGAAGTCGTAGTCAACGGTGCGGAATGGCTTCGCATCCGGGAATTTGCGCGGGTCGCGGTCGTAAACCGCGTCTATGTTCTTCGCGAGTATCGCGACATCAACTCCGAGCTCCGCCGCGCGGATGACGGCGGCCGTATCCGTCGTGAAGAACGGATTTCCGATCCCGGCTCCGAGCACGACGACAGTACCTTCGGACAAATATTTTACCGCCTTGTCGCGAACGAACACCTGCGCGAACTCGGTCATCTCGATCGCGGACATGACGATCGCCCTGACTCCGGCGCGCAGCAGCGCGTCCTCGATGCCGAGGGCGTTTATGACTGTCGCGAGCATGCCCATGTGGTCGGCGCGCGAACGATCCATTCCCACGCCTTTTGCGCCGCGCCAGATGTTGCCGCCGCCGACGAGGATCGCCACCTCGACGCCCATATCGACGCATGATTTTATTGCGCGTGCCGTTTTGTCGAGCATATCAAAGTCAAGTACGCTGCCCTTTCCCGCCAGTGCTTCGCCGGACAGCTTGATCAGGACACGTTTATATTTCGTCTGCATAAAAGATACATCCTTATGTTTTTTGAGCGACAATACGCCCGAATTATATTATACCTATTTTTTTGCCGATTGTAAACACCAATTTGCCGATTATACGAAATTAATGTATTTTTTCACGTCAGTATGTCAGCGCGCCGACAGATACGAAGATACTCCGCAGTCTCTCCCTGTCGCGTGACTGAATTTAGACAGCCGATTTTTTGATAACTGCCGAAATTAATTTGACATACAAAATTGCGGTTTCGGGAAACGGATCCCCCGCCAGACACGCTTTTTTGTAAAAACGGGAGGCGGAAAAACCGCCTCCCGAAAAAATTTTATGTCAGTTGCCTTTTACGAGCGATGCGATCTCTTCCGCGAAGTTGTCCTCGCGCTTTTCAAGACCTTCGCCTCTCTCGTAGAGCCAGAAGCCCTTCACCTTGATGTCGCCGCCGAGCGCCTTCGCGGTGTCTGCAACGTACTTTCCGACCTTTATGCCGTCTTCCTTGACATAGGGCTGTTCAAGCAGGCAGACACGCTCGAAGAAGAGCTTGTCGAGCTTGCCTTCAACGATCTTGTGAAGCACAGCGTCCGGCTTGTTTGCAAGCTTTTCGTCGTTCTTCGCCGCCGTGACCTGAACTTCCATCTCCTCGTCGATAACGCTTGCGGGAACGTCTTCCTTTGCGATATATGTGGGAGGATTGCCAGCCGCGATCTGGAGCGTGATATTCTTCGCGAACTCTGCGAATTCCGGCTTCGATGCGACCTCGTCAGACGTGTCAAAGCTTACGATAACGCCCGTCGTGCCCTTGCCGTGGATATACGTTGCAAGTACGCCCTCAACGATTACAAAGCGGCGGATGTTCATGTTCTCGCCGATCGTGAAGACCATGTCCTTCAGCTTGCCTTCGACCGTGAAGCTGTCGTCGTACGGAAGCGCGTTGAGCGCTGCGAGATCAGCGGGCTTATTCTTGAGGATGACTGCGAGTATCCCGCGGACGAATTCCTGGAAAGAAGCGTTCTTCGCGACAAAATCCGTCTCAGCGTTGACTTCGATCATAGCCGCTGTTCTGCCGTCCTCGGAGAGCATGATGTCAACGATGCCCTCAGCCGCGACGCGCGAAGCCTTCTTTGCTGCGACCGCAAGCCCCTTCTCGCGAAGAATCTTTACCGCCTCGTCAAAGTTGCCGTCAGCAGATGTGAGCGCCTTCTTGCATTCCATCATTCCGCAGCCCGTCTTAGCGCGGAGATCGGAAACCATTTTTGCCGTAATAGCTGCCATATTATAAACCTCTCTTTAAAACGTGATTATTCAGCTTCAACCTCTTCGTCCTCTGCTTCTTCAGCCTCGGCCTTCTCCGCCGCGGCGTTGTCAAAGGACTCGCCCTGCTTGCCCTCGATGACTGCGTCAGCGAGAACAGAGGAGATGAGCTTGATCGCGCGGATAGCGTCGTCGTTGCCGGGGATGATGTAGTCGGCGTCTTCGGGGTCGCAGTTTGTGTCGACGATAGCGACGACCGGGATACCGAGCTTCTTCGCTTCGAGAACGGCGTTATGCTCTTTGCGTGTATCGACGATGAAAACAGCGTCCGGCAGACGGTCCATTTCCTTTATACCGCCGAGGTTGCGCTCAAGGTTGTCCATCTCCTTCTGGAGAGCGGCAACTTCCTTCTTCGGGAGCGAATTGAACGTTCCGTCTTCCTGCATCTTCTCAAGCTGATAGAGACGCTGGATCGACTTTCTGATCGTTCTGTAGTTGGTGAGCATACCGCCGAGCCAGCGAACGTTTACGTAGAACTGACCGCAGCGCTTAGCCTCTTCCTTAATGGCGTCAGCCGCCTGCTTCTTTGTGCCTACGAACAAAATCGTGCCGCCCTGAGCGGAGAGGTCACGAACGAACATATAGGCCTCGTCAAATTTCTTGACGGTCTTCTGGAGGTCAATGATATAAATACCGTTGCGCTCCGTGAAGATGTATTCCTGCATCTTCGGGTTCCATCTTCTTGTGAGGTGTCCGAAATGAACGCCTGCTTCAAGCAGCTGCTTGATCGAGATAATAGACATTTTCTGATGTCCTCCTTCGGTTTTTCCACCACGTCCGCCATGTATGCGGCAACCGGAACACCGGCACCGACCGCACATCCAAGCGTCGTGTGTGAGATTTAGTCGTGCGTCACGCACACATCGAATATATTACCATAAAAAGCCCGCCGTGTCAACACTAAAAAAATCATTTTTTAATAAAGTCCCGTCAAAGCGATATAAAGACCGGGAAGCGATGAAGCCTCCCGGTCAGTATCTGTTTTTTATTGTTCCACCGAATTGCAGTGACCCGACTGTAGATTTTATTCCGTCGGAGCCTCGGTCGCCGGAGCCTCAGTCGTCGGGGCTTCAGTCGTCGGTGCCTGAGTCGTCGGAGTATCTCCGCCGGATTCACCTGTATCTTCGCCGCCCTGTTCAGCCGCGAAGTTCTTCTGGAAGTATTCGGTGTAGACCTTGTTAAGACCGAACTCCCATGAATTTCCGGCCATCTGAGAGAATTTCTCGTTGCTCGTAAGCTCTGATGAGAACTGCTTGAACATGTCGTCGACATCTTCCAGCTTCAGATCATTGAGCTTTGCATAATACTCCTTGCCAAGCTTTGTAAGTTCAGCGAAATTAGACGCGTTCGAAGCTGTTCGCAGACCCGGAACGAAGGAGAACGGAGTCAGGATGGAATCAAGGTTCCTTGCCTTGTCGTATTCCCACTGATTAGGATCCATGCCCTCTTCTGTATACGCAAGATACGTGTTGCCCGTGTAAAGGATATTCATGTTGTACGTGGACTTCCCGTTTTCATCGAGAATGCGTACTACCTGATTATCATCGTTAAGATTGTAGTGAACGCCCTCTACGCCGTACTGGAGCAGGTTGCGGATCTCCGGGTTCGTGTTGATGGCCGTGATGACCTCGAGCGAACGATTAAGGCTCTTTGTAGAGGAGCTGACTGCAAACGCGCCGGCAAAGAGGTCTTCCTGCGTTGCGTGCGGACGCTCGTAGATGGAGATATCGTACTCTTCGCCGTACTTTGCCTCGACTTCCGCAAGAGAAGAAGCGGACACGACGCCGACAGCAAATTTCTCAACGTTGTCAGGATCCTCGGCGATCATGCCGGCTTCCTGGAATTCCTTCATGAGCTTGAAGTTTGCCTTGTAATCGCTCATGCTGAATATGTTGGAGATGGTTCCCTGTGAATTGTATGTGGAGTCGTTGTTTATAACGGAAGCGAGCGGGCTCCAGCTGCCGTCCTCAGACCAGTAGGACATGCCGACGGGGTCTACCCAGGAAAGCAGCGGAACGACCGATTTGTCTTCCTCATATCTTGCGACGCTGCGGATGAAGTGCTCGCAGTTTGCGATAGAACCCGTCAGGTCGGCGGGATCGTAGTCGTACTTCTTCGCGAGTTCCTTATTCGTAAGGAGGAACTTATACTCGCCGAGGCCGTGGTTGTTCGGGATGGCGTATACCGATCCGCGATAGAACCTCGCCAGGTCAAGGAATGAAGGATATATGTACTGCTTCAGGTTCTTGAAGCTTCCGTTCAGCTTATCCTCAAGCGACATAATGGCGTTCTTGTCGATGAGGTCTACATATGTATCATAGTCCGTGATAAGGAATATATCAAACTGATATTCACTTACGGAAGGATACCTCTTAAGGCTCTGCGAATACTCATTCACATAAGTCTCGACCGGAGCCTCTGTACCCGCGGTCGTCTCAGGCATGGTCAGACCTTCCTGACGCAGGCTCTGTTCGAGCTCCTTGCGGCGGGACGATTCAGCCCTGTCGTCTTCGAGCTTCTGCGAGATGGACTCGATCTTTTCGTAAACGGCAGCCTCGTATTCGTCCTCGTCAAAAACGCGGATCTGAACAGCCGTCGTAAACTGCGCGTTGAGTATATCGTTGATGGCAGCCTCGACCTGCTTCACGGAATCTTCCGTCGTTCCCTCTCCGGCGGGGAGCCAGAGCGTGAGCGTATATGGAGTTCGATTGCTCAGATCGGCATCGAGGTCATCTTCACTAGTACCGCTGACTTCGCCGTCCTCGCTGCTGTCGGGTGAGCAGCTTGCCAGAACGAACGAGAAGAGCATCATGAAAACGAGCACCAGACATAAAAGTTTTTTACCCATTATGGAACTTCCTCCTAAATACTACGGTAAATTCGCGTAACAAAAGCGACCGCCGATATATTCTTATGATATTTTACATCAAACAACCCAACATGTCAAGCGGTATTTGTCAAAGTTGATAAAAGTATTGAGGCATTATCATTTCAAAATCGTCAAATTGACACGGTTTTTCTTGTCGTACTTTAACAAATAATGTGTTAAACTTTTGTCCCGAATTGCGTCAATCATGTGATTTATGCACAAAATTCTACATGAAAAATTGTGGGATTTGCAAGAAAAAGTTTTTATCAGTCAAGGAAATCGCGCAGTCTTTTCGAACGGCTCGGATGACGGAGCTTGCGCAGCGCCTTCGCCTCTATCTGACGTATGCGCTCGCGCGTGATATTGAACTCCCTGCCGACCTCCTCAAGAGTGCGTGTTTTGCCGTCGTCAAGGCCGAAACGGCGCTTCAGGACAAGTTCCTCTCGCGGCGTCAGCGTGTGCAGCACCTCCGCTATCTGCTCGCGGAGAACAGCGTAGGACGCGGCATCCGGCGGAGCCGGGCTTTCCTGGTCCTCTATGAAGTCGCCGAGATGGGAATCCTCCTCTTCGCCTATAGGCGTTTCAAGCGAGACGGGGTCGCGGGCGATCTTCATGATCTCGCGCACCTTTTCAGGCGTCATATTCAGCTTTTCCGCGATCTCCTCCGGCGTCGCCTCGTGGCCGAGCTCCTGGAGCAGCTGGCGCGAATAGCGTGAAACCTTGTGTATCGTCTCTACCATGTGGACAGGTATCCTGATCGTTCTCGCCTGATCGGCGATCGCTCTCGTTATGGCCTGACGTATCCACCACGTCGCGTAAGTCGAGAATTTATATCCCTTCGTGTAGTCGAATTTGTCAACGGCCTTCATAAGCCCGAGGTTGCCCTCCTGGATCAGGTCAAGGAAGAACATCCCCTTGCCGACATAGCGCTTCGCAATGCTGACGACAAGGCGCAGGTTCGCGACGACGAGCTCTTCCTTCGCCTTTTCGTCGCCCTCCGCCATGCGCTTCGCGAGCTCAAGCTCGCGGTCCGTATCGAGCAGCGGCACCTTGCCGATCTCTTTAAGATACATCCTGACAGGGTCGTCGATAGCGAGCCCCTCCTGTGAGAGCGCCTTTTCCATGTCTTCCGCGCTGCCCATGCGCTCAACCTCGCTCTCGATGTCGACGGTCGACATATCAGCCTCTATTCCGATCCCGTTGCTCTCAAGCGTGTCGTAAAGCTTCTCGATGCTCTCAAGATCAACGTCCTCGTCGTCTCCGATCGCATCCTCGATATCGCTCTGCGTGAGTCCTCCGTTCGCTCTGCCCTTTTCTATAAGGTCGAGTTCTCTTTCGTTCACGTTCTCATCCATAATTTCGTTTTGACCTTCCTTTATGTATTTCCTTTATTCTTTTCTCTCAGTCGTCTGATCGCCTCAAATGCGTCGTCAGATTTTGCGCGCTGCCGTTCCCGTTCCGCCCTGAGCGCGCGGACGTTCTCGGCAAAAACTTCCCTGCCGTTGTCGAGCCTGTCACGCCCGACGCCCAGCTTAATTATTCGGGAAAGCTCGTCTTCCGAAAGCTCGCCGCAGAGCGCGCCGATGTCGAACGCGCCGTTTTCGCGGTATATCTCCGTGATCGCTGAAAACGCGCGCCGCCCGAACTCCGTCATGAAATCCTCCGGCGAAAGCGACAGGCCGCCCTCGCCCGTAACGTCCTTTATATACTCCGGATACGCCGCAAGCATTCCGAGCACCGTCTCTTCGCACGACGCCGCGCGCAGCTGCGTCAACTTATCGCGGTTGACGCGGTCGCCGAATCCGGCGGCCTCCCGCGCAATTTCGGCGGCTTCCGTCTTTTTCTGTGCGCCTCGCCTCTTTCTTATGATTAACGAAACGTCGTTTTTTATACTCTCGCGCGATATTTCGAAAAAATCCGCCGCCTGACCGATATATATCTCTCGCTCGACCGCGCTTCCGACGTGCGAGATATATTCGTTGACCTCGCGTATCGCGCGTATCCTGCCTTCGTCGGTCGACATATCGTATTTTGATCTGATCGAATCTATGACGTACCGGAATCTCGGACTGCTGCCCGAAAGCGCGTCCCGGAACGCGTCGACGCCGAATTTCTTTATGAATTCGTCGGGGTCTTTAGCTCCCTTTAGCTTCAGGACGCGCACGTCAAGCCCGACCTCCGACAAGAGCCCGAGCGCGCGTTCGTCAGCCCGCTGTCCGGCGGCGTCGCTGTCATATGTGAGGATCACGCGCTTCGTGTACTTTGTCATGATCCGCGCCTGTTCGGGCGTCAGCGCGGTACCGAGCGTCGCGACGGCGTTTTCGACGCCGACGGCGTGCAGCGCGATCACGTCCATGTACCCCTCGCAAAGGATCAGCTCCTCCGCGCATTTGTCCTTAGCGTAATTCAGTGCGAACAGGTTCCGGCTCTTTTTGAATACAGGCGTATCAGACGAGTTTAAATATTTCGGCTCCGAGCCGTCCATGACTCTGCCGCCGAACGCGATGACGCGCCCCGACGTGTCGATTATCGGGAACATGACGCGGCGGCGGAACAGATCGTACGGCTTGCCCGTCCGCTCGCTCACCTTCATCAAAAATCCGGCTACAAGCTCATCTTCTGTATATCCGAGCTCCTTCATGCGGCGGCTCATCGAAAAGTCGTCCGGCGCAAATCCAAGTCCGAACCGCTTTATGACCGCCGACGAAAGCCCGCGCCCGGCAAGATAACTTCTCGCCTCGGCTCCGCGCCGCTCGTCAAACAGCGCGTCACGGTAAAACCGCGCGGCGTCCCGGTTCATGTCGAACAGCCGCTTTCGCGGTATCGTGCGCTCGCCTGGCGTCCCGTCGTCTTCCGGGATATTGACGCCGACGCTCTCCGCGAGCCTTCTGACCGCGTCCGGATATTCAAGATTCTCGATGCGCATCAGAAATGAGATCACGTCTCCGCCCGCGCCGCAGCCAAAGCAGTAAAACGACTGCGTGCCGGGGAAAACGTAGAACGACGGCGTCCGCTCCGAATGAAACGGGCAGTTCGCCGAAAGGTTGCTGCCCGAGCGCTTAAGCGTCACATATCGCGAGACAACATCCTCTATCACGCATCTTTCCTTTATTTCTTCTATGACGGAAACGGGTATCCTCGGCATTGATTCCCCATTCCCCCTCTCAGTACGAGACCTTCTGCCATGCCTTCGGTATGAAGAGCTCGTTGTATTTATCTATCGCGTATCTGTCCGTCATGCTTGAAATATAGTCGCAGACCGCCCTGCCGACGCCCTCTTTCTCCGAGTTTTTATAGAAGAATTCGGGCATTTCCTCGGGCTTTTTGTAAAAGTAATCGTAAAGTCTCGCGAGCAGCTCCTTCGCCTTCGATTCCTCCGCCTTCGCCTCGCTGTCGATATAGACGGTTTCAAAGAGGAACTGGCGGAGCTCCATCGTCGCCTCGCATATTTCGTCAGACATTTTTATGACCGGACTGTCGGTCGAGGCGTCGATGAGGTCTGTGACCATCGTGTTTATCCTGCCGCTGTGCGTCTCGCCGAGCGTATCACGCAGCGGTTTCGGAATATCTTCAAGGCACATTATCCCGCCGCGTATCGCGTCGTCAATATCGTGGTTTATGTACGCGATCTTGTCTGCGAATTTGACGACGATGCCTTCAAGCGTAGACGCGCCGTGACCGCCGCGCAAGTCGCCGCCGGAGTGATTGACGATGCCGTCACGCACCTCCCACGTCAGGTTGAGCCCTTCTCCGTCGTGCTCCAAAAATTCAACGACGCGCAGACTCTGCTTATAATGAGCAAATCCGGGGTCAAAGCACTGCCTCATCACGTCCTCACCCGCGTGACCGAACGGCGTGTGTCCGAGGTCGTGCCCGAGGGCTGCCGCCTCGCAAAGGTCCTCGTTCAGCCGCAAAGCCCGGCAGATTATACGCGCGATCTGCGCGACCTCGAGCGTATGCGTCATGCGCGTTCTGTAATGCTCGTCCTTGGGGAGAAGGAACACCTGAGTTTTGTGCATGAGGCGGCGGAACGCCTTGCTGTGTATGATCCTGTCACGGTCACGCTGGAACTCCGTGCGGTTGACGCACGGCACATACGGATGATCGCGCCCGCGCGTGTTCTCCGTCAGAAACGCATAACGCGAGAGGAACCCGTGCTCCCTTTGCAGGAACATGTCCCTGACAGTCATGTTCTCCATCATCGCCCCTCCTCGATTTCCAGTCAACAATAATATACGCAAGCGTTCGCGAAAACACTTGCGTAAAAATCAATTTTTTATTTGTTTTCGACGTTTGCGCGTCGTTACAGCACCGTTTAAGCATCAAATCTTGAGCCGAGCCGCAAAATTTTCGCTCTGCCCGACGTGATCTCCGACACGCGCTCGCAAAATTCGTCCGCCGCAGAGCCGAGAACGGCGGCTTCCACCGTCACCTCCGCGCCGAAGTCGGAAGAATCCGTTATGGCTCCCGCCCTCGAAAGCTCTGCCGACAGCCGCTGATAATCGGAATACGAGACGATAAACCTGAACGTCGCATATTCGCGGTAAGTCACGACGCCGGCGTCCTCGACGGCGAGCTTCGCCGCCTCCGTGTACGCATGGACGAGCCCGCCCGTTCCGAGCAGGATGCCGCCGAAATACCGCGTCACCACGACCGCGCAGTCAAACGCGCCCGAGCCCTTGATGACGCTCAGAACGGGAAGCCCCGCAGTTCCCTGCGGTTCTCCGTCGTCGGAATATCTCGCGATATTGCCCTCCGTCATCATGTACGCCCACACGTGATGGCGCGCGTCAGAATATTTCTTCTTCACCGAGGCGACAAATCCGCGCGCCTCCGTCTCGTCCGCGACGTGCGCGGCGTCGCCGATAAAGACGGAGCGCCTGTCCTCAAATTCGCCGCTCCCATGCTTTCCGAGCGTCTTATAAACCCTCTCCGCCATAACTATACGATAAAGCGCGAGAGCTGCCCGCGCGTCGCCTCGTCGACAGTCGCCGTAACGCGGACGGAGCCGTCCGGAAGATACTCAGTCTCAACGACCTCGCCGCCCGAACCGTAAAGACGCGACAGCATCCTCACATCCGTGGACGGAAACAAAAACGTCGTCACCCGCCTCGCCGACCTGACTATTCTTTCAAGCGCCGCAAGAAGATTTTCCGTCCCCCTTCCGGTCAGCGCCGAAATATATACGGCTTCTTTGCCCGCTTCAACGCGCGGAAGCGAGCTTGCCGGAAGGTCGCACTTGTTGAAGACGTAAAGCACGGGCTTCCCTTCCGCTCCGAGCGAAAGCAGGATATTCTCCGTCACCGCGATATGCTCTTTGTATTCGGGGTCGGACGCGTCGATTATTATAAGGATAATATCAGCGTTCGCCGCCTCTTCAAGCGTCGAGCGGAACGCCCTTATCAGATGATGCGGCAGCTTGCGTATGAATCCGACCGTGTCTGTAAGAAGGATCTCCGAACCCGACGGGAGTTTATATTTCCGCGTCGTCGGGTCGAGCGTCGCGAACAGCTTGTCCTCGGCAAGTATCCCGGCGTTCGTCAAGAGGTTTAAAAGCGTCGATTTTCCGGCGTTCGTATAACCGACGATCGAAACTCTGACGGCTCCGCTGCGCTCGCGCGCGGCGCGCATCGTCTGTCTTGTCCGTTCAAGCTCCGAAAGCTCCGCTTCGAGCGCCGCGATCCGCGCTCTCATGCGGCGGCGGTCGCGTTCGAGCTTCGTCTCGCCGGGGCCGCGCGTCCCGATCGGGTTTCCGCCGACGGCTCCCTGGCGCGACATTTCCTCCCCGTGCCCCGCAAGCCTCGGAGCCGAATACCTTAGCTGCGCCAGCTCGACCTGAAGCTTGCCCTCGCCCGTGACTGCGTGAAGCGCAAAAATATCGAGTATCAGCATCGAGCGGTCGATAACGTCTACCCCGTCCGGCAGCCCGTCTTCGATATTTCTTATCTGCGACGGGGAAAGCTCGTCGTCAAAGATGACGAGGTCGACCTCATTTTTCTCGCAGAGCTCTGAAAGCTCGGCGAGCTTCCCTTTTCCGATATAAGTTTTGTTGTCCGGCGCATCGCGCGATTGCGTCAGCCGGAAGACGACCTCTGCGCCCGCCGTAAATGCGAGGCATTCAAGCTCGTCTTCAAGCCGCTCGCACATATCGGATGTGACGGTCTGCCCGTCGTAAATACCGACGAGCGCGGCGCGCCTCACCCCGCTTTTTTCAGTTTCGTTGTCTTTTGTAAGTGGCATTTGTTATTCCCGTCCTTACCGTTGTCATATACGCAAAAAACCGGAGTGTCACACAATGCGCGTGTGACACTCCGGGACTCTTTGCACATTTATGATATGCGATCACTTGCCGCTCTGCTGAAGACGACGCTTGAACTTATCAACGCGTCCGCCCGTATCCACGAACTTCTGCTTGCCCGTGAAAAACGGATGGCATTTCGAGCATATTTCAACACGCATATCGCCCTTGGTGGATCTTGTCACTACGGTTTCGCCGCAAGCGCATTTGATCGTGCATTCCTTATATTCAGGATGAATACCCTTCTTCATTGCACTGTCCCCTTCTCTTTATTATCGTCACAATACACTGTATTGTATCACGCCGACCCGTAAATTGCAATAGCATTTTTCAAATTTTTCGATAAAATATTGAAAAAGATTTTCCGTCCGGTTCAGATGCCGGAGCCGATTGCCTCGCGCAGCTCGGAAAGTATCTTTTTTTCAAGGCGCGATATGTATGACTGCGAGATGCCGAGCATCTTCGCGACCTCCGCCTGCGTCCGCTCCTGTCCGCCGCCGAGCCCGAACCGCAGCGTAATTATGACCTGTTCGCGCTCCGGCAGACTTTCCACCGCCCGGTGCAAAATTCTATAATCCTCGTCATGCTCGATCGCGCCGTAAACCTCGTCCTCGTCGCTTGAGAGCACGTCCGACAGCAAAAGCTCGTTTCCGTCCCAGTCGACGTTGAGTGGTTCATCGATCGAAACGTCGACGCGCTTTCCCGCGTTTTTGCGGATATACATCAGAATTTCGTTTTCTATGCAGCGAGAGGCGTATGTCGCCAGCTTTATCCCCCGGTCGGGGTCGAATGTGTTGACCGCCTTGATAAGCCCGATCGTGCCGATGCTGATCAGGTCTTCAACGTCCGTTCCGGTATTCTCAAACTTTTTCGCGATGTAGACGACGAGGCGCAGATTTCGTTCGATCAGCACCTGCGAGAGCTCGCGTTCCGATTTAAGACGCGACAGTATGTCCGCTTCCTCCGCCGGAGAAAGCGGCGGGGGAAGCACGTCGCCGCCGCCGATGTAGTAATTTTCTCCGTTTAAAGCGAACCGGAAAGCACGGATCAGCGCCGAACGCACGCGATGACATACGCGCGTCAGCCAGGATGTAAATTTTTTATACATGGTCTTTGTCTCTCCTTCTTTGATTTATTATTCCGCTTAAGAAAACTCCGCCGGGAGCACGCCGTCAAATCCGCCGAAAGCCTCTTTCCCCGACGAAACCGCAAGGATACAGTCGACATCCCTTCCCCCGCCGCTGCCGTCCGAAACGGTCACCGAATCGGGTCTGTAGCCGAGCAGCATGCCGCGCCCGTATACGTTTGAAACGGGCAGAAGGCGAACGCGGCAAAGCACGTCGGCGGGAAGCGTCTTTGCCGCTGACGCAGGATCGTCCGAAAGCGACGCCGAAACGGCTTCCTCCGGCAAAAGCCGCCCCGCGGCTCCGCGCGAGATCACGAGCGCCGGCTTTCCGGAAGCGGGGTCGCGCAGCAGGTTGCCGCTGTCCGCGAGCGCGTCAAACGTCGCCGTCCGCCCCTGCACAGTTACGGTCACGTGCGCCGAACCGACGCCGCGGCGGCGGGACAAAACGCGGCTGCCGATATATACGGCGCCTGTCGCCACGGCCGCGACGATGATGAACACGGCGGCTGAAGAATTATCCTCGCCCCCGCCGAGCGACTCCCGATATCCGGCGCCGAGCGAATATACCGCCGTCATCGCGCCGCCGAGCGTACAGCCGACCGAGAACAGGAGAACGGACGCGCCCACCGTGCCAAGCACGCCGCGTCGCTTGAACGCGCAGACACACATAAGCCCCGAAACGAGGAGCGTCACCGTGATATATATCGCCTCAGGCACGTCCAAAAACAGCGCCGCCACGGCGTAAACCGCGCCGAGCGAAGACGCAAGGCACAGCCGCCTCGTCTTCATCGGCTGAGACAGCAGCCGCCCGGTGATGTAAAGCGAGACGTAATCGAGGCTGAAGTTGACCAGAAACAGCACATCAGCGTATACAGTCACAATATCACCTCCGACAGAAAAAAGTATAGCCCAAAGAAAGCGCAAACGCAGTCAATGTCTGCGGGCACATTATCGTTTTTCAAAGACGCTTTTGGCGAGGCGCGTTATGACCGTGCGCGAATTGACGATTGCCCGGCGGCGCTGCGTCTTTTTTTGCGAAAGCGGCTCGGCGAAAAATGTATCGCTCACCGATTGACTTATTATCTCCGGCGTGATATACTACTTTCCCGTAAGTATAAAACGAGGAAGGGAGAGGGAGACATGGCGGAAGGCGAATTCTGGGAACAGCTCGAGCGGTGGCGGAAAAACGGCGAATACGGCATGATAATCGGCGTCATTGAAGCGCTGCCGACGGAACGGCTCGACATAAAACTCAAGGTCGAACTCGCGCGCGCATACTGCGAGCTCGCCGTCGCAACGTCAGACATTGACCGCGACATGCTCACGCACGCCGAAGAGCTGCTGAACGGCGTCACGGGCGATGTCGATGACGATGCCGGATGGAACGCCTGCTTCGGCTCCGTCCTCTTCCATCTCGGAAAATATGAGGACGCGCTTTCGTACCTCGAACGCGCGGAATCGCTCGACCCGGACAACGGCGCGTTCGAAAGCATGCTCGCCGTCTGCCGCGGTTACTGCGGCGGCGAGGGGCCGACCGAGGTATATGACGACGCCGAGCTTTCGGCGGTCGAGGAACACATAAGGGAACATTTCGGCGGTTACAAAAACGTTCTTCACGAGATCTACTCCCCCGACATACACCTCGACATCTGCATCATCCCGCCGAACGCGGCTCACAACTGCTACACGCTCGTGACGCTCGGCATGGGCGCGCACAATATGGATCTGCCAGACAACCTTTCACCTGAAATGTACGGACGCGCGGAGCTCATGATCTCGCTGCCGCCGGACTGGGACATTGACGCGTGCATGACGGGCAGCGGCGGCGAAAAATGGTACTGGCCGCTGCGCCTTTTAAAAACGGCGGCGCGGCTCCCGATCGAGAACGAAACGTGGCTCGGCTGGGGTCACACAGTATCGGCGTCCTCGGACAGCAGCGAAACTTACGATGAGAGCGTCGGATTTTCCGGCGTCATGCTCGTCACCCCGGGCGCATATGACAAAGACGCATACGCGTGCCGCCTCCCTTCCGGCGACGAGGTGAATTTCTATCAGCTCGTTCCTCTCTATCCGACTGAGATCGAATATAAACTGAAGAATAACGCCGACTCGCTGCTCGATCTGCTGACTGACAAAATGCTCAGCGTCGTCGACACTTCCCGCCCCGCCGTCATAGACAAAAACGGCGGCGAGATCGGATACGGACTCATCGTTGACGACGTGCATATACATCTTGAAACGATAAGGAAGAAATCCCTTCCCGTCGATGAGTCAGCCGCGTGCAGCCACATGGCGATATACCTGCGCTTCTGCATCGAGCACGACCTGATGAGCGACGTGTTTCTTGACGCCTGCCCGGAGATCGAATACCTTGTGCGAAGCAGATTTTCAGTCTATGACCTGCGCCGCTTCATACGGCGGGACGACAGGTGCCGCGGCGTTATCACGCTGCCCTTCTTCAACTGTGACGGAGTCGACTTTACAAAGTGGTATTACCTCAGCGACGACGATTCGCATTCGTTTTTCCGCGACATATGCGACTACGCCGAGAGGTACTTCGGGAAAAAGCGGTGCGGGAGTCAGGAATTCAAGGGAGAGGCGTATTTATTCCTGCCTTGGGGCGATGAATATTACCGCGAGATGTCAAAAGTCATCGAGTCGAGGTTTGAGCAGTGGATCGCCGGAACGGAGGAACCGGAGGGCGACCCGTATATCAGCAGAGACGAGCTTTCAGACATTCTGCCCGACGACTTCACGGGACCCCGCGGCTGTCTTGCCACCGACCGGATAATCATCGACGGAGAGCCTGTCGCCGTCGCGTGCCGCGAAATACCGGAGCCCGCCGACCGTGGCTGGGACAGCGGCTGGCGATTTATGACTGCCGACGAATACGACGAATATATCGACGGCGGCGAAGAATCAGACATTGACGATAAATTTGCCGTCTACGACCTGAACACTGTCTGCAATTACGAATCCCGCCTGATAGACCTGCTCGACTCACCCTACGGCGCGTGCTTTGAGCGCGGCGACGACGGAAAGTATTATAGATTTGACGAACAGTAAACCGAGATGCCCCGTGAGAAACGATAGTTTCCCGCGGGGCTGTTTTTTGTACGCGCCGTTTTGACGCGTCTATGTCTATCAGTTCATATTTCGTTCACATTTGCCCCGCTTGTTAACTTTTATTTTTTTGGCTGTTTCCGCTTGAAACGGGCGTTTTTTTAAGGTATAATTTCACTGTAAATTAGTTTATGTATAAAGTGAAAGGGCGGAACGGAACGTTTCGCAGCGGTGCAAAAAAGTATGGGACCTATGATGGGACCGCCCCCGGGAGCAGGGCGGCAGAACGACAAGCTGAAACCCCCGAAGCCGAAAAACATACGGGAGGTGCCGGAGTATCTCGGCAAGATCGTTTCAGGCTTCTGTTACAGACTCTTCTACATATTCAAGCTCGTATGGGAGGCGCGCCCGTCGCTTCTCTTCATAATGCTCTTCATGAGCGTCTTCAACGGCATCATCCCCGTGCTCGGCGCGCGGATCGCCGCAGATCTGCTCAATTCTCTCGCCACGCCGCTCGACATTGAGAAATATTCCGGAATAGGTCAGTTCGTCGTCAATGTCACGGGCGCCGGGGATTCCGGCGAAGGCTGGCGCGTGATAACGGCGCTTCTGATTGTACAGTTCGCCTACATGCTCTTCAACTCGGTCGTCTCGAGCCTTTACAACATGTTTGTCAACATTTCGGGCGAGCTTGTGACGAACCACATCAAGATCAAGATCATCAAAAAGGCAAAGGAAGTCGATGTCGCAAGCTTTGACCTGCCGGAATTTTACGAAAAGCTTGAGAACGCGAACAGAGAGGCCGGCATGCGCCCGATAAACATCATGCGCTCGACGTTCAGCCTTATCAGCACGCTTATCAGCATGGTAAGCTTCATCGTCATCCTTTCCGCCGTCGGCGCGTGGATGCCGGTCGTCGTCGTGCTGCTCGCCATTCCGTCCGCGGTCATCAACTTCACCTACAGGCGCAAGACGTTTTTCTATATGCGCCGCCGGTCAAAGGACCGCCGTCAGATGGATTATTACAGCAATCTGATGGTAAACAAGGACATGGTCAAGGAGATACGTCTTTTCGGTCTTTCCGACACGTTCATAGACCGTTTCAGCCAGACGTTCAAAAAATATTTCGCCGGGATCAAGCGGCTCATAATCAATGAAAACATCTGGCACATCTCGATCTCGATCTTTACGACGGTCGTGAACTGCGCGCTCTATCTCGTCATCGCGAGAAACGTCTTTACGGGCATATTCACGCTCGGCGACTATTCACTCTACACAAGCGCGCTGAATCACGTTTCAAACGGCGTCTCGTCGCTTATATCGACCACATCCTCGATTTACGAGGGAGCGCTCTTCATCGACAACATGATAATCTTCATGGCAGAGAAGAAGCATATCGTCCCTGTCCTCACCGACCCCTCCCTTACGGAGCCGCGCCACGTCAAGCGCCACACCGGGCACACGATCGAATTCCGTCACGTCAGCTTCCGCTATCCGGGGACGGAACGCATGGTGCTGAAAGACATAAATTTCAAGCTCGACGCCGGAGAGACGTGCGTGCTCGTCGGGCTAAACGGGGCAGGAAAAACGACGCTCATCAAGCTTTTGACGCGCCTTTATGACCCGACCGAGGGCGTCATACTGCTCGACGGCTGCGACATACGCGAATACGACACGGATGAGCTCTATGAGATGTTCGGCATAATCTTCCAGGACTTCGGCAAATACGCAGTCTCCGTCCGCGAGAATATCAGATTCGGCGACATCGCCCGCGAGCAGAACGAGGACGATATCGTCGAGGCAGCAAAGCAGTCGTCGTCCGACCAGTTCATCGACAAGCTGCCCGACGGCTACAACACGCCGCTGATGCGCTATTTCGAAGAAAACGGGATCGAGCTCTCGATCGGTCAGTGGCAGAAGCTGTCTATCGCGCGCGCGTTTTATTCGGACTCCGATTTTCTGATCCTCGATGAGCCGACCGCGTCCCTTGACGCCATCGCCGAGCAGGAGATATTCAACCAGTTTGACAGTCTGCGCGCCGACAAGACGACGATATTCGTTTCGCACCGGCTTTCGAGTGCGACAGTCGCCTCGAAAATACTCGTGCTCGAATACGGCGAAATAATTGAGGAAGGCAATCACAGCCAGCTCATGAATAAACGCGGCAGATATTATGAGCTCTTCTCGACTCAGGCAAAGCGCTACCTCACCGAAGTCGATGAAAATGACACGCTCGAAAATGTCGAGCCCAACGCGCACGCGCTCCCCGAAAGAGCGGGCAGAAAAAGCGAGCGCCCCGAGGTCTGACGCTTAAAAATCGCGCAAGAGCCGCCCGGCAAAATCGACGGGCGGCTCAGTTTTTTCCTTCTGCCTTAAAGCGGCACGCGTTTATATGCGTTATCGCGCAAAACGGCTGTAAGTCCGATCAACACCGGTACTAAGGAATGCTGAATTATCGACAAAAGCTGTGCGTTTGCGCGCGATATTATTCTTACATTTCATGAATTGACAAGGGACTTCATATCGCATATAATATACTGACACTTCTATATAAAGAGGTATGATTCCCGTGCAGGTCAAGACAGCTAAATTCGGCGGCTCGTCGCTCGCGAGCCCGGAACAGTTCAAAAAAGTTTATGAAATAGTGACATCCGACCCCTCTCGCCGTTACGTCGTCGCTTCCGCCCCCGGAAAGCGGTTTCCGGAGGACGCCAAGGTCACAGATATGCTCTACGCCTGCTATGATATGGCGGTCGCCGGGCTCGACTTTGAGGTGTTTTTTAAAGGGATCGAAGCAAGATTTGACGCGATAATCGAGGGGCTGAACCTCGACTTTGACCTTAACGCGGAATATAAAGCGATCTGCGAATCGTTCCGGCGCGGCGCCGGAAGGGATTACGCGGCGTCGCGGGGTGAATATCTCAATTCCCTGATCCTCGCCCGCTATCTTGGGTTTGATTTTATTGACGCCTCCGGCGTCGTCTTCTTCCGTGAGGACGGCAGCCTTGATGAGGAACGCACTTACAAAACGCTCGCATCGGAGCTGCGCATGCACGAGCGCGCCGTCATTCCCGGATTCTACGGGTCGATGCCGAACTACACGATAAGGACGTTCTCGCGCGGCGGCTCGGACATTTCCGGCTCCGTCGTTGCCCGCGCATCCGAATCGGACATATACGAAAACTGGACTGACGTTTCCGGCTTTCTGATGGCTGACCCTCACCTCGTCAAGGACCCACTCGGTATAAAAATCGTAACATACCGCGAGCTGCGCGAGCTTTCCTACATGGGCGCGGGCGTGCTCCATGAGGACAGCGTCTTCCCCGTCCGTTCGGTCGGTATCCCGATAAATATCAGAAACACAAACCGTCCCGAAGACGAAGGAACGATGATCGTTGCCGGAACGGACAATTATGACCGCATACACATCATCACCGGCGTCGCCGGAAAGAAAAATTTCTCCGTCATCCGGATAGACAAGGACAGAATGGCATACCAGCGCGGCATGCTGCACCGGATCGTTGAGATACTCGACTACAACGGCGTGCACGCGGAGCACATCCCGTCAGGAATCGATACGATGTCCATAGTCGCGCATACGGAAGAGCTGACCGGCAAGCACGACATCCTGATCGACTCGATAAAGCGCGCCGTCAATCCGGATTATATATCAATAGAAGACGACCTTGCGCTGATCGCCGTCGTCGGGCGCAGCATGGTCGGCAGCCCCGGCGTCGCCGCCCGCATATTTGACGCACTCGCAAAGGCTGCGATAAACGTCCGCATGATCGACCAGGGCGCGTGCGAGATAAACATCATCGTCGGCGTAAAAGGCACCGATTTTGAGGACGCCGTCCGCGTCATATATCACGAATTTGTCAGAAGGTAAAAATCCGGGAGGCAGAGCGTAAAATCAGCTCCGCCTCCCGAAAAAATTTTTTCGTCTTTTTTAACTGCCCTGCCGTCAACACTGATACAGTCCTCGCATGTTGCAAAACGCGCGGTTTTATGGTAAACTACATTCAATCGTTCTCGGGGAAGCAGTGCGCGGGCAGCTGCGTGCCGCCGATCACATGAAAATGCAGGTGCGGGACGCTCTGGCACGCGTCGTGTCCGCAGTTTGTGATGACTCGATAGCCGTTAGATGCGCCGCCAAGCTTCGCTATTTCCGCGACGTGTTCAAAAATGTGAGCGACGACATCACTGTTTTCCGGCGTTATCCCGTCCGTAGACTCGATGTGCTCCTTCGGGACGATCAGCACGTGACACGGCGCTTCCGGCGCGATATCGCGGAAGGCGAGGATCTTTTCGTCCTCATAGACTTTGTTCGAGGGGATGTCTCCCTTTATAATACTGCAAAAAAGGCAATCCATAGCTGTATTTCTCCTTTGAATAAATTCGCGCGCGAACAGCGGCGAAATAATCATACCACAAAAAATCGCCGGCCGCAACGGTTTTCGGCGGAAGGAATAAAAAAATGGAAAGAATATTTGACGCGCACGCGCATACATATCCCAAAAATCTCGCGGAAAAAGCAACGCGCCGCCTCGGCGAATTTTACAATTTCCGCGTGATGCACGAAGGGACGGTCGAGGACCTATGCCGAACCTCGGCGGAAGCGGGCGTTTCCGGATTTATGATCCTCGGCGTCGCCACCGGTGCGCATCAGGTGCGAAACATCAACGAAACGATCTCCGCCGAGATTCACGCGGCGCGGGAAAAAGGCTTTTTCGCATACGGCTGCGCCGCGATACATCAGGATACGGAAGATTTCGCCGCGGAGCTCGACCATGCGCTAAAGCTTGGGCTGACAGGGATCAAGCTTCACCCCGATATTCAATCTGTCGCGATAGACGATGAACGGCTGCTGCCTCTTTACGCGCTCGCCGCCGAGAGAAAAATGCCAGTATGTTTTCACATGGGCGACGACAGACCAGAATACAGATTCAGCGAGCCGCAAAGACTTGCCCGCGTGCTCGACATGTTTGCAGACCTCACCGTCATAGCGACGCACCTCGGCGGCTGGCGCGCATGGGATGAGGCAAAGACGTATCTTGCCGGACGCAAAAATGTCGTCTTTGACCTTTCAAGCGTGCTCTGGGCGATGGAGCCGGAGACGGCGGAAGCGCTGTTACGTGTCTTCGGCGTCGAAAACGTCATGTTCGGAACCGATTATCCCGTAATAAGCGCAAAGGATTACATCTCCCTGTTTGACAGGCTACGGCTCACGGAGAGGGAGAGGCGCGCGATCCTCTGGGATAACGCCTCACATCTTTTGGGATTTGAGGGCTGACATATGATGATCAACGAAAAATATCCGCTTCCGGCGCGCAACGAGCCCGATGTCTGGGAGTGCATCTCATCTTCAAACAAGCCGGTCGCCATATACGGAACGGGAAACGGCGCCGACAAAATCATGGACGAGCTCGAAAATCGCGGTATCCGCGCCGCCGCCGTCTTTGCCTCGGACGGATTTCTCCGCGGTCAGACGTTCCGCGGGTACAGCGTCATTTCATATGACGAGGCGTGCCGCCGGCTCGGCGATTTCACGGTGCTGCTCGCCTTCGGAACGTCGCGCCCGGACGTAATATCGAATATCCTCCGCATAGCCTCCGAGCGGACGCTGCTCTGTCCCGACACGCCGGCGTTCGGCAGCGTTTTCTTTGATTCGGCATATTATCGCGAGAACTATGACGCGTTCGCGAAACTTTATTCTTCACTTGAGGACGACGAATCCCGCCGTGTGCTCTCGGAGATTCTGCGATATAAGCTGTCGGGAGAGCTTTCGCCGCTCCTTGATTCCGCCTCGCCCGACCCGTCAGACGGGATACTTGAGCCGGAACTGTATGAAACGATCGCCGACCTCGGTTCATATACGGGCGATACCGTGCGGTGCGCGGTCGAAAAAATGGCGCGCCTGCGCGTCGTGTACGCGCTCGAGCCTGAGCCGCACGCGTACAAAAAGCTGTGCGCATACGCGGACACCGTCACGACGCCGACCATCCTCACATATAACGCCGCCGCCTGGAGCCATGAGACGCAGCTAAAATTCGTTTCAGGCGCAGGGCGCGGCTCGTCTGAGGCGGCAAAGATGCACAGAAAGACGCGCGAGCTGACAGTTCAGGCGCTCCCATTGGACAACATTGTCGACCGGCACGTCGATTTCATCAAATTCGACGTTGAGGGCGCGGAGGCTGAGGCGCTCGAAGGCGCGCGCGGCACGATATGCCGTGACCGGCCTGACCTGCTCGTTTCCGTATATCATAAAACGGAGGACTTGACGACGCTCCCCTCACTCGTCCGCGAGCTCGTCCCCGAATACCGCCTCTTTCTGCGCCGTGAATACTGCATTCCCGCATGGGGGATCAATCTTTACGCGAAAGTCAGAAGGTAATTCGTCCGCAAACTTGATTTTTCTCTGCATGCAGGTGACGCTTGATCATGCGTAAAAATCACACAAATACCGTCTTGAATAAACGAAAAACCGGAAAGGAAGGACAATTTGCCCCGCCTTTCCGGCTCATTTTTTATTTGTGAAGCTCGCGCTCGTTCGGCTCAGTCGTCCTCACCGTCAGCGGCGTCGATCTTGTTATACCGTTCGAGGAACGAATGAGTTTCGCCCTCGCTTTTGTACGCCGGGAAAGTATCAAGGCATACCGAATGGATGCTGTGAAAAATGCTCTTTTCTATATTCGGGTTCGAGCGGCGGAGCTCACGGATCAACCGCTTTATCTCCTGCCGCTTGGAAGCGCCATCGTCAAACTCCGCGCGCTCCGTAAGTCGGCACGCGCAGCGCAGAAAACGTAGGTCGTTATATTCACGCCACGCGGTGATGTCCTCCTCACGGACGCAGTACATCGGGCGGATCAGCTCCATGCCCGGAAAATTCAGGCTGTGCACCTTCGGTATCATCGCCTGAAGCTGCGAGCCGTAAAACATTCCTATAAGCGTCGTCTCAATAACGTCGTCGAGGTGGTGCCCGAGCGCAATTTTGTTGCAGCCGAGCCTTTGCGCCTCACTGTATAAATACCCTCTTCTCATCCGCGCGCAGAGGTAGCACGGGGATTTCTCCGTCTTATCTGTGACGCCGAAAATGTCCGTTTCAAATATTGTCAGCGGAACATGGAGCAGCTCGGCGTTTTCCTCAAGCCTTTGCCTGTTCTCCGCGCTGTATCCCGGATCCATCGCAAGAAAAACGAGCTCAAACCGCGCTTCATTCGTCCTTTGAAGCAGCTGCATCAGCTTTGCCATCAGCATCGAATCCTTGCCGCCGGAGATGCAGACCGCAATTCTGTCGCCGTCATTCACGAGCTCGTACCGCTTGACGGCGGCGATGAACGGATTCCACAGCTCGCCCCTGTATTTTTTTACGATGCTCCGCTCGACGGATTCAAATTTTTCTAATTCCCTCATAATTATTTGCCGTATCCGATAAGGTCCTTTATGACCTCGCCCGCGATTATAAGCCCGCAGACGCTCGGGACGAATGAAATGCTCCCCGGCACGCGTTTGCCGGAAGCATTGTCCGCTGTCCCTGTTTCAATGGGCGCCTCTTTTGAGTAGACGACCTTGAGCCGCCTGATCCCGCGCTTTTTTAGCTCATGCCGCATGACGCGGGCGAGCGGGCAAACCGAAGTCTCGTATATATCCGCGACCTCAAATTTTGTCGGGTCGAGCTTATTTCCCGCCCCCATCGAGGAAATGATCGGCACGCCCGCCTCCCCGGCGCGAACCGCAATCTCAATTTTGCCGCCGACCGTATCTATCGCGTCGACAACGTAATCGTACTCCGAAAAATCAAATTCTCCGGCAGTCTCCGGCAAAAAGAAAGTTTTCTTCACCCGAACCGAAGCGTCCGGATTTATATCGGCGACGCGCTCCGCCGCGACATCGACCTTGTATCTTCCGAGCGAGCTTGACAGCGCGATTATCTGCCTGTTTATGTTCGATTCGGATACGGTGTCATTGTCGATCAGGTCAAGCGCGCCGACGCCTGAGCGAGCCAGCGCTTCGACCACATAACCGCCGACGCCTCCGACCCCGAAAACAGCGACGCGCGCCGCCGCAAGCTTTTTCATCGCCTCATCCCCAAGCAAAAGCTCGGTTCTTTCAAATCTCCCGCCCATATTCTTCTCCGGCAATATAGTTTTCCGCGTGTGTAATTATATCCGCCCGCCGCCCCTTTGTCAAGTTCCGGTAAGATAAGGCGCGTCATATCGGGCATAAATCCGCTATATACGGCGAAAAACAGCTCATGTGCTCTCCAGGCTTACTGGCAATTTGACGCCTACGACACACTGGCGGTACAACCCCGATAAATAATTGACACGGCACACTGACGGTAAAACGTCTCTGTCAAGCGGTACAAAAACCGCCAAGCAAACATCGCCGAAAAAAAACACGCCGACCAAAAACAGGTCGGCGTGCCGCTGTATAAAATTACTTATACTTGCGCTTTCTTGCAGCCTCGGCTTTCTTCTTTTTCTTCACGCTGGGCTTTTCATAATGTTCCCTTTTGCGAAGTTCAGCGAGGACGCCCGATCTTGCACACTGACGCTTGAATCTGCGGAGCGCGCTGTCGAGAGATTCATTCTCTTTGACTCTGATTTCTGCCATCTTTGATATCCCCCCCTTCGCAATGGTATCGCCATGACGGCTCTTTTTTCCGTCACAGCGTATTATATCAGATATTTTGATGCGTGTCAAGAATTTTTTCCGATAAATTTAAAGACTCGTGAGTGAGAGCGCAAAGGCGCGAAGCGCCGGGAGGTTTTCCCTCCCGGCGTGTTCAAAGCGTGTATGTACCGGCTTTATTTTGCCGATAACTTATATCAGGCTCAGTGCTTCTTCGAGCAGATGTATGCGCCGGAACCGATGATAGCTGCAACAATTGCAACCGTTGCGAAGCCGGTCTGCGGAGCTGTGGGCTGCTGAGAGCTGCCGCCGCTTGTGCCGGGAGCTTCAGTCGTCGGAGCGTCCGTTGTCGGAGCGTCCGTCTCGGGAGCGTCAGCCGTCTTGAGCTTGTATCCGAGGCTGTCGATGTTGATAGCCTTTATCGTCGTGTTGTCAAACTTGGCGTCGTTCACGAACTTAACGGTGTTGTCGCCCTTCTTGAGGGTAACTTCGAAGTTGATCGTCGTGTAAACGTTCCAGTCTGTCGTCTCTTCGATTTTGAGATTCTGTCTTTCGCCGTCATTGACGATGACATCAGCTTTTCTCGTCTGTCCGTCGCCATGCTTTGCGGCATAACGCAGCGTGAGCGTGTATGTGCCGGCAGTATCAACGGTGACTTTGAACGTGATGTGAGCGTCGGCAGCCGTCTCAGGGCTTACCGGTCCGAGACCGAGGCAGCCGTTCGGGGACTCCTCGCCGCCCTTTACCTGATAGCCCATGTTGCCGAGCCCCGCCCATGTTACGAGCGACGTATCGGAAACTGTGATCTTGCCTTCCGTAGCGGCAAAAGCAGGGAGAGCCATTGCAACGAGCATGGAAACGACCGCTATCGCGCAAACAAGAAGCTTTACATGTTTTCTCATTGTGAAAAAACCTCCAAATTATTTAAATGCAACGAAAACGGAGCATTTATTCTTATAAATTATATCGCACATCGCATTTCATTACAATGTATATATAGCGCAAAACGATGTAAAATACTTGGATAATTCAAATGAAAACATTTTCCTTTTACGGTAAGTCCGCCGTCAGCCTTTGCGCAAAATGCGCGCGGCGTCCCTGCCCTCGCATACCGTTTTATTGGCGTCGATAGTCAAATATTCCCCGTCGCGGTAAAGGATCTTGCCGCCGACCATAGTCAGCCTTACATCGGCCGCATTGGCGGAATATACGATCGCCGTAGGGATATCGGTGGCGTTCAGGTGCAGCGCCTCACCGTCGAGCAGGATAAGATCAGCCGCCGAACCGGCAGAAAGGACGCCGGCGCGTTCAAATCCCATCGCGCGCGCGCCGACAGACGTTGCCATATTTATGACATCGCGCGCCGGGAGGGCGGACGCCGACCCCTCCGTCACCTTTGCGGCGAACGCCGCAAGGCGCATTTCGCGGAACATGTCAAGTGTGTTGTTGCTCGCCGCGCCGTCCGTTCCTATCGCGACGCAAACGCCGTGCTGCCTCATTTTTGTGACCTTTGCAACACCGCTCGCAAGATACATATTGCTCGCCGGGCAGTGCGCCGCCGTCACCCCGCGAGCCGCGAGTATGTCCATGTCCCCGTCCGACAGATGGACGCAGTGCGCCGCGATCGTCGGCACGCCGAAAAGCCCTACTCGGTCGAAATATTCCGGCGGCGTCATCCCGTGGCGCTCAAAGCAGCCCGCGACCTCCGGCGCGCTCTCGGAAAGATGCACATGTATGCCGGTGCCAAGCTTCTTCGCGCACTCGACCGCCGTCCGGGCGACCGTTTCATCGGATGTATATTCCGCGTGCAGCCCCACAAATACGCGGACTCGACCTTCCGCGCCGTCAAATTCCCGATGCAGCGCGCGGTGCGACTCGATCCCTTCAATTGAAGTTGAGCCGCGCGAGATGTTTGCACGTATGCCCGAATCGAGCACGGCGCGGATCATGTCGGTACATTCAAAATACATGTCTGCAAACGACGTTATCCCGCCGCGCAGCATCTCCATTATCGCGAGCATCGTCCCGCTGTATATCGTCTCCGGCGTGAAATTTTCTTCGAGCTTTTGTACGCACGCGAGCCACTCTGCGAGCGGGAGATCGGCTCCCTCTCCGCGCAGCAGCACCATCGGCGCGTGCGAATGCGCGTTTGATAGTCCGGGCATGCAGATTCCGCCGCGCCCGTCGATCACCTCGGCGTCCCCCGCCTCCGGCAGCGCCGATTCGTCACCGGCGTAAAGGACATTATCGCCATCTGTCAGAACCGCGCCTCGCTCGTAAGACGCCTCTCCCGTATAAAGTCTGATATTTTTAAAAAGATACATTTTGCAGTGCCGCCTTTCAGTTTTTTCAGCCGCCTGTCGAGCTGATATATTCGCGCTGCTGCTCGGTCAGCGAGTCGATCGACTTACCGAGCGTTTCAAGCTTCATTTCGGCAACGCTTCTGTTTATTTCCTCGGGGACCGCGTAAACTCCCGCCGAAAGCGAGGAGCCGCGCTTTATCAGATATTCGGCAGTGAGCGCCTGAAGCGCAAAGCTCGTGTCCATGATCTCCGCCGGATGTCCGTCGCCGGACGCGAGATTGACGAGCCTTCCTTCCGCCAAAAGGTACACGGTGCGCTCGCCGCCGTCTACATCAAAGACGAACTTTTCTATATTGTGCCGCGCTTCACTTACGGACTTCGCGTTTTTCCTCATCTCGGCGACGGCGACCTCAACGTCGAAGTGACCGGCGTTGCAAAGTATCGCGCCGTTCTTCATCTTTCTTATATGCTCCATCGTCACAACGTCGCGGCAGCCAGTAACGGTGAGGAAAACGTCGCCAAGCGGCGCGGCATCCGCCATCTTCATTACATCAAAGCCGTCCATCACCGCCTCGACCGCCTTCACCGGGTCGACCTCGCAGACGATGACGCGGGCTCCCATCCCTTTCGCGCGCATTGCGGCGCCTTTGCCGCACCAGCCGTAACCGGCGATGACAAACACCTTACCGGCGACGACGAGATTCGTCGTCCGCATTATTCCGTCAAAAACCGACTGTCCCGTACCGTAGCGGTTGTCAAACAGATACTTCATCCCCGCGTCGTTGACGCACACCATCGGGAACGGCAGCTTCCCAGCCGCCGCCCGCGCGCGCAGCCGCATGACGCCCGTCGTTGTCTCCTCACTCCCGCCGATAAGCCTTTCGCCGTATTCGGGATGTTCCTCGCAGAGGATCGCCGTCAGGTCGCCGCCGTCGTCTATGAAAACGTCCGGGCAACATGAAAGCGTCCGGCAGAGGTGTTCGTGATATTCTTCCGGCGTCGCGCCGTGAAATGCGAAAACATGAACTCCCGACGCGGCGAGCCCCGCCGCAACGTCGTCCTGCGTCGAAAGCGGGTTGCATCCCGTCGCGTAAACGTCCGCGCCGCCCGCCGCCAGCAGCAGCGCTGTCCGCGCCGTCTTCGCCTCAAGGTGTATCGACATCGCGACCTTTTTTCCGAGAAACGGCTTCTCGGCGGCAAATCTCTCTTCTATTTTGCCGACAACGGGCATATGCGCCCGCACCCACTCTATCTTCTGTATTCCGGACGGCGACAGCGCCGCGTCCCTGATTATGTTTTCCATTATTTTGCGTTCCTTTCAATGTATTTGTTTCAGTCTACGAAATCGACCGAAAGCACCTCGCAAGTGTCGTTTATTCGCGGGATGATCTCGCTGTTGTGCGCGCCCGCAGAGACGAGCATGTTCCCGTAAAATCCCTTCGTATATCTGGGGAAAAGCCCCTGTCCCGGCGCATATACGCCGATGCCGAAAAATCGCCACTGTCCGCCGTGCGCGTGTCCCGCAAAGACTATGTCGTCGCGCGCATCGTAAAATTCCTTCACGTATCTTTCCGGCTGGTGGCAGATCAGCATCGAATAACACCCCTGCCTCCGCAGCCCATCGAGCATTTTGTACGTCTGCTCCGTCGCCTCCCACGGGGACACCGCGCCGATCGCAAGCTCATATCCGCAAACCTTTATCCGCGTGTATGAGTCGAGCAGCAAGTGCGCCTCCGTCTTCGCGATCTCCCGCCGCTGCCGCTCGGTCAGGTTAGCCTCGTGGTTGCCGAGCCCGTAATAGACGGGCGCGATTTTGCAAAGCATCCGTATCAGCTCATATGCGGCGGCGCTCCGCGCCCCGTCGTGAAGCGCTGCCGAAGCTTTTGTCTTTGCCTCAACGACATCGCCGGCAAGAATGATTATATCCGGTTTGATTCCGCGCACGGCGTCGGCTATCGGCAAAGGCGCGGTCTCGTGAGTGTCGGAAACGACGGCGGCGCGGAAACGCGCCCTCCCGCCCGTGCTCAGCATATATTCCGTAACGCGCAGTTTTTCTTTCATATAAGCTCCCCGTTTTTCAGCATTGTTCGCCGCTTCTGTATATATATGCGGCGTATGCGTGTCATGACCGCCTGCACCTCGTCTGAGTTGAAATCGCGGTACGTCCAGGGGAAACCGTGCCACTTCCCGCGCGAATAAAAGAGCGTCATTTCGATATATATCCCGTCACGCAGCGCGATCCTGTGCCCCGCCGGCTTCGTCGTCGGCAGAAGCAGCCGCCCGTGCCCGATAAGACCGGGGTCGAGATTTACAGTCCGCTTTCCGTCAACGGACATCTCAGCCTCAAACATATTCGTTTTCAGCTTAATGTCCGCGATCTTGTCCGGCGGCACAAGCTCCGCGAACGACAAAAAGCGCCTTTTCACCTCTCCCGTCATCTCGTAGCCGTAATAATCGCTGAACGCCGAAAACGACATCGCCTCCGATTCAAGGTCAACCTCCCCGTATTCCGACACCAGCCGCGCTTTAGCGCGGCAGTACGCGGCCTCATCCGTATAAAGGACTCCACAAAACAGCTTCTCCGGCTCGAACTCATGCGGCAAGCCCATAAAATCCCCCCTTTATTTTTTGACCTTCATCGCAGAAACGCGCTCGCGGTCAGGCGTGACATATGCCGTCCAGTTCGTCTTATATGTGACGTATCCGGGCTTTGAACCGGAAGGCTTTTTTATATTTTTGACCTGCGTATAATCGACCGGTACGTTCACGCCGCCCGAAACGCTTGAATTGACCGCCGCGATCATCGCCGCCTCGGTGAAATCGATCTCCGGCGGCTCGTCGCCCGGCGGCGTCACCATTATGACGTGGCTTCCGGCGGCGCCCTTTACGTGGAACCACCAGTCATGCCCCGCCGCCGTTTTGAGCGTGAGTCTATCGTTCTGAAGATTGTTTTTCCCGCAAAGGACAGTATATCCGTCCGTCGTAACATATTTGTCCGGATGCGACGGCTGCGATTTGATACGCCCCTTCGCGCTCGATTTCAGCGCCTTTGCATATCCCGCCGCCGCGAGCTCCGCGCGCAGCTCGTCAATTTCGGTGTCTCCGCTCGCGCGCGAAAGCGCGTCCTCGACCGTCTCAATGTATGAAAGCTCCGCTTCCGCGAGCTTTATCTGCTCCGCGGTCATGACGCGCGATGTCTTGCACTTCGCGTAGTGACGATAATAGAACTGCGCGTTCTCGGACGGCGACAGCCTCCCGTTCAGCTCAACGCGCACGAGAGGGCATTCGGGGTCATAGTAATCGACAAGCTCCGCCTCCGTCATGCCGCGCTTCAGCAGGTGAAGATTTGAATTGATGATATCGCCGATATGCTTGTAATTCTCGCCTTCCCCGGCGCGTTCGAGCTCTTCCCGCAGCTTTTCGAGCTTGCGCTCCACACGCTTCCTCGCCGCGGCGACGAGCTTTACGACATCGTGCCCGCGCTGCGAAACCCTGTCAACGCGGCTGCGCTCGCGGTAAAACGACTCGATCAGCTCCGACGGAGACTCAAAATGCTTCTTTTCATATTTTTCGCCGTATTCGAGAATATCCAGAACGCCGAATTCGAGCGGTCTGCCGCTCTCGTCATAGACGAGCGTAAGCCCTGACGCCTCGCCGGTCCGGATGATCTCCTGCACCTCCGAAAAAGCGCTCCAAAGCCGCCCGCCGTCGCAGTCAAATACGGGCGCGTCGACCGCGCCGGAGGCGCGGTATGCGATCTCCCGGCACAAGAGCGGCGAAAGCCCCGCAAAATTGCGGATCAGGAATTTGTCCGTCGGCACATCTCCCGCCTCGGCAGCCGCGCGGAAAAGCATGTCCCGGTCGACATCGAGAATGTCCTTTTTGTCCTGCTTCGGAGGCGGCTCATACGTCATGCCTGGCAGCACCTGCCGCAGCCTGCTTGTCGTAAAATCCACGACGCGCGCGGCTCCCGCGATTTTGTCCCCGTCGCGGCACAATATTATGTTGCTGTATTTGTTCATTATCTCGACGATGAGATACCGCTCGCACGTAAAGCCCATCTCGTCGCGCGTCGAAAACGAGAGCCTGACCGCCCTCTCCGAGCCGAGCTGCTCGGCTCCCATGAATACAGCCCCGCCAAGATACTTGCGCAGCATCATGCAGAAGCTCGGCGGAGTCGTCGGGTTCTCGCTCTCCTCGGACTGTATGCACATCCTCGGATTTGATGACCCGGCGTTTATATACAGTCTGCGCGACTCGCCGTGACCGCGCAGCAAAACAGATATTTCTTCATTTGAAAGTCCGTAAACCTTCTCACACCGCGCGCCGCGCATCTCGTTCACCTCGCGGCAGACCGCGGCAAGTACAGCCGCATCGTATGGCATTGTGTCCTACTCCCTTTTCGCCCCTTCTGCAAAAACTTTTATAGTTTAATTGAAAATATGATTTTCTCTTCAATCCTGAGGCATTTTCCGCATGACGTAGTAATAGCATCTGCCGTAAAGCTTAAAACCGGCTCTCTCTGCCGTCTTGCGGGATGCCGTATTGTCGCAGTCAGTCTCGTATGTCACATATATGTTCTCATCAAGCAGCGTTTTCGCGAGCGCCGCCGCGCATGATGAAGCATATCCGCGCCGCCTGTGCCCGGCGGCAGTCTCAACGCCGATCTCCGTTGTGCCTTCGCATTCAGGGTCATCATCAAAATCGCCCGAACACGCCGCATTTTCAGCGGCAACGGCGACGATCTCACCGTCTACGACTGTAACGAACGTCGTTATTTCCTCGGAAATATACCGCCTCAAATCAAACGTCGTGCGGTTCTTTTTCCCGCGAAGAACGCCGCGCGTCAGCCGCACCGTCTCCGGGATGATCGCCGATTCGTTGACCTCGTCTCGGCTGCGAAGAACATAATTATAATACCATCTGTGCCGGAATTTTTTCTCGTCCTCATATCCGCGCGCCTGCATCGGCAAGCCGATATGTTCCCATATGAAAGCGAGCGCCTCCGGCGAGAACGGGTCGGCGGAAAATTTCTTCTCAAATTCGCGCGCCTCCGCCTCATATGTCGGGAAAACCTCGATATATACGTCTTCCCCGTCCTTTTTGCGGACCGTTATCGGAACGGCGGTGTCCCAGTCGTTTTCAAATACGAACTCTTCCCCGCCAGCGTCAAGCTCGATCATAATTTTTAAACTTCCTTATAAACAAAATGCACGGCGCCGTCTGTTCCGTCCGAAAGCAGCTTTTTCATCTGCGGCGGATATAGCTCCGCCTTATCAAGTGAATCTATCGGCACCCAGTGATAGAGTATATCAAACTCGCGCCCTTCGATCTGCTCCCGCGCCTTAAAGCTGCCCGATCCGGGAACGTCCCCGCCGATCAGCTCAATATTATAATAAAGGTAGATCTGTTGGCACGGCTTGCCGTTCCATGGGAAAAATATCTCCGCCGCGGAGAGAAGAGCGCCGACTTTTATGCGGGCCCCGATCTCTTCATAAAACTCCCGAACGAGCGCTTCTTCGTTCGTCTCGCCGAACGCAACGTGTCCGCCCGGAAACGCATAGCCCGGATCGCTGTCCGTATTCTGAAGGAGCACATATCCGTCGTGAACGCACACACCCGCCACGCGGTATGAAAATATCCCCTCGTCCGTCGTGAAAAGTATATCCCGCATGGCAAACATTTTCCCCTTCATGTCGAGTTAATTATATACTATCACATCTTGGGAAAATAATCAAATAAAAAATGCGCGCCTCGGCTGAATGTTGTATCATGTAAACCGACTTCAAAAGCTGAAAATTTCTTAACGCAGTCTATTGACAGTGTATAGGATTCGTGATATACTGTCAATGATGATAAATATTTTGAAACGAGGTCACAAAAAATGAAACAGGAGATAATGTACGCTCTGCGCGGCATCACAAACATACTTGCCATCGCCGCCGCTCTGTATCTGTTGCCGCGATTTATCCGCGTGCTGAGATTTCTATATAAACGTATATCGCTTTATATCAGGTTGAAAATCCACTGTGCAAGAAACGGATACGCTCTCCGTCCCGCTCATCCCCTTTGGTGCTTCGGGACGAAAAACGGCTCCGTCTGTGACTTCATCGTCGACGGAGGAGACATCGTTTACACCGTAAAGCTATGGAATACGCTCGGCATAAAGGAGGAGCTGACGTTCACGGAGGACGGCATGTACAGCTCCCGCATACACACGCGCCCACCAGCGAGGATCTGGTCAGTCATATGGTACTCGAAGGAGACTGAAAGGACGCCTATACCCGACTATGGGATTCACCTTTTAAGCGGCAGAAAAACGGTTCCCGTGCTGCTTATAAATCCGGCTCCGTTTGAACTGAACTGCCCGTACGGTAAAAATTCTTATCTGCCCGGCTCGTCAGGACTTGTCAGCGGAATGCACGTTTATTCGCTCCACGCGTTTCTGACATGCGCCTTAGAAGCAAAATCCGCCGGGGCGTCGCACGCAGACGCATAAAAATTTTCCCGAAGAACTGCACGTCCGCGAAACGGCTCAACCGCCGTTTCGCGGACATTTTTTCTGTGCGATATTGCCGCCTGACGATGTATAATACTCTCGACAACACGGGCGCAGTATCCGGCAGGTCGAAAACGGCGGTACAATTTCCCGCTTTGACCCGCCGAGCCTGTCAGTTCCATTTTCCCGGCGACATCAAAAAAATCAATTGAGCCGCGCGGCGGTTGGCGTCGGCCGAAATGCGGCGTCACCGCCTCCGGGGATCCGGATTTATTTTTCCTCATATGATGACAACCTTATTTCATGCCTCTGACGTATCAGTTTATTGATCTCCTCCGGCTCCTTAAGCCGGGGATTTTCCATATTATCATCGAGCAGCGTATCAGGACGCACGCCCGCCGCTTCGAACAGTTTTTTCGCGTCGAAGCATGAAAGAAAAGCGCCTGCAAGGTTAAAATAACCGTCCACGTCGTTGAGATAATTCTTCCGCTCCAGCCCGCGCCAGAAGCGCTGCGCCTCGCTTTCGTCGTTTATCGTGAATGATCCGTCTATATCCGAATTTTTAGAAGCGCGAAAGCTTTCAAGCGCCAACGTAAACCGATATGTCCAGCCGACATAGTCAATGATATTGCGGTTGAAATCCTTCCACTCAAAATATCTGATCGGTAGAAATCCGCACCGGCGCAGCGTCTCGATATCCGGCGGGCAATCTGAGACAAGATCGTAAAACGCATAAACCGAGTTCTCTTCATATAGATCGGGAAGATATTTCGAATACGGCGTTTTCTCGCTTCCAACACAGAGGATCGCCATATATTTCCCCTGGGCATTCCATTCCGAAGGAAGCTCGGCTGCCGTCCCGGCCAGTTTATCATCCTGATACATAAACGGATCGTTCAAATATTTCATCTTCCAAAACTCGGATTCATCGTTTATATGTGCCCTGAATATCACGATCTGCCCGACTTTGTGTTTAGGCTTCGCGAGTCGCTTTTTAGGCAGGTTGACCGGCGGCATCGGGGAGTTCAAACGATTCTTAAGCTGCTCCAAAACGGCGAGTCTTCTTTTTACATCGGACGGATTCCCCATTTCCTCCCAATCGGAAATGCCTGCATGCTCGTCCAGAAGCTTAAGCGTTTTTTCCCTGATCTCCGAAGACAAAATCCCGCGCTTCCATTGCCAGTCTGACAGCGCATACCAAAATGAAGCCGCGTCGTCGTCAATTACTTCGGCATCAGCGACCTCCGCGAATTCTTCAAAAACGATGCGGTTCCCCTCGGATACGCTCGTAAACGGGAAAATCATACCGCAAAAATCCCTTACGTCCTCAGCCGTATCGTTTGAATAAATACCCGTTCCCCATGCTCCCATATGTAAGTCTCCTTTTAATTATGTAAACTTTCCGGTCGGTAAAAATAATACAAGCCTTCGATCAAGTTTTATGTTGCGGAATCATACGCGTTTTCATCCGTCGTCAGCTATGAACATTTTATATATGAACTGCGCTTCGTCTTCGATTTTGTAACAGATGGTCACATCTCGCACATCAACAGCATGGGCGTCCTCTTTTTCATGTTTATATGAATAGGCTTAAGCTTGCGTCGGTTTGCGGCGCAGCTTGCCGCTTTATAGCACAGTCTTATTCTCTTATTAAGAGTATACATCACAATCATAAGATTGTCAATAGATATACAAAAATTTTTGAAAAACTTTTCCGGCTTTTAATGATAGTCTGCCGCTTTTATATGATAAACCGCAATTTTTATCAATCATGTTCTTTGTTTTTGTGATAAAATACATTTGTGATCACAGAAAGGAAACGTCATGGAAAGCCTCGGCACAATCGGGAAAGCGATAGATTATATCGAAGAAAATCTCAAAAACGATATCAGCATAGGTCAGGTCGCCGCCGCGATCGGCTATTCTGAATATCATTTCCTGCGCATTTTTAAAAAACTCGTGGGGCTGACTCCCGCAAGCTACATCCGAAAACGCCGCATTTCCGAAATAGTAGCTCGCATGGAGACAGAAAGCCGCCCGATATGCGACATCGCGTTTGAATACGGCTTCAACTCAAAGGAAAATTTTATACGCGCGTTCAAGGCAGAACACCGCATTCTTCCGACGGAATACAGGCGCTCGAAAAACAGTCTCTTTTTGTATGGCAGATTTGAGCTCTTCCCAAAAGGCAGCGAGTTTCTGTGCGACATCATTGATCTTGACCCTTTCGCGGTCGTCGCCTTCCCAAGCGACGAGGAATTTCCGCCGAACTTCTGGAACAAATATAACGCGCGCGGTCTTTCAAAAACGCTTTCAGGCGGTAGGCAAATCGTCGATTACGGCGTCTGCCTTTGGAACGCGGAGAAAGAAAAGCTCGACTACTGGATAGGTGTCTCCGAGCATGATGCCGAAGGAGATAAAAGCGGCACGTCCAGGATCAATATTTCCGGCGGACTGTACGCGGTTTTCAGGACACCGGCGGCGACACATTTTGATTTTGTCAAAACGATCCGCAGGACATGGGACTATATAAAAAATGTCTGGCTCCCCGAAAGCCGATTTGAGCGGCGCGATGATTACGAGCTTGAATGCTACGTCGAGGAAAGCAGACAATTTTCCGAAACTATATACGTTCCTATAAAACTCAAAGAAACATAAAGACCTGCTAACAAAAGTCAAGCTCCAAAATGAAAAAAGGTGAGATTTTTTAAAAGCATCATGCAGGGACGGCGA